>NZ_BOPO01000023.1 GCF_017312725.1 Actinocatenispora comari | reverse complement strand
CGCCGGGGCCCGCCGCCGGCGGATCGGCCGGCTCCCCGCCGCGGCCTGCGGCCGGCGGTTCGGCCGGCGTCGCGTCGCGGCCGGCGGACGCCGACTTGCGTTGTGCCATCGACGATCCCTCTTTCCTGCCGCAGCGGGCCGGCACCGCTCCGGGCCTGGCTGGTTCGCGCGGACTTGACAGCGAACCTAGCAGCGGTCATGCTGAATTTGAATTCACTGAATCGAAATTCACTCAACCGGGAGCGCGAGATGACCACACCGACGTGGTGATCGTGGGAGCCGGCCCGGCCGGCCTGACACTGGCGATCGAACTGGCCCGCCGCGGCGTGCCGCATCGGCTCGTCGACGCCGGGCCGGGCCCGTTCCCGGGCTCCCGCGGCAAGGGGCTGCAGCCGCGGACCCTGGAGGTCTTCGAGGACCTCGGCGTGCTCGACACCGTGTTCGCGGCCGGCTCGCCGTACCCGCCGATCCGCGCCTACCGCGGCGACACCGTGGTGTACGAGGGTCGGATGGCGCCGGAGCGCGCGGCGACGCCGCAGCTGCCGTACCCGAACGCCTGGATGCTGCCGCAGACCCGCACCGTGCGGATCCTCGCCGACCGGCTGCGCGAGCTCGGCGGCACCGTCGAGTACGGCACCGCGCTCGTCGGCTTCGACCAGGACGAGACCGCGGTCCACGCCGAGCTGGGCACCGGCGAGACGGTCACCGCGCGGTACCTGGTCGGCGCGGACGGCGGCCGTTCCACCGTACGGGCGGCGCTCGGCGTCGGCTTCCTCGGCGAGACGCGCGAGGGGGAGCGGTCCATCGTCGCCGACCTGCCCGTCGCCGGCCTCGACCGGGAACACTGGCACTTCTGGGGCGACGGCCCGGACACCGGCATCGGGCTGTGCCCGCTCGGCGGTACCGACCTGTTCCAACTGCAGGCGCCGCTGCTGGACGGCAGCGACCCGACCCCGGACACCGCCGGGGTGCACGCGCTGTTCGCCGCGCGGGCCGGCGTCGATCTCGACCTCGGCGAGGTGGTCTGGGCGTCGGTGTGGCGGGCGAACATCCGGATGGTCGACCGGTACCGGGTGGGCCGGGTGCTGCTGGCCGGCGACGCCGCGCACGTGCACTCGCCGGCCGGCGGGCAGGGCCTGAACACCAGCATCCAGGACGCCTACAACCTGGGCTGGAAGCTCGCCGGGGTGCTGTCCGGAGCGCCGGAACCGCTGCTGGACAGCTACCAGGACGAGCGGCTGCCGGTGGCGGCCGGCGTGCTCGGCGTCACGACCGCGCTGCACGACAAGGGGGTCGCCGGGGACGGCGACGCGCTGCGTCGGGACGACCCGGAGCTGGCCCAGCTCACCCTCGGCTATCCCGACTCGGCGCTGTCGGTCACCGACCTGGACGTCCCGGCCGACGGTGCCGTCTCAGTCGACGGTGCTGACCCCGTCGACCGGGACGGTCCGGCCGGTGCCGGGCGGGGCGACGGTGCCGGGCCGGCCGGCGAACAGTTGCTCGACGCCCCGGTACGGGCCGGCGTCCGGGCGCCGGACGCGCCGTGCCACGACGCCGACGGCACCCCGGTACGGCTGTTCCAGGTGTTCGCCGGCCCGCACGCGACGGTGCTGGCGTTCGGCGCCGGGCCGGCCCCGGCGGCGCGGGACGGGCTCGCGGTACGCCGGGTGGTCCGGCCCGGTGCCGCGGTGCCCGGCGCGCTGGTCGACACCGGCGGGCACGCGCACGCCGGCTACGGGGCGCACCCCGACCGGCCACTGCTGGTCCTGGTCCGGCCGGACGGCTACGTCGGCTTCCTCGGCCGCGACCCGGCCGGCCTGGACGCCTACCTGGCGAAGTTCGGCTACTGACCCGGCCTGGCGAAGGACCGGCGGGCCCGGTACGGAGCCGCCGGTCCGACCGCGCGCCGCCCGCGTCGGTGCACCCGGGCCGGGTCCGGCGCTCGCGTGATTGACTGGGCCGATGCGGCCGGAGCTGAGCGGTACGGCGATCGACGAGACGGCGGGCTGGCTACGGAACGCCGACCGCGTCACCGTGTTGACCGGTGCCGGTATCTCCACCGAGTCCGGCATTCCCGACTTCCGCGGCCCGGACGGCGTCTGGACCCGCGATCCGGCGGCGGTCGGCCTGGTGTCGCTGCCCGACTACCTCGCCGACGAGGACGTGCGCCGTCGCGCCTGGCTGTCGAGGCGCGACAACCCGGCCTGGCACGCCAGCCCGAACGCCGCGCACCTCGCCCTGGTCGAGCTGGAACGCGCCGGCCGGCTGTGGGCGACCATCACCCAGAACATCGACGGCCTGCACCAGCGCGCCGGCGCCGACCCGAGCCGCGTCATCGAGCTGCACGGCACCCTCTACCAGGTCGAATGTCTGCAGTGCGGCCGGCGGGTGCCGATGACCGAAGTGCTCGACCGGGTGGCCTCCGGCGACCCCGACCCGGCCTGCACCGCCTGCGGGGGGATACAGAAGGCGGCCACCGTCGCGTTCGGCCAGCAACTGGACCGTTCGGTGCTGTCCACCGCAACCGCCGCCGCGGCGGCCGCCGACGTGTTCGTCGCCATCGGTACGTCGCTGACCGTGCACCCGGCCGCCGGCCTGGTCGACCTCGCCGCCGCGGCCGGCGCCCGGATCGTGATCGTCAACGCCGAACCCACCCCGTACGACGAGATCGCCGCGCGCCGGTTCGCCGCACCGATCGGAGTCGTCGTACCGGCGCTCGTGCGCAGGGTGCTTTCCGGCAACGGCTAATCTGATCCGACCACGCGACGTAACAGGGTGATGGGGGTCGCCGATGACGCAGCCGCCGATCTCGGCACGGGCCGACGCAGGTGACTCGGCCGGCCCGCCGGCACCGCGCCCCGAAACGCCGACGCCGACCGGAACCAGCCGCCGGCGTCGGATCATCGGGATGACGGTCGTCGGCCTGCTGTTCGTCGCCTGGTGCGTCACGGTCGGCCTGCCGACCGACCCGATCCTCGCGAGCATCTGGCTGTGGGTGCTGACCATCGGCTGGAACAACGGCCGGCACTGGACCCACCACCTGCGGTTCCTGCGTGACTGGCTGCCGGTGCTGGTGTTCCTGGTGCTCTACAGCTACAGCCGCGGTTGGGCGTACACGTCGACCACGGTGCCGCACGTCTACGAGATGCTCACGATCGACCACGCGATCTTCGGCGTCACCCCGACGGTGTGGCTGCAGCAGCACCTGTACGACCCGAACCACATCCACCCGTGGGACGTCGGCGTCAGCTTCGTGTACTTCTCCCACTTCCTCACCGTCTACATCGTGGCGGCGGTGCTGTGGCTGCGGAACCGGGCCGCGTGGGGCGCGTTCATGCGCCGCTGGATGCTGCTGACCTTCGCCGGGGTGTCCACCTACATCCTGTGGCCGGCCGCGCCGCCGTGGTGGGCCGCCAAGTACGGGTTGATCGAGCCGGTGGCGCGGCTGTCGTCGCGCGGCTTCAACGCGATCGGCTTGCACGGCGCCGGCAACATGCTCAACCACGCGCAGCTCGGTGCCAACCCGGTGGCGGCGATGCCGTCGCTGCACTTCGCGTTCTCGCTGTGCGTCGCCGGCTTCTTCATGACCCGGCTGCGCAAGCGGTGGATCCCGCTGCTCGCGCTGTACCCGCTCGCGATGGCGTTCACCCTCAGCTACTGCGGCGAGCACCACGTCACGGACATGATCGTCGGCGCGCTGTACGTGCTCGCCAGCTTCGTGCTCGTCTCGGTCGGCGAACGCCTGTGGCGCCGCCGCCGGGCCCGCCGCGCCGCCGGGACCGCCGCGTCCGACGAGTCGCGCGCCGGCACGAGCGTCGACCCGGCAGACGGCGCACGAGTCGAGGGTGCACGGGTCGAGGGCGTCCGGGTCGACGGCGTGCGGGTCGACGGCGCCGCCGTCGACCCCGACCGGGACGCCGAGCCCGTCGGTGCCGGCCGGGGCGAGGCGATCGACGTCGGGCCTGTCGGCCGCGGCGGGGCCGACCTGGGGTCGGTCGACGGCCGTGAACGCGAGGCAACGGCGCAGCGCACCGGCGGTACCGAGCCGGATGCCGGTGGGTCGACGGTGACCGCCGAGCCGGAAGCGGCCGGCGCGCCGGTCAGCGGCCCGCCTGCCGCCCGCGGCTGATCGCCGAACCGGGCGGCCCACCGCGGTCGTCGGTGCCCGGCGGCGGTCAGGCGTCGGCGTCCATCGGGACGACCTCGCGCAGGAAGCCGCGGGCCGACAGGAACTCGCTCAGCGACCCGCGGTGCTCGTCGCAGGCCAGCCACGTCTTGCGCCGGTCGCCGGCATGGATCCGCGGATTGCTCCACCGCAGCTGCCACCGTGCCGAGCGCCGGCACCCCTTCGCCGAACACTGCACCGGTACCTGATCGCCACCCACCCGGTCAGCCTCCCACCCGGCGGGGGAGCGACCGCACGCCGGGCGGTCAGAACATCCCGTTGTCGTTGGCCGACTCCGCCGGGATCGGCTGCATCACGTCCCAGTGCTCGACCAGCTTGCCGTCGGCGAGCCGGAAGATGTCGATGATCGCGGTACCGGGCTGGCCCGGCACCCGCACCCCGTACACGTGACCGACGACCCGGTCGCCGTCCGCGAGCAGGCTGCGTACCTCGGCCCGCAGCTGCGGGAACGTCTCCCGCAGCTGCGCGACGAAGGCCCGCAGCCCGTCGACGCCGTCGGCGATCCGCGGGTTGTGCTGCACGTACCGGTCGCCGACCAGCCGGACCGCGGCGTCGGCGTCCTTGCGGTTGATCGCCGCCTCGTAGAAGGCGAGCACCGTCTGCTTGTTGCGTTCCTGCACCGAGGACATCGGCACGCTCCTTGACTGTACGGCTGTAGTGTCGGAACACTAACGCTACAGCCGTACAGTTACAAGTGTTCAGTTAGGATGTCTCGCATGGGTACGCAAGCGTCGCCGCGCGGCCGCAACCCGCGCGGCCAGGGCGACCGGCTGCGCGCCGAGATCATCGACGCCACGCTGGGCTTGCTCGACGAGCTGGGCGACGACCAGGCGCTGTCGATGCGGGCGGTGGCCCGCGCGGTCGGCACCGCGGCGACCTCGGTCTACCTGCACTTCGCCGACCGTGACGCGCTGGTGCTGGCGACGCTGCGGCACTGCCACGACGACCTGATGCGCGCCGCCGACGAGGCCGCCGCCGGCAGCGACGACCCGGCCGAGCAGCTGCGCGCCCGGGTGCTCGTGCTCGGTACCTGGTCACGCCGCCACCCCGGTCTCTACCGGGTGATGCACGAGAGCGCGGTCAACCGTCGCCCCGAGACGGCGTTTCGTTCCGAGGTCGCCGACTCGACCACGGCCGCCGTCCGCCGCTGCATGGATGCCGGCGTGGCTCCCGCCGGCGACGCCCAACTGGTCGCCCTGGACCTGCGCGCCGCCGTGCACGGCGCCGTGGCCCTGCGCCTGAGTCAACCTCAGCTCGACTGGCCACCCCTGACCGCCCAGATCGACCGCTTCCTCACCCGCCTCGTCGGCCTCCCCGCCCGGTGAGCCGACGTGGGCGACCTCGGTGACGGCGTGGCCCGGTCAGGTGCGGGCGGTACCGGCCGGGTGGCGAGGCGTCTCCTGGTTGCTCAGCTGCCGCTTGGCGAAGCCCGCCTTCAGTACCCTTCGGAGCACGAACCTCGGCAGCCGGGGCAGCGATGTCATGCCCTTGAACTGCTCGGCGCTGTCGGCGAGGATCGCGCGCGCCACCGGAAGCCGCTCCCGCTCGTAGCCGTACAGCACGTCCTCGCCGGAGGTCCCGTCGAGCGCCCGACCGAGCCGCCATCCCAGGTTGGACGCATCCTGGATCCCCGTGTTCATCCCGTGTCCACCGGTGGGCGGGTGTACGTGCGCCGCATCGCCCGCGATGAAGACGCGCCCCTTGCGGTACGCGTCGGCGACGCGCAGGTTGTAGCGCCAGATCGACGTCCACCGGACCGCCCGTACTCGCAGATCGTCGCGTTGCGTCAGCTCGGTGCACCTTCGCTGCACCAGTTCGGCCGAGAGCGCCTCGTCGCCGGGAGGGGCTCCCGTGACGACCTGCCAGTGGTCGTCGTGCGGGATGGGCCGGCAGACGACCATGCCGCGCGGGCCCATGAACATGTGCACGCCGCTGGTCGGGTCGAGCCCCTCCAGCCGTACGTCGGTGATCAGCGCGCTCTCGGTGTGGGTGCGTCCGACGAAGCCGATGCCTGCCGCGGTCCGGATCGTGCTCCGTCCGCCATCGGTGCCGACCAGGTAGTGGGATCGAAGGGTCGATCCGTCGTCGATCGTGACCTCGACCGCGTCGCCACGGTCGGCGAAGCCGGTGACGGCCCGACCGAACTCGACCTCGCCGCCCAACTCCGCCAGCCGCTCGCGCAGGATCGCCTCGGTGCGGAACTGGGGGATGCCGACCGATTCGCGATCCGGTGTGGGCCGCAACTCGAGCTCGAACAGCGGCGTGCCGGCCCGGCGACGCTGTCGTGCCGTGGCGTGCTCGGCGGGCGTGAGGAAAAACAGCAGGCGGCGCTCGACCGTGCCGGCCGCACGAATCCGATCGGCGACGCCAAGCCCGGCGAGAACCTCGAGAGTGCTTGGCTTGAGAGTGAAGCCGCGGGTGCCCGGCGAGGCCGCGGCAGCCTTGTCGAAGACTCGACAGCGCACGCCGCGTTGTCGCAGGTCGATGGCGAGGGTGAGACCCGTGGGGCCGGCGCCGGCGATGATGACGTCTGTATCCATACCTACAAGTGTACCTGTCAACATAGGAGTATCGAATGTCGTTGCGGCACGCTCTGCTCGGCCTGCTGGAGGATGGACCGGCGAGCGGCTACGCACTGAGCACCCGCTTCGACCGGTCGCTCCGGCGTTTCGCCTGGTCGGCCCGGCAGAGCCACATCTACCCAGAGCTGAACCGGATGGCCGCCGACGGCCTGATCGAGGTCACCGACGAGGGTGCCCGAGGCCGTCGCACGTACGCACTCACCGAGGCCGGCCGGATCGAGTTGCACGACTGGCTCCTGTCGGAACCGAAACCGCGCGCGATCCGGGACGAGCGGGTGCTGCGGATGATGCTGCTCTCGGCGCTCACCCCGGACGAGGCCCGCGCGCAACTGGAGCGCTACCTCACCGAGGCCGAGCACCTTGCCGCCGAGTTGCGGGAGCTGGCCGCCCTGGCGGACGCCGACACCACCCATCCCAGGCACGGCCTGCGGTACGGCCGCCTCGCCCTGGAACACGGCATCTACCAGGCAGACGCCCAGGTGCAATGGGCCCACTGGGCACTACACCAACTGCACCACGCCGACAACCCCGCACCGGCAGCGGACCAGCCGACGCCCTGACCCCACCCGCACCAAACACCAACACGGCGGCAAGCACCGTGCGCCGCCGCAAACGCAGATGTGAGCCGTCACGGGACGCCGGGGCCGGACCCTCCTGGCGAATGTCTGGAGGCTGCTCCCGGGCAATGCCGCACCGCGGCGAGCGAAGTGATGGTGACGTGATCGGGCTCGCCGACCCGGGAGAGGTCGGGGGGTGCCGGGGGGCGAAGCCCCGCCGGCGCGGGGCCTGGGGGCCGCGCCCCCAGAAGACATGCGAAATCCCCCGGCCGAGCCCGCGCAGCGGCGAGCAGGGAACACCGAGGGATGAAGCCGCCGGGCGACCACGGGGGAAGCCGCCCGGCGACGGTGCAATGGTACACACGAGGCAGAGGCGGTTGTCTACCCGACAGGACGGCCGTCCGTAGTGATTTCGGCGTGTTCTTCACCGTCATGGCGTACGGGTGTCGCACGGTGCCGCAGCGCAACGGGAGGGGTGGCGCGCGCGCACCCGCCCAGCGCGTACCCAGCCTGTCGTGGGAGGCTTGGACTCGCAAGGATGCGCGACGATGGGTGGCGGCCGGGCGCCGGGGGCGGCGGCGGCGAAGCGCAGTCGGTGACGTGCCGTGGAGGTCAGGTGGCCCAGCAGACCACACCAGCTCAGGATGCGACCCTGCTCGAGAAGGCGCTGTTCGAGGTCAAGCGAGTGATCGTCGGGCAGGACCGGATGATCGAGCGGATGTTCGTCTCGCTGCTCGCCCGCGGGCACTGCCTGATCGAGGGCGTGCCGGGGGTCGCGAAGACGCTCGCGGTGGAGACGTTGGCCAAGGTGGTCGGCGGTTCGTTCGCGCGCATCCAGTTCACGCCCGACCTGGTGCCGGCCGACGTGGTGGGCACCCGGATCTACCGGCAGGGCAGCGAGAAGTTCGACGTCGAGCTGGGCCCGGTGTTCGTCAACTTCCTGCTCGCCGACGAGATCAACCGGGCGCCGGCGAAGGTGCAGTCGGCGCTGCTGGAGGTCATGGCCGAGCAGCAGGTGTCGATCGGCGGCGAGACGCACGAGGTGCCGCACCCGTTCCTGGTGATGGCGACGCAGAACCCGATCGAGCAGGAGGGTGTGTACCCGCTGCCCGAGGCGCAACGCGACCGGTTCCTGCTGAAGATCCAGGTCGGTTACCCGACCGACGTGGAGGAGCGGGAGATCGTCTACCGGGTCGGGGTGTCGACGCCGGAGCCGACCGCGGTGTTCTCCACCAGCGACCTGATCGGCCTGCAGGCCAAGGCCGACGAGGTGTTCGTGCACAACGCGCTGGTCGACTACGCGGTGCGGCTGGTGCTGTCCACCCGCACCCCGGCCGAGTACGGCATGCCCGACGTCGCCGGCCTGGTGCAGTACGGCGCGAGCCCGCGCGCGTCGCTGGGCATCGTGCGGGCGGCGCGGGCGCTGGCGCTGCTGCGGGGTCGCGACTACGCGCTGCCGGCCGACATCCAGGACATCGCGCCGGACATCCTGCGGCACCGGCTGGTGCTGTCGTACGACGCGTTGGCGGATGGCATCCCGGCGGAGCAGATCGTCGACCGGGTGCTCGCCACCGTGCCGCTGCCCACGGTGGCGCCGCGGCAGAACGCGGACGCCCCGGCGAGTGCCGCGCCGTCCTCCGGTACGCCGCAGCCGGCCGGCGCCTGGCCGCAGCCGGGGCGTGGCCTGTGACGCTAGGGCGTGTCTGGTGGATCTTGGCCGAGCGAGGCGAGTCCCATTCGTTCGCTCGCAAGGCGGAGGTGCGGGTGCATACCGGTGTCGTATGCGCCCGTGCCGACAACGCGGCGAGCGGGCGAATGGGGCCGCCGCAGCCGGCCGGAAGATCCACCAGACACACCCTGGGTTCGGAGGCGAGGTCGCGCGCACCGGTGGTGGGTGAGCGGGCGTGAGCCGGGGGAGCCTTGCCGCGCTGGGCCGGCTGCGGCGGCACTCGACCCGGGAGCGGGCCGTGGCACCGCAGCTGGACGTGGGCCGCTCCGAGGTCACGTTGTCCCGCCTGCAGCTGCTGGTGACCCGCAAGCTGGACGGTCTGCTGCAGGGCGACTACCTGGGCCTGCTGCCGGGGCCGGGCACCGAGCCGGGCGAGTCCCGGGAGTACCGGCCGGGCGACGACGTGCGGCGGATGGACTGGCCGGTCACCGCGCGAACCACGGTGCCGCACGTGCGGCAGACCATCGTGGACCGGGAGCTGGAGACCTGGCTCGCGGTCGATCTGTCGGCGAGCCTGGACTTCGGTACCGCGGACTGCCTGAAGCGTGACCTCGCGATCGCCGCGGTGGCGGCGATGTCGCACCTGACGGTGCGCGGCGGCAACCGGATCGGCGCGGTGATCGGCACCGGCTCGGACACCTACCGGGTGCCGGCACGGCCCGGCCGGCGGGGCGCGCAGACGTTGCTGCGCAGCGTGGCGCGTACCGAGCGGCCGGCGGCGGGTGGCCGCACCGATCTGGCCGCGTTGATCGACGCGCTGAACCGGCCGCCGCGGCGGCGCGGGATGGCCGTGGTGATCTCCGACTTCCTCGCCCCGACGGGCTGGGAGCGGCCGTTGCGGCGGCTCGCGGTGCGGCACGACGTGCTGGCGGTCGAGGTGCTCGACCCGCGCGAGCTGGAACTGCCGGACGTCGGGGTGTTGGAGCTGGTCGACCCGGAGACCGGCCTGGTGCACGAGGTGCAGACCACGCCGGCGGTCCGGGCCCGGTACGCGGCGGCGGCGAGCGAACAGCGCGCGGCGATCTCGGCGGCGCTGCGGCACGCCGGGGTCGGCCATCTGCGGCTGCGCACCGACTCCGACTGGCTGCTGGACATCGTCCGGTTCGTCGCCGCGCAGCGGCACGCCCGGACCAGGGGGACGACCCGATGACCGATCCACCCGGCGGCGGGCCGCCCCGCTCCGTCTCGTACGTCCGCGGGGGCCGCGCATGAGGCACCGCAGCACACCGTTCCGCTTCGTTTCACACTTCCGCGGGGGCCCCGCATGATCCGCTTCCTGTCTCCGTGGTGGCTGCTCGCCATCGTCCCGGTGCTGGCCCTGGCCGGGGTGTACGTGTGGGTGCAGCTGCACCGCCGCTCGTTCGCGATGCGCTTCTCCAACCTGGAACTGTTGCAGCGGCTGACCCCGCGCGGGATCGGCTGGCGCCGGCACGCCTCGGCGGGTGCGCTGGTGCTGTCGCTGTTGGCGTTGGCGCTGGGGATGGCCCGGCCGGCGGTGGACGTGCAGCAGCCGATGGAGCGGGCCACCGTCATCCTCGCCATCGACGTGTCGCTGTCGATGGAGGCGACCGACGTCGCCCCGAACCGGCTGCGCGCGGCGCAGTCCGCGGCTAAGGACTTCGTCAAGCAGTTGCCGCGCAACTTCAACGTCGGCGTGGTCTCGTTCGCGAAGGCGGCGAACGTGGTGGCCTCCCCGACCAAGGACCGCGACCAGGTGTACTCGGCGATCAACGGGTTGCGGCTGGCCGAGTCGACCGCCACCGGCGAGGCGGTGTTCACGTCGCTGCAGGCGATCGCCACGGTCCCGGCGGACGGCGCGTCCGGTGCGCCGCCGGCCCGGATCGTGTTGCTGTCGGACGGCTTCCGCACCTACGGCCGCACCATCGAGGACGCCGGCAAGGCGTCGTCGGCGGCGAACGTGCCGGTGTCCACGATCGCGTTCGGCACCGACCACGGGCACGTGTCGATCGGTGGCCAGACCACCCCGGTACCGGTGGACAAGCAGTCGCTGCACAAGCTCGCCGACATGACCAAGGGCCACTACTACGCGGCGGCGAGCGCCACCGAGCTCAGACAGGTGTACCAGGACATGGGTTCGTCGATCGGTCATCGCACGATGGCGAAGGAGATCGCCCAGTGGTACATCGGGTTCGGGCTGTTGTTCGGGCTGGCGGCGGCGGCGATGAGCCTGCTCTGGTCGTCCCGGATGCCGTGACGGCGGCCGACCTCGCCCGGCCGGTCGGCGCGGCCCGACGGTAGTCTCTGGGGCCGTGGCGGCCGCTCGCGGCCGGCGAGACGGCAGTCGCCGGCCGTTCCCGGCCGGCGAGGATCGCAACAGGGAGTGCAGATGCCTCGTACCGTCCTGGTGACCGGTGGCAATCGCGGGATCGGCCTGGCCATCGCGCAGCGGTTCGCGAAGCAGGGCGACCGGGTCGCGGTCACCCACCGCGGCAGCGACGTCCCGGCCGGGTTGTACGGGGTGCGCTGCGACATCACCGATCCGGCGCAGGTGGACGCCGCGTTCGACCAGATCGAGGCGGAGCTGGGCCCGGTCGAGGTGCTGGTGGCCAACGCCGGCATCACCGCCGACACGCTGCTGCTGCGGATGAGCGAGGAGCAGTTCTCCTCGGTGCTGGAGACCAACCTGGCCGGCTCGTGGCGGTGCGCGAAGCGGGCCGCGAAGAAGATGCTGCGGGCCCGCTGGGGCCGGATGATCTTCATCTCGTCGGTGGCCGGGCTGTCCGGCAACCCGGGCCAGACCAACTACGCGGCGAGCAAGGCGGGCCTCGTCGGGCTGGCCCGGTCGATCACCCGGGAGCTGGGCTCGCGCAACATCACCGCGAACGTGGTCGCGCCCGGGATGATCGAGACCGACATGACCGCCGAGCTGCCGCAGGCGCGCCGCGACCAGCTCCTCGGCGAGATCCCGGGCGGCCGGTTCGCGCAGGTCGACGAGGTCGCCGCGGCGGTCGGGTTCCTCGCCTCCGACGAGGCGGGCTACATCACCGGCGCGGTGCTGCCGGTCGACGGCGGCCTCGGCATGGGCCACTGACCACCCGAGCGGTGCGGGCGTGGATGACCGGAGCGGCACGGCGATCATCCACGCGGTACGGGCGCGGATCGTTGGAGCGGGCACGGCCACGGATCAGCCGGCGGCACGGCCGAGTACACGAGCTAGGAGACGAGCGAGCGTGAGTGGACTTCTCGACGGCAAGCGGCTGCTGATCACCGGCGTGCTGACCGACCAGTCGATCGCGTTCTCCGCGGCGAAGCTGGCC
Source organism: Actinocatenispora comari (assembly GCF_017312725.1). Classification (GTDB taxonomy): domain Bacteria; phylum Actinomycetota; class Actinomycetes; order Mycobacteriales; family Micromonosporaceae; genus Actinocatenispora; species Actinocatenispora comari. Next base: position 110,686 of record NZ_BOPO01000023.1, on the reverse strand, counting down.
CAGGAGCAGGGCGCGCAGGTCGTGCTCACCGGGTTCGGGCGGATGTCGCTGGTGGAGCGGATCGCGAAGCGGCTGCCGGAGCCGGTGGGCGAGATCATCGAGCTGGACGTGACCAGCGCCGAGCAGCTGGCCGGCCTGGCCGACCGGGTGCGCGAGCAGGTCGACGGGCTGGACGGGGTGGTGCACTCGATCGGGTTCGCGCCGCAGTCGGTGCTGGGCGGCGAGTTCCTCAACGCCGAGTGGGACGACGTCGCCACCGCGGTGCAGGTCTCCACGTACTCGTACAAGGCGCTCGCGATGGCATGCCTGCCGCTGCTGGGTCGCGGCTCCTCGATCGTCGGCCTGACCTTCGACGCCACCCTGGCCTGGCCGGTGTACGACTGGATGGGCGTGGCGAAGGCGGGTCTGGAGTCGGCCAGCCGCTACCTGGCGCTGCACCTGGGCAAGCAGGGCATCCGGTCCAACCTGGTGTCGGCCGGCCCGCTGCGCACCATGGCGGCGAAGTCGATCCCGGGCTTCGAGCAGTTCGAGGACAAGTGGGTCGAGCGGGCCCCGCTGGGGTGGGACCTGACCGACACCGAGGCGGCCGGCCGGGCGGTCTGCGCCCTGCTGTCCGACTGGTTCCCCGCCACCACCGGTACGGTCATCCACGTCGACGGCGGCTTCCATGCGGTGGGCGCCTGAGCCCGCCATCTACCGGTGGTAGAAGATAGAGGCGTGTACGACGCGTTCCTGTTGCTGTCGTTCGGCGGCCCGGAGGGCCCCGACGACGTCATGCCGTTCCTGCGCAACGTGACCGCCGGCCGTGGCGTCCCGGACGCCCGGCTGGCCGAGGTCGCCGAGCACTACCAGCACTTCGGCGGCGTGTCGCCGATCAACCAGCAGTGCCGTGAGCTGCTCGACGCGGTCCGGGTCGAGTTCGGTGCGCACGGCATCGACCTGCCGATCTACTGGGGCAACCGGAACTGGGATCCGTACCTCGCGGACACCCTGGCCCGGATGCGCGACGACGGCGTGCGGCACGCCCTGGCGTTCGCCACCAGCGCGTTCGGCTCGTACTCGTCGTGCCGGCAGTACCTGGAGGACATCGTGGCGGCCCGGGCCAAGGTCGGCCCGGGCGCCCCGGCGGTCGACAAGCTGCGCCAGTTCTACGACCATCCCGGGTTCGTCGAGCCGCACGCCGACGCGCTGCGGTCGGCGCTGGACACGTTGCCGGCGGGGGAGACCCGGGTGGTGTTCACCGCCCACTCGGTGCCGCTGGCGATGAACCGCACGGCGGGCCCGACCGGCGACCGCTACACCGACCAGCTCACCGAACTGGCCGAGCTGGTCGCCGACCGGGCCGGCGTCGAGGGCGGGCACGACCTGGTCTGGCAGTCGCGGTCCGGCCCGCCGCAGGTGCCGTGGCTTTCGCCGGACATCAACGACCACCTGGAGTCGCTCGCCGCGCGGGGCGTGGCGAACGTCGCGGTCAGTCCGATCGGGTTCGTCTCCGACCACATGGAGGTCCGCTGGGATCTCGACAACGAGGCGGCGGAGACGGCGAAGCGGCTCGGGCTGGGTTACGCCCGCGCCGCCACGCCCGGTACCGATCCGCGCTTCGTGGCGATGGTCCGGGAGCTGGTCACCGAGCGGCTCGACCCGGCGACCCCGCGCCGTCGGCTCGGCACCCTGCCCGTCTGGGACACCTGCGCGGACGGCTGCTGCGCCCTCCCGCCCCGCCGCTGACCCCACCGGTACCGGCGCGCCCGTCGTCGCCGACGGCGAGGCGCGCGTTGCTCAGACACGGGCGAGTGCGCCGGCCCGTTCCTCGACGCTGGCGCGGTCGGTGTGCATCCGCCACAGCGTGTCGGCAAGGTCGGCCGGGTCGAGCACCTCGGCCGGCGGCTCGGACCGGGCCGCGTCGAGCATCCGTTCCGGGTCGCTGCCGGCGACCAGCGCGCCGATGGTGAGCACGCCGGCGTAGACACCACGCTCGGCGAGCGCGCCGTGCAGCGTGTGCACGTAGTTGCGCAGCCCGGCCATCGCGATTCCGACGTTGGCGAGCATCGGTATCGGGGTGGTCGCGGACGCGCCGAGGCTGACCAGGATCGCGCCGTCGCCGCGCGCGAGCATCGGCGGCAGGAACCGCCGTACCAGCGTGACCGGGTTGTACACCAGCGCATCGAGCTGAGCGCGCAGGTTGTCGGGGTCCACGTCCAGCGGTGCGGCGATGCGGTCGGCGGCCGGCTGCCCGTTGAGGTACAGCACGTCGAGCGGGCCGTGCGCCGCCTCGACGGCGGTCGCGACCCGCTCCACCGCGCCCGGTTCGGCGAGGTCCGCCGGGTACCCGACGGCGGTGACGCCGTCCGCCGCCAGCTCGGCGACGAACCGGTCGAGCCGCTCGCCGTTGCGGGCCACGAGCGCGAGCCGGTATCCCTGCCGGCCGAACCGGCGGGCCGCCGCCAGCCCGAGGCCCGGCCCGGTGTTGATGATCGCCATCGATCGTGTCATCGTCGCTCCCAATAAGTTGAGTGTTGTCTCAAGTTAGGCACGGTAGCACCAACCTGAGGTTCGCCTCAACATCGCTTACGCTGGTGCCATGACCGAGGAGCGACCACTGCGGGCCGACGCCCGCCGGAACCGGGAACGTCTCGTCGAGGCGGCCCGGACGGTGTTCGCCGCCCGCGGGCTCGACGCCCCGCTGGAGGACATCGCCCGGCAGGCCGGCGTCAGCATCGGCACCCTGTACAACCGGTTCCCCACCCGGGACGCGCTGATCGACGCCGCCTGCGCCGACCAGGTCGCCGCGACCGCGGCGATCGCCGCGCAGGCACTGTCGTACGACGACGCGTGGGAGGGGTTCGTCCACTTCGTCACCCGGATCTGCGACCTGCAGGCGGCCGACCGCGGGTACCGGGACCTGACCGGCCGGACCGTCCGGCACTCCGCGCAGACCCGGGCCGCGCTGCGGGACGGGTACCGGCAGATGCTGCGCATCGTGCGCCGGGCGCAGCGGGCCGGCGCGCTGCGCGCCGACGTGACGCTGGCCGACCTGGCGTTCGTGTTCTGGGGGCACGCCGCGACGGTCGCCGCCACCACCGGCATCGGCACGCACGCCCGGCACCGGCACCTCGCGCTGATGCTCGACGGGCTACGCGCCGAGGGTGCACACCCGCTGCCGGCGCCGCCGCTCTCGCCCGCCGAGGTCGACCGGGCACTGGGCGGCTGCGACTGACCCGTCCCGGCGCTGGTACCGCGGAATGTCGGTGCGGGCGGCTACCGTCGGCATCCCGAGGGCGATCCGATCGGGAGGGGGCCGCCGTGGACGTCGCTGCGCGGTTCGAGGAACTGGTGGGGGAGCTGCTCGGCAGCCCCGGCGTCACCCCGCCGTCCGGCAGCGGGTTCGGCTCGTCCGCGATGCGGGTGGACAACCGGATCTTCGCCATGCTGGTGCGCGGCCGGCTGGTGCTGAAGCTGCCGCGGTCCCGGGTCGACGCGCTGGTCGACGACGGCGAAGGCGTCCGGTTCGACGCCAACAAGGGCACCCCGATGAAGGAGTGGTTCAGCCTGGACCCGACCTCCGGGCTGGCCTGGCTGCCGCTCGCCCGGGAGGCGCTCGCGTTCGTCGGCCACCGCTGAACTGGAGCACCGGCGCCGCCGACGCGGAGCCCGGGCGGCGCTGACGCGGAGCACGGGTGCCGCTGACGTGGAGCAGGCGCGCCGCCGACGTGGAGCGCGGCCGCCGCTGACGTGGCGTGCGGGCGCCGTGGGATCGGTGCGGCGCGGTCGGGTGCCCGGGGGTCGGCGGGACGGTGGTGCGCGCCCGACGACGACCGGTCAGTGCAGGGGCGAGTTGCAGGCGGCGACGAGGGCGCGGCGGCAGGCGGTGGCGAGCGGGCGCAGCGCCGCGGCCCGCTGGTTCGCCTCGTACGCGTTGATCGCGCCGCCGGGCTCGTCGTGCTCGGCGAGCGCCAGCACCCGGTCGAGCATGCCGGCCCGGGCGTAGAGCCGGCGGCTGCGCGGGTCGTACCCGGCGGGCAGGTCGGCGCTGCCCCCGCCCCGGCGCAGCGCGGTCAACGCCGGGGCGAGCGACGGCCGCCAGCGGGCCACGTCCAGCTCGGCGAGCGCCTGGGTGGACGCGGCCAGCGCCAGCCCCAGCTCGGCCTCCGCCTCGGATGGGGTCACCAGCTCCGCCGGCACCCCGCCGGAGGCGATCTCGTACCCGCGCCAGGTGATCGCGAGCCACGTGTCGCCGGACCCGGACGTGTACTCCCGCGGCTCCGGCACCAGGCCGACGTCGCCGGCGACGATGCCCTCGCCGGCGAGCAGTGCGGCGGAGGTGAACGGGCCGGGGCCGGGCAGCCCGCGCGGGTCGCCGGGCGCCGGCAGGACCAGCCGGATCCGCTCGGGTGGCAGCTTCGCCAGGCCGGTCAACGCCTCCCGCAGGGTCTGGTCCCGCACGCTGCCCGGCATGTCCAGCACCGCGTGGTCGGTGCCGTCCTCCAGCGCCACGGCGGCGTCGTCGAACGGCACCAGCCCGGCCCGCCAGGAGCGGATCCACGGGGTGAGCCGCACGGTGGGCCGCACACTGGTCGCCACGGACTGGACCGGATCAGCGGACATGGCTCCCAGGGTAACGACCTGCCGCGCGACAGCGGCCCGGGAGCCTGGTGCGCACCACGTCGTGGGGGTGGCGCCCGGCGACTGCCGCCCACGTACCCGGCGTGCCGGCGTGACCGGATCCGCGTCCGCCGGCTACGGTCGCGACGTGCGCAGTCCGTTTCGCCGCCGGGACGACCGGCCCGCCGACCGTTACGGCACCGACGTGCTCGCCGGCGACCGCAACCGGCGCCCGAAGGTGCCGGTGGTCGACGCCGAGCCGGGGCTGGTCGTGGAGGACGCCGACGGCGGGTTCTGCGGCGCCGTGGTCGGGTTCGAGGCCGACGCCGTGGTGCTGGCCGACCGGCACGACAAACGGCGGCTGTTTCCGCTGGTACCAGGCGGATTCCTGGTCGACGGCCGGGTGGTGACGTTGCGCCGGCCGGCACGTCCGGCGACGCCCGCGGTGCGTCGGCTCACCGCCTCCGGTTCGATCGCGGTACCGGACTCACCGGCGAAGGTGGCCCGGGCCAGCCGGATCTGGGTGGAGGGCATCCACGACGCGGCGCTGGTGGAGCGGATCTGGGGCGACGACCTGCGGGTCGAGGGTGTCGTGGTGGAGCCGCTGTCCGGGGTGGACGACCTGGTCGGCGCGGTGGCGCAGTTCGAGCCGGGCCCCGAACGGCGGCTCGGGGTGCTGGTCGACCACCTGGTCGCCGGCAGCAAGGAGAGCCGGATCGTCGCCCAGGTGACCTCCCCGTACGTGCTGGTCACCGGCCACCCGTACGTCGACGTCTGGCAGGCGGTGAAGCCGGCGAAGATCGGCATCCGGGCCTGGCCCGAGGTACCGAAGGGGCAGCCGTGGAAGGAGGGCGTCTGCGCCGCGCTGGGGGTCAGCGACCCGGGCGCGCTGTGGCGCCGGATCCTCGGCTCGGTGCGCGACTACCGGGACGTGGAGGCGCCGCTGCTGGGCGCCGTCGAGCACCTGATCGACTTCGTCACCGCCCCGGCGGACTGACCCGCGCGGTCAGGCCAGCCGGGTCGCGCCGAGGTAGCCGAAGTCGAAGTACGCCGGGACCACCTGCACCGGGATGCCGAAGTCCGCGGCCTGCACGATCTGCCCGTTGCCGATGTACATGGTGACGTGGTGGATCCCGGACACCCGCCCGTTGTACGAGTAGAACAGCAGGTCGCCGGGTTGCAGCGCGTTCGACGACACGTGCCGGCCCTGCAGGTACTGGTACTCCGCCGAGTGCGGCAGCTCGATCCCGATCTGCTGGTAGGCGTAGAGCGCGAGCCCCGAGCAGTCGAACCCGACCGACGGGTCGGCCGCGTCCCACACGTACGGCTTGCCCTGCTGGGCGAGCGCGGCACGGACCGCCACCATGGCGCCGCCGCCGGTGGAGGCGGAGACCTCGGTCGCGGTGTCGGCCGAGCGCCGCTGCGCCGCGGCCTGCCGCTCCTCCCGCGCCGCCGCGGCCGCCCGCACCGACTTGTTGTGCGCCTCGATCGTGTCCAGCTGGCCCTGCACCTTGTCGCGCTGCGCGGTCAGCGTCGCGACCCGCTTGTGCCGCTGGTCGACGGCCTGCTGCGCGGCGGCCTTGGCGCTCGCGGCCTTCTTGCGCGCGGTGTTCGCCGCCTTCAGCGCGGAGCGGGCGGTCCCCTCGGCGAGCACCGCGAGCCCCTTGGACTGCCGGTACCGGGTGAGCGTGGCCGCCTGCCGGTTGCCGACGTAGCGCAGGTAGCCCAGGTTGGTGATCAGGTCGGACGGCTTGCCCGCCAGCACGCTCGCGGTGGTGCCCAGCACCCCACCGAGTTCGTAGTTGCGCCGCACCATCAGGCCGACCCGGTCCTGCTGCCGGTCGACCGCCTGGCCGGCCGACTTCGTCCTGCGGCGCGCGGCGGCCAGCGCGTCGGCCGCTTTGCGCTGCCGCACCGCGGCCCGCTCGTACTTCTCGATCGCCACCGACGCGCGCACCGACGCCTGGCGCAGGTCGGCGTCGGCCTTGGCCAGCTGCGCGCTGAGCTGCCCGACGCGGGCCGCCACGCTGTCGGTCGACCGGACGCCGTTCGGCGCGGCCGCAGCCGAGGTGGCCGGCACCAGCGCGAGCAGGACGGCCAGCACGGTCGGGGCGGCGAGCAGCGCGGACCAGGGCAGGCGGGCGGCTTCCGGCCAGCGGCACCGGACACGCCGCGAAGCCGGCTGAAGGGGTGAAGCGGGCTGCACTGCGGACACCTCCCAGGCGAGCACGTGGCACCAGTCAAGGGTGATGTCGACCGACGCACCCACGGACCGGGCGAGGTTAACTCGATCGGGTGTCGAGACCGCGCCCGGTCAGGGCCGGTCCGTCCGCAGTGTCCGGTACCGGTTTGCACGGCAAGGTCGCGCTTGGTGCGAGTTGCCCGCCGCGGTCACTCCGCCGGCAGCACCTCCCGGCGGAACACGAACGTGGCGATGTCCAGAGCCTCGACCGCACCGTCCGGAGTGCGCCGGACGGTCATGGTCTCGCCGGTGTTCATCCCGGTGTGGCAGCGCCAGACGTCCGGCGCCTCCCGGGTGAAGCGCCACGGCGTACCGCCGGGCAGCGTCACCGACCGCAGCACCAGGGCGTCGTCGGCCCAGCTCGCCTCGTACTCCCGGCCCATCCACCACCAGCGGCCGGTGAGCGGCGCGGCCTCGGCCGGCGGCACCTCGCCCGGCCGCCAGCCGGCGACCGGTTCCGGTTCGGCGTCGAGCACCGTGGTCAGCAGGTTGATGCCGAACCCGCCGATGCCGCCACCGAGCATCGTGTACGCGTTCGCGAACGCCACCACGGCGGTGCGGCTGCGCCGGTGCGCGACCAGGACCGCGAGGTAGCCGGGCATCGAGCCGGTGTGGCCGAGGTAGACCCGCTCGCCGCGGCGCCACAGCTCCACGCCGAGTCCGTGGCCGGCGGTCCACGACTCCAGGTCGCTGATGGCGACCGGCACGGTCATCTCGGCGCCGGTCGGCGCGGCCAGGATCGTGCCGTCGCCGGCCGTCGCCGGATCGGCCAGGAACGCCGCCCAGCGGGCCAGGTCGGTCACCGTGCTCCACAGCTGGCCGGCCGGCGCCATTGCACCGGCGTCGTGCCGCGGCTCCTCGCGCAGCGTGCCGTCCCACGGATGCACCACGTACCCGCGGGCGAACGGCTCGGTCGCCTGGTAGCTGGTGCGCGTCATGCCCAGCGGTGCGAGCAGCTGCTCCCGCACCAGCTGCCACCACGGCTTCCCGGTGGCGCGCGTGAGCAGCGCGCCGAGCAGCCCGAACGCGAGGTTCGAGTAGTGGTAGCCGGCGAACGGCGGCCGGGCCAGCTTGTCCGGGCCCAGGCCGGCCAGCAGCGCGTCCACGTCACCGCCGGCGGAGCGTTCCCACCACTCGCCGTCCGGCTCGCGCTGCAGCCCGGACACGTGCCCGAGCAGCTGGCGCACGGTGAGCGCGCCCGCCGGCGTACCGGGCAGGTGTCGCTTCAACGGGTCGTCGAGCGCGAGCCCGCCGGCGTCGCGCAGCCGCAGCACCAGCGTCGCGGTCAGCGTCTTGGAGATCGACCCGATCCGGTACTGGGTGTCCGCGGTGGCCGTGGGCGTCTCGCCCGCGGTGGCCACGTGCACCAGCGCGCCGTCGCGGACCACGCCGGCGATCAGCGACGGCACCCGGCCGGCGGCCTGCGCCGCGGCGACGGCGGCGTCGACCTGCGCGACGGTACCGGGGCGGATGTTCGGGTCGACAGCCACGCAATCCTCCTGTATGGGGCATGATCAACGGCGGGCGGGCGGACGTTATCACGGTCGAGAACGGCACGATCGGCCAACGGTTACCGGTTCGCGCCGGGGCGGAGGTGTCATCGGGTGCGTCGCCATGTCACGATCGACTTGTGGCGGCGATCATATGGTTGGCACTCGGTGTGGTCTTGGCCGTCGCCGAGGCCTTTTCTCTGAGCTTCGTGGCGATCATGGTGGCCGCGGGGGCCTTCGCGGCGGCCGCGGCGGCCGCACTCGGTGCGCCGGTGTGGCTGCAGGGCATCGTGTTCGCTCTGGTCACGGCGGCGACCCTGGCGGCGGTGCGACCCATGATCGTGCGCTACCAGCGCTCCTCCGCGGAGCGTTCCGACCACGAGCCGATGGGGGTGGCGGCGCTGGAGGGCGCCGATGCGATGGTGCTCGAGAGCGTCGACGAGCACCACGGCCTGGTCCGGATCCAGGGCGAGGAGTGGACCGCCCGGTCGTTCGACGCGACACAGACATTCGAACCCGGTGAGCGGGTGCAGATCATCAAGATCAAGGGCGCCACCGCCCTGGTGTGGAGGATGCCGTAATGGACGCGGTGCTCGGCGTCATCGTCGCCATCATCGTGCTGATAGTGCTGATCGTGCTGATCCGCTCGGTGCGGATCGTGCCGCAGCAACAGGCATACATCGTGGAACGGCTCGGTAAGTACCTGAAGACGTTGGGGCCGGGCCTGAACCTGCTCGCGCCGTTCGTCGACCGGGTGCGTACCAAGGTCGATCTGCGCGAGCAGGTGGTGAGCTTCCCGCCGCAGCCGGTGATCACCTCCGACAACCTGGTCGTGTCGATCGACACGGTGCTCTACTTCCAGATCACCGACCCGGCGCGTGCCACCTACGAGATCGCGAACTTCCTGCAGGGCATCGAGCAGCTGACCGTCACCACGCTGCGTAACGTGATCGGCTCGATGGACCTGGAGCGCACCCTGACCAGCCGGGACGACATCAACCGGCAGCTGCGCGGCGTGCTCGACGAGGCCACCGGCAAGTGGGGCATCCGGGTCAACCGGGTCGAGATCAAGGCGATCGAGCCGCCGCCGAGCATCCGTGACTCGATGGAGAAGCAGATGCGCGCCGAGCGGGACCGCCGGGCGGCGATCCTGACGGCCGAGGGGCACAAGCAGTCGCAGATCCTGACCGCCGAGGGCGAGAAGCAGTCGGCGATCCTGCGGGCCCAGGGTGACCGGGAGTCGCGGGTGCTGCAGGCCGAGGGCCAGGCGAAGGCGATCCGTCAGGTCGCCGACGCGATCCACCGAGCCAACCCGGACCAGAAGCTGCTCGCCTACCAGTACCTGCAGACGCTGCCGCAGATCGCGGCTGGCCAGTCGAACAAGATCTGGGTGATCCCGGCCGAGCTGACCAAGGCGCTGGAGGGGTTCGGTGGCGCGTTCGGCAAGATGATGGGCGGCGGCGACGGCATCGAGTCCAGCGCGGAGTACGTGCCGGACGACGAGGTCGCCGGCTTCGCGCCCGAGGCCGAGGCGGAGGCGGAGAAGGCGGCGAAGGCCGCCGCGGACGCCGCGACCGAGGCGTCGGCCGAGGTCAGCGGGCCCGACCAGGGGGTCAAGAGCGAGCAGCCGGCGCTGCCGGCCGCACCCGTGCCGGCGTCCGAGCTGACCGACCCGGCGCCGGCGAGCCAGCCGGCACCGGCGCCGGCCACCCCGCAGGCGCCGCCGGCCCCGCCGGCACAGGCGGCTCCGCCGGCCCCGCCGACTCCGTCCGCACAGGCGGCTCCGCCGGCCCCGTCCGCGCAGCCGGTGACCGGGCAGACCCCGCCGCCCGCGGGCGGCGTGTACCGCTCGGCCGGCCAGCCGCCCACGGACGGCCGGTAACGCCCTCGTCGGTGCGCCGGACGCGGTGCGGTTGAATCGTCGCGTGGTACACGCGCAACCGCCCGCTCCGGCGCCCGGCGACAGCGTCGTCGGCGACGCCGCCGACGCCCGACTCGACGACTACCGCGAACTGACCGACGTCGCGCTGCGCACCCGGTACGAGCAGCCGCACGGCCTGTTCATCGCCGAAGGTGAACTGGTGCTGCGGCGGGCGCTGCGGGCCGGTTACCGACCCCGGTCGATCCTGGTCGACACCAAGCGGTACGGGCAGGTCGCCGACCTCGCCGCCACCCTCGACGCGCCGGTGTACACCGCGGGGCAGGACGTGCTCGAAGCGGTCACCGGCTTCCACGTGCACCGGGGCGTGCTCGCCTCGTTCCACCGCCGGCCGCTGCCGCCGGTCGGGCAGGTACTCGCCGGCGCGCGCCGGGTGCTGATTCTCGAGGACGTCAACAACCACACCAACGTCGGTGCGGTCTTCCGCGGCGCCGCCGGTCTCGGCCTGGACGCCGTACTGCTCTCGCCGTCCTGCGCCGACCCGCTCTACCGGCGCAGCGTGCGGGTGAGCATGGGCGAGGTGTTCGCCATCCCGTACGCGCGGCTGACGCCCTGGCCCGCCGGCCTCGCCGCGGTCCGGGCGGCCGGGTTCACCGTGCTCGCCCTGACCCCCGCGCCGGACGCGGTCCGGCTACAGGACCTGACCGCGGCGCAGCGCCGGCGACCGGCCCTGCTGTTCGGTGCCGAGGGCCCGGGGCTGTCCGGCGCCGCGCTGTCGGCCAGCGACGTGCGGGTGCGCATCCCGATGCGCGGTGGGGTCGATTCGCTCAACGTGGCCGCGTCGGCCGCGGTCGCCTGCTGGGAGCTGTGCCGCACCGACTGACCGGCGCCGGGACCCGCCCACGTTGCCTCGTGTCGGTCCGACCACTGCGGCCGCCGCATATGTACGTTCAGGCCGGATCGTGCACGTCGCGCGCAGTCCTTGCCAACGTCTGATCGAAAAGCGTTACGTTCGAGCACTTGACTTCATGAGATCGTAGATAAGAATCGTCACAGTCCCGGCTCGGCGAACTGCTGGACATCGTTTCGCGGTTCGCTCACCCCCGTCGGGCGTGAACCGATGACGGCCGTCGGTGGGAGGTGCTGGGTGACGGTTGACGGCGCGGCCGCTGCGGCGGCGACCCGGTCCGTTCCGGACCGGTGGATCGCCACGTGGCTCCGGCCCGCTCGGTGCACCGAGCGCCCGGTGACGGCCGGGCGGCGAAACGGTGCGCGGTCGGTGCGCGTTCGTCGGCGACTGCCGATCACCTCTGCGCAGGACACCGTTCGGGCACAGTCGCGGCAGCCGAACGGCCATCGTTTCGCCGATCTTCCCGATCGTGTGCCGCACAAAGGCATGCTGGCCGAAACTCCCGGGCCGGCACTGTCGCTCCGCGGTGCGGGCGAAGCGATCTCGTCGAGCACCGCGGCGTTGCCTGGGCGGTCGATTGTTGCCGAAGTGGTACAACGGCTGCTCGATGCCGGGGAGCAACCCCCGGTGTACCTTTCCGCCAATATCCCCGGTGGGGACCAGCACAACCGAATCCTTGAACAGCGGTACGCCGGCAGGATCCGGCATGCCGCCTGAGCCAGCGAAGGCGAGGACCACCATGAGTCCCGTTTCCGACGGAAGGTCGCCTCAGACCATGGACGAGAACACCAAGCCGGTCAGTCGCCGGCGGCTGCTGCAGGGTTCGCTGGCCGTGGCCGCTGCCGCGCCGCTCGGCGCGGCACTGGCCGGCTGCGCCGGGGGCAGTGGCGGCGGAGACAAGGCCAAGACCGGCAAGAAGACGTCGACCAACCCGTTCGGCGTGGCCAAGGGTTCGGCGATCGACGCGGTCATCTTCAACGGCGGCTACGGCTACGACTACGTGACCTTCGCGGCGAAGATCGCCGACAAGAAGCAGGGTACGAAGTCGGCCGTGAAACCGTCGACGAAGATCGCCCAGCAGCTGCAGCCGCGCTTCGCCGGCGGCAACCCGCCGGACCTGATCGACAACTCCGGCGCCAACGCGATCGGTTTCAGCACGGTCCTGAAGAGCCTGTCGGAGCTCGACGACGTCTTCGAGGCGAACAACTACGAGGGCACCAAGATCGCCGACACCGTGTACCCGCACGTGAAGGACCCGGGTACGTTCAGCGGCAAGTTCGTCGCGATGAACTACGCGATGACCGTGTACGGCATCTGGTACTCCGGTTCGCTGTTCGACGCGAACGGCTGGACCCCGCCGAAGACCTGGGACGAGGCGATCGACCTGGGCGCCAAGGCGAAGAAGAAGGGCAAGTACCTCTTCGTCTGGGGCAAGGAGGCCGCGACCTACTACCAGACCCTCGCGATCGACTCCGCCATCAAGGAGGGCGGCCCGGACGTCCGCCTGGCGCTGGAGAACCTGAAGCCGAAGTGCTGGTCGGACAAGAACATCCAGTCGGTGTTCAAGAAGCTGGAGACCTGCGTCAAGCAGGGCTACTTCGTCCCGGGCGGTGCCGGCACCCAGTTCACCAAGGCGCAGGCCAAGTGGAGCAACGACCAGCAGGCGGTCCTCTACCCGTCCGGTGGCTGGATCGAGAACGAGATGAAGAAGGCCACCAAGGCCGGCTTCCAGATGAAGGGCATCCCGGAGTTCACGCTCACGAGCAGCTCGCAGATGCCGTACGAGACGATCCGCAGCGCCGCGGGTGAGCCGTACATCGTGCCGAGCACCGGCAAGAACCCGGCCGGCGGCAAGGAGCTCATGCGGGCGATGCTGTCGAAGGACGCCGCGACCAACTTCAGCAAGACGCGGCTCGCCCCGACCATCGTCAAGGGCCTGGTGCCGGCGGACGGGTTCGGCTCGACCGCGCTGCAGTCGCAGACCCAGATGCTGGACAAGGCCGGGACGAACGTCTTCAACTACCAGTTCATCGACTTCTACGGCACCAACCCCGACATGCTCGTGCCGTGGAACTCGTTCCTGTCCGGCAAGATCGACACCGCCGGGCTGACCAGCGCGCTGCAGAAGATCACCGACAAGGTCGCCAACGACAGCTCGATCAAGAAGAACAAGGTCACTTCGTGAGTTCAACCGTTTCGACCACCTCGGCCGGCCGGCCTGCCCGGCCGGCCGGCCGAGGGCGCCGGAGGCGACTCACCTTCGACCGGGTGAGCTTCTTCGCGGTGTTCCTCGGCGTGCCGCTGGTCATCTTCCTGGTGTTCGTCGTCTCCCCGTTCGTGCAGGCGATCTACTACTCGCTGACCGACTGGGGCGGCTTCAGCGCGACGATGAACTTCATCGGGATCGACAACTACGTGAAGTTGTTCCAGGACGACACGTTCCTGCGGTCGATGCGCAACAGCATCATCCTCGGGTTGGTCGTGCCCTTCGTGACGATCGTGCTCGCCCTCGCGCTGGCCACGGTGGTCACGGTCGGCGGCAGCGGCACCGGCGCGGTGCGCGGGCTGACGAAGTCCAACCTGTACCGCGTGGTGTCGTTCTTCCCGTACGCGGTTCCCGCCATCGTCATCGGCATCATCTGGGCGCAGATCTACGACCCCACCACCGGCATCCTGAACGCCGTCCTGACCCACCTCGGGTTCGACGACGCGAAGAACTACGCCTGGCTCGGCGACTCGCGCACCGCGATGGCCGCCTCGATCTTCGTGATCGTGTGGAGCTTCGTCGGGTTCTACATGGTGCTGTTCATCGCCGGTATCCGTGGCGTCGACCCGGAGATCTTCGAGTCCGCCCGGCTCGACGGTGCCAGCCGGGTGCGCACCGCGGTGTCGATCGTCATCCCGCTGATCCGGGACAACATCCAGACCGCCTACATCTACGTCGGGATCGCGGCGCTCGACTCGTTCGTCTACATGGCGGCGTTGAACCCCGATGGCGGCCCCCAGAACTCCACTCTGGTGATGTCCCAGGACCTGTACACGACGGCCTTCACCAAGGGCCAGTTCGGGTACGCCACGTCGATGGGCGTCATGCTCGCCGTCGTGACGCTGGCGTTCGCGGCGCTGGTGTTCATCGTCAACGCCGTGACCGGCGGCCGGGAGAAGGGGAGTCGGCGATGACCCAGACCGCCGTCACCGAGCCCACCGACACGCCGCGGTCGGCCGGGCAACCACGCCGTCGCAGCAACGATCGTTCGGTCGGCTTCGACGTGGTCGCGCACATCGTGCTGATCCTCTGGTCGCTGCTGGTCGTGCTGCCGCTGTTGTGGGTGTTCGTCTCCTCGTTCAAGACGACGAAGGAGGCGCTGGGCAACCCGCTCACCTGGCCGCACAGCTTCCACTGGCAGAACTACGCGACCGCCTGGAACGAGTCCGGGGTCGGCCCGGCGTTCATCAACACCGTCATCGTGGTCGGCTGCTCGCTGGCCATCGTGATGGTGCTGGGCGCGATGTGCTCGTACGTGCTGGCCCGGTTCAAGTTCTTCGGCAACCGGGTCATCTACTACCTGATGCTCGTCGGGCTGACCTTTCCGCCGTTCCTGGCGATCGTGCCGCTGTTCTCGATCCTGAAGAACCTCAGCCTGTTGAACACGTTGGGCGGACTGATCGTCACGTACGTGGCGTTCGCGCTGCCGTTCACGGTGTTCTTCCTGCACGCGTTCTTCCGACGGCTGCCGTTCGACGTGTACGAGGCGGCGCAGGTCGACGGCGCGGGCGAGTGGCGCACGTTCTTCCAGGTGATGCTGCCGATGGCCCGGCCGGGCATGGCCTCGGTCGCGATCTTCAACTTCCTCGGTCTGTGGAACCAGTTCCTGCTGCCGACGGTGTTGAAGCCGGACGACTCGGTGCTGACCCAGGCGATGTCGCAGTTCCAGTCGCAGGCCGGGTACGCGGTCGACTTCGGCGCGCTGTTCGCCGCCGTGGTGATCACCGTGGCTCCGGTGCTGGTGGTGTACATCATCTTCCAGCGGCAGCTGCGCGGCTCGGTCGTCGCCGGGGCGGTGAAGTAGCCGGCGGGGTTCGCCCCGCGCGGAGTGGATGAGACACGAGGTGGTCCCGCCGGATGCCGTGCCGGCACCCTCAGCGGGATCGTCGAAGTGACTGTAGGTCGCAGTGAGTATGGGGCCCGGGCAGCGATGCTCGGGCCTCATGCTTTTCGCTTGCGTGTGCCCGGGGTGCATTCGCTGCTTGCCGGAGGGGGAAGGCGGTGAGCTCTGATTCTCGTTGCGGTCCGAGGATCGATGCTCAGACAGGGCCGCCAATCGGATGGCGGCCCGAGGATGCCGGTAAACAGAAACGGGTCACCTCGGCCGCTTCTGTGGAACTATCTATAGAGCCTCTTGTGCGGTCTTGACAGTGACCTGTGACGTCGGTAGACAGATTGCGTCCTGGCCAAAGAAGTGGAGGAAACATGACCACGAGATTCGGCAGTATCTCGATCGAGAGACACGCGGCGGACGAGTTTGCGCCGAGTGCCGGCAGCTCCTCTGGATGCCTGGGTTGCGGAGCGTGCACGTCGTGCGCGGGCGGCGATTGCATGATGTGCGCGTCCCGGCCGGAATGGCAGAACGTCAACACCGAGTACTTCGACCAGCTGGAAGAGGTCGAGCTCGAGGTGGCAAAGGCGGTCTGACGCCGCGGTCACCCTGGACGCAGCGACGCCGATGAATCCATCGCCGGGCACGAATCGGCGGGTCGGATGTGGCTGGTGCAGATGACGGACAATGCTCTTGTGGGTGCTGGCAAAGCACGGTGATCAGGGGTGTTGTTTCCTACTTCAACCGGTGATACCGACGCTCGTGGCGTGCTCGGTACCACGCGCGGGGCTCTGGCGCGGGAAGAAAGGTTGTCGAAGGTCATGGCGAAGGCCAGTCTTTCCGTCGAGCTCGAGTCGAAGACCTACCCACCTCTCGCGCCAGCAGTCTCCACCACCGACAAGTTGCAACAGTTCTCGTTGTACGGCGATTCGTCCGATTTCAGCATTTCCGTGGTCAATTCTTCTGCGATCCTCCAGTGGGACGACCGGGGAAGACTCACGAAGCTCAACCACGAGATCTCGGGCTGCGGCACCGACTACCGGCGACCGGAGATGGCGGCGACCCGGGCCGTCTCCGAAATGCTGGAGCGGCAGTCCGGCTTCCTGCGCAGCAACCTGGACATCGTCCGCGCGGCGCGGCGAGAACTGGGCGATCGAGCCATTCCGTTGGCACGGCTTCCCCGGTGCTCGCAGCTCGAGTATGCGGATCCCCGGTGCGGGTTGTCCGAGCCGGACGAGGACGACGTGCTGGACTGGGTCATGGCGCGCTCCCTGTCCACCGGTGAGCGCAAGCTGGTACCGGTCGAGATGGTGCTGTTGGGTGATCGGCACGGGCACGCATCCAAACAGCTCGTCGCACCGATATCCACGGGATATGCGGCGCACGTCTCCGCCACCGACGCCTTGCTCGCCGGCCTGCTCGAGGTCATCGAACGAGACGCCATCGCGCTGACCTGGGAATGCCGGCTTCCGCTGCCACGCCTCGATCTCGGCTTGTTGTCGGAACAAGCGCGGCGGCTCCTGGACGACGATGCGCGGCGCGGGATCGACAATCACCTCTTCGACGCGACCACGGACATCGACGGGGTGTCCATCGTCTACTGCGTGCAGCGGGATCACGCCAACCGCCGGCTGCGGCAGTCCGTACACTGTGCCGCCGCGCTCGATCCGGTGACCGCCGCGGACAAGGTGCTGCGCGAGGCGGCCGTCAGCCGTTCGGCGATCATGCAGGCGGCCAAGGACACACCGATCGCCACGCCGGAGGAGATTTCGGCGGTCGTCGACGGTGCGGTCTACATGGGCGTGGCCGAGCGCGAGTCCGCCTTCGAGTTTCTTCTGGCGGACCGGCCGGCACCGGCACCGGTACCGATGCCGGAGCGAGGATTCGGGGAATCGGGACGCTCGGACCAGCTCGACAGTCTCGTTCGGCGGTTGACCGAGCGCGGCCACGAGGTGCTGGCGATCGACCTGACCACCCGATCGGCGGCAGCGCACGGAATCGTCGTGGTCCGCGTCATCGTCCTCGGTCTGGTGCCCATGTCGATCTCTCCCTATGCCCGCTACCGGGGCGAACCGAGGATGTACGAGTACCCGCTGCACAGGTTCGGCATGGAGATCGACGAAGGCGGGCTGAACCCCTGGCCGCAGCCGTTCGCGTGACCCTGATTCGGCTATCGTGGAGGCCCAGGTGGCAAACGGCACCGTGCTGTGGCTGTCGCTGGACGAGTTCGGGCAGGAGCTTCGGTCGTTGTGCTGCGACCTCGCGCCGACCGAAACGGCACAGGACGTCCTGGTGGCGACGCCGCCGGGCCCCGGTTCTGTCGTCGTCGTCGCCGCGTCCTGGGAGCCGGCGAGGGAGCTGGCCGCGGTGAGCGACGCGGCCATCGCCAACGACTTCGCCCTGGTTCCGGTGGTCGTCAACCCGATCCATGTGCGTGTCGGCCCCATCGTCGCCGGCGCCGCCGCCCGCTGTTGCTACCACTGTTTCGCGGCGATGGAGCAGAAGCGGAACGCGTCCAACAAGATCGGCACCTACCTGCAGGCCGTGCGGAGCTACCCGGACAATTCCGTGCTCCGTCGGATCGCCGGCCACACGGCAGCCCACGTTTGTCTGAGCGCGGGAATACTCGAGGTGGGTGTCTCCGATCCGGTGGGCCACGATGCGGTGGCGTGGTACAGCTCCCACGATGGTGCCGACCTTCGGATGAGCCGGTTCGAAGGGGTCGACGGTTGCCGGCGGTGTGGCGTCGCCATGGATGATCGGACGACCTTCGAGGGAACGTCATGGATCTGAGTGATGAGCTCGCGTTCGTTTCCCGGCCGGCGGAAGTCCACCGCAATGCCGCGGTCGACCTCCGTTTCCTGCGGGACGGATCGCTGGTGGTCGTGGGTTCCACGAGTTCTGCTCGTCTGACCGGTGCGCGAGACGAGCTCGAGGGACTCGTCGAGGTGTGGTCGACGCTGCACGGGGGCACCTCGCGGTCGGTGTCCGATCGACTCGGCATGAGTGAACCGGATGCCGACCATGCCCTCGGCATTCTCTGGCAGGCCGGTGCCCTGGCCGCGACGGCACAGGGCGCCACCCCGGCGGAACGTTTCTGGCTGGCGCGGGACCCCGCCGGTGACGGCCGCAGACCGGTCTGCCGGGTCGTCACGAACGACGCCGTGGTGCGCGACGTGGCGACCGACTGCCTGGAGCGATCGGGCTTCACGGTCGGCGCGGACAACGCCGACGTGGCGCTGTGGCTGGGCGGCGAGCTCGACGAGCCGGACGGCGGACCGGTCCTGCTGGCCAGCGCGCACGAGTCGTCGGCACGGATCGGCCCGGTCTTCGACGACTCGCCGATGAGCCCGTGTTTCCGGTGTTTTCGCGCCCTGGCCAAGGATCTCGGTGCCTCGCCGCGGGCCGCGAGCAGGCGCTCGTGGCAGGTGACCGTGGCGCTCGCCGTGCAGCGCCTCACGTCGCTGGTCCTGCATTACCAGGCCGGCCACGTGAAGAACACGGTGACCGAGGTGTCGCTCGCGCAGGGGACGAGGAGCGTGCACGCGACGGTCGACCCGGACTGCCGGCAGTGTCTGGAGCGCATGGGCTGTGCGGGCACGGGCGCCGACGACGAGGTGGTCCGGTACGAGCTCGGTACGTACGAGCTGGGGACCGAGGCCGGCGACGCGATGCCGGTCGGCGAGCCGATGCCGCGATACCGCCCCGCGCTGGGCTACCGCCAGGAGGCACTCGACTCGGCACCGGCGGGCACGCCGCTGCACCGGGCCCGCCTCGTCGGGCGAGCGGCGACCGGCGCCAACCCGTCCGAGCCGCACCGCCGGCTGACCCCGTCGGGCGGGGACCTGAGATCGTGCGACGCGTTCTACATCCTGCCTGCCGGTGGTACCGGTGGGAGCGTCACCGTGGGGCTCTGCCCGCCGGATGCGGCGGCGGAGGTACACGAACGCGAAGTCGCCTGCCCCGAGCCGAGCATCAAGGGTCTGCTGGACGGCGCCGACGCGGCGCTCGTTCTGGTGGCGGATCTGCGGCGCAACGCGCGGAAGTACGGAAGCTTCGGAATCAAACTCGCCCTGCTCGAAACCGGCTGCGCGCTCGCCAACGCGGCCGCTCGCGCGGCGGCGCTGGGTTGGCACGTCGAGGCGCGTGAGGGCGTGCACTCGTCCGTCGAGCTCCGCGCGCTGCTGGGCCTGACCTCCCCGCACGAGTTCATCACCTGTGTCGCGCGGATGCGCACTGATCGAGGGCGTCGGGAGGTGGAGACATGAGTTCTGCCACGGGTGGAAAGCCTTCCGGGATGGTCCGGGCGATGGGCGGATCCGACATCGACGACCGCGATTTCGAACGCGTCGAGGTGGCCGCGGCGCACACGCTCGACACCATGCGGCGACGGCGCACGGTCCGCAGTCTGACCAGCGACGTCGCGGTACCGTTGCGGACGCTTGTGGCAGTGACGTCCGACATCTCCGCTCAGGTCGCTGGGCTGCCGTTGGCGGTGCTGTTTCTCGCCGCGAACGTCGAGGGTCTCGCGCCGGGGTGGTACCGACTGGACGGCGACGATTCGTTCGTTCCCGTGTCGGCGAAGCTGGAGTACGTCACGGAGAGCTGGCCGAACGCGAACGGTCCCGCGATCCAGCTCGTCCTGGCCATGGACCTGCGGAGCATCGGCGCTCCGGAATACGGCGCACTGGCGATACGGGCGGGGCGCGCGGTGATGGGCGGATGGATGACCGGCCTCGACGCCGGTCTGCAGGGCGCGATCCTGGCGGAGAACAGCATAGCCCGCTGGACCAGGCTGATCGGCGCCAAACCCTTCGAGCTGCGCCCGATCGTCTCCCTGTCGATGAGCCTTCCGTCCGGTCGCGAAGGCGAGTAGCGGTATGGACGATGCGTGGGCGCCGGGAACTTCGGCCGGTCCGGCAACGTCGGCTCGACCTGCGACGTCGACCGGCGAGGCTCCGTGGCCGCTCTTCGATGTCGCGATATGCACACCGAGGCTCACCATCAGGTGCGCCGACGACAGCCGGTTGCGCGACGTCGCCCAGGTGGCGGCGAACGGCATTCACCGGGCCGGCGAACTGCCGTTCTATGACACGTGGACGCTTCAGCCTGCCGGGATTCTGCAACGCAACCTGCTGCAACACGGGTGGGGCCTGCGGGCGATGTGGCAGCCGAACCGGTGGACCTTCGTCGGTGCGGTGGAACTCGATGGCAGGGTGATCGGGTTGCAGTCGCTGGGTGCGGAGCAGTTCGCGGCACAGCGAACGGTCACCAGCTGGTCCTGGATCGGCCTGCCCTTTCAGGGGAAGGGGATCGGGACCGAGATGCGTCGCGCGATTCTGCACTTCGCTTTCGCCGGCCTTGGTGCGAGGGTCGCGCTCAGTGCCGCGTTCGCGGACAATGGCGCGTCCAACGCCGTCTCCCGGCGGCTCGGGTACGTCAACTATGCCGACGAGGTCGTGCAACGAGACGGGACCGACGCCACGGAGCGACGGTGGCGACTCGAGCGGGACGCGTGGGCGAAACAGCGACGCGAGGACATCCACGTCGTCGGGCTCGACGCCGCCCGCGGCTTCTTCGACGAAAGCGTCGCAAGCTCCGTCTGGGCCGTACGGGAGTAGAGCATGCCGAACACGTCGGGTGCACGGGGAATGGCCGAGATCCTGCGCGCGCGGGCGCTGGCCGAACCGGACACCCCGATCATCACGGTGGTCGGGCGCGCGCCGCTGACCTTCGCGGCGTGGGAGTCCGCCGCCACCGCGTTCGCGGAGCGGCTCGCGCGCCTGCACCTTGCGGCAGGGTCCCCACTGCTGCTGAGGTTCGGCTCGCCGCAGTGGGATCGGTACGCCGTGGCCTACCTCGGCGCGATCCTCGCCGGTCACCCCGCGGTGCCGCTGTCCGCCAGCGTGACCGAGCGGGAGGCGCGGCGGATCGGGGCCGAGTGTTCGGCGACGGCGATCGTGGCGTGCGACGAGCTCGGCGAGTTGAGCGTCGAGCCGTGTGCCGAAGACCGGAGCCGGGACGGCTCGCACCGTACCGACGCAGACCACGGTCCGGCCAGTCCGGCCGACGAGGTCCTCGAGATCCTCGCGACCTCGGGGTCCACCGACGGCACCGGCCGGCTGGTGGCGTGCACGTGGAAGGACTTTCGCGCGAACCTGGACTCGGTCGGGGACGACCGCCTCGGCAGAAGAGCCAGGTTGGGTCATGCCTTCCCGGTGGGGACCAACGCCGGGCAGCTGATTCTCCACTCGACGCTGCGACCCCGTACCCCGTGCGTGGTCGTCGCGGCGGGGACCCAGCCGGAGAACTTGCGATCGCTGGTCGATGCCGGCGGCGCGAACATACTCAGCCTGACACCCACGGATGCCCGCGCGCTGGTCCGATCGGTACGGGTGGCCCCGCTCGCGCGGGCCGACTCGGTGTTCGGCGTGTTCCTGACCGGTGCGGCCGCCGACGCCAAGCTCTCCGGCGAGCTCGCCCGCAGCTTCCCGACCGCGCGGGTCATCAACATCTACGGGCTCACCGAGGGCGGCACCGCGAGCATCTGCGCCCGCTTCACCGGAGACCCCACCAGGCTGGGCCAACCGTCGCCGGGGACGGAGGTGAAGACGGTCGTCCCCGCCGGCGAACCGCTGCCGCCCGGCTGTACGGGCGAGATCTGGATTCGGAAGAACAACGGCTCGTACCGCAGGTATCTGGACCAGCCGTCGGACGGCTGCGCACCCTCCGACGGCGGGTGGATCCGCACCGGTGACCTGGGGCGGATCGATGCGGACGGCACCGTGTACCTGATCGGCCGGAGCAAGGACATCGTCATCCGCGGCGGAGCGAACATCTCCTGCGCGGAGGTGGAGGCGGCGTACCACTCCTGTCCCGAGGTGCGCGAGGTGGCGGTGCTCGGAGTCGACGACGAGCTCCTGGGGGAGGATCTGGTGGCGGTCGTCGTGCCGGAAGGGCCGGCGAGCGAGGAATCGATCCGGGGCCTGCTGGACGGCGCGATCGATCGGATGAAGATCCCGTCCCGGATCCATCTCGTGGACGAGCTTCCCCGGCTTCGTTCCGGCAAGGTCGACAAGAACGCGTTGCGCGACATGGTCCAGCACGAGCTGTCGTCCAGGGCGTGGTCCGGTGGGCAGGAGCCGGGTCCGGGCGACCGCGAGGCGCTGTCTCGTGCCATGCGGGACATCTGGGAGCGTGCCCTCCGCCGGAAGGTCTCCGACCGGGACGACTTCTACGCGATGGGTGGCGACTCGCTCGCGACGGTCGGCATCCTCTCGGCCGCCGAGGCACATCTCGGCTTCGGTGTCGACCTGGCGGACGTCTACCCGTTCGGCACCCTGGACGACTTCGTCGAGGCGCTGCGGCGCGTGCTGGCGAACCGTCGGATCCCCGATCGCTCGGTCGACTAGGAGGGCCGCGCCATCAGTCGCCTCTTCCCGCTCACCGCCGAGCAGCGCAGCCTGCTGTACTTCCAGAACCTGTTCGGTCCCGGCGTCGCCCTGAACCTGACGACAGCGCTGCCAGTGCCGGCCGAGATCTCGTACGACCGGGTGGCCGGTGCCGTCGAGCGGCTGGCGAAACGCCATGGTGGGCTACGCGCCCAGCTCGGCGCCTCGGCGGCGGACGGCCAGTTCGTCGCCGACGAGACACCTCCGCTGCTGGTGGCTGAGGAGCAGAGCGGGTGCCCGGGTCGCGTCCCGGCACGGCGGGCGTGGTTGCGGTGCGCCGACCTGTTCGATCCACGTGGGCCGCGTCGGGCACGTTTCGAACTGATCCGTCAGGGGCAGCGGTACGGGGTCCTGCTCGGTGCCCTGGATCACCTGGTTGCGGACGGGACGTCGGCGGAGATCGTCACCCGCGACCTTGCGTTGCTGCTGGACGGCGGCGCCCTGCCCGAGCTGCCGATGACCTTCCAGGACGTGTGCCGGGCCCAGCCGAGCACGGACCGCGTCGCCGAGGAGGCCGGCGAATGGGCGCGCCGGCTCGGTGACGTCGCTCCGCTCACCGGCGTCATGCCGCACGGTGCGGCGGACGGGGTTCGGGCGCAACGGGACCGCCACCGTGCGGGCGGGGCCGGCTACCACGCGGTGCAGCTGGCGGCGCGGGAGCTGAAGTGCTCGCCGTTCGTGGTGATCGCCGCGCTCTGCGCCATCAGCCTGTGGCGGCGCACCGCACAGGAGCGCTTCCTCGTGCACACACCGATCTCCACGCGACGGGATCCGGCGCGGCAGGTCTCGGTCGGCAACTTCGTGAACGATCGGCCGTTGGTCTGCCGCGTCTCTCCCGGGGAGTCCCTGCTCACCCTGGCCAAGCGGATCCGGGGGAGTTGTGCCGCGGCGCTTCGGCATTCGTACGCGAGTGTGTCGGATCTGGTGCGTGCCGTCCGCGGGTACGAGAACTGCCTCCAGGGCGCCGACGCCGACTATGTGCAGTTGCACGTCCAGGTGGACGACCGCCGCAGCGCGGCCGGCGAGGGTCCGTCGGATCGCGTGGAGCGCTCGGTGCTCGGGCCGTTCCGGCCGTCCGGCGACGTCACCTGTACGACGCTGCGGTTCCACTTCTCGCCCGACGTGACGTGGACGCGTACCTTCTTCGGCGGCCGTCGTGGCGGTGACGAGGTCGCCGCCGAGGTCAGCGACGACGTGTTGCGGTTGCTGGAACTGGTACCCGGCAGCGGTACCGCTCCGGTCCGTTGGCTCGCCGAGGAACTGCCGCCCGTCGGTGGTGCGATACCAGTGATCGAGGGTGACCGGTGACCGTTCGACTGGCCGAGGCGACGTGGAAGCGACTGGAGACGGTCCTCGGTCGATCCCGCTCCGACGTCGAGACCGTCAACCCGGTGGCGCCCCAGCAACGTGGCCTGCTGTACGAGGCGCTCCTGCACGAGGAATCGAGCCGGTACGTCGTGCAGGTGCCCACGGTGGTGGACGGACGGCTCGACCCGGCGGCGTTGCGGCGCTCGTGGCGGCTCGTGGTGCAGCGGCACCAGGCGCTGCGCGCCGCGTACCACTGGGAGGTCGATGCCGGCCCGCTGCAGGTGGTCTTCCGCAGCCTCGCCACCCCGGTACCGCTGGTGCGCCACGAGCCGGACGGCGGTCGCTTCGACCGCTGGTTCACGCGCTACCTGCGCGACCAGCGGAGGCAGGCGTTCGCGCTGGCCGAGCCGCCGCTGGTACGGCTGGCGATGGTGGCCGAGAGCGCCGACCGTTGGTGGCTGGTCTGGCAGTACCATCACGTCGCCCTGGACGGATGGAGCCTCGCGCAGCTCACGCAGGAGCTGTGGAGCGCCTACCGGGACCCGGGCACCGACCTCGTGGAGACGTGCCCACCGATCGACTACGTGCGCTGGTCGCAGCAGCAGGACCGCTCGCGCGCGCTGGCGTACTGGCGCAGGACGTTGACCGGGCTGGAGTTGCCGACGCCGCTCGGTCTGGGTGCCGCGCCGCGCCGGCTCGGGGCGCGGGACGAGCCGTCCGGTGCGGCGGTTCTCACGCTGCCCCGCCGGCTGGGCGATGCGCTGCGGGAGCGGGCGGTCCGCGATCGGATCTCGGCCGCGACCGTGTTCGCCGGCGCCTGGGCGCTGGTGCTGCACTGCCGCGGTGGCGCTCGTGACGTGGTCTTCGGCCTGATCACGTCCGGACGAACCGCGCCCGTACCGGGCATCGACACGGCGGTGGGCATGTTCGTCAACTGGCTGCCGCTGCGAACCGACGTGTCGGCCGAGCAGCGGACGAATCACTGGCTGGGCTCCGTTCACCGCACCATGCTCGACCTGATGCGGTTCGAGCACGTGCCGTTGGCCGACGTCCGATCCGCGGCGGGCGTTCGACCCGGACGCGCGCTGTTCGACAGCACCCTGGCGTACCAGAACATCAGGACCGCGGGCCGCGGGCCGGCGGGCACGGAGACCGGGGGCGCGAACGAGGACACGGGGCTGCCGCTCGCCCTGAGCGTCACCCCGGCCGACCGGTTCACCCTGACCCTGACCTGGCAACGATCGGTGGTGCCCGACGAGACCGGCCACGCCCTGCTGACGAGCCTCGGGCGGGTGCTGGAGTCCATGCTGGCGGACCCGGAACGAACGGTCGGCGACATCGTGACCGCCGAGTCCACGTGGGTTCGGGCGTCTGACGACACGGACGCCGGCCTCGACGGGGACGACGAGGCTCCGGTGGCCGGTGTCGCGGCGACGGGCGGAGTGGCGGCCACGGTGGCGGCCATCTGGGCCGCCACGTTGGGTGTCGACGCACTCGATCCCGCCGACGACTTCTTCGAGCACGGGGGTAACTCGCTCGTCGCCATGCAGGTGGTGCTCCGGATCGGCGCCGAGCTCGGGCTGAAGCTGACCCCGGCGGACCTGTTCGAGGCGCCGACCCTCGGCGAGTTCTGCGGGTTGGTCGAGCGACTGGCGCAACCGTGCTGACCGCGCGGAGATCGGGGCGATGATGCAGCGCACCCTGTTCGACCTGTTCGCCGCGAGTGCCGAGCGGCACCCGGGCGCGATCGCGGTCGAGTTTCCCGGCCAGCGCATCACCTACGCGGGGTTGCGTGACCTGGTGGAGCACCGCGCGGAGGTCTTGACCCGCGGTCGCCGCCCGCGGCGAGTGGGCCTGCTGCTGGCGCGCGGCCTCGATGCGTACGTGTGCTACCTGGCGGCGCTGCGGGTGGGTGCCGCGGTCGTGCCGCTGAGCCCGAACGTGCCGTCGGACCGCAGCGAGGCCGCCGCGCGCGCGGCGTCGGTGGATCTTCTCCTGGTCGATGATCCGAACGGTGTCCGGGCCGTCGAGCGGCCCGCCGACCCGGCATCGGCTGCCGGGGCCGGCGACGGTTCCCTCGCGTACGTCATGTTCACCTCCGGTTCGACGGGCGCTCCCAAGGGCGTACCGATTCCGCACCGGGCCGTGGTCGCACACATCGACTACGTGCGGCGTCGGTACGACCTGGCGGCCGGGTGCCGGCTCTCGCACTCCTTCGATCTGACGTTCGACCTGTCGCTGTTCGATCTCTTCGCGGCGTGGGGATCGGGCGCCACCCTGGTCGTGCCGAGCAGGTCGGAGGCGATGAACCCGGTGGCGTACGTCAACGCCCGGTCGATCACGCACTGGTTCTCGGTCCCCTCGGTGATAGGAACCACCCGGGCCCTGCATTCGCTGCCGCCGGGCTGCATGCCCGGCCTGTCGTACAGCCTCTTCTGCGGGGAACGGCTGTTCTGGCGGGACGCGGCGGCGTGGCGCGAAGCCGCTCCGAACAGCGTCGTGGAGAACGTCTACGGGCCGACCGAGTTGACCTTGAGCTGCGCGGCGTACCGGGTCCCGGCGGACCCGACCGGGTGGCCGGACACGCCGAACGACACGGTGCCGATCGGCACCGTCTACCCACACCTCGAATCGGTCGTTGTCGACGGCGAGCTCTGTGTCCGCGGAGCGCAGCGGTTTCCCGGCTATCTGGATCCGCGGGACGACCGGGGGAGCTTCCTGACCGTCAGGGGAGGCGCGGTCGCGCCCTACGACGGCGATGGGCCGCTGACGGACGAGCACTGGTACCGCACCGGTGACCGCGTCGTCGAGCAGGATGGCCAGCTCGTGCACCTGGGCCGCCTCGACGATCAGGTGAAGGTGCGCGGGTACCGCGTGGAGCCCGGCGAGGTGGAGACCGCCCTGCGGCAGCACGAGCTGGTCGACGAGGCCGCGGTGATCGTCGCCGGGTCGGGTTCCGACGCGCACCTGCACGCCTTCTACACCGGCGACGAGGTGGCGGAGATCGAACTGATGCAATTCGCGTCACGCAGGTTGCCGTGGTACATGATTCCGCACCACTTCACCCGGGTCGCCTCGCTACCGCACGGCCCGAACGGAAAGCTCGATCGTGCAGGCCTGCGCCTGGCCAGTGATCCGACGTGACCTCCATCGATTGTCCGAGGTGGGCAGTGGTCGACATCCCCAGGCACTCGGTGAGTGCCTCCGGCATTCTTCTCGACGAACGGCGCCGGGTGCTGGTGATCCAGCGTCGGGACAACGGGAACTGGGAGCCCCCCGGGGGCCTGCTGGAACTGGACGAGTCGATCGTTCACTGCCTGCGAAGGGAGATGCGGGAGGAGACCGGGTTGTCGGTCGCACCGGTACGCCTCACCGGCGTGTACAAGAACATGCGCATCGGTGCGGTCGCACTGGTCTTCCGGGTGCGCCGGCTGGGCGGGACTCTCGTCACGACCGACGAAACCGCGGATTTCGCCTGGTGGACCGAGGACGATGTCCGCGGAAAGATGCGGGAAGTGTATGCGGCACGCGTCTTGGACGCGTTGGACGCCGCGGACCCGAGTGTCCGGGCACACGATGGCGTCGGCCTCCTGGCAGAGGATGTTCCGATCGAGGACCCCGATCGGCGCCAGCCCACCCTCGACTGACCCGAGCCCGCGAGCTGCCCGGTGCGGCGACCGCCCGCGCGGTGCGGCAGTGCCGGCCGCGCAGTGCGGCAGCACCGGCCACGCAGTGCGGCAGTGCCGGCCATGCAGTGCGGCGCCCCGGCCGACGGCCGGGGCGCCGCAACGACTTCCGCTGGCTCAGCGCACGGCCGGGCCGGTGGCGGCCAGGTACTCGCTGATCCGGCCGAGCAGCCCCTCGGCCTCGGCGAGCAGGTCACCGCTGGGCCGGCCGGCCCACCGTACTCGCTCGCGCAGCGCGAACAGGTCCCGCCGCAGCTGGGCGGAGCAGGAGTGCTCGGCCCCGCACGGAAGGTTCTCCACCGCGTCGGTCACCCGCGACAGGACGCTCCTCAGGTCCGGCGACGTCGTCATCATCGCTTACCCCTCGTGCTCGTCCGATACACGATCAGTATGCGTTGCGCCCGGTCGACACGCGCGGCTTCTGCGAATTCATCAGCATTCGCCGGTCGGTACCGCCGGCGAACCGGACGCGAAACCGCCAGCTTGCCGACACGGTGCGTGACGATCGCTTGCTGGCACGGAACGGGGAGAGCGGCACTGGAGGGCGGGACCTATCGTGGTGCACGGCGCGGGTCGAACCGGCCGCCAACATAGGTGATGCAACAGGCCTGGTGGGGTGCACGGCCCCGGTGGGGCCGAGTCTAGGGGGAAGCGGAATGAGCGACAGCGACGTGTGGATCGACGCGGACGGTGACGGCCAGGCCGACGACGTGACGGCCCACTACGAGAGCGACGGCTCCGTGGAGTACACGGCCGACACGAACGGGGACGGTCAGACCGACTTCGTCGCGTACGACGAGAACAACGACGGTGTGGTCGAATACGCCGACTACGACCAGAACCACGACGGCAGCTTCGACGAGCGGATGGTCGACGAGAACGGCGACGGCTACCTGGACGACACTGCCAGCGGCGTCGACTTCAGCCACGACGACTCGTACGTCACCGGCGGTTCCGGCGGCGGCAGCGGCAGCGACGACACCAGCGGCCACGACACCAGCGGCGACGGCTCCGGTGCGGCGGCACCGGGCGGCGCGGCGGCGCCGGGTGGTCCGTCCGCGCAGCCGCCGGCCGGCGGCTCCGGTGACGGCAGCGACTCGTCCACCTCGGGCAGCGACTCGACCTCCGGCGGCGACTCGTCGACCTCCGGTGGCGACTCCTCCGGCGGCGACCATGGCTCCGGCGGCTCGGCGTCGATCCCCGACCTCACCTCGGTGCCGGGTGCCGACGGGTCGGACGGTGGCGACTCCTCCGGCGGCGCGGACCCCTCCGGCGGCTCGTCCTCGACCGGCGACCAGTCCGGTTCGGACTCCACCAGCGGCTCCGGCGACGGGTCGGACGGCGGTTCGGATCACGGCGGCCAGGACTACTCGGAGAGCTTCGGCGCGGTCGACGACTCCCCGTCGTACGGCAACTGAGTCACCCCGTTCGGCGGCCCTTGCCCCGGGGCCGCCGAACGCATCCCCGTGCCGGGGCCGCCCCGCGGCGGCCCCACCACGGCGTCGCGGCCGGTCCGCTATCCCCAGATCGCGGTCGCGACGGCGAGGCCCGCGAACGCGGCACCCAGCCCGCCGGCCAGGCTCGCCACCACGTTGAGCACGGCGAGGCTGCGCCCGGCGGTGCCCAGCAGCCGCAGCGTCTCGTAGCTGAACGTCGAGTACGTCGTCAGCGCGCCGCACAGGCCGGTGCCCAGCAGCGCCGTGAGCCCGGGCGAGAGCGCACCCGCGCCGCCGACGACGAAGCCGAGCAGGAACGAGCCGAGCATGTTGACCGTGAAGGTGCCCCACGGGAACACCGAGTCGTGCCGCGACTGCACGGCCCGGTCGACCAGGTAGCGCGCCGGTGCGCCCACCGCGGCACCGATCGCGATCAGCACCAGCGTCATGCCTGCCTCCTGCGGGTGGCCACCGTACGGGCCAGCAGCGTCCCGGCCAGCGTGGCGAGCACCGCGCAGGCCAGCGTGGCGACCAGGTAGAGCAGCGCGGTCCGGGCCGCGCCCGCGACGACCAGCTGCTGGGTGTCCACGATGGACGTCGAGAAGGTGGTGTAGCCGCCGAGCACGCCCACGCCGAGGAACGGCCGGATCAGCGGGTGTGCCGGGAGCACCTCGGCGATCAGCACCATCAGCACGCCGATCAGGAACGCGCCGGACACGTTGGTCAGGAACGTCGACCAGGGAAACCCGATACGTGCGTGCGGGATCGCGACCGACAACCCGTAGCGCCCGAACGCGCCGAGCACGCCGCCGGCGGCGATCGTCCCCAGCCGCACCGCGGGGTGGTGGCGCAGCTCCTGCCGCTGCTGCGGTACGTGCAGGTCGACGTCCGGGTCGGTCGCGAGCGGTGGTGCCGCGCCGGCGGTCTTCGGTACCGGGTCGCCGGCACCGGGCTCACCAGGCCCGGCCGGACCCTGCGTCGACGCGTGTTCGTCCATCGCGGCGCCGTGGCCGTGTGACATGTCCGTGGGCTCCCTCGCCTACCGGGTGTGCAGTGCACCTGGTAGGGACCGTTGGCGACCGGTTGGTGCGGTTCTCCGGCCGAAGCCGGACGGCGGGCCCCACCGCCGATGGGCCCAGGATATCCGCCGGTGATCACCGCCGCTGCGCTCACCGGAGCGAGAAACCTCACTGCCCGGACGGGAAACGGACGCCCGGCGCGGCGCGCCACCGACCACCCGGGTGGGGCGGATCGCCCCACCCGGAGCGCAGATCAGTCGAGGGCGCGCAGCCGGATCGTCTCCGGCATCGCGGACAGGCCGGCCAGCACGTCGGCACTGCCCCGGGAACCGATGTCGGTGATCACGTAGCCGATCTCGCCGCGAGTGCCCAGCAGCTGGCCGTCGACGTTGACGTGGTGCTCGCCGAGCAGACCGTTGATCTTCGCCAGCACGCCGGGCACGTTGCGGTGCACGTGCACCAGCCGCCGCGCGCCGGGCCGCTCGCCCAGGTCCAGCTGCGGGAAGTTGACGCTCATCGCGGTCGCGCCGGCCTCGATGAAGTCGCGGAACTTGCCGGCCACGAACTGGCCGATGTCCTGCTGCGCCTCCTCGGTGGAGCCGCCGATGTGCGGGGTGAGGATCACGTTCGGCAGGCCCTGCAGCTCGGAGACGAACGCGTCGCCGCGGCCCTTCGGCTCGGTCGGGAACACGTCGATCGCGGCGCCGGCCAGGTGCCCGGAGGTGATGTTGTCGCGCAGTGCCAGGTGGTCGACGACGAACCCGCGGGACAGGTTGAGGAACAGGCTGCCGGGACGCATCCGGGCGAACTCGTCGGCGCCGAACATGCCGCTGTTGCCCGGCCGTCCGTCCACGTGCAGGGTGACCACGTCGACCTCGCTGAGCAGCTCGTCCAGCGAGCCGCAGCGGCGCGCGTTGCCCAGCGCCAGCTTGTCCGCGGTGTCGTAGAAGTAGACCGACATGCCGAGGTTCTCGGCCAGCACCGACAGCTGGGTACCGATGTTGCCGTAGCCGACGATGCCGAGCCGGCGGCCGCGCACCTCGTGCGCGCCGGAGGCCGACTTGTCCCACACGCCGGCGTGCAGGCTCGCGTTCTTCTCGGTCAGCCGGCGGGTCAGCGCGATGATCTCGGACAGCGCGATCTCCACCACGCTGCGGGTGTTGGAGAACGGCGCGTTGAACACCGCGACGCCGCGGGCGGCGGCGGCCGGCAGGTCGATCTGGTTGGTACCGATGCAGAACGCGCCGACCGCGAGCAGGTCCGGTGCGGCGGCCAGCACCTGCTCGGTGACCTGCGTCTTGGAGCGGATCCCGAGCAACTGCACGCCACCGAGCCGGCTCGCCAGCTCCTCGGAGTCCAGCGCCCGGCCCAGGGTCTCCACCTGGTACCCGGCCTTTTCCAGCCGGCTCTGCGCGTCGGGGTGAATGCCCTCCAACAGCAGGGCGCGGACGGGTTGCTGGGTGGCGGTGTCGATGACCACGAGCATCCTTTCTCGCTCGAGCGGTGGCCGTGCGTCGCTGCTCGGCATCCGGGCCGACGACGCGGCCGGCGGCCCGGGCTGATGCACCCAGCCTAGAGACCCCGCCGGGGTGGCCGACCACACCGGGTGGCCGGTACCACGATGCAGGCGCGCACGAACGGTCCGATACCGCGCGACCGGTTCGTCACCGTTGCCCGATCAGGCGAGCGCGAGGTGCAGCGCGGCGGCGCGGCGCCGGGCGACCCGGCTCGCCAGGGCGAGCGCGCCGACGCCGCACAGCGCACCGATCGCGAGGCAGCCGAGCCAGGTCGCGGCCGGGCCGAGCGTGCCGTAGACGAACGTGCCGACGGTCGGTCCGGTGAGGCTCGCGGCCGACCACCCCCAGCCGAACATCGCCTGGTACCGGCCGCGCGCCTGGGCCGGAGCGAGGTCGGCGACCAGCGCCGCGGTGAACCCGGCGGTACCCACCTCGCCGATCGTCCACACCACCACGACCAGGCAGTACTGCCAGGCGGTGTGCGCGAGGCCGGTCAGCGCCATGCCGCCGCCGACCAGCGCCCAGGACGCGGCGAGCACCTTCATCCGGTCGAACCGGGCCAACCAGGTGGTCAGTACCGGTTGCAGGACGACGATCACGATGCCGTTGACCGCCGCGGCGGTGCCGTACACGGTGGCGGGCAGGCCGTGGTCGCGGATCGCCAGCGGGATCGCCACCTGCGCCTGGTTGTACACGGTCGCGTAGGCCAGGGTGAGCAGCACCAGCGCCACCAGCAGCGGATCGCGCAGCGCGGTGCGGTAGCCGGCCCGGTCGCCGCCGGCGGCGGGCTTCGGCCGGCCCGCGGTGCCGCGCGGGATGCCGACCGCGATGATCACCGCGAACGCCAGCCCGGAGCCGGCGTCGACGGCGAACAGCAGCCAGTACCCGTGCTCGGCGAGGAATCCGGCGAGCAGGCTCGCCACCGCGAAACCGAGGTTGACCGCCCAGAACAGCAGCCCGTACGCCTTGGCCCGGGCCGCCGGCGGCACGACGTCGGCGACCAGCGCCGAGGACGCCGGCCGGTACAGCTCGCTGACCGAGCCGAGCAGCGCGGCCGCGGCGATCATCGCCGGCAGCGGGTGTACCGCACCGAGCAGCACCAGCGCGCCGCTGGTGGCGACCAGCCCGGTCAGCAGGGTGAACCGGCGCCCGACCCGATCGGCGAGCAGCCCGCCGAGCGGCTGGGACACCAGCGAACCGACGCCGCGCGCGGCCAGTACCGCGCCGATCTGGCCGGCGGACAGCCCCTGCGCGCCGAGGTAGAGCACCAGGAACGCGGCGACCATGCCGCCGATCCGGTTCACCAGTTGGCCGCCGAACAGGATCCAGAAGGTACGGGGCAGCCCGCCGAGATGGGTGTGCACCTCGGTGGCGAGTCGGGACCGGCGCTGGGCCGGGATAGTGGCGGTGGTGTCGGGACGGGGGCGTTCGTCGGTGCTGGGCGGAGTCACGCGGGTAACTGTCGCCGACCGCTCTCGCTCCTTTCCAGAGATTTAGACTGCGCTGAATCTCCGATCGGGGGCATCGTGCTGGAGCTGGCTTTTTCCACCGAGGACGTGCTGCGCATCCGGTTCGCGTTCTCGCCGCTGTGGGAGGCGGTGGTGAGCATCCGTGCGCTGCGTCACCCGGCCGACCGGGCGCTGCACCTGCCGTGGATCCGGCGGGCCCGGCGCGCACTGGCCGACGCCGGCGTCGACCTCGGGCCGCTGCTGGACCTGGTGCCCGCGCCGACCCGCTACATCCCGGACTTCCTGACGCCGCCGCCGACCACCCCGGTACCGGACTTCGCCGCCGAGCTCGCCGCGGTCCGGGCGACCGCCCCGGCGCAGGTGCGCGCCGAACTGCACCGGCTGGGTGCCGCGGCCGGCCCGTTCGCCGCCCGGCTGGCCGACGACCCGGCGTCGGGGTTGGCCGAGCTGACCGACACGGTCACCGCGTACTGGCAGGTCGCGCTCGCGCCGGACTGGCCCCGGGTGCGCGGCCTGCTGGAGGGCGAGATCGCCTACCGGGCCCGCCGGCTCGCCGAGGGCGGCGCGTACCTGCTGTTCGGCGACCTGCACGAGCGGGTCAGCTTCGCCGACGACCGGCTGTACGTGCGGCACACGCACTGGCACGACTCCCGCAGCCTGGACGGCAGCGGCCTGGTGCTGGTGCCGTCGGTGTTCGCCTGGCCCAGCGTGTACTCGATCAGCCAGCGGCCCTGGCAGCCCACCCTGCTGTACCCGCCGCGCGGCATCGCCACGGTCTGGGAGACCGGTACCGCGGTCGGGCCGCAGGCGCTCGGCGCCGTGCTCGGCCGGGCCCGGGCCCGGCTGCTCGCCGAGCTCGTCGCACCGGCGTCCACCACCGAACTCGCCCGCCGTACCGGCCTGACCGCCGGTGCGGTCTCCCAGCAGCTGACGCTGCTGCGGGCGGCGGGCCTGGTCGCCTCGCACCGGGCCGGCCGGGTGGTCCTCTACGCCCGCACCGAAACCGCCGACACGCTCCTCGCCGCGACGAGCTGACCCACCGGTCAGCCGGCGGCGCCGAAGCCGGCGGCGATGGAGGGGAGTTCGGGGACGAGCCAGTAGCCGCCGACGACCAGGCAACCCGCGGCGACCAGGAAGAACACCACGACCCAGACGATGCCCGGTACGCCGGTGAGCCGGTGCAGCTGGTCGGCGTCGGAGCTGGGTGCCTGCCGGCGGGACCGCTTGGTCTGCAGCTCGAAGATCGGCCGCAGCCCACCGAGCAGCAGGAACCAGGTGATCAGGTACGCGGCGGCGGCCTGCACCGTCGGCGAGGTGAACCAGGAGATGACGAACAGCACGACGCCGGTGACCACCACGGTGAGCACCCCGTACGCGTTGCGGATCATGATGAGCATCGCGAGCAGCAGCACCAGGGTCAGCCACAGCAGTGCGGTCAGCCGGTTCGCGGTGACCATCGCCGCGGCGCCCAGGCCGAGCAGCGACGGCGCGATGTAGCCGGCGAGACCGGTGAACACCATCCCGGGGCCGGTCGGTTTGCCCACCGACACGGTGACGCCGGAGGTGTCGGAGTGCAGCCGGATGCCGGTCAGCCGGCGGCCGGACAGCAGCGCGACCAGGGCGTGACCGCCCTCGTGCGCGATGGTGATCGCGTTGCGTGCCACCCGCCAGACCGGACCGTACGCGACGACGAGCAGCGTCAGGACGCCGGTGACCAGCACCAACGCCAACGGCGCCGTCGGCTGGGTGCCGATGACCTGATGCCAGACCTCGCTGATCGTCGAGCCGTGCACGGGGCCGCCTCTCTCGCCGGTGAGTCGAGACCGTGATGGTGCCATGCGCGTCCCACACCGTCGGTCACGGCGCCGGCATCACGCCGTACCGTGCCGCCGCCATGCCGTACGGTCGCGGGCGTCGATCGTGCCGAGATGTTCGATGCGAACTTCACGCGAATGTTTGCGAGATTGACGTCGACCTACCGTTGATTTCCGTTCGTGTCCCGGTCATGCTGTGCCTGCCGCGTATCGGACGCGGCAGGTGGAGGGGAGGTCAGGCGTGGTCGAGACTCCTGCCGGGCATCGGCAGCCCAGCCGACGAAACAGCCGACAGATCAGCCGGCGTGGGCTGCTGGCCGCCGGTGGTGTGGCCCTCGGCGCCGGGTTCGGCGCCCTGCTCACCGGTACCGCGAACGCCGGCGACGGCGCGACCGGCGCCGCGTCCGCGGCGGGTGGGCCGGCGCTGCCGCGATCGCCGCGGTTCGCCCTGGACGCACCCGGGCACGTGCTGTGGCGCGACAGGCCGCTGTACAACAACACCGTGCTGCAGGCGCTGGCGTTCGACGACACCCACGACGAGCTGTACACCGTGCAGCTGATGCAGGGCGGGCAGCAACTGCCGGGGGAGGCCGCTCCAGTTGCCGGCGCCACCCGCGACCTGCACGGCGATCTGTGCCTGACCCGGCTGGACCGCACCGGTACGGTGCTCGGCCACATGTTCCTCACCGGGTTCGGGCACGGCGTGCAGATCGGCGTCGAGCCGTCGCCGCACGGCGCGTACCTGTGGACCGAGACGAAGGCGATCGCCGACGACGGCGTGCACGGCTGGGGCAGCGTGCTCGGCCGGTTCCCGTTCGTCGACGGTGCGATCCTCACCCCCGACTCGCCCAGCCTGCGCCAGTACGCCCCGGTGCCCGGCGCGGACCGCACCACCGCGGCGACCGACCCGGTGCACGGCACGCTGACCATGCGGCACCGCGTCGACGGGCACTTCCGGTACGCGCTCTACCTGCTGCCGCAGCTGCGCGCCGGGGTGGTGAAGCCGATCGCCGAGGTCGCCCAGCCGGACGTGCTGGCCACCGACTTCCAGGGGTACGCGACCTACGGCCGCTACCTGTACCTGATCGAGGGCAACGCGTTCGGCCACACCGGATCGGTGTCGCCGACCGGCAACACCGTGGTCACCCGGGTGCGCTGGACCGACGGCGTGGTGGAGGGCCGGCAGCTGATGACCGTGGCGAACGACATGCGGTTCCGCGAGCCGGAGGGCATGGCGATCCAGCTCGGCCCCGACGGCGCGCCGCGGCTGGCGTTCGGCTTCGCCGAGACCATCTCGGCCACCGACTCGCACAAGATCGCCACGGTCTGCTACCTGGACCGCC
Source organism: Actinocatenispora comari (assembly GCF_017312725.1). Classification (GTDB taxonomy): domain Bacteria; phylum Actinomycetota; class Actinomycetes; order Mycobacteriales; family Micromonosporaceae; genus Actinocatenispora; species Actinocatenispora comari. The sequence continues at coordinate 74,423 of NZ_BOPO01000023.1, read as the reverse complement.
TCGTGCCCTGACGGCGCGTCGACCCGGGACCGCAACCGCGCGGCGCCCACCGGCTCCGGTGGCTGGCCGAGCCGTCGGCCGATCGGTTCAGGCGGGCCAGATCCGCTCCAGCGTGGGCGCCAGCTCGGTGAGCGAGTCGATCCGGTACGGGGCGCGGGCCAGCACGTCGGGATCCGGCGGGAAGTGCGGGTTGGGCGCGGCGACGACCGTCATCCCGGCGGCGAGCGCCGCGCGCAGCCCGTTGCTGGAGTCCTCGATCGCGACGCAGTCGGCCGCCGGTACGTCGATGCGGGTCGCGGCGACGAGGTACACGGCCGGGTCCGGCTTGCCGGCGCCGGCCTGCTCGGAGGACACCGCGGCGCGCACGGTGCCGGTCAGCGCGGTACCGGACAGGAACGCGTCGCTGATCCGGGGCGGCGAGGAGGTGGCGATCGCGACCGGCGCCCGCCGCGCCGCCTCCCGGACCGCCTCGACGGCGTGCGGCAGCAGCGGCGGCCCGGCCGCGTACCGGTCGGCCATCCGGTCGATCACCGTGCCGGCCGCCCGCTCCGGTGCCAGCCGGACGCCGAGCGTGTCGACCAGGTAGCGGGCCCACTCCGGGGTGGACATGCCGAGCATTGCGGTGGTCGCCTGGTCGGTCCAGCGGCCGCCGTACTCGGCGACCACGCCGCGCCGGATCTCGTCCCACCACTGCTCGGAGTCGACCAGGACGCCGTCCAGGTCGAAGATCACGCCACGCCTGCTACTCATGTCCTCCAGCCTGCCATCCGCCGGCCCGCGCCGGCGGCGGACGTGGCGTGCGGCAAGCTGGGGGACGGCGAAGGGAGAACTTCATGGCGGAACAGCTGGCGATCACCGGTGGCCGGGTCGTACCGGTCGGGGCCGACCCGATCGACGACGGCGTGGTGCTCGTCGAGGACGGCCGCGTCAGCGCGGTCGGGCCGGCCGGCGAGGTGACCGTACCGGCCGGGGCCCGGACCGTGGACGCGACCGGCCAGTGGGTGCTGCCCGGGTTCGTCGACGGGCACGTGCACGCGGGCATCGGGGAGGAGGGCATCGGCTGGGAGGGCCGCGACTACAACGAGATGACCGACCCCAACGGCGCCCGGCTGCGCGCGCTGGACGGCATCAACCCGGCCGACCTTGGCCTCGCCGACGCGCTGGCCGGCGGCATCACCACGGTGGTGGTCAAGCCCGGTTCCGGCAACCCGATCGGCGGCCAGACCGCCGCGATCAAGACCTGGGGCCGCACCGTCGACGAGATGGTGGTGCGCGACCCGGCCAGCGTGAAGAGCGCGCTGGGCGAGAACCCGAAGCGGGTGTACGGCGAGCAGAAGAAGCTGCCGTCCACCCGGCTCGGCGTGGCCGCGGTGATCCGGGACGCGTTCCTGCACACCCAGGACTACGTGGCGGCCCGCGCGCACGCCGCCGACGAGGGCAAGCCGTTCGACCGGGACGCCACCTACGAGACGCTCGCCCGGGTGCTGTCCGGCGAGATCCCGTGGTGCCAGCACACCCACCGGGCCGACGACATCGCGACCGCGGTGCGGCTGTCCGAACAGTTCGGCTACCGGCTGGTGGTCAACCACGGTACCGAGGCGCACCTGCTGGCGGATCTGTTGGCGGACAAGCAGATCCCGGTGATGATCGGCCCGCTGTTCACCAACCGGTCGAAGGTCGAGGTGGCGCAGCGTTCGCTGCGCAACCCCGGCATCCTGGACCGGGCCGGCGTCGAGATCGCGATCATCACCGACCACCCGGTGGTACCGATCGACTTCCTGGTCTACCAGGCCGCGCTGTCGGTGAAGGAGGGCCTGGACCGCGGGACCGCGCTGCGCTCGATCACGGTCAACCCGGCGCGGATGCTCGGCCTGGACGAGCGGGTCGGCACCCTCGCCGTCGGCCGCGACGCGGACGTCGTGCTGTGGTCCGGCGACCCGCTGGATGTCACCAGCCGCGCGCTGCGGGTGTTCGTCGCCGGCCGCGACGTGTACCACTGGGACGACCACCGCGGCGTCGGCGTCACCGCCAACCCGCACTACGACGAACTCGCCTGACCGGGTAGCGCCCGGGCGCGCACGGCGCCCGGGTTACTCGGTGGGGTCGGGGGTGGCGAGGGGCGCCTCGGAGTAGAGGGCGACGATCCACTGCTCGGCGGTGGTGCCCTCGTCCTCGTCCGGCACCGACTCGTTGTGCAGGGTGACGCCGAAGCCGAGGGTGGCGGCGGCGTTGACCGCCTCGATGGCCTCCTCGACGGTGCCGAACCACATCCGCTGGATCAGTTCGGCCTCGTTCGCTGCCGTCACGTGTGCCCTCCTCGGTGCCCCGATGATCGTCGCGGGTCATGGTCGCACACGCGGTACCGGCCGGATCCGCCGGCCGATCTTCCTCGCGTCGGCACCCGCGTGCCCGCTCCGATCGGCCAGGATGGGGTATGACCACACGCAGGCCCACCGAGTGCTGGCTGACCGACATGGACGGGGTGCTCATCCACGAGGGCTCCCCGGTGCCCGGCGCGCAGGAGTTCGTCAAGCGGCTGCGCGACTCCGGGAAGCGCTACCTGGTGCTCACCAACAACTCGATGCAGACGCCCCGCGACCTGCAGGCCCGGCTGGACCGGATGGGCATCTCGGTACCCGAGCAGGCGATCTTCACCTCGGCCCTGGCCACCGCGCAGTTCCTGAACGACCAGCGCCCGGGCGGCTCGGCGTACGTGATCGGCGAGGCCGGGCTGACCACCGCGCTGTACGAGATCGGGTACGTGCTCAGCGACCACGACCCGGACTACGTGATCCTGGGGGAGACCCGCACGTACAGCTTCGAGGCGATCACCCGGGCGATTCGGCTGGTCGCCGACGGGGCCCGGTTCCTCGCCACCAACCCCGATCCGACCGGCCCGTCCGGGCAGGGGGTACTGCCGGCGACCGGGTCGGTGGCGGCGCTGATCTCGAAGGCGACCGGGGTCGAGCCGTACTTCGTGGGCAAGCCGAACCCGATGATGATGCGCTCGGCGCTGAACACCGTGCAGGCGCACTCGGAGTCCACGGTGATGATCGGCGACCGGATGGACACCGACGTGCTGTGCGGGATGGAGGCCGGGCTGGAGACGGTGCTGGTACTGACCGGCATCACCCAGCGCGACGAGATCGACCGGTTCCCGTACCGACCGTCGCGGGTGGTGGACTCGATCGCCGACCTGGTCGACGAGATCGGCTGAGCAGGACCGGCCGGCCCGGTCGGCGATCGGGTTGCCGGTTACTGCCAAGTAAAAAATCCGGCATCAGGGACTTGTCTGTCCTGTGTCGCGGCGCGATCATCAAACACGAGAAAATCTCGCGACCTGCCGATGACCCGTGGAGGGGATCGCGCATGATTCGAATCCGCCCGTCGACCCGCAGAACGGTGTCCCTGGTCGGTGCGCTGGGCTGCCTGGCCGCGCTGCTGGTGGCCGGCCCGGCCAGCGCCGGTGCCGACTCGCCCGCCGACTCCGTCACCGACTACTGCCAGGGGCACTGCAACGACATCCTGCCGCCCGGCGAGAACGGCAACGCCACGCTGGCACAGATCCTGCTCAACCGCACCCTGGGCACCCGGCCCAAGCACACCGACGACCAGCTCGGCAAGTACGCCGACCTGGTGAACGGCTACCAGCAGCTGACCGACGACAAGCTCGGCAGCTACTTCAACGACTCGTCCCTGGGCGTACCGGCCGACCAGGTGGCGAGCAGCATCCAACCGCGCGACGACGTGACCATCGTGCGGGACAAGGCCACCGGCGTACCGCATGTCTACGGCACCACCCGCGCCGGCACCGAGTACGGCGCGGGCTACGCCGCGGCGCAGGACCGGCTGTGGCTGATGGACCTGTTCCGGCACGTCGGCCGGGGCGAGCTGACCGGCTTCGCCGGCGGGGCGCCGGGCAACCGGGCGCTGGAGCAGCAGTTCTGGCGGCAGGCCCCGTACACCGAACAGGACCTGCAGGACCAGGTCGACCGGGTGGCGAACTCCGGTGCCCGCGGTGCGCAGGCGTACCAGGACGTGACCAACTACGTCGACGGGGTCAACGCCTACATCGACAAGGCGTACTCGTCCCGCACGTTCCCCGGCGAGTACGACCTGACCGGGCACGTCGACCCGATCACCAACGCCGGCGGCATCGACCACTTCGCCCCGACCGACCTGGTCGCGATCGCCGCGGTGATCGGCGCGCTGTTCGGCGCCGGCGGCGGCAACGAGGTCACCAACGCGCTGGCCAAGCAGGCGTTCGACGCCAAGTACGGGGTGGCCCGGGGTGACGCGATGTGGCAGGCGTTCCGGGAGCAGAACGACCCGGAGGCGGTGCTGACCCTGCACGACGGCCAGAAGTTCCCGTACGGCGGGGCCGGCGCGGACGCGCCCAGCGTGGCGATGCCCGACCCGGGCTCGGTGACGCCCGAGCAGCTGGTGTACGACCCGACCGGCTCCGCCGGCTCCTCGGCGGTGTCGAAGGCCGCCGTGGCGCCGCGGAAGTACCGCTCGGTCGCCGGCATGTACAACCACGGCGTGCTGCCGTCCGACCTGCTGAACTCGCCGAAGCGCGGCATGTCCAACGCGCTGGTGGTCTCGGCGGCGCACGCCGACGGCGGCCACCCGGTCGCCGTGTTCGGCCCGCAGACCGGCTACTACGCCCCGCAGCTGCTGATGCTGGAGGAGCTGGAGGGGCCGGGCATCAGCGCCCGCGGCGCCGCGTTCGCCGGGCTGAGCTTCTACGTCGAGCTCGGCCGCGGCCAGGACTACTCGTGGAGCGCCACCTCGGCCGGCCAGGACATCACCGACACCTACGCGGTACCGCTGTGCAACGCCGACGGGTCGCCCGCGACGAAGGCGTCCCGGTCGTACCTGTACCACGGCACGTGCACCGCGATGCAGCGGCTGGAGCGCGACGACGCGTGGTCGCCGACGCTCGCGGACCAGACCGCGGCCGGCTCGTACAAGCTGGTGATGTACCGGACGAAGTACGGGCTGGTGCAGTCCCGGGCGACGGTCGACGGCAAGCCGGTGGCGTTCACCTCGCTGCGCTCCAGCTACCAGCACGAGGTGGACTCGATCATCGGGTTCCAGGAGTTCAACGACCCCGGTGCGATCCACTCGGCGTCGGACTTCCAGCACGCCGCGGCCGACGTGAACTACACGTTCAACTGGTTCTACGTCGACTCGACCGACACCGCGTACTTCAACTCCGGCGACAACCCGGTACGTCCGTCCGATGTGGACTTCGACCTGCCGATCCGGGCGGAGCAGCAGTACGAGTGGGCCGGCTTCGACCCGTCCGACAACACCGCGACCTACACCGCGTTCGACGCGCATCCGCAGTCGCGCAACCAGGACTACTACGTCAGCTGGAACAACAAGCAGGCGCTCGACTACGGCACCTCGCAGCCCGGCGACGGCCCGGTGCACCGGGCGAACCTGCTCGACGACCGGGTCAAGGCGCTGGTCGACAGCGGCCGGAAGGTGAGCCGGGCCGAGCTGACCAAGGCGATGGAGGACGCGGCCAACGCCGACCTGCGCGGCGAGGACGTGCTGCCGCTGGCGTTGCAGGTCATCGAGACCGCCCCGGTCACCGACCCGGACCTGGCGACGGTGGTGGACGCGCTGAAGGCCTGGCAGCAGGCCGGCTCGCACCGGGTCTCCGCCAGCGCCGGCGACAAGTCCTACGTGGACGGGGACACCATCCGGATCATGGACGCCTGGTGGCCGCTGCTGGTCTCGGCCGAGTTCCAGCCCGCGATGGGTGACACGCTGTACGCCGCGCAGGCCACGGCGCTGCAGATCAACGAGTCGCCGTCCGGCGGCCAGAACGGCGACACCGGCGGCGGCAGCTCGATCGGCGAGTCGCAGGGCCACAAGGGCTCGTCGTTCCAGTACGGCTGGTGGAGCTACGTGCACAAGGACCTGCGGGCGGTACTGGGCAAGCCGGTGTCCGGCGGCCTCGGCGCCACCTTCTGCGGCGGCGGCGACCTGGCCCGGTGCCGTACCGCCCTGCTGGACAGCCTGCGGCAGGCCGCGGCCGAGCCGGCCGACCAGGTGTACCCCGGTGACGACGACTGCGACGCCGGCGACCAGTGGTGCGCCGACTCGATCATCCAGCACCCGCTGGGCGGCATCACCGACCCGACGATCGGCTGGCAGAACCGGCCCACCTTCCAGCAGGTGGTCCAGTACCAGTCGCACCGCTGACCGCGAGACCGGCGCCGTCCGCCCCCCTCGTGGCGGGCGGCGCCGGCGCGGTCAGGCGGTGACGGCCGGCTCCGCGGACCGGTCGGCGGGTGTCGCCGGGCTCGCCAGCCGGCGGATGTGCCGGTAGGCGAGCAGCAGCGGGACGATGCCGACCACGCCGAACGAGCAGTCGACGAAACGCCAGTACAGCGGGATGTCCCGGATCGGGCCGGCGATCATCGCCAGCGGGATCACCGCCACGCAGGCGATCATCCCCCACTGCACCACCCACACGTTGCGGACCGGGTCGCGCAACGGGCCGACGAACGCCACCGCGATCACCAGGTGTGCGAACGCGAGCCAGTCGGTCCCGTACGCGAGGTACGGGTAGCGGGCGCCCGCGTCGCGCAGCCCGTCGGCCACCGAGGCGAGGAACGCCGCCGGCCCCGGCAGCAGCGTGTCCACCGACAGCCAGTGCAGCACCGTCACCAGCAACCGCGACTCGCTGACCAGGGGAAACGCCGTCAGCCCGCTGATCACCAGGCCGATCATGAACACGATCAGATAGCCGCGCACCCGCCTGATCCTCATGCCAGAAGTATCGAGCGCCGATGTGAAGATCCGATGGACGTCCTGCACGCGTCCCGGGTCGCTTTCGGCGTACCGTGCAACGATGCCGGCGGGCAGTGCGGAGGAGATCGACGTCGCGGTGGCGGCCGCGGCGTGGGCGGCCGGTGACCTGGTGCTCGACGTCCGGACCCCGGAGGAGTACGCGAACGGGCACGTCGCCGGCGCCCGCAACGTGCCGCTGTCCCGGCTGCCGGCCGCGGTGCGCGGGCTGCCACCCGGCCAGCTGATCACCGTCTGCACCAGCGGCGGCAGGTCCTGGCAGGCGGCGCAGCGGCTCGCCGCCCTCGGCCGTACCGCGCTGTCGGTGCGCGGCGGCACGAAGGCCTGGCGCGCGGCCGGTCATCCCGTGGTCACCGGGCCGCTGCCCGGTTCGGCCAGCCGACCGGGATTGCTGCGCCGGCTGCTGTCCCGCCGCCGCTGAACGTTGCCGAGCCCCGCGCATCACCAGCACCGGGCATGGGCGGGCACTGCGCGTCGGGGGAGCGCTGGGCGTCGGCGGGGCCGGGCATGATGGCGGGATGGCACGTCTTGCGCTCGTGACGATCGTGGTCGACGACTACGACGCCGCCGTCGACCACTACGTCGGCGACCTCGGCTTCCGGCTCGTCGAGGACACCGACCTCGGCGACGGCAAGCGGTGGGTGGTGGTGTCGCCGGGCGAGGCGGCCGGTACCGCGCTGCTGTTGGCCCGCGCGGCCGACGACCGGCAGCGGGCCAGGATCGGCGACCAGACCGGCGGCCGGGTCGGCTTCTTCCTGCACACCGACGACTTCGCCACCCGGCACGCCCGGATGCTCGCCGCGGGGATCCGGTTCGCCGAGGCGCCCCGGCACGAGCCGTACGGCACGGTCGCGGTGTTCACCGACCGGTACGGCAACCGCTGGGACCTGATCCAGCCGGCCGCCGGGGCGACGCCGTGACCGCCGCCGGAGCCGGTGACGCCGGGAGCGGTCCGGGAGCCGGCGATGCCGCGCCCGCGGGCGTGGGCGGTGCGGCCGGGATCGCCGAGCGGCTGGGCCACGTGTACTGGATCGGCGGCGGGTCCGGTGGTGCCAAGTCGACCGTCGCCCGGCACCTCGCCGATCGGTACGGGCTGCGCTACTACGGCACCGACGACGTGATGTCCGATCACGCCGCCCGCAGCACGCCGGCGGACAGCCCGCGGCTCGCGGAGTTCGTCGCGATGGACATGGACCAGCGGTGGCTGCTCCGCAGCCCCGAGGTGATGCTGGAAACCTTCCACTGGTTCCAGGGGGAGGGGTTCGACCACATCGTCGCCGACCTGCTCGCGTTCCCGGCCGGGCCGGGCATCGTCGTGGAGGGCTTCCGGCTGCTGCCCCGGCTGGTGGCGCCGCTGCTCGCGGACCGGGCGCACGCGGTGTGGCTGCTCCCGACGCCGCAGTTCCGGGAACGCGCCCTGGACCACCGCGGCGGTAGGTGGACCATCGCCGGCCGGACCAGCGATCCGCGACGGGCGCTGGACAACCTGCTCACCCGGGACCGGATGTTCACCGACCGGCTGGCCGGCGAACTGCGTGAACTCGACCTACCGTGGATCACCGTCGACGGCAGCGCCACCGAACCGGCCCTGACCGAGCGCGTCGCCACCCACTTCGGTCTCACCGCCTGAACCGCGCGGTCCCAGCCGGCCGCCCCGACCCGGCCGGGTCGGGGCGGCCTGGTCCTGGTCAGGACCGGCGGCGGGAGCGCAGGTAATCGCTGACCACCGCGGCGCCCAGCCCGTCCGGGTCCGGGCTCACCACCCGGCCGCCGGTGCGCCGCGCCACCAGGTCGACGAACGCCCGCAGGCTGGGGTCCTCGCCGAGCATGAACACGGTGACCGCGGCGCCCAGCCGGGCCAGGTGGTCCAGCTCGGCGACGGTGACCCGCAGCGTCTCCGGATCCGGCGGGTAGTCGAAGAGCCCCTCGCCGTCGGGGGTCAGCCGGGCGGTCGGCTCGCCGTCGGTGACCACCAGCAGCACCGGCTGCGCGTCCGGATGCTTGCGCAGGTGCCGTCCGGCCAGCAGCAGCGCGTGGTGCAGGTTGGTGCCCTGCTCGTACGCCCCGTCGAGGCCGACCAGCTCCTCCGCGGAGACGGTCTGGGCGAGCCGGCCGAACGTGATCAGCTCCAGCGCGTCGGTCCGGAACCGGGTGCGCACCAGCTGGTGCAACGCCAGCGCGGTGCGCTTCATCGGCACCCAGCGCCCCTCGGCGACCATCGACCACGACGTGTCGACGCACAGCGCGACCGCGGCCCGGCTGCGCGCCTCGGTCTCCGTGATGGCCACGTCGGCCAGCGCGAACGGTGCGTCGTCGGACGGGTCGGCGGCCCGCCGCAGCACGGCGTTGCCCAGCGTGCGCGGCACGTCCCACGGCTCGGTGTCACCGAAGCGCCACTCGCGGCTGGCGCCGGTCGGCTCCCCGGCGGCGCCGGCGAGCCGAGTGTCGCGCTGTCCGCCGCGCGCGGACAGCTGCCGTGCGACATCCCGCAGGGCCGTCTCGCCGAGCCGGCGCAACGCCCGTGGCGACAGCCGCAGCGACCCGTCGGCGGCGCGCTCGAACAGCCCGTCCGCACGCAGCGCCTGCTCCAGCTCGGCGAGCCGGCGGGCGTCGGCCACCGACCGCGGCCCGAGGGTACGCTCCAGCGCCTCCAGGTCGAGGTCGGACAGCTGCGCACCCGGGTACGCCTGGGCCAGCTGCTCGGCCAGCGAGTCCAGGTCGGCCAGCTCGCCCATCGCCCGGCTGGCCTGCCCCAGGCCGAGCGGCTGGTCCCCGTCGAACTCCGCCCCACCGGACCAGTCGAGGTCCGGCCGCAGCGCCTGGAGCTGCGCGTCGAGCTGCGACAGCGCGGCGCCGATCCGAGGATCGCCGAACGCCTGCTGGGACAGCTCGGCGAGCTCGGCCCGCTGCTGTTCGGTCAGGGAGTTGAGCAGCCGGGACGCCTGCGCCGAGCGTTGCGCCAGCGACTCGATGAGCTCGTCGATGCTGCCCGGCCGCTCCGGGAAGAACTCGCCGTGGGCGTCCATGAACTCGGCGAACCGGCGGTCGATGTCCGGCTCGCTGCGGGCGTGCGCGGCGAGCAGCGCGTTCAGGTCGGCGAGCATGTCCGCGACCCGGGCCACGTCGGCGTCGGTGACCTGCCGCATCGCGTCCCGGATCCCGGCGAACCGCTGGTCCAGCAGCTCGCGGCCGAGCAGCCGCTGGATCTCGGCGTACGCCGCGGCACCCTCGGCACTGCGCCAGTCGTACTCGGCGAGTTCGCGCACCGCGCCCGCGGTGTCGCCCGGCAGCGCGTCCAGCTGCATCTCCCGGAACCGCGCGTCGTCCGAGCGCTCCGCGGCGAGCGCGTCCCGCTCGTCCGCCAGCGCCTGCCGCAGCAGCTCGTCGACCTGCCGCAACGTGCCGTCCAGCCGGTACCGGGAGCGCAGTTCGCGGCGCCGCTCGTGCACCCGGCGGGACAACTCGTCCAGCCCGGCCCGGTCGCCCAGGCCGCGGCGCAGCAGCTCGCGCAGCGCCGCCGACGGGGACGCGCCGGCCAGCACGTCCTCGCCGATGGCGTCCAGCGCGGCCCGCGGATCGTACGGCGGGGCGAGCGGGTCCGGCCCGCCGAGGAACCGGGAGTACCGAAACGACGGATCCGAGCTCATCGCCACTCCCTCCGTACCGCAGTGGTGGGTGCCACGCGGCCGGTCATCCGCCGTACACCACCGTGTCGGGGTCGGCGTCGGTCGGTTGCTTGGCCAGCCGGCGGGTCAGGTACAGGTGTTCCAACGCCAGCTCGACGGCGGCCGCGCGGGCCCCGTCACCGGCGTCCGCCGGCAGCCGCAGCCGGCTGACCAGCTCGTCCAGCACCGCGAGTTTCGGGAGCGCGGCCAGCACCTCGCCGGCCGGTACCCGCTCGCCGGTGAGCACCTGGTGCCCGTCGGACACCGCGTCCGCGAGCTCGGTCAGGTCGAGGCCCGCCAGCCGGGCCCGGCCGGTCTCGGCGACCGCCCGGCGCAGCAGGTAGTGCAGCAGCTCGTCCTCCCGGCCCTCCTCGCCGGGCTCGAACTCCAGCTTGCCGCGCAGCACGCCCGGCACCGTGGTCAGGTCGACCGGGCGGGCCACCGCCGGGTCCTCGCCGGTCAGCGCGGCCCGGCGCAGCGCGGCGGCGGACACCGTCTCGGCCGCGGCGATCGCGAACCGGGCGGACACGCCGGAGCGCTGGTCGATCGAGGTCGACTCGCGCAGCAGCCGGGACAGCCGGGCCACCACCTCCAGCAGCGTCTCCGGTACCTCGGCGACCAGCTGCGCCTCCTGCCGGACCAGCGCCACCTCGGCGGTCACCGTCGGTGGGTAGTGGGTCCGGATCTCGGCGCCGAACCGGTCCTTGAGCGGTGTGATGATCCGCCCCCGGTTGGTGTAGTCGTCCGGGTTGGCCGACCCGACCAGCAGCACGTCCAGCGGCAGCCGCAGGTTGTACCCGCGGACCTGGATGTCGCGCTCCTCCATCACGTTGAGCAGCGCCACCTGGATGCGTTCGGCGAGGTCGGGCAGCTCGTTGACGGCGATGATGCCGCGGTGCGCCCGCGGTACCAGGCCGTAGTGGATGGTCTCCGGGTCGCCGAGGCTGCGGCCGGCGGCGACCTTCACCGGGTCGACGTCGCCGACCAGGTCGGCCACGCTGGTGTCCGGGGTGGCCAGCTTCTCCGCGTACCGCGTCGAGCGGTGCCGCCAGGCGACCGGCAGCTCGTCGCCCAGCTGGTCGGCCCGGCGCACCGACGCCGGCGTGACCGGCCGGTACGGGTGTTCGCCCAGCTCGGCGCCGTCGATGACCGGGGACCACTCGTCCAGCAGCCCGGTCAGGGCGCGCAGCAGCCGGGTCTTGCCCTGGCCGCGCTCACCGAGCAGCACCACGTCGTGCCCGGCGATCAGGGCCCGCTCCAACTGGGGCAGAACGGTCGTGTCGAACCCGACGATGCCGGGCCAGGGGTCCTCCCCGGCGCGCAGCCGGGTGAGCAGATTGTCGCGAATCTCGGTGCGGATGCTGCGGTACCGGTGGCCCGAGGCGCGCAGCGCGCCGGTCGTGCGGGGCAGCTCTTCGGGTGCGATGGGAGTCGTCACCCGCACCACGCTACGGCGACCTCACCCCAAACGACCACGCACAACCCCCGGCCCCGCCCGGCCCCGCCCGGGCCCCGTCATTACCCGCCCGGGCCCCGTCACAACCCACCCGGCCCCGTCACAACCCACCCGGCCCCGTCACACCGAGTCCCACGAGCCGCAACCACCGAGGTGACCGCGGGGTGAACACCCCGCGGTCACCGCTACTCGTGGTCGTCGCGGACCCGGACCGGGCCGCCGCGCGCGTGCGGGTGCCGGCCGGCGCGCCCGGCGCCGCCGGGGCGGCGCTGCACCGGGGTGTCGGACCGGACCGGAGGGCCGGCGGGCCGGGTGGTGGACCAGATCCGGGCCAGCGGACCCGGCCGTCGCCCGGCGGCCAGCTGGCCCCAGGACGCCGGCACGAGCGCGGGCAGGCTGCGCCGTGGTTCCTCCGACTCGATCCCGCTGGGCTGTTCGGCGCGCCGTCGCCAGGGTGGTAGCGGGATCGTGTCGAACGGGATGCGGTAGAGCACCCGGCTCAGGAACAGCCCCAGCGGGATCGCCGCGACCACGTCGGTCAGCCAGTGGTAGTCGATGTAGACCATGGTGACTGCGACCGTGGCGGGAGCGCCGAACCGGACCAGCCAGTAGATGACCCGCGGCAGGTACGGCCCGATGAGCAGCATCAGCGCGCCGTACCAGACGATCGCGTTGCCGGTGTGCCCGGACGGGTAGGCCATGCTGTACGGCCCGGAGGGGTGGGCGAACATCTCGACCGGACCGTGGTGCGGCACGGCGCGGTTGCTCCACACCTTGATCGGGCCGATCACCAGGTAGGTCAGCAGGAACGCGGTGGCCGGCACGAACACCGGCCGGATGGTGCGCCGGCGCCAGGCCAGGAACACCGCGATAGCCAGCGTGCCGTAGGTCAGCGGACCACCCTGGCCCAGGCAGCTCAGCGCGTACCCGGTCCACCAGCTCAGCGCGTTGCGGTGGTTGTCCGACCAGTTCAGGGCGGCGGTGTCGACGGCGAGGATGTGGCTGTCGTTGAAGATCAGCGGGATGGTGATCGCCACGAAGATGGCGACCAGCACGACGTCGAACCACCAGCCGGTCGGCCGAACCCGCGGCGGCACGGCGCGGTGCGCACCAACGGCACCTCGCGGTCGCGGAATCTGCGTTCCCGGACTCACCAGCCGGTTGCCTCCCGTGATCATGGCCCCTCACACGCCGTCGTGCTCCGGCCCCCGTAGCCGTCGCGGTGCCAACGGCCGCAGTCCCGGCCGTAGGCACGGTAGGACATCATCGCAAACCGGACCCGCGGGCGGCCAACCGCCGGGGCCGAGGTCACATTCATGCTCAACGAGCGGTGGTGGCATCGGGACTCGCCGTCAGGGCAATCGCCCATTGCATCCCGAACCGCCGCAGCATCCCGAACCGCCGCACCCACCCGGAGACACCACTTGCCGCTGCCGCCCCCCGGTGGCATCGCACCCCCGCCACCCGGGCTGGCCGGACGGCGTCGCTGTCGACAGTCGGGCCGGCTTCGCCGCCACCGGATCGGCTGGGACGACCCCAGCATGCCCGATCGGGCCCGGATCGACCACAGCAGACGGTGCCGTGTCGCGAAGTCACAGCAAACACACGGCTTTCCCAGCGTCCTCTCCGGGAACGTACTCACCGGGGAACGGTCACCGAGCCGGCCAGCGACAGGTGCGCCGACGAGTCGCCGAGGTACACCCGGAACCGGCCGGGCGCCGGCCGCCAGCGCTGAGCCGCGGTGTCCCAGACGCGGAAGGCGCGGGGCGGCAACCGTACGGCGACCGTGCGGTGCTCGCCGGGCGTGAGCCGCACCCGGGCGACCCCGGCCAGCTGCCGCGGCGGTTCCCCGGCACCGGCCGGGAACCCCAGGTACACCTGCACCACCTCGGTACCGGGCCGGGCGCCGGTGTTGCCGACCTCGACCCGCACGGTGGCGCCGGCCTCGTGCCGGGCCACGGTCGGCCGGGACAGCGCGAAGGTGGTGTAGGACAGCCCGAACCCGAACGGGTACCGCGGCGCCACCCGCCGCGCGTCGTACCACCGGTAGCCGACCAGCAGCCGCTCCGAGTAGCGCACGGTGCCGCCCACCCCCGGGTACTGCCCGGGCTCGTGTGCGGGCACCTGGGAGTCGGCTGCCGGGAAGGTGAGTGGCAGCCGACCGCCTGGCTCGGCGTCGCCGAACAGCACCGCCGCCACCGCGGCGCCGTCCTGCCCACCCGGGTACCAGGCGTCGAGGATCGCCGGCACCTCGTCGTGCCAGGGCAGCAACACCGCGCCGCCGCTCTTGACCACGACCACGGTGGCCGGGTTGGCCGCGGCGACCGCGCGCACCAGCCGGTCCTGCACGCCGGGCAGGGCGAGGCTGCGCCGGTCGCTGCCCTCGGTCTGGCCGTCGCCGACCATCACCACGGCGACGTCGGCCCGGCGGGCCGCGGCGACCGCGGCCGGGATGCGGGCGGCGGTGTCGCCGGGCGCGTACCGGACCGTGGCGGCCGCACCGAGCCGCCGCCGGATCGCCGCGACCGGATCGCTGCGCCGCGCGGCGCGCACCCGCGAACTGCCGCCGCCCCCGGTGACCGCGGCACCGGCAGCCGGACCGACCACCGCCACCGAGCGCAGCCGCGGCGACAGCGGCAGGGCGTGTCGCTCGTTGCGCAGCAGCACCATGCCCTCGGCGGCGAGCCGGCGCGCGGTGCCGGCGTCGGCCCGGGTGGGCAGCTCGGTGCGGACCGGGGGACGGTCGAACACGCCGATCCGCATCTCGGTGGCGAACCGGCGCACCAGCATCGCGTCCACCTCGCTCCAGCGCACCGTGCCGGCGGCCAGCGCGCGGCGCAGCGGGGCGCCGTAGCAGCGTCCGCTGGGCAACTCCAGGTCCATCCCGGCGGCCACCGCGGCGAGCGGGTCGTGCGCCGCGTCGAAGTCGGACTGGACGAACCCGTCGAAGCCCCACTGGCCGCGCAGCACCTCGTGCAGCAGGTAGCGGTGCTGGCAGGCGTACGTGCCGTTGATCCGCGGGTACGCGCACATCACCGCACCTGGCCGGCCGCCGCGCACCGCCGCCTCGAACTGGGTCAGGTAGATCTCGTGCAGGGTGCGGTCGTCGATCCGCTCGTCGACGGTGTCCCGGTCGGTCTCCTGGTTGTTCGCCGCGAAGTGCTTGACCTCGGCGATCGTGCCGGTCGACTGGATGCCGCGGATGTCGGCGGCGGCGAGCCGGCCGGCCAGGTAGGGGTCCTCGCCGTACGACTCGAAGACCCGACCGCCGGTGGGCACCCGGGCGATGTTGACGTCCGGCGCCTCCACCAGCCCGTGCCCGGACGCGCGGGTCTCGGTGCCGAGCACCCGCCCGTACCGGTGCGCGGCGGCCGGGTCGAAGGTGGCGGCGAGCGCGATCGGGGCCGGCAGCGCGGTCGCCGCCGGCTGCACCGGGTCGTCACCGGCGGCGACCCCGGCCGGGCCGTTCGTGATCCGCAGCGGCGGCACGGCCAGCCGCCGGATGCCCGGCACGTACCGGTGGTGGGCGCCGCGCCAGATCCCGTGCAACTGGCCGAGCTTCTCCCCGCGGGTCATCGCGGCGACCAGCGCCGTGGCGCGCACCGTCGCCGGCAGGGTGCGATCCAGCCAGGCGCGGGGTGGGCCACCGGCGGCCGCGGCGCTCAACGTGCCGGCGGCGAGCAGCACGCAGGCCAGCGCCGCCGGCCACCGCCACCACCGCACCCGCACCCGCGGCCTCCCACCGACGATCCGGTATCCGGCGGCCATTGTGACCGCCGCCCACCACGCTGCGGAAAGCAGAGCCGGCCGGAGAACGGGTCGGGCGCCACACCCGTGCCGTTCCGCCGGCCACGCGCGGGCGCCGACGATCAGCGGCAGCCGGCGAACCGGGCGGCGTCGCGCCGCGTCGCCGGCCCGGCGCCCGGAAGATCGGCGCTCTCGGGCTCGACGATCGGCCGGCCGGGACCCGCGGGCGCGCCCGTCCCTCGATCCCGGGTCGGACCGTCCGGGGTCCCGCGGCGCGGGACCGGGTGGTCCGGGGTGGCGCGGTGGACGGCGAGGCCGGTACGGCCCGGGGCCAGGTCGGCGCGCAGCACCAGGTCGGCGTCGTAGTCGCCGCCGGCCTCCGGCCGGTACGGCAGCGGCGGCGTGTCGGCCAGGCTGCGCAGCCGGTCGGCCAGCTCGGCCCGCATCGCGTCGTAGCGCCGCGCGCTCACCCGGTTCGCGCCGTCGAGCAGCAACGGTGGCAGCACCCGCATGCCGGTGTAGAAGAACGTCCCGTGCAGCAGGCCGAACAGCGTGTCGGTCAGCTCGCCGTGGATGCCCCGCGGCCCGAGGCTCGGCCCGCGCGCGCCGACGGTGACCACCGCGAGGGCGCGGCGGCCGGCGAGCGTGCCGTCGCCGTACCGCCGGGTCCGGCCGGTGGCGGGATCGGTGACGCCGTAACCGAACCCCTTGACGAAGACCCGGTCGAACCAGCCCTTGAGGATCGCGGGCATGCCGTACCACCAGAGGGGGAACTGCACCACCACCGTGTCCGCCCAACGCAGCTTGTCCTGCTCGGCACGGATCTCGGCCGGCAACGTACCCGAGTCGTACGCGCGGCGGGATGCTCCGGCGACGTCCAGCCGGGCGCCGGCGGGCTCGGCGGGGTAGTCGCTGCCCCGCACCACCGGGTCGAAACCCATCGCGTACAGGTCGGACTCCCGGTGCTCGTGCCCCGCCTCGGCGAGGGTGCGCAGCCCCTCGGCGCGCAACGCGCCGGTCAGCGACCGGGGCTCCGGATGCGCCGACACCCACAGGATCTTCACCACGAACCTCCCTGCTGCATCCCGTCCATGACCCCAGCGTGGACCGGGGCGGCCGGACCGACGATTGGCCTGACAGCCATCATGTGCAAGGATCGGGCCATGGTCAGCAACGCGGGGCGGGCATCCGAACGGCCGCACCGGGTGGTCGTGCTGGTCCGCGACGGGGTGGAGCTGCTCGATCTCGGCCTGGTGCACCAGGTGTTCGGGCGGGCCCGGTCGGCCGCCGGCACCCCGCTGTACCGGGTGGTCACCTGCACGCTGGTGCCCGGCCCGGTGCGTACCGACACCGACTTCCCGATCGTGGTCGAGCGCGGCCCGGGCACCCTGCGCACCGCCGACACGGTGGTGGTGCCGGCCGCGCACGCGCCCGACGCCACCGACGAGACCGGGTGGCTGTCGCCGGAGCTCGCCACCGCGCTGGCCAGGCGCCGGCCGGGCAGCCGGCTCGCCTCCATCTGTACCGGTGCGTTCGTGCTGGCCGCGGCCGGCCTGCTGGACGGGCGGCGGGCGACCACGCACTGGCGGTACGCGGAGAGCTTCCGCCGGCTGTTCCCGGCGGTACGGCTGGATCCGGACGTGCTCTACGTCGACGAGGGCGACGTGCTCACCTCGGCGGGCGCCGCGGCCGGCGTCGACCTGTGCCTGCACCTGGTCCGCCGGGACCACGGTGCCGCCGTCGCCAACGAGGTCGCCCGGGCCACCGTCGTCGCGCCGCACCGCGAGGGCGGCCAGGCCCAGTTCATCCGGCAGCCGGTGCCGGCGGTGGCCGAGACCTCCACCGCGGCGGTACGGGAGTGGGCGCTCGCGCACCTGGACCGACCGCTGCCGCTCGCCGAGCTGGCCCGGCGTGGCTCGATGAGCGTGCGTACCTTCACCCGGCGGTTCCGGGCCGAGGTCGGGGTCGCGCCGGGGGAGTGGCTGCTGCAGCGCCGGCTGGAGCGGGCCCGCGAGCTGCTGGAGGGCAGCGACCTGCCGGTGGACCGGGTCGCCGCACAGGCCGGTTTCGGTACCGCCGCGTCGCTGCGCGCGCATCTCGCCACCACGCTGCACACCTCGCCGTCCGCCTACCGGGCCACCTTCCGCGGCCGCTGAGCTGGCAACCGGTGCTGGTGGCGCGACGGCGGTGGCGGTGCCGTACGGGCCGCACCAGCAGGCGTGACGTCGGCCGATCAGCCGGTCGTGGTGCCGAACGCGTGGCCGATCACGAAGGTGACCACCATGGCGATCGCGCCGCCGACGACGACCCGGATCGCGGCCCGTCCGGCGGGCGCGCTGCCGAGCTTCGCCGCGACCGTACCGGTGACGGCGAGCGCCACCAGCACCACGGCGAACGTGACGGGAACGCGCAGAGGTTGCGGCGGCAGCAGGATCGCGGCGAGCGGCAGCAACGCGCCGACGGTGAACGAGATCGCCGAGGCGAGCGCCGCGTGCCACGGGTTGGTGAGCGCCTCCGGGTCGATGCCCAGCTCGGCCTCGGCGTGGGCGGCGAACGCGTCGTGCTCGGTCAGCTCCCTCGCCACCTGCTCGGCGGTCTCCGGGCGGAGCCCCTTCGCCTGGTAGATCGCGGCCAGCTCGGCGAGTTCGGCGTCGGCGTCCTCGCGCAGCTCGCGACGTTCCTGACGGAGCAGGGCTCGTTCGGTGTCACGTTGGCTGGATACCGACACGTACTCGCCGAGCGCCATCGAGACCGCGCCGGCGGCGAGCCCGGCCAGGCCGGCGGTCAGGATCGGGCCGCGTGCGGCGGTCGCCGATGCGACGCCGACGACCAGCCCAGCGGTGGAGACGATCCCGTCGTTCGCACCGAGCACGCCGGCGCGCAACCAGTTCAACCGCTGCCCGAGCGAACTGGTGTCGTGCGGCTCGTGGTGTCCCGGCACGTCGACCATCGCACTCACCCCCCCCCGCAGGGAGGCTACGACAGGTGTCCCGGCCGGGGTGCGCGGCGCACCGTCAGGGGCGTCGCGAGCTGGCCCGGGCGTGCAGCGTGGTGTGCAGGGTGGCGGTTTCCGGTGGCCGGTCCGGGTCGTCGATGCGGGCCTTGAGCAGGGTGGCGGCGGTGCGGCCCAGCTCGTAGGTCGGCTGGGTGACCGTGCTCAGCGGCGGCCGGATGAACGTCGCCCACGGTACGTCGTCGAAGCCGACCACGCCGACCTGGTCCGGGATGCGGATGTCGTTGTCCGCCAGGCATTCCAGCGCGCCGACGGTCATCAGGTTGTTGGTCACGAAGACCGCGTCCGGCGCCGGCCTGGCCGCGAGCAGGTTGGCCATCGCGGTGTACCCACCGCGCTGCCGGAAGTCGGCGTGCCGCTCCAGCGCCGGGTCCGGTTCGATCCCGGCGGCCCGCAGCGCCGACCGGTAGCCGCGCAGCCGCCGGCTGGCGGTACTGAGCCGGGCCGGGCCGGTGATGCACGCGATGCGGCGGAATCCCTGCTCGATCAGGTGGGTGGTGGCCTCCCGGGCGCCGTGCTCGTTGTCTACCAGGACGGTGTCGACGGCGAGGTTGCGGGGCCGGCGGTCGATGGCCACGACGGCGCGGCCCGCCTCGTGCAGCGCGGCGAGGTTCTCGGTACGGCTGGTGGGCGAGACGATGAACCCGGAGATCTGGTCGGCGAGCAGCGCCCGCAGGTAGTCGGCCTCCTTGTCCGGGTTCTCGTCGGAGTTGCACAGCACCACCGAGTAGCCGAGGCCCTGGCCGACGTCCTCGACGCCGCGCACCAGCGCGGTGAAGAACGGGTTGTTGATGTCGGAGATGACCACCGCCCACAGGTTGGTGGTGCTGCGGCGCAGGTTGCGGGCGAGTGAGTTGGGCCGGTAGCCGAGCTGTGCCGCGGCGGCGTTGACCCGGTCCCGCAGCCCGGCGTCCACTGTGGATCTCCCGTTCAGCACCCGGGACACGGTCGCCGGCGAGACGCCGGCGTGGCGGGCCACGTCGTAGATGGTCGGCATGGCCATCATCGTCCTCCATCGCGCGCCGGGGTGCCGCACACCCGGTGTCGCCTGCCCCGGCGTCGACGGGCCGGGGCCGGCACTTGACTGCCGGGGAGCCTCGCCCTACCTTACGAGAAATCGGTTTCTTGCGACAGGGCGGACCGCGCAGCGGGAGGCCGAGCGGATCAGCGGACCGCGCCAGCGGGACGCCGAGCAGATCAGCGGACCGCCGTGGCGGGCGCGGAGGACATCATGACCACTCAAGGAACGGCCGGGATCGCCCGACTCACCGCGGGCCGGTCCCGGTCGATCAGTCCGGAGAACCCGACCGGCGCACCCGGCGCCGGGGGCCGGGCCACCGAGGGCACCGGCGCGCACGCCGCGCGCGATCTCGGCCGCGGCTGGAAGGTGTCGCCGAGCATCGAGATCGCCGCCGGCGCCACGGCCGTACTGGGCGAGATCGAGGGGCCGGCGACGATCCGGCACCTGTGGCTGACCACCCACCGGGACAACTGGCGTTCCCTGCTGCTGCGCATCACCTGGGACGACGCCGACGTGCCGGCGATCGAGACGCCGGTGGGCGACTTCTTCTGTTCCGGCTGGGGTCGGTTCGCCCAGGTGTCGTCGGTGCCGGTGGCGGTCAACCCGCACGGCGGCTTCAACAGCTACTGGGAGATGCCGTTTCGTCGCTCCGCGCGGCTGACCCTTTCGAACGTCGGTGCCGAGCCGGCGGTCGTCTACTTCCAGCTCGACTACGAACTCGACGCGGTCGACGCGGACGCCGGCTACCTGCACACCCAGTTCCACCGCAGCAACCCGTTGCCGTACCGCGAGGTGCACCCGATCGTGACCGGCGTGCACGGCTCCGGCCACTACGTCGGTACCTACCTCGCCTGGGGGGTCAACTCGAGCGGCTGGTGGGGCGAGGGGGAGCTGAAGTTCTATCTGGACGGGGACTCGGACCGCGGCGACGACGAGTTCCCGACGATCTGCGGCACCGGCACCGAGGACTACTTCGGCGGCGCATGGAACTTCGACGTGCCCGGCTCGGGCTACACCACGTTCACCACCCCGTACCTGGGGCTGCCGCAGGTGATCCGACCCGACGGGCTGTACGACAGCCAGCAGCGGTTCGGCATGTACCGGTTCCACCTGCCCGACCCGATCCGGTTCGGCACCGACCTGGCGGTCACCGTGCAGGCGCTCGGCTGGCGCTCCGGCGGCCGGTACCTGCCGCTGACCGACGACATCGCCTCCACCGCCTGGTGGTACCAGCGTGAACCGGGCGGCACCCCGGGCGACGAGCTGACCGCGGACGCACTGGAGGTGTGTTGAGGATGGGAATCAGCCGCCGGTCGCTGTTCGGCGCCGGCGCCGGTGCGCTCGCCGCGCCGGCACTGCTGTCCGGGTGCGGCTCGTCCGCCTCGGGCCGCAAGGAACTGGTGTTCTGGCAGTTCTACGCGCCGACCCCGGTCGGCGGTTCGCCGGACGTGGTGAAGCAGAGCCAGTGGTTCAGCAAGATGGTCGACGACTGGAACGCGCAGCACGAGACGAAGATCCGGCTGGAGTACGTCACCGTGCTCGGCAACCCGAAGCTCGCCACCGCGTTCGCCGCGGGGGAGGGGCCGGACATCTTCCTGCTCTCGCCCGGTGACTTCGCCCGCTACTACAACGGCGGCGTGCTGGCCGAGCTGACCCCGTACATGGAGCCGGCGGCGGTCAAGGACTTCTTCGCGCCGAACATGGCCACCCGCACCGCCGACGGCAAGGTGTACGGGCTGCCGATGGAGATCGAGCCGCTCGCGATGTTCTACTCCGAGCAGGCGATGGAGAAGGCGCACCTGGCCGAGTCTGACCTGCCCCGCACCTGGGACCAGCTGCTGGACTTCGGCGACAAGCTCAGGACCCGCAAGGCGCCACCGATCATGCTGCCCAACCTGCAGGGCTACTACCAGAACTTCACCTGGTACCCGTTCCTGTGGCAGACCGGCGCCGACGCGGTCAGCCACGGCCACTCCGGCTTCGACTCGGCCGGCGCCAAGGCGGCGCTCAAGCTGTGGCAGGACTGCATCCAGACCGGCATCGCGCCGCGCACCTCCCCGGTACCCGACAGCGACGCGGTCGCCGGCCTCGGCGGCGGGTACGCGACGATGTCGCTGAGCGGCATCTGGACCGTGGCGGCGTTCAAGTACCGCAAGCCGAAGTACCGGTACGGGGTGATCCCGCTGCCGACGCCGGCCGGCGGCACGCCCCGTACCGCGCTGGGCGGGTGGGCGTTCGTGGCCAACGCGCGCGGCAAGGACCCGGAGACCGCGGCGAAGTTCTGCGTCTGGGCGCTCGGCTCGATGGAGCAGGAGTCGATCCAGCGGGTCGTCGACTGGTGCACGGTGGCCAAGAGCGACATCGCGCCCCGCGCCTCGGCGCTCGCGGCGGGCCGCAAGGCCGGCGGGTACGACCATCCGGTGATGAAGAAGTTCGCCGACGAGATCTTCCCGACCGGCCGGGGCGAACCGCGCTACCCGCCCGTGGTGTACAAGGCGATCTCGGACGCGATCCAGCAGTGCGAGTTCGCCGGCGCCGATCCGGCCGCGCAGGCCAGGCTCGCCAGCGACACCATCGACGCCTACCTCACCAGCTACCGGGGGGTGAAGATCCTGTGACCGGTCTCGCCGTAGGGGAACGACGGTCGGCGCGTGGCGCGTCGAGGACCCGTACCACCCCGCGACTGAGCCGCCGCGGCCGGGAACGGCTCGCGGCCGGGCTGTTCCTCGCGCCGGACGTGCTGGGCCTCGCGCTGTTCGTCGGCCTGCCGATGGTGGTCTGCATCGTGCTCGGCTTCTTCCAGGTCGACGGGTTCGGCGGCTACACGTTCATCGGGCTGGACAACTACCGGCGGATGTTCGCCGACCCGCTGTTCCTCGGCAGCCTGAAGACCACCCTGCTCTACCTGGTGGTGCTCATCCCGGGGCTGTTCGTCGTCAGCCTGGCGCTGGCGCTGCTGATCCGGCAGAAGTTCCCGCTGGTCGGATTGTTCCGCGGGGCGTTCTTCGCACCGAACGTGATCAGCCTGGTGGTGATCGGCCTGATCTGGAAGTTCATGCTCACCGACCAGACCGGCTTCGTGGTGCGGGTGCTGGGGTTCTTCGGGATCAGCTCGCCGAGCTGGCTGGGCAGCCCGCACCTCGCGTTGTGGATGGTCGTCGCGGTGACCATCTGGTTCGCCATGGGCTACTACATGCTCATCTTCCTCGCCGGGCTGCAGGACATCCCGCGGGAGTACTACGAGGTCGCCACGATCGACGGGGCCGGCGTGTGGCAGCAGTTCCGGCACATCACCTGGCCGCTGCTGAAGCCGACCAGCTTCTTCATCCTGCTCACCTCGACGGTCTCGATGCTCACCGGCGGCATCGACCTGATCTACGTGATGACCTCGGGCGGCCCGGCCAACTCCACCTCGCTGATCATCTACTACATCTACGAGCAGGCGTTCGTCTACGGCGAGTACGGCTACGCGTCGGCGATCGGCGCGTTCATCGTGGCGATCCTGCTGGTGTGGTCGGTCGGCCTGTTCGCGCTCACCCGGGGAGGTCGGTTCAACGATGCCCGCGACTGACACGACGCCCGCGGCGCCGACACGTCCCGCCCGGGCCAGGACCACCAGGAGCGGCTGGGTACGGTTCGCCGTCGCGCTGGTGCTCGCGGTGGCGGCGGTGTTCCCGTTGCTGTGGATGCTGTCCGGCTCGTTCCGCACCCCGGACGACGTGTTCTCGCCGTCGCTGCTGCCGGCGCACCCGACGCTGCACAACTTCTCGTACGTGTTGACCCAGGTGGCGTTCCCGCGCTACCTGCTCAACAGCCTGATCGTGGCCGTGGTGGTCACCGTGGTGGCGCTGTTCTTCCACTCGATGGCCGCGTACGCGCTGGCCCGGCTGCGGTTCCCGGGCCGGGACACGCTGTTCGTGCTGATCTTCTCCACCCTGCTGATCACGTTCCCGGTGATCCTGGTGCCGCTGTTCCTGATCGTGCACACGCTGGGGATCCTGGACAGCTACGCGGGGATCATCATCCCGTCGATCTTCAACGCGTTCGGCATCTTCCTGCTGCGCCAGTTCTACCTGTCGCTGCCGAAGGAGCTGGAGGAGGCGGCGATCGTCGACGGCTGCGGCTACTGGCGGGTGTACTGGAAGGTCATCCTGCCGCTGTCGCGCCCGGTGTTCGCGGCGCTCGCGGTGCTGTTCTTCCTGGCCAACTGGAACGCGTTCCTGTGGCCGATGGTGGTCACCACCAGCACCGACCTGTCCCTGGTCCAGGTGGGTATCGCGGCGTTCCAGCAGCAGCACGCCGCGGACTGGAACTTCAGCCTCGCCGCGTCGACGATCGCCGCGCTGCCGACGCTGGGGCTGTTCGTGATCTTCCAGCGCCGTATCGTCGAGTCGATCAAGACCTCCGGCTTCAAGTGACCGGCCCGCCGCCACCCTCCCGGCGGCGGGCCCACACCGGCGCGGGTGCCTGGCACCCGCGCCGGCCTGCGTTGCGGCTCAGTCGAAGTACGCGGCCAGCTCGGCGATCGAGGTGAAGTGCTCGGCTCCGCCGGGCGTGCCGACGATGCGTACCCCGTCGCCCCAGGTGTCGTCGAACCGGAACGTGTAGGCGACGTTGGCCCCCGCGTCGGCGGAGTACGGGTAGGCCGGGTCGACGCTCACCCCGGTGACGTCCACCCAGGCGTGCTGCTGGCGTACCTGCACCCGCAGGTCGGCGCCGAACCAGCCGCCGTCGGCGAACACGGCGCCGGTGGTGTAGACGACCCGGTTCAGCGAGTAGGCCCGTGGCCAG
This sequence comes from Actinocatenispora comari, assembly GCF_017312725.1. Classification (GTDB taxonomy): domain Bacteria; phylum Actinomycetota; class Actinomycetes; order Mycobacteriales; family Micromonosporaceae; genus Actinocatenispora; species Actinocatenispora comari. The sequence continues at coordinate 49,902 of NZ_BOPO01000023.1, read as the reverse complement.
GTGTACCCCCACTGGTCGGTGTCGGCGGCGGTGCCGTTCCAGGAGTCCTCGCTGCCGGTGGGGTCGCCGTCGTTGAGCACGCCGAGCCGGCCGTAGTGCGCGGTCCGGTCGATCGGTACGGTGCCCGGCGCGGTACGGGCCAGGTTCACGCTCGCGTCCCGCGGGTTGCCCGGGGTGGTGTCCCGCCAGGGCGTCAGGCGCAGCTCGCGCAGCGAGAAGTCGTAGTTGGTCGGGCCGTTGTCGGCGCCCACGAACCAGTTCGACTGCACCCACATCGACGTCCCGTCGGCCGCGGCGTACCTCGACGGGATCGTCGTCGCGTAGCCGCCGTTCTTCGGGCCGGGCGACGACCCCCACCACGGGTACGGCCCGAAGTCCTTGTGCAGGAACAGTGTCCACGGCCCCCACGGCGCCGGCGCCTCGTAGAACTCGAACGTGTACTCGGTCCACGAGGTGTACAGGTAGCGATCCAGCGCCGGGTGGTAGAGCACGCTGCCCTGGGCAAGCACCGACAGGTCGGTCGGCCCGTTCTTCGGGTTCTGGCTGATCGTCGGGTACAGCCGCCGCTCGTCGTGCAGTACCGCCGAGCGCGCGCCGATGTCGCTCGACCACCCGGGCCGCCCGTTCGCGTCGACGCCGGTGCAGAACTGCCAGCTCGACCGGTCGGTGATCGAGCCGATCGGCACCCGGGCCAGGTACAGGTCGACCGGGTCCGGCACGCTGTGCACGTACGAGGTGCGCCAGTTGCCGTCCAACCCGTACGCGTAGGCGTAGCCGGCGTCGGCGGCGCCGAGCACGCTGCGGTGCTCGCTGCTCTTGCCGAAGTCGAGGAAGAACACCGTGGTGAACACGTGGTCGGTGAACATCGGCGTGTCGGTGTGCGTCCAGGTGACGCCGTGGTCGGTGGAGACCGCGACGCTCGCCGCCGCCGCGTCGTCGAAGGCGCCGTCGCCGTACCGCAGGTCCTGGACCGCGAGGTAGAGCTCGTCGGCGCCGTCGCCGTTGCCGTCGATCGCGAGCATCCCGGTCGGCTTGCGGTTGTAGCTTGCCGGATCCGACCACACCGGGCAGATCGCGTCGCCCGCCGCGAGCCGGGTGCCGGTCAGCTGGTCGCCGGGCGTACCGGTGATGCGGTTGGCGACCAGATCGGCGGACGGCTGGTCGGAGAAACCACGGCCGTCCCCGTTCGCCGCGTACAGCGCGTCGTCGTCGGCCCACGCGCCCGGCCACAGGTCGCCGTCGCTGCCGGTCTGCAGCTGCGCCGCGTACGGCAGGTCGACCGTGCCGAAGAACGTCGAGTCCGGCTCGACCAACCCGGACATCGCCCTGGTGGCACCGGACCCGGCGGTCGCCGCGCGCGGTGCCGCGACCGCCGCCAGCGGCAGCGCCAGCGCCCCCACCACGAACCGTCTGCGGGACAGCCCACCGTCCATCGCCATCATCTCCTCGGCCGCGCTGACTGTGAGAAATCGGTTTCTCACACGGTAGGCAGTGCCGGACCGAATGTCCAGATGGTGTGGTTCGCCGGGTGCGGCCCGGGCTACGACCGGCGGCGCCGTCCGGGGCCCGGCGCACCGGGCCGGGTGCGGGCGACCGGCCGCGGCACGGCTGACCGTCGCGGGCGCCTCGGCATCGGCGGTCAGCCGATCGACGCGGGCGCGTAGTCGGGCAGGCCGGCGTCGGTGGCGAGCGACCGGGTGCCGGACAGCATCATCTTGCGCACCACCCGGTTGGCGAACATGCCGTTGCGCAGTGCCAGCCCGTACCGGGTCGCCGGGGCGAGGAACCGGCCGGGCTGCGCGCCGCGCTGCCAGCGCCCGGCGAACCGCCGCATCCGCTGCTCGTAGGCGGCCAGCGCCGGGACGTGCGCGCCGCGCGCCGCGGCCAGCTCGCCGGCCAGCACGTACGCGCCGACCACGCCGGTGCCCACGCCCATCCCGCCGAGGGTGACTCCCCACGCGGCGTCGCCGAGCAGCGCGACCCGCCCGGCGGTCCAGTGCGGCGCGTGCACCCGGGCGATGGCGTCGAAGTACAGCTCGTCGGCGTCGGCGAGACCGGCCAGCAGCCGGGGTACGTGCCAGCCCATCCCGTCCAGCGCCGCGGTGACGAACGCCTTCTGCGCGTCCCGGTCGTGCCAGCCCACGCTCGCCGGGCCGGACCGGAAGACGGCCATCACCCCGGCGGTGTCGGCGACCCGCAGGTCGGCCGCGACGCTCGCCATCCGCCCCGGCTGGTTGTACTGCCGGGAGGTGCGGTCGGCGCCGAGGTCGTTGGGCAGCTCCCACCCGGCGATGTGGTAGCCGAGGTGGCGCACGAACCGTGACTCCGGGCCGAACGCGAACCGGCGCACCGCCGAGTGCAGCCCGTCCGCGCCGACGACCAGGTCGTAGCGCTGGGTGTCGCCGCCGGCGAAGCTGACCCGCACGCCGTCGGGGGCGTCGGTCAGCTCGACGATCTCGTCGCCGAACAGGTACCGGCAGCTGCCGCGGCTGTGCTCGTAGAACACCCGGGACAGGTCACGCCGGTACACCTCGAGCTCGCCGCCGGTGAACTCGGCCGGCAGGGTGAAGATCTCCCGACCCTGCTCGTCCACGCTGCACATCGCGTTGCCGTGGGTCTGCACCGCGCGCAGCTCGTCCAGCACGCCCATCCGGGCCAGCACGCCGAGGTGGGTCGGGCCGCGGAAGTCGACCGCGAAGCCGCTCTCCCGCAGCGCGCGCGCCTTCTCCACCACGGTGACCTCGGCGCCGTGGTGGGCGAGCCACCAGGCGAGCGCGGGACCGGCGACGCCGGCACCGGAGACGAGGACGCGATAGCCGTTCAGTGCCGCTGCCATAACCACTCCCTCAACTGTTTCCTCTGGATACAGATTACAATAGACACAGATCTGGCCCGCGGGCAAGAGGGATCCCGGAACTGGTTGAGTGGCAGTTCGACGGCAGGGCAGTTCGACGGCAGGGAGGAAGCCGATGGCGGTACGCAAGGACTCGCTCGCGTTGCTCTGGGACCAGCCGCCCGCCGGCCGGCGTGGCCCGAAGCCGACGCTCACGCACGACCGGATCGCGGCCGCCGGCATCGAGCTGGCCGACGCCGAGGGCCTGACCGCGGTCACCATGCAGCGCGTCGCCGAGGCGTTGGACGTCACCAAGATGGCGCTGTACCGGTACGTTCCGGGCAAGGCCGAGCTGATCGCGCTGATGACCGAGGTCGCGCTCGGCTCCGCACCGGAGCTGCCGGCCGGGCCGTGGCGGCCGGCGCTGGGGGAGTGGGCCCGGCACGTCTTCGCCGGGTACCTGCGGCACCCGTGGGCGCTGGCCACCACCGTCGGCCCGCGGCCGGTCGGCCCGAACGAGCTGTCCTGGATGGAGGTCGCCTGCGCCCGGCTGGCCGGCACCGGCCTGACCGGTAGCGAGAAGCTCGACGTCGCCGCGACGCTGATCGGCCACGTCCGCTCGATCGCGCAGCAGGACGCGGCTGCCGGCGCGGCGAGCCCGGAGCAGAACCTGCAGCAGGGCGTCGCCGCGGTGCTGCGCGAGCACCGGGATCGTTACCCGGCACTCACCGCCGCCCTCGACGCGACCGTCCAGCAGGGCGGCAGCGACCAGGCGCTCGACTTCGGCCTGGCCCGCATCCTCGACGGCGTCGAGCTGCTCATCGCCCGACGCGCCGCCACCTGACGGACGCTGGCGCCGGGCTCAGCGAGCCGGCACGGGCCAGCCATCACGACCGGCCAGTCCACAGTGGACAGATAGATCGGCTACAGCCAGACCGCGACGCCGCCGTGGCCGGAGCAGGTTCCCTGCCGGTGCTGGCTGTAGCTGTACGTGCCGTCGTTGCACTTCGCGGTCGCACCCGGCGGTGCGGCCGGCGCGGTGACCGGCCGGTGCACGCAGCGACCGTCCGAGTTGCGGTAGTAGTCCCTGCCGCAGGCGGCGGGGGTCTGCGGTGCGGTGGGCCGGGCCGCCGCGGTGGTGGGCCGGGCCGCCGGCGCGTGTGTACGGAGTTGCTGTGACGGGGTCGGTGCGGCGGCGGTCGACGTCGGCGACGCCGCTGTTCCGGTCGACTCGGTGGCCGGCGCGGTGGTCGGCGCGCCCGCCGAGGCGGCGCTGTCGGACGGTGCCGGTTCGTTCGGTGTCGCGGGGCCGCAGCCGGCGAGGCCGAGGGCGGTCGAGGCGGCAAGGGCCAGTACCAGCCGGCGGAGTCGTCGGTGTCGGGGGATCGGGACGGTGTTCTGCGGCGTCATGGCCATCTCCGGGGCGGTCGATGGTCGCCCAGGACGTGTAGGCGACCGACTCCGGAACGTTATGGCGTGTCGTGTTTGGCCACCATCGTCCTGCCGACCCATCGGCACCAACCGTTCGTGCCGGTCGCGGTACGACTCGGCCGCCGCCGCCGACCCGATCGGTGCCCGCGCCCCGCCCGTACCGGCGGCTCAGCGGGTCTGCAGGAGCTGCTGCACGGACTGGGCGAGCAGCAGGACCGCCGGGTCGGGAGTGTCGTTCGACCAGGCGAGGCGGAACCGCAGCGGCGGCGGCGGATCCGCCAGCGGTACGAACCGGACGTCCGGACGCCGCACGGTGTCGGCGACCAGGCTCGGCAGCGGCAGCAGCGCGATCCGGGCGGCGACCAGATCCAGCGCCGCCGACGGGTCCTCCAGGTCGTCGGCGGCCGGGTACGGACTGCGCGGTGGCAGCGCCGCGACCAGCGCGGGCCACGGGCCGCCCGGTGGGCGCCGTGCCGGCACCAGCACGCGGCGGCCGGCCAGCGCCGACAGGCCCAGTGCGCGGCGGCCGGCGAGCGGGTCGCCGGCCGGTACCGCGAGCCGGTCGACCGCCACCGTGAACAGCGGGATCGCGGTCAGCTGGATCGGCACCGGCGCGGTGAGGATCGCCGCGGTGACGGTACCGGCCGCGGCCAGTTCGGTGGCCTCCCGCTGGCCGGCGGAGCGCAGCAGCACCTCGGCGCCGGGCTGCCGGCGGGTCAGCCGCCGGGCGACCCGGGCCGCGAACGTGCCGAGAATCGGTGGATAAGCAAGCGTGATCGTCGGGCCCGGCGCGGCCGTCCACCGGTCGGCTGCGGAGAGGAGCGCGCCGGCCTCGGTCAGTACCGAACGGGCTGGTGCCAGCAGCGCCTCGCCGGCGGCCGACAACCGCACCGACCGGCTGCTGCGCTCCAGCAGCCGGCAGCCGAGCACCCGCTCCAACCGGCCGACCGCCTGGCTGATCGCCGGTTGGGACAGGCCGAGCGAGCGGGCCGCGGCGGAGAAGGAACGCAGCTCGGACACGGTGACGAAGCAACGCACGTCCCGCAGTGCCGGCAGCCGCGCCATCACTCCTCCCACCTCCGTCACCAGCGATAAGTATCGCAAATTGATCCACCGGCCGGGTGGCGCGGCTGGCTAGCCTGCCCGGACCCGTACTTCGCGAGGCCCGAGGAGATCTCCCATGCCGCAGCCACCCGTGCCGCAGCCAGCCGTGCCGCAGCCAGTCACCCCGCCGGTACCCGAGCCCGGCGCCCGCACGCCGGAGTTCCCGGCGGCGACGATCCTCGGGTACCCGCGGATCGGGCCGCGGCGGGAGCTGAAGCGGGCGATGGAGGCGTACTGGGACGGTCGGGCCGGCCTCGCCGAGTTGCGCGAGACCGGCCGCCGGCTGCGCGCTGAGACCTGGACCGACCTCGCCCGGCGCGGCCTGGCGGGCCAGGTGTCCAACACGTTTTCCGACTACGACCACGTGTTCGACGCCGCGCTGCTGCTCGGCGCGGTACCCGAGCGGTACCGGCGGGACACGCCGGAGGACACCGCGTTCGCCGCCGGCCGCGGCGCCGCCGGGCTCGCGCCGTTGCGGATGACGAAGTGGTTCGACACGAACTACCACTACCTGGTGCCGGAGATCGGGCCGGACACCGGGTTCCGGGCCGACCCGAGCAAGCCGCTGACCGAGTACGCCGAGGCACGGGCGCTCGGCGTCGAGACCCGCCCGGTACTGCTCGGGCCGGTGACGTTCCTGCTGCTGTCCGAGCCGACCGCGGACGCGCCCGCCGGGTTCGCCCCGCTGTCCCGGCTCGATGCCGTGCTGGAGGCGTACGAGCAGATCCTGGGCGCGCTGGCCGACGCCGGGGTCGGCTGGGTGCAGCTGGACGAGCCCGCGCTGGTCGCGGACCGGAGCGCGGACGAGCTGGCCGCGACGGCCACCGCGTACCGGCGGCTCGGCGGGCTGGCGCACCGGCCCGCGCTGTTCGTCGCCTCGTACTTCGGTGCGCTGGGCGAGGCGCTGCCGGTGCTGGCCGCCGCTCCGGTCGAGGCGATCGGCCTGGACCTGGTTCGTGGCGAGCTGCCGGACGAGCTGGATGCCTTGCGGGGCAAGGTGATCGTCGCCGGCGTGGTATCCGGGCGGGATGTCTGGCGTACCGACCCGGCGCGCGCCACCGGGCAGCTGGAGCGGCTGCGCGGCACCGGTGCGACCGTCGCGGTGAGCACGTCGTGCTCGCTGCTGCACGTGCCGTACGACCTGGCCGCGGAGACCGAGCTGCCGGCCGAGCTGACCGGGCGGCTCGCGTTCGCGGCGCAGAAGGTCGACGAGGTGGTGGCGCTCGCCGCGGGCGACACCGGGGCGATCCCGACCCCGGTACCGGCTGCCGCGCCGGTCGAGCTGCCGCCGGTCGCGCAGCGCTCGCCGTACCCGGTGCGCGCCGTCGCGCAGGCCGCCCGGCTCGCCCTGCCGGATCTGCCGACCACCACGATCGGCTCGTTCCCGCAGACCGGCGAGCTGCGCGCCGCCCGCGCCGCGTTGACGGCCGGCCGGCTCGATCCCGCGGAGTACGACCGGATCATCGCGACCGAGATCGACCGGGTGCTGGCGCTGCAGGAGGAGCTCGGCCTGGACGTGCTGGTGCACGGCGAGCCGGAACGCAACGACATGGTGCAGTACTTCGCCGAGCACCTGGACGGCTTCGCGGTCACCCGCCACGGCTGGGTCCAGTCGTACGGGTCGCGCTGCACCCGGCCGCCGATCCTGCACGGCGACGTGCGCCGGGCCGGGCCGATCACGGTGCGCTGGGCGAGCTACGCGCAGTCGCGGACCGACCGGCCGGTGAAGGGGATGCTGACCGGACCGGTGACGATCGTCGCGTGGTCGTTCGTGCGCCGTGACCTGCCGCTGCGCACCGTGGTGCACCAGGTGGCGGACGCGATCCGGGGCGAGGTGGCCGACCTGGAGGCGGCCGGGATCGGCATCGTGCAGGTGGACGAGCCGGCGCTGCGCGAGCTGCTGCCGCTGCGTGCCGCGCAGCGCGACGACTACCTGGACTGGGCGGTCGCCGCGTACCGCCGGGCGACCTCCGGCGCCGGCGACGCCACCCAGATCCACACCCACCTGTGCTACTCCGACGCCGAGGCGGTACTCGCCGCGATCGACGCGCTGGACGCCGACGTGACGAGCGTGGAGTCGGCCCGCTCGCACGGCCGGATCCTGGCCGAGCGGGCGGTGCACTCGTTCGCCCGCGGCCTCGGGCCCGGCGTGTACGACATTCACTCGCGCCGGGTGCCGCCGGCCGACGAGATCGCCGCCGGGCTGCGCGCCGCGCTGGCCGCGTTGCCGGCCGGCCGGGTGTGGGCGAACCCGGACTGCGGGTTGAAGACCCGCGGCTACCCGGAGGTGACCGCCGCGCTGCGCAACCTGGTCGCGGCGGCACGGGAGGTGCGCAGCGCCGATCCCGTGCCGGCTCGGCAGCATTGAGCATATTTAACTGGATATAGACGGATTCATCGTAATGTGCTTCGATGGTTACGAAACTTCTTCGTGTTTTCCCGCAGCGAGGAGGCCCACCATGAAGCCCGTCCGTACCCTCGTCGGCGTGACCGCCGCGGCCAGCGCGGCGCTGCTGTTCGGCAGCGGCGCCGCCCACGCCGCCGGCGGCCAGGTCGACGGCTCGATCACCGTCGCCGGCTCGACCTGCAGCTGGACCAACGCCACCACCAGCGACGTACCACCCCACGCGCTGACCATCGACCACACCACCGTGTCGGCCAGCTGCGGCGGGAGCATCAGCGCCAGCCTCGCCAACGACCCCAGCGTCACGTTCGACGACGCCGCCGGTACCGCGACCTCGCCGGAGATCGACGTCTCCGCCACCGTTGCCGGCATCTCCTGCGGGTACCAGGTCACCGATCTGACCGTCACCGCGACCAGCGGCACCCGCACCTACACCGGTGGGCCGTACACGGCGACCAAGACCTCCGGCAGCTTCCTGTGCCCGGGAAGCGAGACCGTCGACTCGGTCACCCTCACCTTCCACTGAGTCCGTCCAGACCGGGCCGCCCGGCCCCCAACCCGGCCGTCCGCCGAGCCCGGCCCTGCACCGGGCCCCGGCTCGACCGGACGGGTCGGCCGGGCCGAACGGAGCGCAACCCGCCGCGGCGGCGACCACACTGGTCGCCGCCGCGGTTCGCCGTCCGGGGGTACCGCCGGTCGACGATGACGCACCGTAGCCAAGCATCGGTGCAGGTCCGACGACGTACAGCGGCGCGCCGTGGGCCCGATCGCGGGCCCCGGCCTGGTCGGTTCATACGGCCACAACCTGCGTGTTCTGCCGCGAAATCGACCGTTGACGCGCCCGGAAGCGTGCTGTAGCTTGCCGCTGTAGTCGTTTACAAGAACGTTTGCAGCTGACCGTCCGGAGAGGAGCGGTGGGTTGACGCTGTCCGCACGCCCTACGCTCAGTCAGGTCGCCGACCTGGCCGGAGTGTCCGTCGCCTCGGTCTCCCGGGTCCTGAACGGGCTGCCGGCGAGCCGCGAGATGACCACCCGGGTGCGCGCCGCCGTCGACTCGCTCGGGTACACCCCGGACGCGCGGGCCCGGTCGCTCAAGGTCGGCCGCACCGAGCAACTCGTCCTGGTGGTGCCCGACGTCGGCAACCCGGTCTACACCGGCCTGATGCGCGCCGTCGCCGCCGTGGTCAAGGACGCCGGCTACCGGCTGCTGCTGTCCACCGGCAACTCCGAGGTGGCCGAGGAGATCGCCATCCTGGACGGGCTGTCCAGCGGCTACGCCGACGGCGTGATCATCAGCCCGTTGCGGATGACCGAGCCGATCCTGCAGGCGCTGCAACGGCTGCGGCACCCGGCCGTGGTCATCGGCACCCCGCCCGCGGCGGTACCGCTGGACGCGGTGCAGGCCGACTCGGCCGCCGGGGTGCAGCTGGCGATGCAGCACCTGGTCGACACCGACCGGCACCGGATCGCGTTCGTCAACGGTCCCGTCGACACCGTGCCGGGCACCGCCCGGCAACGCGGGTTCGACCGGGCCGACGAGCGGCTGCTGGCCGGCGCCGGGCGTCGCTACGCGGCGGCCGCGTTCACCGTCGACGCCGGCCGCGACATCGCCGAACGGGTGCTCGACGACCGGCCGGACGCGGTGCTGTGCGCCAACGACCTGCTCGCCTTCGGTGTGATGCGGGTGGCGCACTCGCGCGGCATCCGGGTGCCGGACGACCTTGCCGTGGTCGGCATCGACGACACCGACCTGGCGGCGGTGGTCTCGCCCGGCCTGACCAGCGTCAACCTCGGCTCCGGCGAGCGCGGTGCGGCGGCCGCCCGGCTGCTGCTGGCCCGGATCGCCGACCCGGACCGGCCGGCCGAGCGGGTCGTCGTCGACCCCTGGCTGACCGTTCGCGAATCGTCCACGCCGGCCCGGGAAGGTGACCGATGAGCGAGCGGCGAACGAATCACGGGTGCGGTGTCTCGTGCCTCGTCGGGCTGCCGACGAACGGGGAGGGCCGATGAGCCAGCACGCGACACTCGACCCGCCGGTACCGGCGCCGACCCGGCCCACCGCGCCCCGGCGCCGGCGTGACCGCGGCGGCACCATCCTGGTACTGCCGGCGTTGATTCCGGTGGCGCTGCTGTCGGTGTGGCCGCTGCTGCAGGGCATCTACCTCGCGTTCACCGACACCACGGCCGGCCGGCCGGGCGCGTTCGTCGGGCTGGGCAACTTCGCCGACCTCGGCTCGTACGGGCTGTTCTGGGACTCGTTCAAGATCGGGCTGATCTGGGCGGTCTCGGTGACGGTGCTGCAGTTCCTGCTCGCGCTCGGGCTCGCGGTGCTGCTGAACATGCGGCTGCGCGGTGCCGCGTTCGCCCGGGTGCTGGCGCTGATCCCGTGGGCGATGCCGCCGGTGATCATCGCGATCATGTGGAAGCTGATGTACGACCCGCGGTCCGGCCCGGTGAACGGGATCCTGTCCACGCTGGGCATCATCGACCACAACGTCAACTGGCTGGGCGACTTCTCCACCGCGCTACCGGCGGTCGTGTTCGTCGGCGTCTGGGTCGGAATGCCCGCCACCACCGTGGTGCTGCTCGCCGGGCTGCAGTCGGTCGACCCGGCCGTACTGGAGGCCGGTTCGGTCGACGGTGCCAACACCTGGCAGCGGTTCTGGCACCTCGTGCTGCCGTCGCTGCGGCCGGTCATCGTCGCCATCACCACGCTCGACTTCATCTGGTCGTTCAACGAGTTCGGCCTGGTGTACGTGCTCACCGCGGGCGGGCCCGGCGGCAAGACGATGCTGCCGATGCTGTTCGCCTACAACGAGGCCTTCAAGTACGGCAACTTCGGGCTGGCGGCCGCGATGGGCGTGGTGACCGTCGTGGTGATCGTGCTGCTGATGTTCGTGTACCTGCGCGCGCAAAGGCGGGCCGCCCAGTGACCTCACGCCGGTTCACCCTCGGCCGGGCGCTGTCCTACCTCGCGCTCGCCGGCTACGTCGTCCTGCTCGGCTTCCCGCTGGTCTGGCTGCTGTCCACGTCGTTCAAGACGCCGCGCGAGCTGGCGTCGCTGACGCCGAGCCTGCTCCCGGACTCGTTCTCGCTGGCCAACTTCCGGGCCGCGATCGAGCAGCAGGACCTGCTGCGGGCCGGTGCGAACAGCCTGATCGTGGCCGGCTGCACCACGGTGCTGGTGGTGCTCGTCTCGGTGCCCGCGTCGTACGCGCTGGCCCGGTTCCGCAGTCGGCTGCGCGGCGTGGCGATGGGCTGGATCCTGGTGTCCCAGGTGTTCCCGATCATCCTGATCGTGGTACCGCTGTTCCTGATCCTCAAGCAGTTCGGGCTGATCGACTCGCTGGTCGGCCTGATCCTCGTCGACCTGGTGTGGTCGCTGCCGTTCGCCCTCTGGATGCTCCAGGGCTACGTCGCGAAGATCCCCGCCGAACTGGAGGAGGCGGCGGCCACCGACGGCGCGAGCCGGCTGCGCACCCTGACCTCCATCGTGTTTCCGCTGCTGCTCCCGGGCATCGCGGCCACCTCGATGTTCGCGTTCGTCCTGTCCTGGAACGAGTTCTTCTTCGCGCTCGTGCTCATCCAGGACCCCCAGCTCAACACCCTGCCGTTGGCGCTCGCCCGCTTCGTCGGCCAGGAGGGACAGGTACAGCTCGGCCCGCTCGCCGCGGGATCGCTGCTGTCGATGATCCCCAGCCTGGTCTTCTTCGCACTGATGCAGCGTCGACTGACCTCCGGCCTGCTGGCCGGCGCGGTCAAGGGCTGACCCCGCCACAGGTGAAGGAAGGAACCCCTCATGCAGAGAAGGACGGCCCTGACCGCGATGCTCGCGGCCACGGCGGCGACCCTGACCGGCTGCGCGACCAGCGGCGGCGGCAGCAGCTCCGACGACACCGACTCGAACGGCACGGTGCACCTGAAGTTCCAGTCGCTGGCCTTCGCCGACACGACCGTGGCGCAGACCAAGAAGGCGGTCAAGGCCTGGAACGCCGAGCACCCCAAGGTGCAGGTCGAGCTGATCCAGGGCAGCTGGGACAACGTGCACGACCAGCTCGTCACCCAGCTGGCCGGCGGCACCGCGCCGGACATCATCCACGACGAGAACGCCGACATCGTCGGCTTCGGCCAGCAGGGCTACTTCGCCGACCTGAAGCCGTACGTGTCGAGTACGCTGCGCGGCAACGTCGCCGACGGGGTGTGGAACTCGCTGACCGTCGACGGCAAGCTGATCGCGGTGCCCACCCTGCAGCAGACGTACGTGGTGTTCGCCAACACCACGGCGCTGGCCAAGGCCGGCGTGCCGGTACCGACCGGGAAGTCGCTGTCCTGGGACGACTTCCGGGCGATGGCGAAGAAGCTGACCGGCAAGGGCAGCCACGGCGTCGGCTGGGGGCTGAAGCAGCCGGCCGCCACCGTGCTCAGCCTGTCCGCGAACTTCGGCGGGAAGTGGTTCAGCACCAGCGGGGACAAGGCGAGCATCACCGTCGGTACCGCCGAGATGCAGGTGCCGCGGCGCATCCACGCGATGGCCTACGACGACAGGTCGATCGACCCGACCAGCCTGACCCAGTCCGGCGGCGACGTGCTGCCCGGCTTCTACGCCGGCAAGTACGCGATGATGGTGGCCGGATCCTATGTCGCGCAGCAGATCCAGGAGCAGGCGCCGAAGGGGTTCCAGTGGGCGGTGCTGCCGCCGCTGGCCGGTACCAGCAGCGCCCAGCCGGCGAGCGCGCAGACGCTGTCGGTGTCCAAGGCGACCAAGCACGTCAAGGAGGCGGCGCAGTTCATCGACTACTTCGTCGCCGACGCGAACCTGGCGAAGCTGGCGCGCAGCGACTGGCTGATCCCGGCCACCGCGAGTGCCCGGACCGCGGTACGCGAGCAGACCGGTGGCAAGGACGGCTGGGGCCAGATCCTGGTCTCCGGCGAGAACAGCGTGGACGCGCCGTTCCTGCACGCCCAGGACTATCCACAGTGGAAGGACCAGATCGCCACCCCGACCCTGCAGCGGTACCTGGCGAACGACATCAGCGCCAGCACGCTCACCGACCAGCTCACCAAGGGTTGGAAGCAGGTCGCCGGGGGCGGACACTGAACCGCGACGCCGCCGCGCCGGCCGGGCGCCCCGCGCCCGGCCGGGCAGCCTTGCCCGCACGCCGCCCGGCCGGCGCCGCCCAACCCGCCCGGGACGAGGCCACCCGGCGGGCCGACCAGGACGGCACCGCCCGGGACCAACCCGCCCGCGACGGAGCGGACCGGGACGATGCCGCCCGGGACCGGGCCCGGGGTTGCCTGCTGGGCCTCGCGATCGGGGACGCGATGGGCGCACCGGCGGAGAACATGACCGCCGCGGCCATCGCCGAGCGGTGGGGGCCGGTGACCGGGTTCCTGCGCGACGAGCCGGCCGGAACCGACGACACCGAGTACGCGGCGTTCAGCGCGCTGCTGCTGATCGAGCACGGCGCGGCCCTGACCAGCGAACAGGTCGCCGACGCCTGGGTACGCCACCTCGCCGGCCGCTCCGGTGGCTTCCCCGGCGCCGGGTTCAGCGAGCTGGGCACCATCGAGAACCTGCGCGCCGGCCTGCGCCCGCCCGCATCCGGCCAGCACCTGCACTCGTGGAGCGACGGCCTCGCCATGCGCGCCGCGGTACACGGCGTGTACGCGGCGGGTGATCTCGACCTCGCGGCCCGGCTGGCCGCCGTGGACGGCGCGGTCAGCCACGACGGCGAGGGCGTGTACGCCGGTCAGGCGGTCGCCGTGGCCGTCGCCGCGGCGCTCGCCGGTGCCCGTCCCGGCGAGATGCTCGCGGCGGCCCGTGCTCGGGTACCGGCCGACTCGTGGACGGCCGCCGCGCTGGCCACCGCCGCTACCGCCGCCGGGCCCGACGCGTTGCTCGACGCGCTGGTGGTGCGCGCCTACCCGTGGACCGACCTCGCCCCGGAGGCGGTCGGGCTGGCGTTCGGCGCCGCCCTCGCCGCGGACGGCGAGCTGCGCCGGGCCGTACCGGGTGCGGTGGCGATGGGCCGCGACGCGGACACCACCGCCGCGATCGCCGGCGCGCTGTGCGGCGCCGGTCACGGCATGGCGGGCATCCCGGCCGAATGGGTGGCCGCCATCGGCCCGGTGACCGGACGCTGCCTGGGTGAGGTCGTCGCCGGGCTGACCATGCGCGACCTGGCCGACCGACTCGTCGCGGCGCGGCCCGGAACGCGCCCCGAGGCGAGGACCGGACGATGAACGAACCCACCGACCGTACCGGCACGGATCGCCGCCGCGGCGCCGTACTGGGACTCGCGGTGGGCGACGCCGCCGGCTGGCCGGCTCGTACCCACCGCTCCCGGGTCCTGCCGGGGTGGACCCGGCGGCTGCGCCGGGAACTGGACGCGTTCGCCGAGGTCGAGTCGGTCACCACGCTGCCGGTGCCGTTCGCGCTCAACCAGGACCCGGCACCGCTGCGGCTCGGTCCGGGCGACGACGCCGAGTGGGTCGCTTGGACGCTGGCCGGCTCCGCGCCGCTGCCGGCCGACCGGGCGGCGGTGCACGCCCGCTGGGCGGTCGCGGTGGCGGACGGCGCCGTACCGGTGGGCCGGATCGCCGTGGCGGTCGCGGTCGACAACCTGCGCCGCGGGGTGCCGCCGCCGGACTCCGGCCGGCGCAACCCGCACCACTTCGACGACGCCGCCGCGATCCGGGCGGTCGCGTACGGCGTCCTGGCCACGAGCCCGGCGCACGCGGCGACGCTGGCCGGGTGGGACGCCGAGGTCACCCACGCCGGCGACGGGGTCACCGCCGCCCGCGCGGTCGCCGCCGCGGTCGCCACCGCGGTTTCCCTACCCGCGACCGCTGCCTCCCGGCCCGAGCCGACGCTGCTCGCCGCGCTGGAGGCGCAGCTGCCGATCGACCAGCTGGCCGGGCGCACCCTGCGCCGGGCGCTCGCGCTCGTCGCCGGCGCCGGTACCCCGGCCGAGGCGGTGCCGCTGCTGGACGAGTTGGTGGACCGGGTGTACAGCTACGGCTGCGCGGCGGCCCAGACCGTCCCGGTCGCCGCCGCGCTGACCGCGGTGGCGCTGCGCGCCGGTACCCCGACGATCGACGCGATCCTCGCCGCGGCCGCGTTGCCGTCGCTCGCCGACAGCGCGCCGGCGCTGACCGGCGCCCTGCTCGGCGCGGTACGCGGCGCCGCCGAACTGCCGCCGTCCTGGGCCGACCGCTGTCGGAGACTGGCCGGCTGTTGCGACCCCACGCTCGCCGGGGTCGACCTGCTCGACATCGTGGAAAGGACCACCCGTGGCCAGTGAGAGCCTCGAATCGCGCGCGGTCGGCTGCCTCGTCGGCGCCGCCGTCGGTGACGCCCTGGGCGGCGCGACGGAGGGCTGGAGTCCGGCGCAGATCGCGCAGCGTTGGGGCGGCTGGGTGGACGGCATCGTCGGCCCGTACTACGCCGACTGGCGCAACGCGCGGCCGATCGCCCCGTACCACAAGGGCGACGGGCACATCACCGACGACACGTTGATGACACACCTGCTCGTCGAGGTGTACGAGCAGGCCGGCACCCACCTGACCGCCTACGACGTGGCGCAACGGCTGGTACCGCTGATGCTCGGCGAGCGCCGCTGGGTGCCCGAGCTGGAGGCGGAGGCGCTGCCGCTGCAGCGGGTGTTCCTGGCCGAGAAGTACCTGGCGCTGCGGCTACACTGGGCGCACGCCGACCCGCGCGAGGCGGGCGTCGGCAACGCGGTCAACTGCGGTGCCGCGATGTACGTGGCCCCGGTGGGCATCGTGAACGCCGCCGACCCGGACGCCGCGTACGCCGAGGCGATCGACGTCGCCGGCGCGCACCAGTCCTCGTACGGCCGGGAGGCGGCCGGGGTGCTCGCCGCCTGCGTCGCCGCCGCGGCCACCCCGGGCGCCACCGTCGACGACGTGGTCGCCGCCGCGTTGCGCCTGGCGAAGGACGGCACCCGGGCCGCCGTGGAGGCGGTGACCACCGCCGCCGGCACGGTGCCGCACTGGACCGAGGCGATCGAGTCCGGTGCGCTGCGGGCCGCGATCCGGCCGTACGACACCGTCGGCGACGACTACCGGGACCAGGGGCTCGGCGCCCGCCGGCCGAGCCGGGTGCACAGTATCGAGGAGCTGCCGCTGGCGCTGGGCATGCTGGTCGTGGCCAAGGGCGACTGGCGGGAGGCGGTGCTGGGCAGCGTCAACTACGGCCGGGACGCCGACTCGATCGCGTCGATGGCCGGCGCGATCGCCGGTGCGCTGCACGGCCGGGACGCGGTCGACGCGGACCTCGCCGCCGCGGTCGCGACCGCGAGTCGCACCGACCTGGTCGGTCCGGGGGAGCGGTTGGCCGCGGTGACCCGGCGGATCCGTACCGCCGACCGCACCGCCCGCGCCGCCGTCGACGCGGGGTACGACGGGCTGCTGTCGTGATGCGGCTGACCTGGGTCCAGCCCGAGGACCTGGTCGGGCACGGCCTGGCCCAGGCGGTACTCGACGGGGTCGACGTCACCGATCTGCGCACCGCCTGGGTGGCCGCCGGCGGCGACCCGGAGCCGTTGCACGCCGGTGCGTCCGACCGGCCGGTGACACCCGAGTTGCGGCTGCTCGCCGGCGACGTGCTCGACGAGCTGGACCGCCGCCCCGCCGACCTCGACGGCACCGAACCCACCGACCTGGCCGCGATCCGCCGGCTGCGCACCGGTGCGGTACCGGACCGCAAGGACGTCGGCGTGCCGCGCTCGCCGGCCGGCCGGTCGGGGTACCGCGACCGGGTGCACGGGGCGTGGCTCGGCCGGGCGGCGGGTTGCCTGCTCGGCAAGCCGGTGGAGAAGATCCCGCGCGCCGGCATCCGGGAGATCCTGGAGGCGACCGGGCGCTGGCCGCTGACCGACTGGTTCACCGCGGTCGGGCTGCCGCCGGAGGTGGCGCGGCGCTGGCCGTGGAACCGGCGCAGCGCACCCACCAGCCTGGCCGAGAACATCGCCGGGATGCCCGAGGACGACGACCTCAACTTCGCGCTGCTGGCGCTGGAACTGCTGGAACGACACGGCCGTGCCCTGTCCACACAGGACGTCGCGCAGGCCTGGCTGACCGAGCTGCCGGCCGGCCGGCTGTTCACCGCCGAGCGGATCGCCTACCGCAACCTGCTGCTCGGCCACCTGCCGCCGGCCACCGCGGCGGTGCGCAACCCGTTCACCGACTGGATCGGCGCGCAGATCCGCGCCGACGTCCACGGCTGGACGCACCCCGGCGCGCCGCTCGCCGCCGCCGACCTGGCCTGGCGGGACGCGGTGCTCAGCCACACCCGCAACGGCGTGTACGGGGCGATGTTCGTCGCCGCCGCTTGTGCCGCCGCCGTGGTCGCCGACACCGTCGACGAGGTGCTCGATGCCGGACTCGCCGCGGTACCACCGGATTCCCGCTACGCGCGGGCGGTGCGGTTCGCCCGGGCGCTGCCCGCCGAGCACGCCGACTTCGAGGCCGCGGTGGACGCGATCGCCGCGGAGTACGGGCAGCTGCACTGGGTGCACGTGCTCAACAACGCGGCGCTGCTGACCGCGGCGCTGGCCTACGGTGCCGGCGACTTCACCGCGACGATCACCTACGCGGTACGCGGCGGCTGGGACACCGACTCCAACGGTGCCACCGCCGGCTCGATCGCCGGCGCGCTGACCGGTGCCGGCGCGTTGCCGCAGCGCTGGGTCGCGCCGCTGCGCAACCGGCTCGCCTCCACCCTGCCCGGCTTCGACGGCATCGGCTTCGACGAGCTGGCCGACCGTACGGTGGCCGTCGCGGGAACTGTTGCCGCCCAACGGAAGGACAGCTGATGGCCGACGTCGTGGTGCTCGGCAGTGCCAACATGGACCTGGTCGCGACCACCGCCCGGCTGCCCGGCCGCGGCGAGACGATCGCCGGCGAGCAGTTCCGCCAGGTACCCGGTGGCAAGGGCGCCAACCAGGCGATCGCCGCGGCCCGCGCCGGCGGTACGGTCCGGTTCGCCGGCGCGGTCGGCGACGACGACCTCGGCCGGCGTATCCTCGCCGCGCTCGCCGCCGCCGGCGTCGACACCACCGCGGTGGTACGCACCGACGTACCCACCGGCACCGCCCACATCACCGTGGCCGCCGGCGGCGACAACACGATCGTGGTGGTACCGGGGGCGAACGGGACGCTGACCGAGCTGCTGCCCGCGCACGCCGCCGCGATCGACGCCGCGGACACGCTGCTGCTGCAACTGGAGCTGCCGCTGCCGGTGGTGCGGGCCGCGGCGCACCACGCCCACGCGCGCGGCGTGCGCACCGTCCTCACCCCGGCGCCGGCCCGACCGCTGCCCGACGACCTGCTCGCCGCGGTGGACCTGCTGGTACCCAACGAGCACGAGGCGGCGCTCATCGCCGGCGTCGACGACCCGTACCAGGCGGCGCAGGTACTGGCGAAGCGGTGCGACGTGCTGCTGACCCTTGGCGAGCGCGGTGCGCTGTACGCGACCGCCGACACCGAACCCGTTGCGGTACCGGCGTTCCCGGTCACCGCGGTGGACACCACGGCGGCCGGGGACACGTTCGTCGGCGTGCTGGCGGCCGCGCTCGCGGCTGGCGCCGCGATGCCGGAAGCGATGCGCCGGGCGTCGGCCGCCGCCGCGCTGTCGGTCCAGCAGCCCGGCGCGTCCGACTCGGCACCGACCGCGGCCCGGATCGACGCCTTCCTCGGCGGCGTCGCATGACCGCGCCGAACGACGCGGCCCGCGCGGTCGCCGACGGCGCGCGATCCGTGCCTGCCGGCGCCACCGGCGCGGTACCGGGCGGGGGAGCGCCGGCGTCGGGCGGAGCCCTGGCGGGGTTGCGGGTGGTGGACGCCTCGACGCTGTTCGCCGGGCCGCTGACCGCGATGCACCTCGGCGACCTGGGCGCCGACGTGATCAAGGTCGAACACCCGCGCCGGCCGGACCCGGCCCGCGGCCACGGCCCCGCCCGGGACGGCCACAACCTCTGGTACAAGACGCTCGGCCGCAACAAGCGGACCATGACGCTCGACCTGTCCACCGACGGTGGCCGGGACGTGTTCCGCCGGCTGGCCGGTACCGCCGACGTGGTGGTGGAGAACTTCCGGCCGGACACGCTGGAGCGCTGGGGTCTCGGCTACGACGAGCTGTCGGCAGGCAACCCCGGCCTGGTGCTGGCCCGGATCACCGGCTTCGGCCAGGTCGGCCCGTACCGGCGGCGGCCCGGGTTCGGCACCCTCGCCGAGGCGATGAGCGGGTTCGCCGCGATGACCGGTGCGCCGGACGGTCCGCCGACGCTGCCGCCGTTCGGGCTGGCCGACGGCATCACCTCGTTCGCCGCCGCGTACGCGGTGCTCGCCGCGCTGCATGCCCGCCACACCACCGGATCCGGGCAGGTCGTCGATCTGTCCATCGTGGAGCCGATGCTCGCGATGCTCGGGCCGCAGATCACCCAGTGGGACCAGCTGCACGCCGTGCAGCCGCGCACCGGCAACCGGTCGGCGAACAATGCCCCGCGCAACACGTACCGGTGCGCCGACGGCCGCTGGGTCGCCGTGTCCGCCAGCGCGCAGAGCATCGCCGAGCGGGTGATGCGGCTGGTGGGGCGGCCCGAGGTGGTCAGCGAACCGTGGTTCGCCACCGGCGCCGGCCGGGTCGCGCACGCCGACGAGCTCGACGGCGCGGTCGCCGGCTGGATCGCCGAACGCACCCGGGACGAGGTGGTCGCCGCGTTCGAGCAGGCCCAGGCCGCCGTCGCACCCATCTACGACGCGTCCGACATCGCCGCCGACCCGCAGTACGCCGCGCTGCACACGATCGTCCGGGTCGACGACGCCGACCTCGGCCCGATAGCGATGCAGAACGTGCCGTTCCGGCTATCCGCGACGCCCGGCTCGATCCGGTTCACCGGCCGGTCGGTGGGCGCCGACACCGACGCGATCCTCGCCGAGCTCGGCTACCCGGACGACGAGATCGCCGCGTTCCGCGCCAGCGGGGTGATCTGATGTGCCGCATCGTCCTCGTCCGCCCCGGGCTGGTGCGGCGCGTCGTCCTCGGCCGGGCCGAGCCGATGCGCCGCGCCGGGACGTCGACGCCGCCGAGTCGCCGTTCGAGCCGGGGCCCGAGATGCTGACCGCGCTGTACGTGCCGGCCGACCGGCCGGACCGGGTGGCCAAGGCGCTCGCCGGCCCGGCCGACGTGGTCCTGGTCGACCTGGAGGACGCGGTCGCCCCCGACCGCAAGGACCACGCCCGCGCGCAGGCGGCCGCGCTGCTGGCCGAGGTCACCGACCGCGCCGTGCAGGTACGCGTCAACGACGTACGCACCGGTGCCGGCGAGGCGGATCTCGCGATGGTCGCCGCGCTGCCGGCCGCGATCGGCGTACGGCTGCCGAAGATCGAGGACCCGGCCACCGTACGGGCGGTCGCCGCCCGGCTGCCCGGCCGCCCGCTGCACCCGCTGCTGGAGTCGGCGCTGGGCGTGGAGCAGGCGTACCGGATCGCGACCGCGGACCCGGCCGTCGCCTCGATCGGGCTCGGTGAGGCCGATCTGCGTGCCGACCTCGGCCTGCCCGCCGACGCCGACGACGGTCTCGGCTACCCGCGCTCCCGGGTCCTGGTCGCGGCCCGCGCGGCCGGGCTGCCGGCGCCGGCGCAGTCGGTGTACGCCAACGTCCGGGACCTGGCCGGGCTGGCCGCGTCGTGCCGGGCCGGGCGGCGGCTCGGCTTCCACGGCCGCGCCGCGATCCACCCGGCGCAACTGCCGGTCATCGCCGCCGAGTACGCCCCGACGGAGGCGGAACTGGCCGCCGCCCGCGCCGTACTCGCGGTCGAGACCACCGGCGCGACGGCCCTGCCGGACGGCCGCTTCGTCGACGAAGCCATCCTCCGCACCGCCCGCAACACCCTCCGCGACGCCCGCCCCTGACCACCGGCCCCGGTCGGGTCGACGGGGCCGGCCTGCTCGGGCCCTTCGGCTGGCTGCGTGGTCGTGCGGGCTGCCCGCACGACGGCGGCAACGCCACAACAGTGCGGCAACGACGGATGTCGGTCGCGATGCGGAGTGCTTGGCCGGGATCGGAGGAGCCGCCGCACGGCGGCGACCGCCGAACGCGAACAAGGCCCGAAGCGGTGGCTTCGGGCCTTGGGTGGTGCGCGATACTGGGATCGAACCAGTGACCTCTTCGGTGTGAACGAAGCGCTCTCCCGCTGAGCTAATCGCGCCCGGGACGTGGAGAACTGTACCCGACGGTGCCGGCCGGGGTGCAGGGCAGGGTCAGGTGTTCAGATACCCCCAGGTGACGGCGGCGAGGTCGATGCCGAAGCTGACCCGCACGGATGCCCACACCACGACCGCAACCAGGACGAAACCGCCCGCGCCGACCAGGGCGCGGATCGGCCAGGAGCGGCGCAGCAGCCAGTCGGTCCAGCGGTGCAGCTGCCGCCGGGTGAAGCGCAGCAGGTGCCGGGCCCAGGCGTACTCGACGGCGAGCACCGCGAGGCCGGCGATCACGATCAGCCAGCCCGGCCCGGGCAGCGGCACCAGGATCAGTCCGAGGACGACCAGCGCCCCGCCGAGCGTCCCCGCCCCGATCTTCAGCGCGAGCCGGCCGCCGGGGGTGGCCCGGATCCGGTCCAGCGGGTGCGGCCGGTGCAACTCCCGGTGCGCGTGTCCGGGCGTCGTGGTCGTCTGTCCGGGCGTGGTCGTCGGCGGTTGCCGATCGTGTTGCTGCATCTGGCCCGGCACCGCCCACCTCGCCTCGCCGATCGCCGGCGCGGGTCGCCGGTACTGCCTCGACGGTACCGGGATGGCGGCGGCCCACTGCCGCTTTTGTCCCGACCGCGGATGGGTCGTCCGGCGAACTTCTGCCAGGTTGTGGCCAACGGCGTATGCGCCGGCCGGAGACGGGGTATCACCTGAACAGAGCGACGATCGGGACCGGTCGGCGGGTTGTCATGACCCACGGTCGGCCCCGGTCTTACCGTCAGTGCGGGACCGAGCCGTTCCCGCCGAGCAGGCCAGGAGACGCCGATGCACCCGACGACCGTCGAAGTCGAAGCCTCACTCCAGCTTGTCGCCCCTGACTCGGTGATGCTCCCGGTCCGGTCGAGCCTGCGCTACGACCCGACCGACCCGTACGCGGTGCACGTGCTGTTCCATCCGGACGGCGTCACCGGCGGCCCGGTGAGCTGGTCGTTCGCCCGGGATCTGTTGGTGTCCGGGCTGACCGAGGCGACCGGCATCGGCGACGTGCGGGTCTGGCCGTGGTCCTCGTCGCGGGGCGACGTGGTCGCCCTGGCGCTGTCCTCGCCCGACGGTAACGCGCTGTTCGAGGTGCCGCGGGAGATCCTGGTCCGGTTCCTGCGGCGTACCTTCGCCGCGGTGCCCACCGGCGAGGAGAGCCGCTACCTCGACGTCGAGTCCGCGGTCAGCCGCCTGCTGCGCCAGTCGCCGCGCCCGGAGTAGCACCGGCGCCGGCGGCGACCTGGGCGTCGGTGATGCCGAACGCATCGGTGAGCGTTCGGCGGCCGCCGTCGGTGACCCGCAGGGCGCGGTCACCGGTGGCCCGGCGGACCAGCCAGCCCTGGGCGAGGAAGCGCGCGCAGATCGCCGCGCCGAGCGCACCGGCGAGGTGGCTGCGGCGTTCGGTGAAGTCCAGGCAGGGGCGGGCGAACGCGCGGCGCGCGGACCGGGCGGTCGGCACGTCGACGCCGATGCCGGTCAGCAGCTCCACCCCGACCGTGGTCAGCTCGTACCCGGCCGGAACGGTGCGCAACGCCTCGCGGGTGACGAGCGCGTCGTGCACGGCGACCCCGACCTGGCCGGCCAGGTGGTCGTAGCAGGTACGGGCGACGAGCAGCGCGGCGTTGGTCCGGGACTGCCGCAACGTCCGTACCGGCTTGGGCCGGCTCACCAGCGCCAACGCCTCCAGCACCTGGCCGACCTCGGGTGACGCGAGCCGGTGGTAGCGGTGCCGGCCCGCGGCGACCACCTCGACCAGTCCGCCGTCGCGCAGCCGGGCCAGGTGCTCGCTCGCGGTACCGGGAGAGACGCCGGCGATGCGGGCCAGTTCGCCGGCGGCCAGCGCCCGGCCGGCGAGCAGCGCGTCGAGCATCGCCGCCCGCGCCGGCTCACCGATCAGCCGCGCCACGGCGGCGACGTCCACCTCGCCGACGGCCACCGGCGCGGCGGCTCTCGCCGCTTCGATCGACTCGGTACTCATGCCCTGCACGCTAGCGCGGGCACCTTTCGGCCGGCGGCGAAGCGTCCGGGCCCTAGCGTCTGGCGGCGTGACCCGCTACCTGAGCATCGAAGACGACGACGACTCCCTACCGGAGACCGACGAACGCGACGTGACCACCCTGATCCCGGCCGCCGTGGCCGAGGTGTTGGCGGTCGCCGAGACGTGGCTGGCCTTCGCCGGCAACCCGGTCGTTCGCGACGGGAACGCCTGGACGCCGCACAAGGCGCTGCGCCGGGTGACCGACCACCTGATCGACCATCTCGCCGAGCTCGAGTGCCGGCTCGCCGGCGTACCCTCCGAGCCGGACCGCTGGCACGGCCGCCGGCTCACCCTGGACGCGGACTTCGCCCGGTTCACCGAGGCGGACCTGGACGAGGCGACCAGCCGGCTGCGGCGGCTGGCGCACTGCTACCGGGCCCGGCTGTCCGGGCTGTCGGACAGCGAGCTCGACGCGCCTGCCGCCGGTGCCTGGACGATCCGCCAGATCGTCCACCACGTCGCCGGCATCACCGCGTACGCCGAGCTTCTCGGCCCGCTCGCCTGAACGATCGCCCCGGCGCCCTGGCGCCCTGGCGCCCTGGCGCCCCGTCGGCCGGTCGGCCGGTCGCCGCGTCGAGCCGGCTCGGTCCGGCACGGCGTGCCGGTGTTGCCCGTCCGGGCTGCGTAGCCTGAGCCGATGCGATCAGCCCTGCGGTACCTGGCCGTCGCGGTCGCGGTGGTCACCCTGGCGGCGTGCTCGGCGAGCGGCGACCGGTCGAGCGCCGACCCTCGATCGTCGCGTACCCGTACCGCCGCCAGCCCGAGCCCCACCGGGCCGCCGACGATCAGCATCGAGTTCGCCGGCGACGTGCACTTCACCGGCCGTACCGCCGGGCTGTTGAAGGACCCGAAGACCGCGTTCGGCCCGGTCGCCAAGCAGCTGTCGGCGGCGGACCTGACGATCGTGAACCTGGAGACCGCGGTCACCACCCGCGGTACGCCGGAGCCGAAGGAGTTCCACTTCCGTGCGCCGCCGGCCGCGTTCGACGCGGTGAAGGCGGCCGGCGTGGACGTGGTGACGGTGGCGAACAACCACGCGATGGACTACGGCCGTACCGGCCTCGCCGACACGCTGCGGTACGCGAAGGCGGCGGGCGTGCCGGTGATCGGGGCCGGCGCCAACGAGGCGGCCGCGTACCGGCCGTGGATCACCACGGTGCACGGGGTGCGGATCGCGTTCCTGGCGTTCAGCCAGGTCACCGAGCTGGCGCAACAGTGGCTCGCGACCCCCGACCGGTCCGGCATCGCCGAGACGTTCGACACCGCGAGGGCCGCCGCGGCGGTACGGGCGGCGAAGAGGCAGGCCGACGTGGTGATCGTCTACCCGCACTGGGGGCAGGAGGGCAACCACTGCCCGATCGCCGACCAGCGCACGTTCGCCGCGGCGATGGCGAAGGCCGGTGCCACCGCGGTGGTGGGTACGCACGCGCACCTGCTGCTCGGCGCCGGCTGGGAGGGCGACACGTACGTCGACTACGGGCTCGGCAACTTCCTGTGGTGGCGCGACGACGCGTTCAGCAACGACACCGGGGTGCTGCGCCTGACGCTGACCGGCAGCAAGCTGACCGGCACCCGGTTCCTGCCGGCGGAGATCTCCCGCACCACCGGCCAGCCGATCCCGGTCACCGGCTCGACCGCGCGGCGCATCACCGGCAAGGTGGACGATCTTCGCGGCTGTACCGGATTGTCCGGCACGGCGGGCTGAACCACCGCATCGGTGCTGTTCGATACCGGGGGAGGCGGTACGACCCCGCGTTTGGCCGGTACCGAGCGATCGGCTACAGTTTCACTCGCCGCCGGGGCAACGAGCACCGGCGACGTGCGGACGTAGCGCAGCTGGTAGCGCATCACCTTGCCAAGGTGAGGGTCGCGGGTTCGAATCCCGTCGTCCGCTCGGATGCGGCGCCCGCGTGGCGTTCGTCCCTCGCCCGGCAGTGCCGGGACACCCGGTGGGGTGGCCGAGTGGCTTAGGCAAGGGCCTGCAAAGCCCTGTACGCGGGTTCGATTCCCGCTCCCACCTCGCGCGGTTAGCTCAGCGGGAGAGCGCTTCCCTGACACGGAAGAGGTCACAGGTTCAATCCCTGTACCGCGCACCAGCAGGCAACGGCCCGCGACCAGGATCTGGTCGCGGGCCGTTTCTTCGTGTTCGGGCGGTTCGCGTTCGGGGTGGGACGGAGGTTGCGCGGGACCATAGACTGCGCTCACTCGTATATTTCCAACATGTTGGAAGGTGAGCGTTGAAAACTAGTTACCCCGACTCGGGGTCGACCCCCTCGCCGCGCACCCGGGTTCCGCGATGGCTGCGGTGCTTCGCCGTCGCGGTGGCCGCCGCGGCCACCCTCCCGCTGGCCGTCGCCGGCGTGGCCCATGCGTCCGATGCGCCTGCCGGCACCCCGCCCGGCTCGATCGCGGCGGCGCCCTACTACTACTTCGACTCGTACAACCGGCCCGATCCGGTGGACATCATGCGGCGTACCGGGGTGCGCTGGTTCACGCTGGCGTTCGTGGTCGCGCCGGACGCGACGACCTGCGCGCCGCAGTGGGACGGCGGCGGCTCGTTCGACGCCGGTTCGGCGCAGAGCAAGACCATCGCCGCGATCCGCGCCGCGGGCGGGGACGTGATCCCGTCGCTGGGCGGCGGTGGCGTGTACAAGCTGGGCCAGGCCTGCGGCTCCACCGAGGCGCTGGCGGCCGCGTACCAGCAGGTGGTGGACGCGTACCGGCTCAAGGCGGTGGACCTGGACATCGAGGGCGCCGAGTTCGCCGACCCGGCGGCGCGGCAGCGCAACGTCGCCGCGCTCAAGCTGCTGCAGGACCACAACCCCGGGCTGAAGGTGTACCTGACCGTGCCGGTGTTCGACACCGGATTCAGCGGCAACGGCATCGCCCTGGTCGACGACGCCAAGGCGGTGAACCTGGACGTGACCGCGTGGGCGGGCATGGCCTTCTGGTTCGGCAAGGGCGCCATCGACATGGGCGACGCGTCGATCCGGGCGATGAACGGCATGCAGGCCGTCGTCCGTGACACGTACGGGATGAGCGACCGCGAGGCGTACCGGCACATCGGGCTGTCCAGCCTCGCCGGCGTCAACGAGGACCCGGGCGAGGTCATCACGCTGCAGGACTTCCGCCAGGTGCTCGGCTACGCGCACCGGCACCAGATCGGGCGCCTCACGTTCTGGAACGTCAACCGCGACCGGCAGTGCCGGGCCGACGGGTCCGATCTGCCGGACACCTGCAGCGGCGTGCGGCAGTCACCGTACGAGTACACCTGGCTGATCGCGCGGTACCGCCAGCCGGCGGCGTGAGTTGCCGCGGCGCCCCGGCCCACGCGGGTCGGGGCGCCGCCGGTACCCGATCGGGCGGGACCGATCGGCCCCTCTCGCCGGCCGCTCGGCCGGTGTACGGGGACGGCCCACTCGCGGGATCATGTGCACCATCGGTAAGGCGGTGGTAGCGATGCGTATGATCATGCGGTTCGAGATCGACACCGGGGCCGGCAACGAGCTCCTCCGGTCGGGCGAGATGCAGAAGGGTCTCGAACGGATGCTGGAGATGCTGAAGCCGGAGGCGGCCTACTTCTTCCCGGCCAACGGCTGCCGCGGCGGGTTCCTCGTCTTCGACCTGGCGGACCCGTCGCAGCTGGTGAGGCTGACCGAACCGATGTGGACGATGCTGCACGCTCGCATCGAGGTGACCCCGGCGATGAGCCTCGACGACCTGATGTCCGGCCTGGGCTCGGTGGCCGGCTGACGCGGCTCCGCCGCGGGTGGCCGATTGACGCGGCTCCGCCGCGGTGGCCGGGCTCAGGTGAGGATCTGGTTGGCCAGCCGGGTGGCCTGGTCGGTGTCGAACCTGCCCGCGATCTGCAACTCGCCGCCGGTGATCTGCTCGTTGACGACCGGCGCGGACACCACCTTGTCGCGCACCACGATGGCGAGCTGGTTCCCGGGCGGTGCGGCGGTCGCGATCTTCTTCGTCAGGTCGGCGAACCGCTTCCCGTCGTCGGAGCGCAGCGAGATCTGGATCAGGACGCCGCCCCCGCCGTACGTGTCCGGCTGGAGCGACAGGTCGCGCACCGCGCTGAGGCTCATCCCGGCGCCGACCCGGTAGCAGAGCTTCTTGCCGGACGTGTCCGTGCCGGACAGCTCGTCGCCCTGGCACGGCGCCGGATGCGACGAGCTGACCGGCCGCAGCCCGACGAAGTGGTCGAGCGTGCGCGCGCCGCTGTGGTCGCCGACGCCGATCGTGCCGTCGTCGGACGAACGCTGGACCAGCACCACGGCGAGGATCGCGCCGCCGACCACCACGACGACGCCCAGCACGAGCACCAGGATCAACCAGGCCGGGACCCGGCGCCGGGTGCCCGGCTCCGGTGCGGTGAAGGCCGGTACGCCGTCCGGCGGCTGGGGCTGCATGCGGCGAGCGTACCGATCGCCGCCAACCTCACCGCCCGGACGACGGGTCGCCGTGCCGGCCGTGCAGCAGCCCGGTGGACTGCCCGACCTCGATCAGGTAACCGTCCGGATCCCGCAGGTAGCAGCGGATCTCGGCGCCGCGGTCCAGCGGCGGCGTGACGAAGCGGGCGCCCTGCGCGCTCCACTGCGCGTGGCACGCGTGGATGTCGGCGACCCGCAGGTTCAGGAAGCTCGACGTGGGGTCGCCCGGCTCGTGGTCGACCAGCGAGATCCCCGGCTTGTCCGGGGTGGGCGGCCCGCCGGGGTTCATGATGATCCACGAGTTGGACAGCTGGACGATGCACGGGTTCTCGGCCATCACCACGGTGCCGCCGAGGACCCGCGAGTAGAAGTCGCGGGAGCGCTCGACGTCGCGCACGGTGAGGAACAGCGAGACGAGCAGCCCCTCGGTCGGCGCCGGTATCCCGGTGTCGCCGGTCATGACTCCTCCCGGTCGTCGCCGAGGGTGAGCAGGTCGGTCAGCGCGTACGTCGCACCCGCGGCCGGCAGGTGGGGCCGCCAGTCGGGTTCCAGGCTCAGGTAGCTCGCCGGATCGGCGCGCAGCAGCCCGATCAGCACCTCGGTCACGATCCGGCCGCCCACCGGGCCGAGCCGGTCGCCGTCGCCGCGGTGCTGCGCCTCCTTGAGCACGTAGTACCAGAGCGGGGTGCCGTGCGGCCAGTCCTGGCCGAGCTCGTCGGCGGTCAGCGGCGCGGCGCCGAGCAGCCGGGCGACCGCCTCGCCGCTGGGCAGCCCGGTCGTCTCACCGCGGATCAGGTCGCGGACCGCGAGCGACCGGTAGTCGTCGGTCTCGACCTCGCCGGTGACCTGCCGTGGCAGGCCGATCAGGCTGGTCGCGAGCCGGCCGTCGAGCCGCTTCGCCCGCTGCGCCGGCGGTCGGCCGGGCAGGTCGAAGATCTGCGCGAGATCCAGCCGGCGCTCGGCGGGCAGCGGCCCGAAGCCGGTCAGGTCGGGAAACAGCGGTACCGCCGGGCCGCCGGCGACGAGCCGGTAGCTGTGCCGGATCTGGCCGTGCCCGTACCGGTAGGCGGCGTCGGCGAACTCCAGCGGGATGTACCCGTGTCCCGGCTCCGGCGCGAACCACCGGCCGCCCTCGGCCAGTACCTGCTCGACCAGGTCGGCGCCGACCAGCCGGGGCAGGAAGTCGTGCACCACGATCCACTGGTGGTGCCAGGTCAGCGTGACCCGCGCGGCGTCGACCAGGTCGGCCTCGGCGACCCCCGCAGTACGCAGCCGGTCGACGATCCGGTTGTGCGCCCGCAGCAGCGCGACGTGCAGGCTCAGCGAGAACAGGTGTACGTCGTTGCGCGGGTCGCCGATCAGCGCGACGCCCTGCTGGTTGCGCGGTACGTCGTGGCCACCCGGTCCGAGCAGGAACTTCGCCGGATCCTCGAGGTCGAACAGGAACGGTGAGCCGATCGGCCCGTCGGCGTAGAGCAGTTCGAGGTCGAGCTTCGGGCCCCGCGCGTTGCGCAGGTGGTCGGGCCCGGTCGCGCCGCCGACGGGGGAGCGGTCGGCGGTGATGTCGTGCGCGATCAGCTGCCCGAAGAACGGCCAGCCGGCGGCCTCGGTGGCGTCGTCACCGGCGGTACCGGTCAGCCGGTCGAGCGCGGCGCCGGCGTCGCAGACGCCGCCGGGATCGCCGGCCCGCAGCAACGACTTCGGGTCGCCGGCGAGCGGTTCGAGCTGCGGGAACATCCGCCCGTACCGGGCCGCGGCGGTCGGGCGGTCGACGGCGCGCACCAGGCTCAGGCAGTGGTCGCGGGCGGGTACCCGGCTGCCGTGCCGGTGCGGCATCGCCGCCATCGGCTGCCCCGGGCCGAGCGTGTCGGCCGTCGACGTGGTCGGGCGGGACGCGTGGCCGGCGCCCGGCATCGCCTCGTGTACCGAGTCCTCGGCGGACTCGACCGCGCCGAGCAGGTTCTGCAGGCCGATCTCGTACCGCTGGGCGTCGGGGTCGAGCCACTCGTCGACCGGCCTCGGGTCCGGCCGCCCGTCGGGTCCGTCCCCCGCCAGTTCGAGCTCCGCCTCGACGTCGTGTTCCAGCGCGTGCAGGAAGCCGTCGTGCGGCAGGCGGTCTCGCCGGATGTCCCGCCTGCCGTCGTCGCCGGTAGGGCTGCTCATCGTGTCCCCTTTGGTCGGTCGCCTCGTCAGCTAGGACAGCGCGGACCGGCCGAACGTGACGGTCTCGCTGTCACCACCTCGGTGCGTGCTCTGTCACCCACGATGGAGGGCGGCCGCCCTCGCGGCGGAGGGGGCAGCCGCCGGAGCGGACGGCGGCGGGGTCCGCGGGCCCCGTACGGCGAGGAGTCGGGCGGCGGCGTCATCCGCGACCAGAACGGACAACCGGGACGACCTGCCGGTACGCCACCCGGTCACGACGCGGCGCCCCGGTTCGCCGATGCCGGCCCGGTCGACGAGGCCGAGCTGGCCGCGCGTGCGGACCGCGCCGGCGACCGCCTGACCCGCATGGTCCGATCCCGGTAGGAGAAGTGGCGAACACCTCGTGCGTGACTGCCGGCGACGGCAGATGATGGAGATCGCGCACGCAGGGGGAGGGACGTCGCCGCATGCCCGAGATCGAGACGCCCGACGAGGAGCTGTCGGACGCCACGGCGGTGTTCCTCGCCGTGCGGCCACGGCTGTTCGGGATCGCCTACCGGATGCTCGGCAGCGCCGCCGACGCGGAGGACCTGGTCCAGGAGGTGTGGCTGCGCTGGCAGCGCACCGACCGGGCCACGGTGGAGAACCCGGCGGCCTACCTGGCGACCGCGGTGACCCGACTCGCGATCAACGCGAGCCGCAGCGCCCGGGCGCGGCACGAGACGTACCCGGGGCAGTGGCTGCCGGAGCCGGTGGACACCTCCGCCGACCCGCAGCTGGGTGCCGAGCGCGGCGCCGCGCTGGGGCTTGCGGTGCTGATGCTGCTGGAGAAGCTGTCGCCGACCGAGCGCGCCGCGTACGTGCTGCGGGAGGCGTTCGACTACCCGTACCGGCAGATCGCCGACATCGTGCAGACCACCGAGGTGGCGGCCCGACAGCTGGTCAGCCGGGCCCGCCGCCGGCTCGCCGCGGACCGGCGCAGGCCGGTCGACCGGGCGCAGCACGAACGGATGCTGACCGCGTTCGTCGGGGCGGCCCGGTCGGGTGACCTGGCGGCGCTGGAGAAGATGCTCAGCGCGGACGTGGTCAGCACCTCCGACGGCGGTGGGCTGGCCCGGGCCACCAAGATGCCGGTGGTCGGCGTCGAACGGGTCGCGAAGTACGTGCGGGCGATCGGCCCGCGGTTCTGGCCCGGTACCGAGGTGGCCGTGGTCGAGGCGAACGGGCAGCCGGTGTTGCTGGTACGCCAGGGCGGTGAACCGGTCGGCCTGGTCGCGCTCGACGTCTCCGCGGCCGGCATCGAGCGGCTGATGTGGCAGATCAATCCGGAGAAACTGGCCACGTTCCGGGCTGTGACCGGCTAGACGCCCCACACTGGTCACGAACGGGCGTGCCACGTTGTCCTAGAGGGTGAACCCACATGATCGGGGGCAGCACCGTGAAGCGGATCCTCATCGTCGGCGGCGGGTACGCGGGCTTCTACGCGGCGTGGAAGCTGGAGAAGAGGCTGCGGTCCGGCGAGGCCGCGCTCACCGTCGTCGACCCGCGCCCGTACCTGACCTACCAGCCGTTCCTGCCGGAGGTCGCGGCCGGTTCGATCGAACCGCGGCACGCGGCGGTGTCGCTGCGCCGGCACCTGCGCCGTACCCGGGTGGTGCCGGGCTGGGTGACGAACATCGACCACGAGCACCGCAGGGTGACCGTGCGGCCCGACCTCGGCCCGGAGTTCGACCTGGAGTACGACGTCATCGTCGTGACGGCCGGCGCGGTCACCCGCAAGTTCCCGGTGCCCGGCGTGGCGTCCGAGGCGATCGGGATGAAGTACGTCGAGGAGGCCGTCGCGATCCGGGACCGGCTGATGACCTCGTTCGACCGGGCGGCGGCGCTGCCGGTCGGGCCGGTACGGCAGCGGCTGCTGACCGTCACGTTCGTCGGCGGTGGCTTCTCCGGCGTGGAGGGCTTCGGCGAGACCCTGTCGCTGGCCAACTCGCTGGTCCGCCGGTACCGCCGGCTGCACCGCAGCGAGCTGCGGTTCCACCTGATCGAGGCGTCCGGCCGGATCCTGCCGGAGGTGGGCGAGGAGCCCAGCCGGTGGGTGGTGCGGTCGCTGACCGACCGCGGCGGCCAGATCCACCTGGACACCAAGGTGGTCTCCGCCGTCGACGGCCACGTGGTGCTGTCCACCGGCGAGGAGTACGACTCGGGCCTGATCGTGTGGACCACCGGCAACGACGCGAACCCGGTGGTGCGCAACCACACCGACCTGCCGATCGGCGAGCGCGGCCAGATCGTGGTCCGCCCGGACCTGCGGGTGGGTACCGACGCGGAGCCGGTCGCGGACGCGTGGGCGGCCGGGGACGACGCCGCGGTGCCCGATCTCGCCGCCGAGGTCCCCGGCGGGTACGTGGTGCAGAACGCGCAGAACGCCTTCCGGCAGGGCAAGCTGCTGGCCCGCAACATCGCCGCGAGCCTGCGCGGCCGTCCACCGAAGCCGTACGTGCACCACAGCCTCGGCGCGGTCGCCACGCTCGGCATCGGCAACGGGATCTTCCAGTGGCACCGGATCGTGGTGAAGGGCTGGCCGGCGTGGCTGATGCACCGCGGCTACCACGTGCTCGCGGTGCCCACCTGGGAACGCAAGGTCCGGGTGTTCGCGGGCTGGGTGACGCAGGCGATGTTCGGCCGAGACATCGTGTCGCTGGAGTCGGTCGAGCATCCGCGGGAAGCCTTCGTCTCGGGCGGCAAGCCGGAGTGACCCGCCCGGTCACGTCTCGGACGACGGGCCGGGATGAGCCGCCCGGTGTGGTCTCGGGCGGCAGGCCGGAGTGAGCCGCCCGATCACGGTGTGGCCCGCCGCACGGTCGTCGACCGGGGAAGGAGCCGGGGCGCACCGGCGCCCCGGGCCCGTCTCACCGACCGGCGGGCGCGGTGATCGGCGCCGCCGCGCTCCGGCGGCCGGATCGGCGCACCACCCGGGCCGCCACCGTCGTCAGCACCACCCCGGCGAGCATGCCGACCAGGCTGACCGTCACGTAGCCGGTACCGGGCGAGCCGCCGTTGCTCAGCGCGATGCCGGTCGGGCCGGCCAGCACGGTGACCGCGGTGCCGGTCCAGGCGACCACGTAGCGGGTACGGGTCGGGCGGTGCAGCGCTGCCACCGCCAGCACACCGGCGAGCACCACCAGCGCGACGCCCACCAGGTAGGTGCGCTGGGCGATCGTGTCGAACCCGGCCGGTCCGGCGAACCGGCTGCCGGTCACCGCCCACAGCACCAGCGCCCCGGCGTACCCGGCCGCGACCATGCCGGCGGCCGACACCACCCGGCGGTCCGGCGGCCCCCCGGCGTCGCGCCGCAGCAGCCGCGGCCACCGGCGCCGCACGTACTCGGGGAACAGCGCGAACAGCCCCGCCGCCTGCGCCAGGAAACCGCCGTAGACGCACCCGTACACCCAGTTGTTCAGGCCGTTGTCGGTGGGGACCGGCGATCCGCCCGCGACGGCCTGTACCACGAGGCCCAGCGGCATGCCGACGGCGATCGGCGTGAGCAGCCCGGTACCGACCCACATCGGCACCAGCACCAGCACGGCCGGTACCCGGCGACCCCAGGCGCAGGTCAGCGCGAGCGCCAGGGCGACCGCCGCGACCTCCAGCAGGGCCGTCACACCGTCACCGACCAGGTGCCGGGTGTCGAGCAGCTCCGCCGCACCGGCGGCGCTCGTCGCCCCGGTGCCGTGCCCGGTCAGCCACAGCACCTTCAACGTCAGGTACGGGAGGGTCGCGGCGATCGTCACCGCGGTCAGCGCCCGTCGCGCCATCGTCACGTCTCGCATGCCACCAGCCTCGCGGTGGTCGTCCGCGCGGGGCTCCCGCCGCCGGGGGAGCGCGCTCCACCCCGGGCGTGAACCGGCCGCCGCACCGGGGTCGGTGCGGCGGCCGGCAGGTCGTCCCGGTCGGGACCGTGACTCAGACCAGGTCGTACCGGTCGCCCATCATCACCTTGTCCCACGCGGCGACGAAGTCATGGACGAACTTCTGCTGCGCGTCGTCGCTGGCGTACACCTCGGCGACGGCACGCAGTTCGGAGTTCGAGCCGAAGATCAGGTCGGCCCGGCTGCCGGTCCACTTCAGCTCACCGGTGGCGCGGTCGCGCCCCTCGAACGTCTGGGCGTCGTCCGCGGTCGGCGTCCACTCGGTACCCATGTCGAGCAGGTTGGCGAAGAAGTCGTTGCTCAGCGTGCCCGGCCGGTCGGTGAACACACCCAGTGGCGACTGCTGGTAGTTCGCGCCCAGCACCCGCATCCCGCCGACCAGCGCGGTCATCTCCGGCGCGGTCAGGTTGAGCAGGTTGGCCCGGTCCACCAGCAGGTACTCGGCGGGCAGCTGGCCGCTGGCCTTGCCGCGGTAGTTGCGGAACCCGTCGGCCTTCGGCTCCAGCGGTACGAACGACTCGACGTCGGTCTGCTCCTGGCTGGCGTCGGTGCGGCCCGGGGTGAACGGCACCTCGACCTCGACCCCGGCCCGCTTCGCGGCCTGCTCCACGGCGGCGGCGCCGCCGAGCACGATCAGATCGGCCAGCGAGATCTTCTTGCCGCCGGTCTGCGCGGCGTCGAACGACTCCTTGATGCCCGACAGGGTGCCCAGCACCTGCGCCAGCGTGTCCGGCTCGTTGACCTCCCAGCCGCGCTGCGGCTCCAGCCGGATCCGGGCGCCGTTCGCGCCGCCGCGCTTGTCGCTGTTGCGGTACGTCGACGCCGAGGCCCACGCGGTCGACACCAGCTGCGCCACGGTCAGCCCCGAGTCGAGGATCTGCCGCTTGAGCGCGGCCACGTCCTCGGCCGAGACCAGCTCGTGGTCGACCGCCGGCACCGGGTCCTGCCAGATCAGCGACTCGCTCGGCACCAGCGGGCCGAGGTAGCGCTGGATCGGGCCCATGTCGCGGTGCGTCAGCTTGAACCAGGCCCGGGCGAACGCGTCGGCGAACTCGTCCGGGTGCTCGTGGAAGCGGCGCGAGATCGGCCCGTAGATCGGATCGAAGCGCAGCGACAGGTCGGTGGTGAGCATCGTCGGCGGCCGGGACAGCGAGCCGTCCTGCGGGTCCGGGAAGGTGTTGGCGCCGGCGCCGTCCTTCGCCACCCACTGCTTGGCGCCGGCGGGGCTCTCGGTCAGCTCCCACTCGTAGCCGAACAGCGTGTCGAAGAAGGTGTTGTCCCACGTGGTCGGGGTGGGGGTCCAGGTGACCTCCAGCCCGCTGCCGATCGCGTCGCGGCCCTTGCCGGAGCCGTAGCCGCCCTTCCAGCCCAGGCCCATCTCCTCCAGCGGGGCGGCCTCCGGCTCGGGCCCGACGTACCGGTCGGCGTCGGCCGCGCCGTGCGTCTTGCCGAACGTGTGGCCGCCGGCGATCAGCGCGACGGTCTCCTCGTCGTTCATCGCCATCCGGCGGAACGTCTCGCGGATGTCGCGGGCCGCGGCAACCGGGTCCGGGTTGCCGTTGGGGCCCTCCGGGTTGACGTAGATCAGGCCCATCTGCACCGCGGCCAGCGGCTTGTCCAGCTCACGGTCGCCGGAGTACCGCTCGTCGCCGAGCCAGGTGCGCTCGGGGCCCCAGTACACGTCCTCGTCGGGCTCCCACACGTCGGTACGGCCGCCGGCGAAGCCGAAGGTCTTGAACCCCATGATCTCCAGCGCGCGGTTGCCGGCGAAGACGTACAGGTCGGCCCACGAGATCTGCTTGCCGTACTTCTTCTTGACCGGCCACAGCAGTCGGCGGGCCCGGTCCAGCAGGACGTTGTCCGGCCAGCTGTTCAGCGGTGCGAACCGCTGCTGGCCGCCGCCGGCCCCTCCGCGGCCGTCGTCGATCCGGTACGTACCGGCGCTGTGCCAGGCCATCCGGACCATCAGCGGGCCGTAGTTGCCGAAGTCCGCCGGCCACCAGTCCTGCGAGGTCGTGAGCAGCTCGTCGACGTCGGCGGCCAGCGCGTCGAGGTCGAGCGAGGCGAACTCCGTCTTGTAATCGAAGTCGGCGTCCATCGGGTTGGCCGCCGCGGTGTGCTTGCGCAGGATCGCCAGGTTGAGCCGGTTCGGCCACCAGTCACGATTGCCGCCGACCCCGGCGGGCCCGACCGGCCCGCCGTGCACGACGGGACAGCCGCCGGCGCTCTCCTCGTTGACCTCGCTCAGCACGGCGTCGTCAGAACTGTCAGACACGGTATTCCCTTCGGATGGACCTGGTCAGGAACTCGTTGCGGTGGAGCAGTCGGGGCACAGCCCCCGGTAGACGACCTCGGCCTCGTCGATGACGAAGCCGTGGTCGTCCGACGGGGTCAGGCACGGCGCGGGACCGACGGCGCAGTCGACGTCGGCGATCACGCCGCAGGAACGGCAGACGACGTGGTGGTGGTTGTCCCCGACCCGGGCCTCGTAGCGCGCCACCGAGCCCGGCGGTTCGATCCGGCGGATCAGACCGGCCGTCGTGAGCGCGCGCAGCACGTCGTACACGGCCTGGTGGGACACGCCGCCGAGGCTTGCCCGGACGACACCGATGAGCGAGTCCGTGTCGGCGTGCGGGTGCTCGTACACTGCGGACAGCACCGCCATCCGCGGCCGCGTCACGCGCAGCGCGACGCCACGCAGCATGCGCTCGAACTCCGATGTCGTGGGCACGCCCCGAAGTCTGCCGCAAATTCTGGAATCAATCAAGAACAGCGCGCGGCGGGTCGCCCGATCCGTGGATCGGCGCCGGGCCGGTCGGCGGATCTTGACGGAATGCGCCGGTCTGCCTACGTTCGTTCGCGGACGCCGTCATCGTCGCCGGCGCTGCGTTTCTCCGGGTCCGGGCGACTCCCGGGCCGGCCGAGCCGACCGCGGGAGAGTGCCGTGCGACCGACAACCACCCCGCCCGCACCGGGCACCCGGACCGGCCGCCGCGCGCGGATCGTCCGTGCCGCCGTGGCGGGCGGCATCGCCGCCTTGATCGCCCTGGCGGGCGCCCCGGCGACCGCGTCGCCGGCGTCCGACGCGGCCCGCGCCGCGGCGAGCTACCGGGCGCTGCAGACCTACTTCGCCGCCGCGGACGGCTCCGGGCTGTACCACGAGCAGTACCCGGTGCAGGCGGGTGACAACGTTTACTCCTACGAGTGGCCGTACTCCCAGGTGCGTGGGGCGACGCTGGACCTGACCGGCATGCCCGGCGGCGAGCGCTACCGCGACGACCTGGCCGACCGCGACACCGGACAGCAGCGGTACTGGCTCGCCGCCGGCGGCACCACCGGGGTGCCGGGCTACGCCTCCTACCCGGTGGCGCCGTTCGGCGGGGGCGGCGACTTCTTCTACGACGACAACGAGTGGGTCGGGCTGTTCGACGTCCAGCGCTACCTGGCCAGCGGAGACCGGGCGGCACTGCGGCGCGCCCGGCAGATCTTCGCCCTGGTCGTGTCCGGCTGGGACACCGACGACAGCCACGCCGACCCCGGCGGCGTGTTCTGGACCCAGGCGAGCTGGAGCACCGACCGCAACACCGTGTCCAACATGCCCGGCGCCGAGCTCGGCCTGCGGCTCTACCAGCTCACCGGCCAGCGCTCCTACCTCGACTGGGCCCGGCGGATGTACGACTGGACCAACGCGCACCTGCTCGGCCCGGACGGGCTGTACTACGACCACCTGAGCCTGACCGGCACCGTGGACGAGACCTACTGGTCGTACAACCAGGGGGTGCCGGTCGGCGTGGACGTGCTGTTCTACCAGGTGACGCACGAGCGCGGCTACCTGGCCCGGGCGCGCCGCACCGCGACCGCCGCGTACCGGTACTACGTCGCCGGCGGGCGGCTTTCCGGGCAGCCGCCGTACTTCAACGCGATCTTCTTCAAGAACCTGCTGCTGCTGGAGTCGGTGACCGGCGGCCACACCTACCGCGACGCGATGCGCGACTACGCGAACGACGTCTGGGCCACCCACCGGGACCCGGCCACCGGGTTGTTCGACTTCGACGGAAACGGGGAGACGCAGGCGATCCAGCAGGCGGCGATGGTGCAGATCTACGCGGTCCTGGCCTGGAACCCGCACCGGTACCGGCTGCTGTACTGACCGATCGTGGCGCCGGCTGGCCCGGCCCGCCTACGATCGCCGCATGGTGATGTCGCGGGCGCTGCTGCGCCGGATCGTCGTTCTCGCCGCGGTGCTGGCCGTGGCGCTGACCACCGCGGTCGTCGGCGGTGCCGGCCCGGCCGGCGCCGCGGCACGGCACCCCTGGCCGGGCCGGCAACTGCTGTTCTTCAACCATGCCTACGGCGTGTTCGACCGGACCACCGCGGATGCGATCGAGCACTCCGACTACCTGCGGGAGTTCGCGAACTTCCAGGTGCGCACCACCACCGGCGCCGGCGGCGAGACCTGGACCGGGCGGTACCTGCTGGGCCACCAGACCTACCTGGAGCTGTTCGGGATCGGTGACGTGCCGGGCAAGGACGGCGAGCTCGGCGCGGCCGGGATGGGCGTGTCGACCGAGCACGCCGGCGACCTGACCACCGTCACCGACCGGCTGCCGGCCGAGGGCGTGCCGGATCCGGTCACCTTCCCGCAGACCCGCGACTTCGGTGACGGGGTGCCGGTGCCGTGGTTCGACTCGGTGTACACCACCGAGGACTACGACACGTTCGGCGCCTGGGCGATGGAGTACCGGCCGGAGTACTTCGCCGATCCGCGCAGCAACACCGAACCGGCCCGCTACCCGGGCGACGTCGGCCGCGACCGGTACCTGCCGAACGACTACCGCGACCACCTGATGCGCGACGTGACCGGCATCGAGCTCGGCATCACCCGGCGCGATCTGGACGCCACGCTGCCGCTGCTGCGGGCCGGCGGGTTCGTGGTGCACGCCGACGCCACCGGCGCGGTGGTGCGGCGCGGCGGTACCACGATCCGGTTCGACGCGGTACCGGTCGACCAGGTCGGCGTGCGCCGCATCGCGATGTCGCTCAACCGTCCCACCGGGCACCGGCACACCGAGACGATCGGCCACTCCACCCTCGTCGTCGGCCCGGGTCCCAGCGCCGTCTGGACCTTCGCCACCGCCTGAGCCGCCCGCCCTCGTCGCGTCCCCGGCGAGGGCTCGCCCCGGCTCCGTTCCAGCGTCGTGCCGGTGCGCGCGCGGGGAAACGCGGTGCGGCCGCCGCCCGGCCCGGCTAGCGTGCTCGGCTGGGTGAAGGGGGTGCGGATGCGGCGGCACGACGCGGACGGCGGCGCCGACCTGCGGTCGATGCAGGCCGCGGTGCAGCGCGCCTGGAGCCCGAGCCAGCGGTGGCACGTGGGCGATCTCGCCTGGCAGTGCCACGCCGGTTTCGGTGGCCCGACGGCGCTCTGGACCGAGCACGGCACGCCGATCGCCTGGGCCCGGCTGGAATCACCGGCCGAGGCGGGCGTGCACGTCGACCCCGCCCGCCCCGACGCCGCCGACGCGGTACTGGCGTGGCTGGGCACCGTGGCACCCGGCCCGGCGCCCGCGGTGACCGTGCTGGACACCGAGACGCACCTGGTGGACGCGTTGCGCCGCAACGGCTACCGGCCCGACGACGGCGCTTTGTACTTCCTGCACTGCGAGCGCTCGCTCGACTCGCTCCCGGCGCCGCGACTGCCCGCCGGGTACACCGTCCGGGCCGTCCGAGCCGACGAGACCGCGGCGCGGGCGGCGGTGCACCGGGCGGCGTGGCGGCCGGCCCGGATCGGCGCCCTGCTGGTGCCGCCGGTGGCGCTGGACGGCGAGTCGGGAATGTCGGCGCCGCGCTACCGCGCGGTGACCGCGGCCTGGCCGTACCGGGCGGAGCTGGACCAGGTGGTGGTCGCGCCGGGCGGTGCGTTCGCGGCGTTCGCGCTCGGCTGGCTGGACGAGGCGAACGCGGCCGGCGAGCTGGAGCCGGTCGGTACCGATCCGCGGTATGCGCGGCGTGGCCTCGCCGCCGCGGCGAGCCTCGCCTGCCTGCACGCGTTGCGTACCGCCGGCGCCACCCGGGCGGTCGTCTACCCGCGCGGCGACCCGGCGTACCCGGTGCCTCGCCGGCTCTACGCCGCGCTGGGCTTTCGCCCGGTGGCCCGCACCGTCACCTACCGCCGGGCCGCCTGACGCCGCCGGCGTGCCAGCACGCAGGCGTGCCAGCACACCGGCGTGCCAGCACGCAGGCGTGCCAGCACACCGGCGTGCCAGCACATCGGCGTGCCAGCACGCAGGCGTGCCGCAGATCGCGCCGAACGCGCCGCGGAGTGCGCCGGCGCGCCGCCGATCCGCCGATTCGCGGGTCCGGGGTGGAGCCTGTAACGATCACCGCTCGGATGGCGCGGTGGGTCAGCGGTCGGGGCGCCACCAGTCGCGGTGGGTGCGGTACCAGTCGACGGTGGCGGCGAGGCCGGCCGCGAAGTCCGTCCGGGGCCGGAAGCCCAGCGTCGCGATCCGCGCCGAGTCGAGCGAGTAGCGCAGGTCGTGGCCCTTGCGATCGGTGACGTGCCGGACCAGCGCCGGATCGGCCGCGCAGAGCCGGACCAGCCGCGCGGCCAGCTCGGCGTTGGTCGACTCCACCCCGCTGCCGACGTTGTAGACCCCGCCCGGCGCGCCCGCGGTCAGCATCAGCTGGATCGCCGCGCAGTGGTCGGCGACGTGCAGCCACTCGCGCCGGTTGCGGCCGTCCCCGTACAGCGGGGCCGGCTCACCGGACAGCAGGTTGGTGACGAACCGCGGGATGAACTTCTCGACGTTCTGGTGCGGCCCGTAGGTGTTGCAGCCGCGGGTGATCCGCACGTCGAGGCCGTGCGTGTGGTGGTACGCGCGGGCGAGCAGCTCGGCGCCCGCCTTGGCCGCCGCGTACGGCGAGTTCGGGGCGAGCGGCGCCTCCTCGGACCAGGCGCCGACGTCGATCGACCCGTACACCTCGTCGGTGGACACGCACAGCACGGTGCGCACGCCGGCGCGCCGGCAGGCGTCGAGCAGCCGCTGGGTGCCGAGCACGTTGGTGGACACGAAGTCGTCCGCGTCCGCCACCGATCTGTCCACATGCGACTCGGCGGCGAAGTGCAGCACCGCGTCGTGGCCGGGCACCACCTCGGCCAGGGTGGCGGCGTCCCGGACGTCGCCCCGCACGAACCGCAGCCGGTCGTGGTGCGCCGGCAGGTTGTCCCGGCGCCCGGCGTAGGTGAGCAGGTCCAGCACGGTGATCGCGGTGGGGCCGGCCGGTCCGTACTCGCCGGCGAGCGCCGCCCGCACGTACGCGGAGCCGATGAACCCGGCGCCGCCGGTCACCAACACCCTCATGCCGCAACCGGCGGTACGGCCCGCCGCAGGTTCGCGCCGCTGGCGCACCGGTACCCGATCACGGCACCAAATCTAGCCGGCGGCGACGGTGGCGGTGAGCCGGCCGTCGGTGAGCTCCCGTACGGTCGCCGGATCGGCGCCGGAATCGGTGACGAGCCGTTCGAACTCGGGCAGTTCGGCGACCCGGTGCAGCGCGGTACGGCCCAGCTTGCCGTGGTCGGCGAGCAGGATGCGCCGGCCGGGCACCCCGAGCAGGGCCCGCTTGGTCACCACGATCTCCTGTTCCTGGTGGTACACACCGCCGTCGGCGACCCCGGCGAAGGAGAAGAAGCCGAGATCGGCGTGCAGCGAGCGGGCGGCGGCGTGGCATGGCGCGCCGAGGAACGAGTCGTGCGACTCGTTGTACTCGCCGCCGAGCGCGATCAGCCGGATGTTGCGCCGGCCCATCAGCAACGACACGATCGGCGCGAAGTTGGTGATCACCGTCAGCGGGTCGACGTCGACCGCGAGCTCGGCGAGCTCCAGCGTGGTGGTCGAGTCGTCGAACAGCACCGACATGCCCGGCTCGATCAGCGGCACCGCGGCGCGGGCGATCTCGCGCTTGGCCGCCACGGCGAGCTGGCGCCGGTAGGCGACGTTGCTCTCGAACACGCTGGAGGGCTGCGCGGTCACCCCGCCGTGGAACTTGCGGACCAGGCCGCGGCGGGCCAGCTCGTCCAGGTCGCGGTGCGCGGTGACCAGGCTGACGTCGAACCGGTCGGCCAGGTCCTGCGCGCTCGCCGTACCGACCTGCATCAGGTACGCGGCGACGTCCTGCTGGCGCGACCCCGGATCCTTGCGCCGCTGCGTCATCCGGCTCCTCCCGCCGCTTGTGCGAGCCGTACGTTACCGCCTCGTACCGCGGGACCTGCCGGCGAGGCATCACCTGATCACGAAATCATGACTCCAAATTTAAGCAGTTAGGTGGTAACTTGTCGTCGCACAGCGATAAATTCGCCAGCGAGTCGGCTCGGCCGGGCTCCGCCACGGGTGGCGCCCGGACCGCTCACCAGACCGAGGTGCCGCCATGACCACCTGCCCGCAAGCGCCGCGCGCCGGACGGAGTCCGGACCGATGACCGCCGCCGCCCTCCCCACCACGCTGGACACCGCGAACCTGTCCCGGTTCCGCCGCAAGCTGACGCTGCTGTCCTCGATCGGCATGTTCCTGGACGGCTTCGACCTCACCGTCATCGCCGTCGCCCTGCCGGTGCTCAAGAAATCCTGGACGTTCACCCCGCTGACCGCCGGGATCACCAGCTGCTCGGCGATCGTCGGGATGTTCGTCGGCGCGCTGGTGTTCGGCCGCGTCGCGGACCGGCTCGGCCGCAAGAAGATGTACCTGATCGACCTGATCGGGTTCGTCGTGTTCGCGGCCGTCGCCGCGATCTCGCAGAACGTCTGGGAACTGATCGCGTTCCGGTTCCTGCTCGGCCTGTGCATGGGCGCCGACTACCCGATCTCGTCGTCGCTGACGGCCGAGTTCGGCTCGGTCCGCGACCGCGGCCGGCTGGTCGTCGCGCTGAGCCTGATGTGGAACGTCGGCGCGCTCACCGCGTACCTGGTCGGGGTCGCCTTCCTGCCGATCGGGGCCAGCGCCTGGCGCTGGATGCTGCTGGTCGGCGCCGCGCTCGCGCTGGTCACCCTGGTGTTCCGGACTTCCATCCCGGAGTCGCCGCGGTGGCTGATGGCGCACGGCCGTACCGACGAGGCCCGGCGGGTGGTCGCCGACCTGGTCAACCGCGAGTCGCGCACCCCGACGCTGGAACCGAGCCAGGTCGTGCTGCCGACGCTGAGCGACGCGCCGGCCGGCGCGCCGGCACGGGCCACCGGTGGGCAGTGGCGGCGGCTGTTCTCCCGCGGGCTGATCGGCGCGACGTTCTTCGTCTGCATCTTCTGGTTCGCCCACGACGTCGCCTACTACGGCATCCAGATGTACAGCCCGACGATCCTGACCACGCTGGCCGGCTCCACCCAGCTCGCCGCGTACCTCGGATCCGCGATCATCGCGCTGCTCGGGGTGGTCGGCGCCGCGATCGCGGTGGCGTTCGTCGACTCGTGGGGCCGGCGGCCGGTGCTGATCACCGCGTTCGCCGGGGAGACCGCGGTACTGGTGATCCTCGCGCTGGCGCACGCGCCGGCGCTGGCGCTGATCGTGGTGTTGTTCGCGATCGCGATCCTGTTCTCCAACATGGGGCCCGGCACCCTGGACATGGTCTACTGCACCGAACTGTTCCCGACCGAGCTGCGCGCCGCCGGTACCGGCCTCGGTACCGCGGTGAGCCGGGTCGGCGCGATCCTCGGCGTCCTGGTGTTCCCGGACCTGGTCGACGCCTGGGGAGTCAGCGGCGCGCTCTGGCTGTTCGTCGCCGCCGGGGTGCTCGGCCTGGTGGTCACCGTGGTGATGGCGCCGGAGACCAAGAACCGCAGCCTGGAAC
The DNA here is from genome assembly GCF_017312725.1 of Actinocatenispora comari. Lineage (GTDB taxonomy): Bacteria > Actinomycetota > Actinomycetes > Mycobacteriales > Micromonosporaceae > Actinocatenispora > Actinocatenispora comari. Next base: position 6,487 of record NZ_BOPO01000023.1, on the reverse strand, counting down.
AGACCACCGGCACCCGGCGCCTCTTCGGCGGTCGCACCGCCGAGGTCGCCCCCACCGGTACGAAGGAGCGCCAGTGACCACCCGACTGACCGTGCTCGGCTTCCGCGCCGGCCGGCCCGACGCCACCTCGGCCTGCTCCGGCTACCTGGTCGAGCACGGCGACACGCGGATCCTGGTGGACTGCGGCCCCGGCATCGCCACCCAGCTGCTCGCCCGCGGGCTGGAACACCGGCTGGACGCGGTGCTGCTCACGCACCTGCACCAGGACCACATGTTCGACGTCGTACCGCTGGCGTTCAGCCGGCTGCTGACGAAGGCGCCACCGGCGCGGATCCCGCTGCTGGTCCCCGACGACAGCGTCGACACGCTCGCCGCGCTGGACGACTGGGTGGCGGTACCCACCGACCCGGCGGTCGGCCGGCCGCTCGCCACCGCGTTCGACATCGCGCCGCTGGTCCGGGACGGGGCGAGTCCGGTGCGGCTCGCCGACGACGTGACCGTGACCGCGTTCGCGGCCCGGCACGCGGTGCCGAGCGCGTCGCTGCGGTTCGCGCTGGGCGACCGTACGCTCGCGTTCTCGTCCGACACCGGCTGGTGCGACGGGGTGCTGGCCGCCGCCACCGGAGCGGACGTGTTCGTGTGCGAGTGCACGTACCTGGACGCCGATCCGGCGATGCTCACCGAGCACGGCCACCTCACCGCGGAACTGACCGGCCGGCTCGCCCAGGCGGCCGGGGTCGGCCGGCTGGTGGTCAGCCACCTGCTCGGCGACGACGACGAGGCGTCGTTCGCCGCCGCGCGGGCCGCGGCCGGGCCGGTCCCGGTGACCGCGGCGAGTGCCGGCCTGGTGGTACCGGTCGAGCCGGCGGTGCGGTAGTCGATGGCGCTGGTGCTCTGGGACGTCGACCAGACCCTGCTCGACGTCGGCGTTCTCGACCGGGAACTGTGGTTCGCGCTGTGCGGCGAGCTGCTCGGCGTACCGCCCCGGCCCGCCACGGTGGTACCGGGGCGCACGATCCGGCAGATCCTGCGCGCCATCCTCGTCGAGTACGGCGCGGACGAGGCGACCGCGCGCCGGCTGCTGCCGGCGGCGCTGCGGCAGGAGGAGACCCGGCTCGCCGCGGTCGCCGACCGGCTGCCCGACCGGGGCCGGCTGCTGCCGGGCGTACCGGCGGTGCTCACGGCGCTCGCCGCCACCCCGGGCGTGGTGCAGTCGGTACTGACCGGCAACCAGCGCGCCAGCACCGAAGTCAAGCTGGCCGCGTTCGGCCTGGTGCCGCCGCTGGATCTGGCCGCCGGCGCGTTCGGATCCGACCGGGAACACCGCCCCGAGCTGGTACCGGTCGCGCGCGCCCGGGCCGAAGCGGCGTACGGCCCCGGCGCGGCGACGCCGACGGTACTGGTCGGCGACTCCCGGCTGGACGTGCAGACCGCCCTGGACAACGGGGTCCGGATCGTCGCGGTCGCCACCGGGTTCACCCCGGCGGCCGAGCTCGCCGCCGCCGGCGCCGACGTGGTCCTGACCGACCTCGCCGACCTGGACGCGGCCCTGGCCGCGATCCTCGCCCGCCCGGCCGCCTGACCGCCTGACCGCCTGACCGCCTGAGCGCCTGAGCGCCTGAGCGCCTGAGCGCCGGGCATTCGACGTCGATCCGACCGACCGGGTCGACGCCCGGCGGCTGGGCAGGGCCCCGGGCGGGTCGGCGTCGTGCGGCCCGGCGGGGCCCGACTCGGGGTCGGGGGATCGCCGTAGCTGCCGGGTCGCACGTCGGTTCGCGAGCTCAGCCGGGGCGACCGGACCGGTAGGCGTCGGTGGCGAGGGCGAGGGCGCCGTGCAGGGCGCCGTCGGTGCGGAAGCGGGCCGGGACCAGCTCGGGTGGGAACGGCACGGCCGCGTCGAGGCGGGCGCGCAGCGCGTCGAACAGCGCGGTACCGATGCCGGTCAGGCCGCCGCCGACGGCGACCCGGCGCGGGTCGACGGCGATGCACAGGTTCGCCACGTGCATCGCGAGTTCGGCCAGCACCTCGCCGGCGAGCCGGCGGGCCGGCGGGTCGGTGCGCGCGAACAGTTGGGCGGCGGTGACCGGCGCACCCAGTACCGCGAGCGCGCGTTCGGCGATGCCGCGGCCACCGACGGCCCGTTCGAGCGGGCTGTACCCGTCGGCGGCGGCCCGCCGCTCGTGCGGGGTGCGCAGGTCGTAGCCGAACTCGCCGGCCGCGCCGTGCGCCCCGGCGAGCACCTGGCCGCCGATCGCGATCGCCGCCGCGACCCCGGTACCGAGGCTGACGAACAGGCCCGGGTCGGCGCCGCGCAGCGCGCCGTGCCGTACCTCGGCGAGGCCGGCCGCCTTGACGTCGTTGTCGACCGCGACCCGCGACGTGCCGAAGCGGGCCGCGAGCTCGTCGGCGAGGCGTACCCGGTGCCAACCGGAGATGTTGGGGGACAGGGCGACGCCGTCCGGGCGGATGATCCCGGGGCCGACCGCGCCGACCGCGGCGGCCGGCCTGCCGGTGCGGCCCAGCAGCGCGTGGCCGGCGTCGGCGAGCCGGGCGAGGATCGCCTCGGCGCCGTCGGCCGCGCCGGTCGGCACCACGTCGCCGGCCAGCACCGCACCGTCCACGGTGGACACCGCCAGCGCGATCTTGGTCCCGCCGATGTCGATGCCCAGCAGCCGGGCGTCGCCCCGTTCGAGCGACGGCGGGTCGATGCGAGCCGTGCCGCCGTCGCGGCGGTCGAGCGGTCGTGGTTCGGTCACGTGCGTACCGCCTCGGCTCGGTAGGCCTCGCGGATCTGCTTGGGGCCGAACGGCCAGATCCTCTCCACCCGGGCCCAGATCAGGAAGGCGACGCAGCCGGCGGCGACCCAGGCGAGCGACAGCTCGATCGGGTGCCGCCCGGGCGAGGCGGCGTCCGCGTACACGTAGATGACGATCCAGCCGACCGCCGCCAGCACCGGGGGCAGCGGGTAGAGCCACATCCGGTACGGCCGGGGCAGGTCCGGCTGGCGGCGGCGCAGCACGAACACGGCGAGGATCTGCGCGAGCGCCTGCACCAGCACCATCACCGTGGTCAGCAGCTGGATCAGGGTGGCGAGGTCGGTGAACCGGCCGAGCAGGAAACCGGCCGCGGTGATGACGCCCATCGCGGCGAGCCCGACGGTGGGGAACCGATGTTTCGGGTGCACCCGGGCGAAGGCGCGGAAGAACACCCGGTCCCGGGCCGCGTCGTAGGGCACCCGGGAACCGCCGAGCAGCCCGGCGAACACCGACGTGCACGCGGTGATCAGGATCAGCACCGTGACCACCACCGCCGCGGTGTGCCCCCAGGTACGTTCCAGCAGCGCGGAGGCGACCGACTTGGCCGCGGCCGAGTTCGGGTTCAGCAGCTCGTGCCAGTCGATGACGCCGAGCACACCGATCTGCATCAGCAGGTAGATGGTCATGATGCCGACGATCGCGACGACGATCGAGCGCGGCAGCACCTTGCCCGGCCGGCGGATCTCGGCGGCCAGGTAGGACGTGGTGTTGTAGCCGAGGTAGTCGTAGATGCCGATGGTCAGGCCGCCGGCGAAGCCGACCCAGAACCCGCCCCGGGTGAGGTCGAACGCGTGCGCCGGGTAGGTGAACGCCAGCGACGGGTGGAAGTGCGTGTAGGCGGCGAGGATGACCGCGAGCACGCTGACGATCATGACGACCCACAGCACCACGGTCAGCTTGCCGATCGACTCGATCCGGCGCCACAGCGCGGCGACTATCAGCACGATCAGCACGAGCCCGACCAGGTCGCCCTGCCAGCCGGTCATCGACGGCCACAGGTAGGTCAGGTACTGCACGAAGCCGATCACGCCGGTGGACATGATCAGCGGGATGAACAGCATCGCGGTCCACACGAACAGGAACGGCATCAGCCGTCCGGTCCGGTACTGGAAGGCCTCGCGCAGGTAGATGTACGTGCCGCCGGAGCCGGGCATCGCGGCCCCGAGCTCGGCCCAGACCAGCCCGTCGGCGAGTGCCAGCACCGCGCCGGCGATCCAGCCGATGATGGCCTGCGGCCCGCCGAAGGCGACGACCATCGCGGGGATGGTGATGAACGGCCCGACCCCGCACATCTGGCTCATGTTCAGCGTGGTGGCCTGGAAGCCGCCGATCCGCCGGCGCAGCGCGCCGTCGGGTGGTGCGGTGGTGGGCGCTGTGCGGCTGTCTGCCATGGCTCCTCCCGGGGACGGACTCGCATCAAGTTAAATACCTTTACTTGATCGGGTCAATCCCCGCGGGCCGATTCGCGGGCGGTACAGTCGCTGCCGGGCGGGGGAGCGGAGGACGATGGGCGAGCAGGACGAGTCCACCTTCACCCGGGCGCGGCTGCGCGGCATCAACGAACGGTTGCTGCTGGACCGGTTGCGGGCGCTCGGCCCGACCTCCCGCGCCGAACTCGCCCGCCGCACCGGCCTGTCCAAGCCCACCGTGTCGGCCGCGCTGGCCAGCCTGGAGTCCGCCGGCCTGGTCCGCGCCGCCGGCAGCCGCCCACCGGCCGGCCGGGGACGGATCGCGCTGCTGTACGAGGCGGACCCGACCGCCGGCTACGTCGCCGGCGTCGACATCGGCCGCGGTTCGGTCCGGGCCGCGCTCGCCGACCTGTCCGGCGAGATCATCGCGCGGGCCGAGACGCCCAACCGGGCCCGCTCCGGCGCCGCCCTCGCCGACCTGGTCGTCGCCACCGTGCGGGACGCCGCGAGTACCGCTCGGGTTGCCGCCTCCCGGCTCGACCGCGTCGTGATCGGCACCCCCGGCGTGTACGAGCCGGACACCGACCGGATCCGGTACGCGGTGAACCTGCCCGGCTGGGGCCGCCCCGGGGTGCGGGCAAGGCTGCACACCGCCCTGCGTACCGAGATCGAACTGCACAACGACGCGAACCTCGCCGCGCTCGCCGAGTACCGGTCCGGCGTCGGCGCCGGCAGCCGGCTGTTCGTGTACCTGTGGATCGGCACCGGCCTGGGCCTCGGCGTGGTGGCCGGCGGCGAGCCGTTCGTCGGCGCGCACGGCGCCGCCGGCGAGATCGGCTTCCTGCCGATGGCGCCGGACGCCCCCGCCGCCCCCGCGGCGCCGCGCGGGGTGCTGGAGGCCGCGGTGTCGGCCGACTCGGTGGTCGACACCGCGCGCGAACTCGGCATGTCCGGCCGGCTCAGCGCCCGGCAGGTGTTCGACGCCGCCCGCGCCGGCGACGAGCGGGCCGCCGCCACGGTACGGCGGGAGGGGGAGCGGCTCGCCTACGTCGCCGCGGCGGTGTCCGCGGTGCTCGACCCGGACCTGATCGCGCTCGGCGGTACCGTCGGCGGCAACGCCGACCTGCTGCTCGCCCCGGTGCGGCACACGCTGCCGCGGCTCACCCCGCTGCGCCCGCACGTCACCGTCGGGACGCTCGACGACCCGGTGCTGCGCGGCGCGCTCGCCCGCGCCCTAGACACCGCCCGCGACGACGCCTTCGCCCGCCGCACCGACACCCGGTAGCGCCGCTACTGGTAGGAGATCATGTCCGGGCAGGGGCGCTGGGCGAGCGTCTGCGCCGGCGTCAGCATCGGGTGGTCCTTGGTGTAGAAGTTCTTCCAGCCCAGGGCCACGCCGTCCGGCCGGGCGCCGACCACCCCGGACCAGGTCTCGTCCTTCAGGCTCGGGCTGCCCTGGCCGTCCATGTGGATCAGCAGCGACAGGTTGTCGTGCCCGGTGTCCAGCCGGTCCTCGTGCCCGATCATGGACAGCTGGAACTGGTGCAGGACCAGCAGTTTCTGCGGCAGCCGGTGCGTGGCGGTCAGCCCGGACAGCCAGTCGCTCACCCGGTTGATCTCGCTGGCGTCCACCGTGCCGATCTGTTCCAGCGGTTTCTGCCCCGCCGCGAGCTTCCACTCCGGGTCCAGCGCCAGCCCGACGTACGGCAGTGCCAGCAGCGACCGGTACCGCTTGGCCTGGTCGAGCAGGTCGGCGCGGCCCGGCTGCAGGTCGAGCACCACGTACATGCCGGCGGCGCCGGCCGCGCGGACCCACGGCCGCAGCGACGCCACGCTGGACACCGCCGAGTACCGGCCGTCCGGGCCGGGCGAGGCCTGCGCGGTGGTCGCGATGATCTCGAACGTCGGCACCACCGGCACCCCGCCGGTCCGGTACGGCTCGGCGACGTGCTTCGCCCGGGCGATGCTCGCGGACAGGTCCTGCGCGCCGAGCGCGCCGAGCACCGCGGTACCGGGATGGCCGTACAGCGCGACCAGCCGGCGACCGGGGAACATCACCTGGCCGCCGCCGGGCAGTTGCCGGCCGGCGACCGCGACGCTCAGGCGAGCGCCGAGCCGGTCGGCCGGCCCGAAGCCGGTACCGGCGGCGAGCACGGCGGCCGGGTCGCGGTGGGCGAGTGCGGCGATCGCGGTACGGTCCGCGCGCGGGTCGTCGCCGTGCACCGGTACCACGGCGGCGCCGGCCGCCGTCGCGGTCGCGGT
>NZ_BOPO01000022.1 GCF_017312725.1 Actinocatenispora comari | reverse complement strand
GCTGGCCGACCGGCCTGGCAAGCCAGGCGTAGTAGGCCTGCCGGGAGAAGCCCAGCACCCGGCACGTCACCGCGACCGGCACCCTGATCGGGGCGTCGGCTGCGGCCAGGTCACGGACGAGCGGGTAGGTCATTTTGGGTTGACATCCCGAGCCAGGTAAGCCGCAGCCCGGCGCAGCACCTCGTTTTCCTGCTCCAGCAGCCGATTACGGCGCTTGAGCTCACGCAGCTCCTGCGACTCCTCGCGGGTCACGCCGGGCCGGTTGCCGTCTTCGATGTCAGCGGCGCGCAGCCAGTTGGACAGACACGACTCGGAGATCCCGAAGTCTTTCGCGATCTGCGTCAACGGCGCACCGCCCTGGCGGGCGACCGCGACCACGTTGTCCCGGAATTCGCGGGGGTAGGGCTTGGGCACAGCAAACATCCTTCCAGCAAGGCCAGCAGCCTCACAGGTCAGGTGTCAACCAAAGCCTGGGCAGTCCCGTGTCAGTCCGGCGGTCACGGCGGGCTGAGCTTTGACCAGGCTGTCGAGGAACTGGCCGAATCCTGGCAGTTGCAGCGACCTGGTCGTCTCGATCCAGTCGGGTAGGTCGATGCCGCGCCGGTAGGTGAGGTTCGTGGCGAACGCGTGGACTTGGCGGGCCATTGCGGTCATCTGCGGCAGCAGCCGGTCAAGCGTTCGATGTGTCGGCGTCGGGCGGTGTCCAGATCGGAGGGTCGGGACATGATCCACGAGGTCAGGCTTTCGGGGTGACGGGACGGGTCCGGGTGCGTCTGCGCGTCCTTGCTGGAAGTAGCGGACCAGCAAGTTCGCGCTCCTGGTGTAGCCGGCGGCGCGGATCTCGTCCAGGATCCTGGTCACCGGCACCTGCTCGGACAGTCTGCGGCGGACCAGATCGCGGTAGGGGTCGACCAGGCAGCGGCCGTAGCGGGGCGGGCGCAGCAGCTGCTCGACCGATTCGGCGCGGGCGTAGCGTTTGACCGTGTTGAGTGACCAGCCCAGCCGCCGCGTCGTTTCCAACAGCCCGACGCCGACATCGGTCAACTCGTGCACCGCCGCGAACCGGCGGCGGGTCCGTTGCGCCGCGACACCGGATGTGTTGTGGGGCAGGCTGTTCCAGCAGGAGGCGTGCGCGATGACGGTCTTGTCGACCGCGGCGGCGAGGTTGTGCCGCAGGTGCCACCGGTCGGAACCTGAACGTGGTGGCGTCAGCAGCGTGGATGGCTTGGGCGTAAGTGGCCGATCCGTCCCGGCAGACGATCTCGACACCGGGATGCTCCCGAGCCAGGCGGTCAGCGTTGCTGCCTTCCGGTCGGCCAGCACGTCGATGCGTTGGTGGGTGACCGCGTCAATCAGGAGGGTGGCGTAATGGCGGCCCCGGCGCAGGGCGAAGTCGTCAACCGACAGAACCCGTGGGATCGCAGGTTCGGGCAGTCTGGGACGCAGCAACAACCGAAGCGTCGTCACAGCGCTACTTCCTGATCAATCAGCCGTAGGAAGGCCAGCCGGATTAAACTACGGCAGAGAATACCTACCCGATCGAAGTTTAATCAGGCTTCCTTCAATACAGAGTGCATCGAGATGACCAGCCACCTCCGACGGATCCGGCGAATCGCACAACTCGGCCGTTGTCAGAAATAGCGCAACGTCATCCTGGGTGAAGAAGTCGCCTTCCGCGCTCCCATCAAAGTGCACATGCCCTTCCGATGGAAGTACGACGGTGTAGCCAACACCGTGGACGAAGTATTCGAGCCCGTTTAGGCATACTCCTTCACGGGGCTGATCCCCGCGCAACACAGAGCGAACAATCTCTGGAGCACTCTGCGCCGCGAAGGTCGCTTCAATCGCCCCCTTGGCCTCGGCGAACACTGCCGGGAGGGTTGACCAGGAAAACGCGTCGGCAGTCATCACAACTTGTACCTATTGAGTCTGTTTCCAACGAAGTTACCAGCAGAATCTAGTCTGCCATGTCTGAGTAGCCCAGGAAGCCGCCATCGTTAAGTTGATCAGTCACGTCAATAATTCTCACCTCGTCAACGCCAGCCATACGGGCCGCAGCGAGGCGATGGTGGCCATCAACGACGTACTGAGTTCCATCCCCATCAGTTACCACCGAGATTGGACTCTGCTCCCAGTCGAAAGTTCCTGCCCTCATCGCATCCCGATGTGTCCTAACATTTTTCGTCGATGCATTGCCGCTATCTCATGGTAAGGTTTCAATGCGTGAGGATCAGCAGTTCCAGGGCCACAATTCGTATTGTGGACCAGGATCGGGACGCTGCCCGCCACAACATAGTACGTGTGGAGGTTGCGGATGGTCAGGTTGTAGGCGATCTGGGGTTTGGTGTAGCGGGTGAGCGTGGTGATGCGGGTGGTGCCGTGGGTGGTTTGGAGCCGGTCGCCGGGTTTCAGATCGGTAGCTTCGGTCCAGCGGTGGGTGGTGTGGTCCCAGGAGCGGTGGTGGGCGGTAGCGGTGATCTTCTGTTGGCCCTGGCCGTCCTGAAACGTGATCTGGACGAAGTCGTGGTCGGTGGTGGTGCGGATGACGCCGTCGACGCGGTGCTTCTGCGTGGCGTGAGCGTCTGGTTTTGCGTTGGTGACCCGGTCGCCGATGTGGAGCTTCGCGATGGGTTTCGTGCTGCCATCAGCGAGAAGCACCCTTGTGTCGCCAGGGAATGAGGACTCGGCCGGCTTCGCCAACTTCCCGCCACCCTCTGCGGCGTCCTTTCCCGCGCCCTTCGCTGCCTTCTTACCGCCGCTCTCGGCGGTGTCTTTTGCCAGGGCCTTGCCCGTGTCCTTGGCGGCGGGTTTGACGGCTTTGGAGCCTTCTTCGGCGCCCTTGGTGAGGATCTTGGCGACCTTGGCGCCGCCCTTGATCAGCGGCTTGCTGATAAGTTTCGGGACTTTCCCGACCGGGATGATCCCGATCACCGCGAAGCCCAGAGACTCACCTGCCTCGGCCCAGCGTCATTCCGCGGCGCACCAGATCCCGGTCGCCGTGTCGGCGATCGACCCGGCGACCGGGATGTAACCGAACCACGACAAGATCTCGTGCCCGGCGTCAGGATCATGGGCAGAAGGATCGGCTACGTAGGCGCGGTTGAGTGGGTAGTAGTCGCGGCACCATGCGCGGCACCCTAACTTGCACTCTTTGCGGCCTTCTCGCGCCGCTCTAGCAGACCAATCGACACCTGGGCGTCAGGTACGGATTAGCTCAGACGCTCGCTTTGCTACCGATCGGTTCTGATCAGACCGCAGGTGGCTCACAGCGAATGCCAAGCGCGTCCGATTGTCCTCCACAACATCCAGCAAGTCGAGCGCTCCCAATCGCACCATCGGTAACGGATCATCCAGAAGCGCGTAAATGACCCAAAGGCCACCCTTCAGCTCAGCACGACATTGAGCACCCAACAACTCGTTTCCGACTGACAACTCAGTCTCGTCCGGCTCGCCCACAGCGATCTCCACCAGTAGATTCGCAACATTCTGGCGGACAAACCCCGGTCGATTCGACACGAGCCCCAGGAGCAGCGGAGCGATGACCCACTGCGCGGATTCAAACAACTGACCCTGCACAACCACACGATTGTCCAAGCGCCAATAGGCAGACTCTGCTTGCTCCTCCGTCGCTGCGTTCAGTAATGCTTTAATCGCCTCAGGCACGAACTCTGAACTACCCATAACAGAGCGCATTCGAGTCCAGGAGACCGAGTCGATGAGCACATCTTCAATCAACGCATTAGCCCTTCCAGATCCCAGCGACCACCAGGGTCATACCGAACCCCTGGCGGGAACTGTGACGGATCATACCTATCTTGGCATCGTACGCAGATAGGTATCTCCTTTCCTGTGCGCGGGCGCAACGCCTCGCTGAACTGCACGTCTTTCGAGCCGATCCCAAGCTGTCGTTCGACATCGTTTTCAGCACAGCCCACTGGATTACGATTACAACCGGCTACCGCACTGCTGGCACCCTTCGCTGGATCATAGCCCCCCGTCACGGTGGCCTTCGCCGCACCAACTTCAGCCGCTTTGGCATCACGCGCCGCACGCGCTGCCCCCAATGCCTCATCTGAATCTTCTGTCGCCCGTTTACTCGCGTTCTTTCCCAAACGCTTCGTGGCATCCTTACCTGCACGCTTCGCGGCGTCCTTGCCTGCACCTTTTGCGGACTTCTTTCCGGCGCTCTCGGCGGTGTCTTTCGCTAGAGCCTTTCCGGTGTCTTTAGCGGCGGGTTTGACGGCTTTGGAGCCTTCTTCGGCGCCCTTGGTGAGAATTTTCGCGACCTTGGCGCCGCCCTTGATCAGCGGCTTGCCGACAAGTTTCAGGACCTTCCCGACCGGGATGATCCCGATCACGGCGAAGCCCAGAGGCTCTCCTGCCTCGGCCCAGCGTCCTTCCGCGGCGTACCAGACAGCGTTGGCCGTGTCGGCGATCGACCCGGCGACCGGGATGTAGCCGAACCACGACAAGATCTCGTGCCCGGCGTCAGGATCATGCGCCTTCGGATCCGCTTCGTAGGCTCGGTTGAGTGGGTAGTAGTCGCGCCGCCATGCAGTGCTGCCGGTGTAGCCGTCCATGAACCGCTCGTACTGTTCGTCGGTGGCGAACGCGGTGCTGCCAACGGCATTGAGCAGCTGGCCAGTGGGGTCGGCGTGGGTGATGGGGCTGTTGTTGGCATACGCGTAGCCGTTGAGCTGTTGCGGATCCGACGGATCGGCGATCGGGTCGGCGGAGATGAACCGGCCGGTGTCCGGGTCGTACTGGCGTGCCCCGAGCGTGGTCAGGCCGGTGTCGGCGTTGATGATGCCGCCGACGAAGCCGTGGTCGCCGATCCAGTCGGGCAGGGTGCTGCGGGCGGTGCCGAACGGGTCGGTGTAGCGGTAGGTCGCCGCGCGGGTTGTCGCGTCGACCTGGACGCTGTCGGTGCCGACTTGATCGGCGATCAGCCAGCTGATCCCGGCTGGGGTCCGGACCCCGATGGTGGCGCCGTCGAAGCTGTAATAGCGGGTCCCGGTGACGGTGCCGGCGGTGTCGGCGTGCAGTTCGGTGCCGTCGGGTAGCCATAGGGTGGCGGTGCCGTCGGGGTCGTGGCGGATCAGTTGGCTGCCGCCGGCGTCGTAGAGGTAGCTGGTCTGTTGGTCGCCGGTGTGGAGAGCGGCGAGGCTGCCGTCGGGGTTCCAGTCGATGGTTTGGGTGTTACCGCCGCGGGTGCGGGTGGTGGTGTTGCCCGCCGGGTCGTAGGCGTAGGTGTTCTGCTCGACAGCGGTGGATCCGTTGCCGACGCTGGAGGTGGTAGTGGTCGACTGCAGCGTGTGCGGCTGGGCGGCACCGGGTGCCGGATAGTCGGAGACGGCGGTGGTGTCGCCGCCGGCGATGTGTTCGGTCAGTTGGGTGCGGTTGCCGGTCAGGTCGTAGGTGTAGGAGTGCCAGTAGGCGCCGGTGCCGCCGAGTTGGTCGGTGGAGGCGGGTAGGGTGTCGCAGCTTCCCGGTGTGTCACCGTCCACACCGGACGGTTTGGGCGTCCAGGCGTCGGTGAGCCGGTCCAGGTAGTCGTAGTCGAAGCACTGGGTGGTCGGCGAACCATCCGGGTTGTCGACCGCCGAGGTGATGTTGCCGGCCGGATCGTAGGTGTAGCTGGTGTTGGTAACCGTGGTGGAGTCGACCCGGACGGCGTCAGCCTTGATGAGCCTTCCGGTCGCCGGGTCGTAGCTGTAGTCACGGCTGAGACGATGGTCGTAGTCGCCGTTGACCATCTGGGCCAGGGTGCCGTCGTGGTTGTACGTGGCGGAGAAGACGTAGATGCTCAGACCGCTGGTCAAGCCGGTAGCCATGCCGAGCTTGTCATACAGAGGCGCGACGGCTTCCTTCTTCAGGCCGCCCACGGCAGGCAGAACCGTGGCTTTCAGCGACCCGTCCGGGTTGTAGATCAGCGAGTCGGTGTAGGTTCCGGCCAATGCCCCCTGCGATGACGGGATTGTCACCGACGTGCCGGTGGGGCGCCCGCCGGCGTCGTAGCCGGTGACCGCGGTGGTGTACGCGTCGCCGTCGACATACCGGGTCGCCGCGGTGGGCAAGCCCTTGCCGCCGGCGAGGGTGTCGTAGGTCCAGGACGCAAGTTGCTTGCCGTCGACCGAGTCCTGGTACTCGCCGGTCTTGCGGCCGATCTCGTCGTAGCTGTAGGCGATCGTCGCGCCGCGGGCGTCGGTGGTGGAGGTGAGCTGTCCGAGGTTGTCGTAGGTGCTGGTGGTGGTGCCGGTGTCCGGGTCGACGCTCTTGATCCGGTAGCCGCGCGTGTCGTAGCCGTAGCGCCAGGAGTTGCCGGCCGGGTCGGTCACGCTCGACAGGTCGCCGTCTGGCGTGTACGTGTATTTCGTGGCGTCGTAAGCGCCGGTCGGGGTCGGGTTGTGGTACTGACGCAGTTCGGTGGCCTGGCCGCGCGCGTCGACCAGCGTGGTGGTGGCCGTTCCGCCGGATGGTGGGGTCACGTCGGTGCGGTCGGCGCCCGGATAGGCGGTGGTGGTGCGCCACTTCTCGTCGCCCTGCTGCTTGAAGATGGCGGCGGTCTGGCGGCCCGTGCCGTCGTAGACAAACGCGGTCTCGGCATAGGTTTCGGGTCGCCCGTTGACGCCCACGAGCGTTCCCGATGGGCTGTCGGCGTTGTACCAGGGCTGGGAGGTTTCGGCAGTCTGCCCGGTGGAGTCGTAGAGCGTGTCGGTGATCATCCGCCCACCGCCAGGCGCCGGGGACTGGGTCTGCCGTGGCCGGTCGAGCGAGTCGTACAAGGTGTAGCTGGTGACGTAGTTGGTGGTGTTGGTGATCGTCTCGTAGGTCAGTGTCTTGCTGGTGACCACACTGGCGGCGTCGTTGTTGATCTGGTAGCTGTAGGTGACGTTGGCATCGTCGGTGCCCTTGGTCCGGCCCGGTAGCCACACCGCGGTCAGCCGGCCCAGCGGGTCGTAGGTCTGGTCGGTGCGTCGCCCGTTGGCGTCCACACTGGACAACGTCTGCCCGGTTGCCGGATCGAGCGTGTCGGTCGTCGCGTTGCCCAGGGCGTCGGTGACCGTCGTTCCGGTGACCGGGCCCCCGGTGGCAGGCGTATAGCTGGTGGTGGTCTTGTGCCCCAGCGCATCGGTGACGGCGGTCGGTCGGCCGTAGCTGTCGTAGCTGGTGGTCGACGCGGTCGCATACACCGGGGTGGTGCCGTTCCAGCTGTTGAGCGCTTCGGCCTTGGTCGGGTTGCCGACGTTGACCTTCGCGCCCAGCGCCGCCGAGTCGTAGTAGGTCCGCACGTGGGATAGGACCTGATCGGGGGTCGCGGTGGAGTCACAGCCGACGGCGTCGGTTTCCACCTCGGCGGGCCGGCTCAGGATCCACTTGGTGGTGTTGCGGGCGGTGTAGGTGGTGCGGGTGCACTTGTTGTCCGCGGCGGTGCTGGTGTCGGCGCGGTCGTCGACCTGCACAACCAGACCATCGTCGTTGAAGCTGCTGGAGGTGCGCTTCTCACCCCAGCCGCCGTCGGACAGCAGGCTGCGGGTCACGACGCTGGCGGTGTTGGACATCCACGCCTTGGTCGTCAGCCCACCCAGGCTTTGGGTCGCGGTCGGGCCGCGGGCCCAAGGGCTGCTGATCACATCGGTGATCGCGGACCCGCCGGCTTTGTCGTAGGTGATCTGTTCCCGCTCGAAGCCCTGGTACTGCGGCGAGTCAGTGATGGTGCCGCCCTGCGAGTCGGTGACCGACACCGACCGGGTGGAGCCATCCGCCTTGTGATCGCCGTCCATGCCGCGCAGGTACAGATGCTTGACCTGGGACCGCACGCCGGAGGCGCTGCCGCTGCGCACGACCACGGAGGAGTAGCCGCGCCAGTCTGACCAGGTGCGCACCGCCTTCGGCGACAACCCGTTGGTCTCGTAATGCCAGGCGGCGTCGCCCTGGTAGTCGTAGGTGGTGTCCAGGTCATCCGACCCGCCGGTCGAGTCGTGCGTACGGACCTCGGTCACCACGTACTTGTGGAAGTAGTCGAGCCGCTTGTCCTCGCCCGGTGGATACCAGTAGCTGGGCTGGCACCGAAGGGTGTTGCTGTCCTCGGACGAGGGCATGGTGGTGCCCTGGACGCACTGCGGCTGCGAGTAGCCGATCGTGGTCTGCGCCCCGGTTTCGCTGTCGATGCCGGTAAGCCGGTACCGGTTGAGTGCCGAGAGCCCGTCGGTATTGGTGTCGACCCGGTTGGCCATCTGGGTGCCGTCGAAGGTGACTGCCGGCAGCGCCGCGGTTCCGCCGTTCAGGCCGGTGTGGGTGATCGACTTGAGCCACAACGGTTTCGCGTCGTTGTCGCCGGTGTCCAGGAACGACTGGCCCAGCGTCCACCTGTCGACGTCGGCGTAGCCGGACCCCGAGTGGATCTTCGTGGTGATCGTGGTCAGCCGCTTGCGGGTGAAAAACACCGGTGCGTACTTGTCGGTGCAGGTGTCTTTCAGACACGACTGGTCCCACGGCGTGTCCGGCCACGACGCCGGATGGTCGGTGTCGCACGTGCTGCCCGACGAGCACCGATCCGCCGTGGTGAATACGACCTTCGCGGCCGGGTCGGTGTCATACGCGTGTCCGTCGGTGTAGCCGTAGTCGATCTCGGCCAGCGACCCACCCGGGTTGTAGGCGGTCTTCTTCGAGGCATCCGCGTTCAGGCCGTAGTAGCCGGTCTCGGCGTTGTACTGGTACGAGATCGCGTTGCCGTTGACATCGACCGCGTAGTCCAGGTTCCACCGCCACGCCTGGTCACACGACGAGTCGGCGAACGCCGCCGCATGGCACGGATCACCGGGGTCGTTACCGAACACCGGCAGAGTCCACGTCGAGTTCGTGACCGCATCACCCGACGACCAACCGGGCAGCCGGTTACGGCCGAAGTAGTACTGGGTACCGTCGACGGTGGTGACCCGCCAGTACTCGCCGTCGTTGTCGCCGTTGCTGGCGCCGGTCAGATGCTCGATCCGCGACCCGTCATCCTGCTGTGGCCGCCACGCACCCGAGTCGCCATCCTTGACCAGAACGGTTGCCTGGCCGTTGAGCGACATGGTGACCGCATCCCCGCCCCAGCACTGGTCCGAGGTCTTCTTGTCACCGTTGTTCGCGCCGTCGTTCTGATCCTCGGCGCACACCTTGTAGTTGCGCTGAATGAACCCCGACCACAGATCCCAACCGTCACCCACCCACGACGGCTGATTGTTGGTCGCCGAGGTCCGGCCATCGACAGTCTGCGAGTTGTACGACAGCTCCAGGTCAGGCTCCGGCCCCAGGCCCGGTGAGGGCACGGTGATCGGGTACGACCAAGAGAACGCGCCCGTCTGCGCCGACACCTGCCACGACGCCGACGGCGCCAGCGGCGTCGCCGCCGCATCCCCGGTACCGCCAGCAGCTCCCGCCTCGGCGGCCAGCACCGTCGGCGACCCGCCGAGTGTCACCGTCGCCGACAGCGTCGAACGATCCGTGTCGTTGTCGGTGGGCAACACTGTTGCCGCTGTGCACTTCGGCTTGTCCGGGGTGGTCAACGCACACGCAGGAAGCCGCACCAGCCGCAGCCGCGACCCGTATCCAGCACCGGCAGCCTGGGCGAACGACGCGTAGTCCATCGACACCCGCACCTGGCCGGTAGCTCCGTCAACACCAGCGACCGTGAACGCCACCGACTCGGTACCGGCCAGCTGCTGCGAGGCCTTCTGCCCCAGCATCCGGACATCCACCCGCGACGGCGGGTTCTGCTTCGCCGCCCGCGCACCCCTCGCATTCGGCGGTCCGACCGTGACGGGAACCGTCGTGGCCGACCTTTTCTCCGCAGCCGACACTGTCAGCCGCGTGCGCGCCGCCTTCGGCCAGGAGACGGCAGGAGCGCCGTGCACCTCGTGCTTCATCGAGTCACCCGGCGCACGCTCCCGCGAGGGCAGGACATCGTGCACAGGCAACGACGGCGACATCTTTGGCTTGGGCGCCTGCGCCGTACTGGGCGTCGCCAACGCCGGGCCCGAGACCAGGGTGGAGGCGAGCATCACCGCCGACGCCGTTGCTGCCAGCATCGACCGCCTGCCGTGTCTGCGTCGTGAACGCAGCCATCTCCGGCCACCCCGAACAGGGACTTGCGCACTATTCATCTCCGACGCCACCGCGTCCTCCACAGTCCACAGCGCCGACCGGCGCCCACGATCATTCACGTCGTGACACCGGCTCAGCCGGTTACCAGCTCCGGGTAGTCCGCTTCCGCCGCCTGATGTGTGATCTCGGGGTCCGACATGACGCGCTGATACGCGCGCACGTTGTCGACCTCCCCCTGCCAGTACCAGCCGATCTGGCCTCCGTGCAGGCCCCGACCGATGTTCAACGGGCTCGTTGACGCGATCGGGCTGGAGAAGCTCGGCTGATCGGGCTGCAGTACCCCGTTGACATACAAGCGGAGCTGATGATTGACCGCGTCATAGACACCGACCAGGTGGGTCCACTCCTGCAACCACGCCTTGTCCTGCGACAACGCCACCGTCGTCACTCCGTCGGCCGTATCAGCGTCGCGCATCCCGAACGCCCAACAGTCACAGTCAGGATCAGACCGGTACTGCAGATAGAACGCCGAGGACTGCTGACCGTCCTGCGACAGCACGGTGTGGTAGCGCGAGTTGTCATCCAGATACGCCCACGCCGACACGGTGAACCCGCCCCCCGTAGCGCCCCCGGTGGTATCGATCACCGCAGTGTCCGACGTCGCGTACTGGTCTGTCCCGTTCATCGCCACGGCGTAGTCACCAACATGCCCCGGAACCCAGCTCGTCCCGTTGTTCAACGTGACCGGATGCCGGTTGGTAGGGCCACCGGGCTCCGAAGCATCCGAGGTGTCCGCAGCAGTAGTCCCGGAACCTTCATCGAACGTCCACTCGCCGGCCTTCCCCGGCGCGGACGCCACCCCGAACTCGTATCCGACTTGTTCGGAGACGTTGCCAGCGCGGTCGACACTCTGCACATACAACCAGTGCACACCGTCCGTCGATGGCGTCAGCTTCACGGTTGCCCTGTCGTTAGTCGCCGCGACCACCGTCCCCGGCGGCGACCGGTCGAAGTCATAGCGATACTCCACGACGCCGGTCACGCCGTTGGGCTGCAGCTCGAATGTGCCCTCCTGACCAACACCGCCGTACCACTGGTTGCTGCCATGCACCAACTCCGGATATTCCGCCGAGTACACCTTCGGCGTCGTCGGGTTATCGGTATCGACCGTGAAGTTGAACCACGACGACCAGTCACTACACCAGTTGTAGGCGTCGCACGCTTGCGCATGCCACTTGTAGTTGTCGAGATTTCGTGGGCTCGGCGAAGTCCACTTGATCGACCCGCCGGACTTGATGTTGGTCAACGTGTTGTAGGTGTAGGACGCCTTCGTCGCGCCGTCGGCCGTGTACACCTCGATCTTCACGACCTTCAGGTTGCCGCCGTCGGGGTCCGACACCGATGCGTACATCGTCGGGTACTTCGACGACACGGTCGCCGGCGAGGAGCAGGCTTTGTAGCAGGGCGACATCTTCAGCCCTGTCGGTGTGTTGGGCTTGTGGTCGATGGTGACCGCAAGCTTGGGCTGGGTCGAGTCGGTCATCGAGTAGGTCTCGCGCTTCTCCACGCTGCTCTCGTCATCGGCCTTCAACTCAAACGCCAGATGCAGCCAGTCGTTGTCCGCCGCCTGCTGCACCGCCGCGGTCGCGTTGAACCCCACCCACGTGCCGGCCTTCACGCTGTGCGCGCCAAGATCCTTGTAATGCGACGGCTGATGGTTCCACGTCGTGTCCTCGCTCGGCGCGGACGTCGAATAGGCATGCACCAGATGGTCGGTCGGAGTGCCGTTCCACTGGTAGTGCGAGTACGCGCGAAACTCCGCCGACACCACCTTCGTGTTCGCCAGACTCTTCGCGAACTTGAACCGGATGTAGGACCGCTGAATGTACTCGCCGCCATTCTTCGTGTCGGTGTAGCGGCCGGCCGGCGCGTCACTGCGGCCCTTCTTGGACATGTACGCCTGATCACCGAACTGACTGTCCACATAGGTCCACGTGTAGAGCGACGTCGACACGTCCGGATCCACGAACACCGGGAACACCGTGTCCGGGTCGGTGAGCATGCCCGGATCCGGGATCAACGTCAGACCGTCGCCACCCTCATCCAGGCTCGTGTCCACCCGGGCGGTGCGTGCCTGTGCCGGCGCCGCGGCATGCTTGGCCACGTTCGTTACCGGCGCCGACGGGTCCGACGAGTCCCACATCAACGCCGCCGGCGCGCCAAACACCGTCGCCCCGTCGCCGTCCATGGCCGTGAGCACACCCGAGGCCGCCACCGACACACTGACCCCGTCTACCGCAAGGCCCAGCCTCAGACTGGCAAGATCCGGATTGTCAGCAGCCTGCCGGGTCTTGATCACCAACACCTCGGAGAACCCGTCGACCATCGCGGTCAGCCGCAGATCCACCCCCGGCAACACCTCGGCATAGGTCGCCGACGAACCCTCCAACGACGGCGCCGGCAGACTGCCGTGCGGCCACTGCAACGACAACGACTTCCCCGCCGAGACGATCGTCGCCATCGGCCCATCCCCGCCACCGGAGAACCGCAACCCGGCCGAGGTCGACGCCGGCGACACCCCACCGTTCGCGTCATGGGTCAACGACGTGTCCACCGCCGCCCACGACCCGTCCGACGCGTGCACCCGCGCCGGCCGCGGCGTCGCTTCCTGCGTGATCGTGCCGTCCGGCTCCGCAAACGTCTGCGAGCTCTCCGTACGCTGCGACACGATCTCGACCCGCTGCTTGGACAGATGCGCCTTGCGCATGGCCGTGACCTGATCTGCTGGAGCCTGTGGCCCCGGATCATCGGCCACCGCACCGGAAGGCGACCCGGCCGGCGCCGCGTGCACCGCACCCGGTGCCGCCCCAGCAAGCGACACACCCACAGCCAGCGCCACCCCCCGCAAACAGGGCACGCGGCCACGACACACCAGCCACCGGACCTCCCAGCCAGACGCCAGGAGATACGCAACTCCCGGCCAGCGGCACCGGAAGCTACCGGAAGATCACACCCACAGGGAAGACACCTTACAAAAATCGCAGAGCAAACCCCCGGTAAAACGGACACACCCGGCGACGGTCGACACACTGAGTGATCCATTTTTCGACGTTACATGTAGCAATGGTCACAGTTTTGACGCATCAGCCGACATATCCAAGGCGCGCTGGACCGTGATCGCGTCATCAGCCATCTCGGCAGGACCTGAGCATCGCAGCGACGTACGTGCACGGCCTCCGAGGTCTCTAGCGCGGCATGCAACGAGCTCTCAACAAGGCGGGTACTTGCTCTGTCCCCGACGGGAACCGTCGCGCCGAGCCTGCTGGCAGCCACCCCGGCGAGTCCATCCCGGCCGGGCTACTCCACTACGGCGGTGATATGCGCCGCAACAGCGACCCGCGACCTTGGGCGCGACAGCCACCCACGACTCGTTGCCTCTTGGGGGCAAGTAACCCCGAACCCGGTCCACGTGCCAGGCCGGTCCGCGCTGAGCGGGCCTACATCGTTCCGATACGTATCCTGCGACCGGGTGATCTTGCCGTGAGCTGGACAACATGGCTGTCCCATTCGGCGGGGCCCGGTGGCAATAGAACGTATGACCACCACCGACAGCACGCCCGCAGCCCCATCGTCGAGCCCACCCACCGGCCAATCACTGAATGGGCCAACAACCGCCTCCTCATCGGAGCCGGCCTCGATACCGTCGTGGCCTCTCGGCCCGGTCCTCCGTGTCGGCACAGCCACCCACGCGCGCAGCCCGGCTCGCGTCTGGGACGTGGACGACGCCCGCCGCCTCACCTGCATCGGTGCCTTCCCGATCCCCGTCCGGCACGCCGGCCGCCGCGCCCGAGTCACGCCGGTTCTCCAGGCGTTCGAGAAAACCTCCCGGCACGGCGATCGCGCGCCAGCTCCGCCGGCCACGCCAGGGTCACCTGGTCGCGATGTCCACGCCGCCGTGCGTTGCTTCGCGGCCGTCTCTGCCGGCCGACCACGCGTTCGACTTGACTTCGTCGGCGAGTCGAGCGGTCATTGCTCCCACCGTCCCCCCACCACCGGCGTCACGACGCATGCCACTGGCTGCGGACAGTCGGGGCGTGCATCGGGAAGGGGCACTGGCTGGTGAAGGGTTCGGTCTACAAACGCTGCAACTGCCGCGACCAGGACACCGGCCGTCTCCTCGGCCGGAGCCGCCCGCAGCTCAAGCGGGCCAACGGGTCCTGGAACCCACGACACGGCGCCTGGCACATCCAGTGCGACCTGCCGCGGCGCGCCGACGGCACACGCCGCACGTTGCGCCACGGCGGCTACCTGACCCACGACGACGCGACAGCCGATCTGCTGCAGCTCAACACGCTGCTGGCCATCCCGGACCGCAGCGATTCCACCAGCCAGATCGGCCTCGGCGACCTGATCGAACACACGATCTCCACCGACGGACGGCTACCCCACATCGACACCGTCCGCCGCGCCCTCCAAACCGGCACCAGGCTGATCGGGCAGCCGACCGTCGCCGAATGGCTCGACCAATGGCTCGCCGGCAAGCGCAACCTGGCAGACTCCACCCGCAGCAAGTACTCCGAGCACATCCGCCGGCATCTGATCCCGCACCTCGGACAGCTGCGACTCGACCGGCTACGCCGGCAGCACATCGCCGCAATGATCGAAGCAATCATCGAACGCGCCGACTACGTCCAGGCCATCCGCGAATCCGGCGACAAGGAAGCCGCGCTCGCGCTGCGCGGGGAAAAGGTCACCGGCGCCACCACCCTGCACCGCATCCGCGCCACTCTACGCGCCGCGCTCAACGCGGCCATCCGCGAAGACCTCATCGTCGCCAATCCCGCCACCCACATCGAACTACCTTCCCCGCGCCGGCCGCGTCCACTCGTCTGGACGCCCGAACGAGTCCGGCGCTGGGCGGCGGATGGAACGGTCCCGGGGCCGGTGATGGTGTGGACCGCCGAACAAACCGGCCGGTTCCTGGACGCAATCCTCGACGACCCGCTCTACCCGCTGTTTCACCTGGTCGCCTACCGCGGGCTCCGCCGCGGCGAAGCGAACGAGCTGTAACCTTCTTCCCCGAGTCCCGAGAATTGATTCAGATAAGATCGACAAGAGCGCCAAACATTTAGATTAGTCAATTCCCTCGTCGCGCTGAGCTATGGATCATTTTGGTCACGGAAGTCGGCTTTTCCGTTTCCGTCGAAAACGACGCGGACGACGTCGCTGGGCGCTCCTGGCTCAGGATTTCTCCACTCTTGCAACCGATTCTATATCACCAAACGCGCATTCTCAGCGAATCCGGCCAGGGCATGATCTGCCAGAGATGACGCAGGCGATCCACTACTTTTTCGTCAACGACACCATGAATCCCAGGCACGTCACGGCCAACGAGCGGAGCTGAGGGTCTTTATACTCGACTAGTTGTTGTGGTTCGTGAGGTTGTTGACACCGGCCTGGCGATGAGGGAGGGGTAGGTCCCGGCGGCAGGATGGAAGTGCGACCAACCGTCTCTGCCAGCAAGGACCTACCCCTCGTGACCCACGCTAACGCCCCACTCACACCGGCCGGAAGGCTGCGTCTGATCCAGCGGTGCGCCACCCGACCGCTGGCCCACGTTGCCGCGGAAGCCGGCGTGTCTCGCGCCTGCTTGACCAAGTGGAAACGCCGTTACCAGGCCGAAGGACCAGCCGGTCTACTCGACCGGCCCAGCGC
>NZ_BOPO01000021.1 GCF_017312725.1 Actinocatenispora comari | reverse complement strand
GCCGAACAGGTACAGCCAGTACGCGAACGCGTTCAGCCGCGGGAACGCCACATCCGGCGCGCCGATCTGCAGCGGCACGATGTAGTTGGCGAAGGCGAACAGGATCGGTGTGGCGAACAGCAGCAGCATGATCGTGCCGTGCATGGTGAACAGCTGGTTGTACTGCTCGGGCGACAGGAACTGCATGCCCGGCCGGGCCAGCTCGGCGCGCATCAGCAGCGCCAGGAAGCCACCGACGATGAAGAAGCCGAACGCGGTGACCATGTACATGATCCCGATCTGCTTCGCGTCGGTGGTCCGGATCGTGCGGGCCAGCCAGGAGCCGCGCGGCGCGATGTGTACCGGCCAGGGACGGGTCACGATGGGCCGCGGGCTGAGCTCCTCACCCGACGGCCTCGGCGTGGTCAGGGTCATTACCCGGTCCTCCGCACATCGACATGGGTACTGAGCGCGTCACTGCGGTGACGCCCTGACTTGTGACCGTAGTACCTCAATCCCGCCTGGCGGGAGGGTTTGCCGGATCTCGCGACACCCGGTCGCGGCCATGGTTTGCATACATAGCAATGTGTTCATATATTGGCCTGGTGGCTGGGGAACACGAACACTCGCACGCGGTCTCCGCGGACGCCGACCGCCGGCCGCTGACCGCCGCGCTGGCCCTGATCGTGGCGTACATGGCGGGCGAGGTCGTGGTCGGCCTGCTCGCCTCGTCGCTGGCGCTGTTGTCCGACGCCGCGCACATGCTCACCGACGCTGCCTCGATCGCCCTCGCGCTCGTGGCGATGCGGCTCGCGGCCCGGCCGCCGCGCGGCAGCTTCACCTACGGGTTTCGCCGGGTCGAGATCCTCTCCGCCCAGGCGAACGGGCTGACCCTGCTGCT
Organism: Actinocatenispora comari; assembly: GCF_017312725.1. Taxonomy (GTDB): domain Bacteria; phylum Actinomycetota; class Actinomycetes; order Mycobacteriales; family Micromonosporaceae; genus Actinocatenispora; species Actinocatenispora comari. The sequence continues at coordinate 85,330 of NZ_BOPO01000021.1, read as the reverse complement.
GCTCGCGGTCTGGCTCGGCTACGAGGCGATCCGCCGGCTGATCGAACCGCCGCCGGTCGCCGGCGGGCTGGTGTTCGGCACCGCGCTGGTCGGCGTCGTGGTCAACCTGGTGGCCACCTGGCTGATCGGCCGCGCCAACCGGACCAGCCTGAACATCCGCGGCGCGTACCAGCACATCCTGACCGACCTGTTCGCGTTCGTCGCCACCGCGGTGGCCGGCGCGGTCATGCTGTTCACCGGCTTCGACCGGGCCGACGGGATCGCGACGCTGGTCGTCGTGGCGCTGATGGCGAAGGCGGGCGTCGGGCTGCTGCGCGACTCCGGCCGGATCTTCCTGGAGGCGGCGCCGGCCGGTACCGACACGGGCGCGCTGGGGGAGCGGCTCGCGGGCTGCGACGGCGTGGCCGAGGTGCACGACCTGCACCTGTGGACGATCACCTCGGGTGAACCGGCGCTGTCCGCGCACGTGCTGGTGCGCCCCGGGTACGACTGCCACCGGGTGCGGCGGGAGATGGAGCGGCTGCTGCGCGACGACTACCACGTCGACCACAGCACCCTGCAGGTCGACCATCAGCCGGCTGCCGCGGCGCCGGCCGCCGAACCGTACTGCGAGCGCAGCCACGGGCCGGTGCACCGCCCGTCCGGCTGATGCTGGGCTGGGGGACGAGAGAGGCTCGCCTCCCGATGCACCCCCCAGAACATCGGGAGGCGAGCCACGTCCGGTCGTCCCCCGGATCGGCGGATCACTCACGCCGGGCGGCTGCGCCGGGATCGGCAGTCGGCCGCGCTCGGTCCGGGTTCGGACCCCGCAGCGGGTCGGTACCGAACGCACACCCCCCAGAGGCGTCCGGCTTCCTTTCCCGCTGCTCACAGCTTATGCTCCGTGAGCGCTCCGTAGCCTCGCACCTTCGGTCCCCATCTGGTAGGACCAAAGACCCTGCGGTACCACGCGGCCTGGTCGCAACCGCGCGCCGGCGACGAGATCCGGCATCGGTCCGACAACGGTGTCAGAAATCGAGCAATTTCTCTACGGAGAGTTATTGTGAGCTGCCCTCGCGTTCATGTGGGATAGCGCACCCGCAGATCAGAGGCCGGATGGCGGCCGATCGTGGTTACTCGGCGTACCGTTACTGTCGGTAGCCGATGCTGGTGCACGACCCCCTGGTGCACGAGCGCGGTGCGGATGGTGCGCCACCCCCTGGCATGCCATCCGGGTACGAGCGGCTGGTGCGGCACCCCCTGGCGCACCAGCGAGCACGAGCGGTTGGTGCACGACCCCCTGGTGCACCACCGAGCTGCGGACGGTTGGTGCACGACCCCCTGGTGCCCCAATCAGCCACGAAGGCTGGTGGGCGACCCCCTGGCGCACCAGCCGGCACGAGGCGGACGGCCCGGCGCTTCCCGGCGCCGGGCCGTCCGCCATCTCCACACTCGGGGTCGCTCAGGCGATCGCCTCGGCCGGCACCGGCGCCGGTACGCCGGCGGCGAAGTCCCAGAACCCGTCGTGGTGCCGGTAACACAGGCCGCAGCGCCGGCAGAACGCGGCGAAGTCGGTCCAGTCCAGGCCGCCCCGGCAGGACGGGCACGCCATCCGGGCGGCAAGCCCCCTGGTGTGCGGCTGGGTCTGTTCCGGTACCGGTCGCAGCCGCGGCCGGGCCGGGTCGCGCCGGCTGGCCAGGACGAACTGGCTCGGCCCCCACCAGCCGCGGCCCACCCGCTGGGCGACCGCCTCGATCCCGGCCGCCGGCCCCTGCAACACGTCGGTGAGCCGCGGCGGCAGCCGCCGGTCCCAGCGGCGCAGGTTGTTCACGCTCGCCACCTCGGTGGTGTCCCAGCCCAGCGCGTCCAGCGAGCCGCGCACCGCGCCCAGGTGGTACAGCCGGAACGCGCCCGAGGTGGTACCGGTGATCTCCGGCGTCGGGTCGTTCAGCGGCACCGCCGAGCCGTACCGCAGGGCGCGCAGCCGGGCGAGCAGGTGGTGCTTGATCGGCACGTCCAGCAGCCAGCGGCCCCGGATGGTCCGGCTCATCTCCGCCAAGTACCGGTCGAGCTCGGTGAGGTGGTGCAGCACCCGGACCACCATGGCGGCGTCGAACGCGTCGTCGATGAACGGCAACGCCCGCAGGTCGGCCCGTACCAGGTGCAGCCGTCCCTGGTCCACGGCCGCGTAGTGCCGTGCCTCGGCGGTACGCAGGTTGTTCGCCGAGTAGTCGACCAGTACCGCGTGTTCGGCGATGTCGGCGTAGTGCGCGAGGTTGCGGCCGAAACCGCCGCCGAGGTCGGCGAACCACTCGACGTGCCCGAGGCGGGGTAGCAGTCGGCCCAGTGCATGCTGTTCGGCGTGCGACTCGTAGTCGCGGCCACGCCAGTAGCTACGGTAGTCGTACCCGTTGCTGTCGTAGTCGGCCGGTTCGCGGCCATTCGCACGGTATGTCATGACCAATCCAGGCTCGGCATTGGTCGGTCGGTGCCGCTGTCCGTCGCGCCACCGATCGACGTCGGTCAATTGCGACTCGCGGTCGCGACACTACCGACCGCCACCGGGAGGGTCTGCCGGCCGCCGCCGTGTCACCTGCACGGCGGACCCGGGGTGCCGCGGATCGCCAGCGGTGCCCCCGTCCACGGCCGGACGGGACTCCTGTCGCCGGACGGCGAGACACCTGCCCGGCGGTCGTGTTCGACCCGTTCGCCGGAACCGGAACGTCACCGGGCGGGCGTCGTGCTTCGTCCCCTGTTCGCCCGAACGCGTGCCGCCCGGCGGTACCGGCGGCCTGGTGATCGGCGCCGCCGCGGTGCTCGATGCGGGGCGGGGGAGAGACGACGAAGGCCCCGGTCCCGCAGGACCGAGGCCGCTCGTGTGGGGTGACTGATGGGACTTGAACCCACGACACCCGGGACCACAACCCGGTGCTCTACCAGCTGAGCTACAGCCACCATTGCACGCCGGGCTCGGCGTGCCGGTTCATAGTAGCGGGTGCCGCGGTGAGCCCGACTACGGGGTTTCGGGGGCGGTTTCCGGGGTGGCGGACAGCGACGCGGCGATCTGTTTCGCGGTCTCCACGTCCGGCCCGGGCGGCGGCACGAAGATCGCCTTCCGGTAGTACGCGAGCTCCCGGATGCTCTCCTCGATGTCGGCGAGCGCCCGGTGCGCGAGCCCCTTCTGCGGCTGGCCGAAGTACGCCCGCGGGTACCACCGGCGGCACAACTCCTTGATCGACGACACGTCGACCATCCGGTAGTGCAGGAAGTCGTCCAGCCGCGGCATGTCCCGGGCGAGGAAGCCGCGGTCGGTGGCGATGGAGTTGCCGCACAGCGGGGCGGTGCGCCGGTCCGGCACGAACGTGTGGATGTAGTCGAGCACCGCATCCTCGGCCTCGGCCATCGACACGCTGGACGCCCGGACCTCCTCGGTCAGCCCGGACTTGGCGTGCATGTCCCGGACGACCTCGGTCATCGAGTCCAGCAGGGCGTCGTCGGCCTTGATCACGATGTCCACACCGTCGCCGAGCACGTTGAGCTCGGAGTCGGTGACGAGCACCGCCACCTCGATCAGCGCATCGCGGCGCAGGTCGAGGCCGGTCATTTCACAGTCGATCCAGACGAGGTGTCCTGTCACATCGCACACCCTATGCCGTCCGAGCCGGGTCGTCCGGCCCGGCTCGGACGCGTGTCGGTGGGTCGTGGACCGGCGAACCGTCCCGGTCAGACCCGCTCGGCGATGACCTGCTGGAGTACCGCGGCCTGGCTGTGCTCGGGGTCCTTGGTGGCGGTGAGCAGGGTCAACGTGCCGTTCCGGGCGATGCCGGAGAGCCGCTCCAGCGCCGCCGTCCGCTCGGCGTCGGTCAGCTCGCCGCGGTAGCGGCGGCTGAACTCCTCGAATCGTTCGGGTATGTGGGCGTACCACATCCGCAGCGCATCGGACGGAGCCACCACCTTCTCCCATTCGAAGTCGGCGTCCGCCTTCGCGACGCCACGCGGCCAGAGCCGGTCGACCAACACGCGGGTTCCGTCGGTGCTGGCCGATTCGTCGTACACGCGCTTGACCTCGATCATGTCTACAGATCTTTGCGTGCCAACCGGCCCGATGGGCCGAAATTGGCGGGATCGCCACCGCGGCGCGACCTGGCGCCTGTCGCATCGTCTCGGGTACCGGCGGTGGACCTGCACCGGCGGGCCCGGCGATCCGGGCGGTACGACGCGCCGGATTCTGAAAGCGATTTTCTTGACCTGCACCGATGGCGATTGTAATTTCCGAAACGGCGTCGGCATCCGGCCGGCCGGGCGGAATGTGGGTGAGGTCGATGAGACGACGCGCGTTGCTGTCGGCGGCGGCCGGCACGGTGGCGGTCGGTGCCACCTCGATCGGCGCCGGCGCCGCACCGGCCGCCGCGCACCCGGGCGGGCACCGGCAGGTCCGTACCGGCCTGCAGAACCTGATCGACGACGGCTGGAAGGCGCTCGCCGGCGCGAAGGTCGGCATGGTGTCCAACCCGACCGGCGTCGACTCGGCGTACCGGCACGCGGTCGACCTGATGGTCGAGGGCGGCACCGTGGACATCGTCGGGGTGTTCGGACCGGAGCACGGGTTCCGCGGCTCGGCGCAGGCCGGCAGCTCCGAGGGCACCAGCGTCGACCCGCGGACCGGCCTGACCGTCTACGACGCGTATGGCGCCACCCAGGACGACTGGGCGGCCATGTTCCGCAAGGCCGGCATCGACACCGTCGTCTACGACATCCAGGACGTCGGCGCCCGCTTCTACACCTACATCTGGACGCTGTACGACTCGATGGTGGCGGCGGCGAAGGTCGGGCTGCGGTACGTGGTGCTGGACCGGCCGAACCCGTGCGGCGGCCGGGCGTACGGGCCGATGATGACCGCCGGCTACGAGTCCGGCGTGGGCAAGAAGGAGATCGTCCAGCAGCACGGGATGACCACCGGCGAGCTGGCCCGCTTCTACAACGGCGAGTTCCTGCCGACCGACGCCGGCCGGTCGGTCGAGCTGTCGGTCGTGCAGGTCGGCAACTGGCGCACCGACCAGCTCGGTACCGATCTGACCTACCTGCCGTGGGTGCTGCCCAGCCCGAACATGCCGACCCAGACCTCCGCCCTGGTCTACCCGGGTACCTGCATGTTCGAGGGCACCAACGCCGCCGAGGGGCGCGGCACCACCCGCCCGTTCGAGCTGGTCGGCGCCCCCTACCTGGACTACCACTGGAGCGACCGGCTCAACGCCGCCGAGCTGCCCGGGGTGCGCTTCCGCGAGGCCTACTTCACGCCGACGTTCAACAAGTACGCCAACACGCTGTGCAACGGTCTGGAGGTGGAGATCGTCGACCCGGCGCGGTACGACCCGATCGCCACCGCGGTGACCATGCTGGTGGAGGCGAAGAAGTACGACGGGTTCGCCTGGCGCTACGACGACTACGACCCGGTCCGGCCGTACTGGATCGACAAGCTGACCGGTTCCACCCGGCTGCGCACGATGATCGACGACGGTGCCGGCGCGTCCGATGTGATACATGCTTGGTCGGGCGAATTGTCGGCGTTCCGGGCCCGGCGTCGTCGCTACCTGCTGTACTCCGGTCCCGGACGATGAGTTTTACTGAGCGCCGGCCGAGGTGTACCAGCATCGGTGTCGGAGCCCGCGCAACCGTCGACTGCGACACTGGTCCCAGCACCGGCTGACCGACCCGTCGGAGAGATCGAGGTGCCTCGCCCGTGTCCAAGACTGCCAACGATGCCGCGCCCGGCGGCCTGATCGTGCACGTCAGCGGGCTGTTGCCGGCGCTGTCGCCGGCCGAACAGCGAGTCGCCCGCCTGGTGATCGCCGATCCCGCCGCCGCCGCGCGGCAGACCATCACCGAACTCGCGTCGGCCGCCGGCACCTCCGAGGCGACGGTGATCCGGTTCTGCCGCTCGGTCGGCATGAGCGGGTACCCGCAGTTGCGGATCCGGCTGGCGGCCGAGGCGGCCCGCCGGGTCGAACCGCCGGACGCCCGGGTCGTCGGCGGTGACATCCCGCCCGGCGCGGACATGGCGCAGATCATCGCGACGATCTCGTTCAACGATGCCCGGGCGGTCGAGGAGACCGCCGAGCAGCTCGACGTCGCCGCCTGCGAGCAGGCGGTGGCGGTGCTGTCCGCGGCCGGCCGGGTCGACGTGTTCGGGGTGGGCGCGAGCGGCTCGGTGGCCGCCGACTTCCAGCAGAAGCTGCACCGCATCGGGCGGACGGCCTTCTACTGGCCGGACACCCACACCGCGCTGACCAGCGCGGCGCTGCTGGGCAAGGGCGACGTCGCGCTCGGCATCTCGCACACCGGTACCACCACCGACTGCGTCGACGTGCTCGACCAGGCCCGGCAGCAGGGTGCCACCACGATCGCGCTGACCAACTACCCGCGCTCGCCGATCGCCGAGGTGGCCGACGTGGTGCTGACCACCGCGGCGCGGGAGACCACGTACCGGTCCGGCGCGATGGCGAGCCGGCTGGCCCAGCTGACCGTGGTCGACTGCCTGTTCGTCGGCGTCGCGGCGAAGAACCGGACCCGCACCAAGCGCAACCTGGAGGCCACCGCCGAGGCGGTCGCGTCCCGCCGCGCCACGGCCGGCCGCCGCCGCAACTGACCGCGACCGCCGGAGTGGTTCATTTCCGGCCGGGCTGCGGAAAACCAGCACAGAACCTACGATCGACGGGCACTTCGCTTCGGTTCGGGCACGACCGGGGAGGCACGGATGGGTACTCGTCACTGGTGGTCGGGTGGGCGGGCGTTCGCCCTGGGCGCGGTCGCGGCGGCCGCCGTGCTGCTGGCCGGTTGCGGCTCGTCGCACGACGACGCGGCCGGCTCGGGCACGGGCAGCACCGCCGGGCACTCGGCGCACGGCAGCAGCAGCCCCGCCCCGAGCGGCAGCCTGCACGTCTCGGCCGGTTCCGGCTCCGCCGGCGCGTCGGGCTCCGACGGCACCTCGTCCGGCGGCACGAGCAGCGGCGGCAAGGGTTCCGCCACCGGGTCGACCGCGGCCTCCGGCGGCGGAGCGGTACCGGCGTCGAAGCGCTGCCGCCCCGGCCAGCTGAAGGCGACGGTACGGCCGCTCGGTGCGGCCGCGGGCACCCACCACGCGTCGATCATCCTGACCAACACCGGCGGCGGCTGCCAGTCGTCCGGCTACGTCGGGCTCCAGCTGGTGTCCGGCTCCGGCGGCAAGATCGCCACCTCGGTGCTGCACGACACCGCACAGCGGCCGCGCACCGTGTCGCTGAAGGCGCACGCCACCATGTACGCGCCGGCCAGTTGGGGCGCGGTGGCGACCACCGGCGAGTCGCAGACCGGCAACTGCGAGGCGACCCCGCAGGGGCTGCAGGTGGCGTTGCCGGGCGCGTCCGGCACGGCGCACGCGACCTGGTCGTACGGGCCGGTCTGCGGCCACGGCGCGATCACCGTCGGCCCGCTGGCGTCCGGCTCCGGCCCCACCGCCGGCGGCTGACCGCCGCGCCGATCCCGGGGCCCACTCGCCCCGGGCCGGCGGCTCGGCGCCTCACGGGGTGTCGGTGAGGTCCTCTTCCCAGTACTCGTGGGGCGAGCGCACCGCGGCGTCGGTGCCCGCACCGTGCACCTGCTGTTCGCGGTTGCGCAGGTCGACCCGGCGGATCTTGCCGGAGATCGTCTTCGGCAGCTCGGCGAACTCCAACCGCCGTACCCGCTTGTACGGCGCCAGGTGTTCCCGGGCGTAACGCAGGATGTCCCGGGCGGTCGCCGCGTCCGGCGCCACGCCGGCGGCGAGCACCACGTACGCCTTGGGGACCGCGAGGCGCACCGGGTCCGGGCCCGGCACCACCGCGGCCTCGGCCACGGCGGGGTGCTCCAGCAGTACGCTCTCCAGCTCGAACGGGGAGATCTTGTAGTCCGACGCCTTGAACACGTCGTCGGCCCGCCCGACGTAGGTCAGGTAGCCGTCGTCGTCCCGGCTCGCCACGTCGCCGGTGTGGTACCGGCCGCCGCGCATCGCCTCGGCGCTGCGCTCCGGGTCGTCCCGGTACCCGGTCATCAGCGCCACCGGCCGGTGGTCCAGGTCGATGCAGATCTCGCCCTCCACCCCGGGCTCGGTCACCACCGTGTCGGTGGCCGGGTCGACCAGGGTGATCCGGTACCCGGGCAGCGGCCGGCCCATCGAGCCGAGCTTGAGCGGCGCGCCGGGCGGGTTGCCGATCTGGCAGGTGGTCTCGGTCTGGCCGTACCCGTCCCGGATGGTCAGCCCCCAGGCGCGCCGGACCTGCTCGATGACCTCCGGGTTGAGCGGCTCACCGGCGCTGGCCACCTCGCGCAGGCTCAGCCGCGCGGCCGACAGGTCGGCCTGGATGAGCATCCGCCACACCGTCGGCGGCGCGCAGAACGTGGTCACCGCCGCGTCGCGCAGCACGTCCAGCAGCGCGGCCGGGTCGAACCGCTGGTAGTTGTAGACCAGTACGGTGGCGCCGGCGTTCCACGGCGCGAACAGGTTGCTCCAGGCGTGCTTGGCCCACCCCGGCGAGGAGATGTTGAGGTGCACGTCGCCGGGCTGCAGCCCGAGCCAGTACATCGTCGACAGGTGCCCGACCGGGTAGCTCTGGTGAGTGTGCTCGACCAGCTTGGGCTGCGCGGTGGTGCCGGAGGTGAAGTAGAGCAGCAGCGGATCGGTCGCCGCGGTGTCCGGCTCCGGCGGCAGGCCACCGTAGCCGTACGCGTCGGCGTGGCGCAGCCAGCCCTCGACCGGTTCGCCGACCGCGATCCGGGTGTACGACCCGGGCACGTCGGCGAACTTCGCCGCGTCGGCGGAGCGGGCGACCGCGTGCCGGGCCTCGCCCCGGTGTACCCGGTCGCGCAGGTCGGCCGGGCCGAGCAGGGTGGTGGCCGGGATGACCACCGCGCCCAGCCGCATCAGCGCGAGCAGCGTCTCCCACAGCTCGATCTGGTTGCCGAGCATCACGATGACCCGTTCGTTGCGCGCCACGCCCTCGGCGGCCAGCCAGGCGGCGAGTTGGGTGGACCGTTCGGTCAGGTCGGCGAAGGTCAGCTCGGTGTCGCTGCCGTCCTCCTCGATCACCCGCAGCGCGATCCGGTCCGGGTGCTGCGCGGTGAGTACCGCGTCGAACCAGTCGCGGGCCCAGTTGAAGCCGGTGAGCTCCGGCCAGCCGAACTCGCGGTAGGCCCGGTCGTGGTCCTCGCGAACCTCCAGCAGGAAGTCCCGGGCCGCGCGGAATAACGCCGTGCCGTCACCGGTTGGAGTGGTGGTCGTCTCACTGTGTGCCATGCGCGCCCCTCTCGGACGTCTCACCAGTGTTGCGGGTGGGCTCGATGATCAAGGGAGCCGGCGAGCGGCCGGCGAGCCTGGCAACAGTGTGGTGCGCGGGACGCCGCGGTGGGGGCGTCGGAGAGGTTTTCAGCTTTCTCCCAGTCTCTACCAGGGTTGACCGCAGGCGAAGACGGTTACATGAAGGGACCGGGAGACTACCGGATCGGCGGCGGGGGCAGCCGGTTGCGGTGATGGGCCATACAGCCTAGCTCGGAATCAGCCCGGTCGGTAGGACGTTGTACGCAGTGGCAGGGCGCACAGCGGGCAGCTCAGCACAACGGGAGGACGGCGAACGTGGCGAACGACACGGGTATCCGCACCGACAAAGTCGCCGAGGAGCGCGACCTGGTCGGTGTGTACCTGCACGAAATTTCCAGGACGCCGTTGCTGGACGCGGCCGGTGAGGTCGAGATCGCGAAGGCGGTCGAGGCCGGGCTGTATGCCGACAAGTTGCTCGAAGCCGGCCAGACGGTGCACGGCGCGTCGAAGGCGGAGCTGACCCGGCTGGTGGTCGAGGGGCAGCGGGCCAAGGAGCAGTTCGTCAAGGCGAACCTGCGGCTCGTGGTCTCCATCGCCCGGCGGTACGTGCGCAGCGGCATGCCGATGCTCGACCTCATCCAGGAGGGCAACACCGGCCTGGTGCGCGCGGTCGAGAAGTTCGACTACGAGCGCGGCTTCAAGTTCTCCACCTACGCGACCTGGTGGATCCGGCAGGCGATCAGCCGGGCCATCGCGCAGCAGGAGCGCACCGTGCGGCTGCCGGTGCACCTGGTCGAGGACGTCAACCGGATGCGCAACATGACCCGCCAGCTCACCCGTGAGCTGGGCCAGGAGCCGGAGGCGGAGCAGCTGGCGAAGGCGCTCGGCGTCAGCGTCGAGCGGATCAACGAACTGAAGCGCTGGTCGCAGGACACGGTGTCGCTGGACACCCCGGTCGGCGACGACGGCGACACGAACCTCGGCGACCTGGTCGCCGACACCGACTCGCCCAGCCCGGAGGACCTGGTGCTGGCCGGGATGGAGCGCGACCGGGTGGACGGGCTGCTCGGCCACCTGGACGACCGGTCCGCCGGCATCGTCCGCGCCCGGTACGGGCTGGACGACGGGCGGGAGCACTCGCTCACCGAGGTGGCGCAGCGGTTCTCGCTGTCCCGGGAGCGGATCCGGCAGCTGGAGATCCAGGCGCTGCACCGGCTGCGCGAGCTGGCCGGCGCCGGCGGCCTGGACGCCGCCTGACCGCTCGCCACGACCACGAACGGCGGCCGACCCCACCCGGGGTCGGCCGCCGTTTCGCGCCCGGTGGTACCTGCTCAGCCGGTCGCGGCGGTTCCGGACCGCGGCCGGGCGCCGGCTCCGGTGCCGGGTGCCCGGTCCGAGGCTGGGTCCGCGGCGGTGTGCTCGGGGTCGGGACCGGCCCCGGTGGCGTGCTCGCGATCGGCCCTGGTCGCCGGCTCGCGGTCGGTGGCCTCGCCCTCGGCGGCCTCGCAGAGCAGCCGGATCGCCGCGGCGACGGTACGCAGGCCCTCGGTGTCGAGGCGCTCCAGCAACCGCCGGGTGGCGAACTCGCCGGCCTCGTTGAGCCGGTCCAGCAGCCGGCGCCCGGCGGTGGTGAGCTCGATCAGCCGTACCCGGCGGTCGCTCGGATCCTCGCGCCGGCTGACCAGGTGCTGGGCGGCGAGCCGGTCGACGATGCCGGTGACGGTGGCCAGCCGGACGCCGAGCACGTCGGTGAGCGCCTGGCCGGAACTCGCCCCGCGGGCCAGCGCGATCAGCACCTTGAGCTGCTGCATCGTCAGGTTGAGGTCGAGCAGCGGGCTGGGCCGCAGCCGGGCCGCCGCCTGCTGGAGCCGCTGCCCGTCCGCCAGGATCCTGCCGATCAGCTCGTCGCCGGTGGCCACGTCCGTCTCCCCCTCAATCTCGTATCCGGCGGACCACTGTCCGTGTTGGGGCGGGGGCCGGTGCCGGCCGGATACTTCGGGTCAGCCAAACTGTTTCCCTGAACCGTACTAGTGATCGCGGCAGCGCGCCGGACTGGCGGGTCCGTGTGGCGTCGCGACCACCGCGGTCAGATTGCACAGGGTGACGCCGCGCGCCGTGCCGGCGTCGCCCGCGGCCCCGGACAACGAGGGGAAAGCCAGTATGTGGCTGCTGTCCCGGCTCAGTCTCGCCAACCGTAGCCTCGTCGCCCTGATCACCGTGGTGATCATCGGCTTCGGGGCGTACTCCATTCCATCACTGCGGCAGCAGCTGCTGCCGTCGCTGGAGTTCCCGATCGCCGCGGTCCTGATCACCGATCAGGGCGCCTCGCCGCAGGTGGTCGAGGAGCAGGTCACCACGCCGATCGAGGACGCCATCCAGGCGGTACCGAACCTGGAGAGCGTCACGTCGACCTCGCAGTCCGGGTCGGCCACCGTGCTCGCCCAGTTCGAGTACGGCACCGACCTGGACGACGCGACCAACAAGATCGAGCAGGCGGTCAACCGGATCGACGCGCAGCTGCCGGACAACGCGCAGACCAGCGTGTTCGCCGGCAGTACCGACTCGCTGCCGGTGGTCACGCTGGCCGCGTCCGGTTCGCTGTCCCAGCAGCAGCTCGGGCAGCGGCTCACCGACACCATCGCGCCGAAGCTGCGCAAGATCGACGGGGTCAAGGACGCCGACGTGACCGGGGTGCGCGACCAGCAGGTCACCATCACCCCGGACCCGGCGAAGCTGGCCAAGGCGGGCCTCGCGCCGACCGCGGTGATCACCGCACTGCAGGGCGCCGGTGCGCGGGCCTCCGCCGGTACCCTCACCGAAGGCGACAAGAGCCTGTCGGTGCAGGTCGGCGGCAAGTTCGACTCGGTCCAGCAGATCAAGGACCTGTACCTGTCGCCGGCCGCGGCCGGTGCCGGCCAGCAGGGTGCCGGGCCGTCCGGCAGCCCGGGGCAGCAGGGCACCGGTCAGTCCGGTGCCACCGGACAGCAGGGCGGGCAGCAGAAGGCCGCGAAGCCGGTACGGCTGGGTGACGTGGCGAGCGTCAAGGTCACCGAGTCGGCGGCGACGTCGCTGACCCGTACCAACGGCAAGCCGAGCCTGGGCGTGTCGATCACCATGAAGCCGGACGGCAACGCGGTCGCGATCTCCGAGAAGGTGCGCGACGAGCTGTCCGACCTGAAGTCCGACCTCGGCCCCGGCGGCCAGCTGACCATCGTCTCCGACCAGGCGCCGTACGTGCAGAAGTCGATCAAGGACCTGTTCACCGAGGGCATGCTGGGGTTGGTGTTCGCCGTCCTGGTGATCCTGATCTTCCTGCTGTCGGTGCGGGCGACGCTGGTCACCGTGGTCAGCATCCCGGTGTCGGTGATGATCGCGCTGCTGGTGATGTGGTTGAAGGGCGACACCCTCAACCTGCTGACACTGGGCGGGTTGACGATCGCGATCGGCCGGGTGGTCGACGACTCGATCGTGGTGCTGGAGAACGTCAAGCGACATCTCGGCTACGGCGAACCGAAGCGCGAGGCGGTGCTGTCCGGCGTGCGCGAGGTGGCCGGCGCGGTGACCTCGTCGACGCTGACCACGGTCGCGGTGTTCCTGCCGATCGGGCTGGTCGGCGGCATGGTCGGCGAGCTGTTCGCGCCGTTCGCGATCACCGTGGTGGTGGCGCTGTTGGCCTCGCTGCTGGTGGCGCTGACCATCACCCCGGTGCTGGCGTACTGGTTCCTCAAGGCGCCGAAGCGGGTCTCGCCGGCGGAGGCCGAGCTGGCCCGCCAGCAGGCGCTGGAGAAGGAGCGGCGCAGCCCGCTGCAGCGCGCGTACGTGCCGGTCATCCGGTTCGCCACCCGGCACCGGTTCGTCACGGTGCTGATCGCGGTCGTGGTGTTCGTCGGCACCCTGGCGCTGGCGCCGGGGCTCAAGACCAACCTGCTCGACTCGTCCGGTCAGGACACCCTGAGCCTGTCGGAGAAGATGCCGGTCGGGACCAGCCTCTCGGCGACCAGCGCCGCGGCGGAGAAGATCGAGGGCGTGCTGCGCCGGCACGGCGACATCAAGTCGTACCAGGCGACCGTCGGCTCCACCGGCTTCGGTACCGGCAGCTCCAACCAGGCGAGCTTCCAGGTCACCGTGACCGAGGGCACCGACACCGACAAGCTGTCCGACTCGCTGCGGCACGACATCGACGAGCTGTCCGGCGTCGGCGAGGTGACCTTCGGTGACGTCACCGGTTTCGGCGCGAGCAACGTGCAGGTGGTGGTGACCGCCCCGGACGACGCGACGCTGCGCACGGCGGCGCGCCAGGTCGAGGGCGCGTTCAAGCACACCGGGCAGCTGCGTGACGTGGAGAGCGACCTGTCGCCGACCAACCCGCAGGTGCAGGTGACCGTCGACCACCGCCGGGCCGCCCAGTACGGCCTGACCGACACCGCGATCACCCAGCTGGTGCAGCAGGCGTTCCAGGGCGCGCCGGCGGCGAAGATCGAGCTGAACGGGGCCGATCGCAACGTGATCGTCCGTACCGGGGCGGCGCCGGCCACGATGGACAAGCTCAAGGCGCTGCCGGTACCGACGGCGACCGGCACCGTGCCGCTGTCGGACGTGGCGACGGTCAAGCAGGTCAACGGCCCGGTCACCATCTCGCACACCGACCGGAACCGCAGCGCGACCGTCTCGGCGACCGCGACCAGCAGCAACACCGGTCAGGTCACCACCGACCTGACCAAGAAGCTGGATGCGCTGAAGCTGCCGACGGGCGCCGACTGGAGCATGGGCGGCGTCGGTTCGGACCAGTCGGACGCGTTCACGTCGCTGGGGATCGCACTGCTCGCCGCGATCGCGATCGTGTTCATCATCATGGTGGCGACGTTCCGGTCGCTGCTGCAGCCGCTGATCCTGCTGGTGTCGGTGCCGTTCGCGGCGACCGGCGCGATCGTGGCGCTGCTGGCCAGCAACACCGCGCTGGGCGTCGCGTCGCTGATCGGCCTGCTGATGCTGATCGGCATCGTGGTCACCAACGCGATCGTGCTGATGGACCTGATCAACCAGTACCGGCGGCAGGGGATGAGCGTGTCCGAGGCGGTGGTCGAGGGCGGCCGACGCCGGCTGCGGCCGATCCTGATGACCGCCGCGGCGACGATCTGCGCGCTGATCCCGATGGCGCTCGGGCTGACCGGCGAGGGCGGCTTCATCTCCAAGCCGCTGGCGATCGTCGTGATCGGCGGCCTGGTGTCCTCGACGCTGCTGACGCTGCTGCTGGTGCCGGCGCTCTACACGATGGTGGAGGGCCGGCGGGAGAAGCGCCGGCTGCGCCGGGAGGCGGCCGAGGCGGCGCTGGACGAGCAGCGCGAGCCGGCCGCCGCCGGGGCGCAGTGACCGGCGGCCCGACGTGCGGCGGGCGGTGGGCCACCGTGGCTCCCGCCCGCCGCGGCACGTCGGTCCGTAACAGACGAACGGCATGTTCGATGGCCAGACCAGGCTTCGCGCCGCGCGCGGTCGCGGTAGCCTGACAGACCGTGGCGGCGGCCCTACCCGGCACCCACCGGGTGCGGACACCTCGTGTCGCGAGGACACCGGGTCCGCGCCCGCAGCGGAGGTGTGACGGATGACAGGCCCGAGGTCCGATCTGCGACTGATGGTGTGGAACCTGTGCCGCGGTGGCACCGGTACCCCGGCCGGCGACGTGCTCGACCAGATGACCGACCTGATCGGCCACGTCGCGCCGGACGTGCTGTGCTGCGTGGAGACCGAGGGCGCCACCGACCGGATCGTCGCCGGGCTGCACGCCGCCGGGCACACCGACTACCGCGGGCACCGGCTGGCCGCCGACGGTACCGACGACAACCTCGCCATCGTCACCCGGCTGCCGGTGCTCGAGCGGCTGGCGGCGCCGGCCGGGCGGACCGTGGACAGCTACAACTTCGGCGGGCTGCGGCTGCGGTTGCCGGGCGGCGGCGACGTCGCGGTGTTCGACACCTGGCTGCGGTTCGACGTGGCGATCCCCGACGCGCTGGAGGCCACCGTCGCCGAACTCGTCGACGGCGCCGAACGCACCCGCAACGACGAGCAGCTGGCCCTGCTGGAACTGCCGCAGCTGGCCAACATCGAGGAGATCCTCACCGAGCACCTGCCGACCGCGCTTTCCGACCCCGACGTGCCGGTGCTGCTCGCCGGCGGCTTCAACACCGAGTCGCACCTCGACCTCGCCGCCGGCGACCCCGCGTACCGGCGGCACGTGCGGCCGCAGTGGCAGGTCACCGCGCGGTTGGCGAAGGCCGGCTTCGCCGACGCGTACCGGCTCGCGCACCCGGACGCGGCGACCGATCCCGGCGGTACCTTCGACCGGGCGGCCGGCGGACAACGGCTGCCGCACCGGATCGACTACGTGTTCGTCGACGAGCGGCGGGTCCGGGTGCGTGCCGCCACCACCCTCTGGCAGCGCCTCGACCGGCACGGTCCGGGCGGCTTCTACTCCGACCACGCCGCGCTCGTCGTCGACGCGAGCATCGCCCCGTAACCTGGGGCGGTGATCATCAGCCTGCTGGCGGCACTGGGCGCCGCGGTGTTGTTCGGCGTCGCATCCGCGCTGCAGGCGTACGCGGCGCGCACCGAGCCGCCCGGCTCGGGCCTGCGCGGACTGCTCCGGGTGGTGCTGCGGTTGCCGTACCTGCTGGGGTTGGGCTGCGACCTGGCCGGGTTCGTCGCCGAGATCGTCGCGCTGCGGAGCCTGCCGCTGTTCGCGGTGCAGGCGGCGGTCGCCGGCTCGCTCGCGGTGACCGCGGTCGTGGCCGTACCACTGCTGTCGGCGCGGCTGTCGGTCAACGAGTGGATCGCGGTCGCCGGGGTGTGCGTCGGGCTCGCCTCGATCGGTGTCTCCGCCGGTGCCGAGGGGACGCCGACGGTCGGCGCGGCGTTCCGCTGGGGTCTGGTCGTGGCGACCGCCGTACTGATCCTCGCCGCGCTGGGCGCGAGCCGGTTGCCCAGCCGAGCCCGGTGCACCGCGCTCGGTCTCGCCGGTGGGCTCGGGTTCGGCATCGTCGCCATCGCGGCCCGGATCCT
Source organism: Actinocatenispora comari (assembly GCF_017312725.1). Taxonomy (GTDB): domain Bacteria; phylum Actinomycetota; class Actinomycetes; order Mycobacteriales; family Micromonosporaceae; genus Actinocatenispora; species Actinocatenispora comari. Next base: position 68,970 of record NZ_BOPO01000021.1, on the reverse strand, counting down.
GCCCGGCCTCTCGCCGGCACACCTGGTCCGCGACCCGGCCGCGTACCTGGTGATCGTCGCCGGGGTGACCGCGTTCGCGTCGTTCACGACCGCGCTGCAGACCGGTGCCGTCGCGGCCGCGACCTCGGCGCTGGTACTCGGCGAGTCGGTCGTGCCGTCCGCGGTCGGGGCGCTGCTGCTGGGCGACAGCACCCGGGCCGGGTACTGGCCGATCGCGGCCGGCGGGTTCGCGCTCGCCGTCGTCTCGGCGGTCCTGCTGGCCCGCTTCGGCGAACCGGCCTGACCCCGGCGCCGTCATCGACCGCGCTCCGGGCCGGATCGGGTCGGTGGGCCGGCCCACCCCGCGGCCGCTCGCGCACCGTCCCACCGCTGGCGCGGCCGGATCGTGCGCGTGCCACCTGCCGGTGCGGCCGAGTCATGCGCGGGCCACCTGTCTGCGCGGCCAGGTCGCGCGCGGGCCCGGTCGGTCGTGCGCGGGCCCGGTCGGCGGCGCGGTCGTAGGCTGGTCGGATGTTGCGCTGGCTGACCGCATTCGTGGACGTACCGCCCGCCTTCGCCGACCGCGACGTCGCGTTCTGGCAGGCGGTCACCGGTTCGACGCTCTCGGCCCGCCGCGGCGACCGGTCCCAGTTCGTCACGCTGCTACCGCCCACCGGCGACGCGTACCTGCGTGCGCAGACGGTGTTCGCCGGCGCCGGCGGCAGCCACCTGGACCTGCACGCGGACGACCCCGAGGCGCTGGCGGAGCGGGCCCGCTCGCTGGGCGCGACGACGCGGTTCCAGGAGCCCGGGCTCACCGTGCTCGACTCACCGGCCGGGCTGGCGTTCTGCGTCGTCGCGGCGCACGGCGAGGCGGTACGGCCGGGGCCGGTCACCCGCGGCGACGGCACCCGCAGCCTGGTCGACCAGGTCTGCCTGGATCTGCCGCCCGACGGCTACGAGCGGGAGTGCGGTTTCTGGTCCGCGCTGACCGGCTGGCAGCTACGGACGGATTCCCGGCCCGAGTTCCGACACCTGGCCGGGCCGGCCGGGATGCCGTTGCGGTTGCTGCTGCAGCGGCTGGGCGATGCCCGACCGGCGACCGCGCATCTCGACCTGGCCTGCGACGACATCGAGGCGGAGGCGGCCTGGCACGTCGCCCGGGGCGCCCGGCGCAGCCACCGCACCGCCGACTGGATCACCCTGCGCGACCCGGCCGGCCTGCCGTACTGCGTGACCCGGCGCAGCCCCGACACCGGCACCACTCCCGACTGACCGGCGCGCGCCCGGCGTCGTGCCGGGTCGGCCGGCCGGCGGCCGGCGTGGGCTGGAGTGCCTGGTGTCGGGTCGGCCGGCCGGCGGCGGGTGTCGGCTGGAGTGCCCGGCGCGTGCCCGGTGCCGTGCCGGGTCGGCCGGCCGGCGGTTGGTGTCACGCGGGACTGACCGGCACGACCGACGGCCACGCTGGGCCGGCGGTGGCAGGTGGGTCACGTGTGAGGGAGCGGCTCGGCGCTGCGGGTGGGTGAGCGCGCGGTCAGGGGTGTGCCGGGGTGAGGGCGCGAACGGCGGCGGCGACCGCGTCCGGGCGGTCGAGCATGGCGAGGTGCGCCGCGTCCGGCAGCACCTCGTGGGCGCCGGCCAGCTCGGCGGCGAGCGCGGCGGTGCCCGCAGACCAGGCGGCGGCCCGGTCGGCGCCCAGCCCGTACGTCGCGGCGAGCACCCGCACCGGTACCGGCGGGAACGGCGCGGCGCGCATCGCCCGCAGCGCCACCGCCTGCCCCCGGTACGCGGCGAGCTCGGCGACGATGCTCGCCAGCGTGTCGCCCGACGAGTACACGGCGGTCAGCGCGTCCGGCACCGGGTCGGGGCGGGGCGGCCAACCCGGCCGGTCCGGGCCGGTGAGCCGCCGCGCGGTGCTGTGCCGGTACGCCAGGCGCACCGCGGGCGGGCCGATCAGCCGGCCGACCGGGACGGTGGCGAGCAGCCCGGACAGCGGCGCGTCGGCCTGCCGGGCCAGCGTCTCGAGCCCGCGCAGCGGGTGCTCGGTCGGTACCGCGTCGGGTTCGTAGCTGGGGTCGACGAGCACCAGGCCGGCGAGGCGGCCCGGTGCGGTCCGCGCGTACGCCTCGGCGTGCAGCGCGGCGGCCGAGTGCGCCACCACGGTGACCGGCGCGGTGGGGGAGAAGTGGTCGGCGGCCGCGGCGATCCGAGCCGCCTCGACCTCCAGTGTGGACGGTCGGGTCGAGCGCGGGGACAGGCCGAGGCCGGGGCGGTCGAGCCGGACCAGGTGGTAGCCGCGCAGCAACGGCACCACCGCGTCCCAGTCGAACCAGCTCTGCCCGAGGCCGCAGCAGAACAGCACGACGGGACCGGTACCGCCGTCGACCACGTGCACCAGCTCGCCGTCGAGGCTGATCAGTTCCGACCGCGACCGCGGGCGAGCGGGCATCAGGACCGCCCGCCGGGGCGCACCATCGGGAACGCCAGGGTGTCCCGGATGGACAGTCCGGTCAGCAGCATCACCAGCCGGTCCACGCCGAGGCCGAGCCCGCCGGTGGGCGGCATGCCGTACTCCAGGGCGGTGAGGAAGTCCTCGTCGAGCTCCATCGCCTCCGGGTCACCGCCGGCGGCGCGCAGCGACTGCTCGGTCAGCCGGCGCCGCTGCTCGACCGGGTCGGTCAGTTCGGTGTAGCCGGTGCCGATCTCGGCGCCGAACGCGACCAGGTCCCAGCGTTCGGCGAGCCGGTCGTCGCGCCGGTGCTGCCGGGTCAGCGGCGACACGTCGGCCGGGAAGTCCAGGTAGAACGTCGGCTCGACGGTGGTGCGCTCGACCAGCTTGTCGTACAGGTCGAGCAGCAGCTCACCGTGGCTCTCGCCGTCCTCGTACGGCACGTGCAGCCGGTCGGCGTGGGCGGCCAGCTCGGCGACCGGCGTGTCCACCGTGACCGGCGCGCCGACCGCCGCGGCCACCGCCTCGTGCACCGTGCGCCGCCGCCACCGCCCGCCGATGTCCACTTCGGACACCGACCCGTCCGCGGCGGTACGCCGCAGCACCGGCGCACCGAACGCCGCGGTCGCCGCGGACTGGATCAGCGTCTGCGCCAGCTCGGCGATGTCCTGGTAGTCGGTGTACGGCTGGTAGGCCTCCAGCATGGTGAACTCGGGGTTGTGGGTGGCGTCCACGCCCTCGTTGCGGAAGTCGCGGCCCAGCTCGAACACCGCGCCCACGCCGCCGACGCACAGCCGCTTGAGGAACAGCTCGGGCGCGATCCGCAGGTACAGGTCGAGGTCGTAGGCGTTGGAGCGGGTGCGGAACGGCCGGGCGTTCGCGCCGCCGTGCACCCGCTGCAGGATCGGCGTCTCCACCTCCAGGAACCCGCGCCCGGTCAGGGTGGCGCGCAGCGAACCGATCGCGGCCGCGCGCACCGCGAGCAGCCGCCGGGCCGCCGGCCGCAGCGCGAGGTCCAGGTGCCGCGCCCGTACCCGCGCCTCCGGGTCGGTGAGGCCACGATGCTTGTTGGGCAACGGATGCAGGCACTTGGCGGTGATGGTGAACGCGCGCACCAGTACCGACGGCTCGCCGCTGCGGCTGGTGACCAGCTCACCGTCGAGGGCGAGCTGGTCGCCCAGGTCGACCTCGGCGGACCAGCGGCGCAGCACGTCGTCGCCGGTGTCCGCGGCGGTCAGCATCGCCTGCAGGTCGCCGGTGGCGTCGCGCAGCCGGGCGAACCGGACCCCGCCGTGGTCGCGGTCGAGCAGCACCCGGCCGGCCACCCGTACCGCCTCGCCGGTGCGATGGTCGGCGGGCAGCTCGGCGGCGCGCCGGGCCAGCTCGCCGCAGCCGTCGGTGACCGGCGCAACCACCGGGTACGGGTCGGTGCCGGCCGCGCGCATCTTCTCCATCGTGGCCAGCCGTACCGCGACCTGCTCCGGCACCGGCGGCCTGGTCGGGGCGATCGGCTCGTCCGGCTCGTCCGGCGGGCCGACGGTGGGACCGGTGGCGGGCGGCTGCGGCGGGGGCGCGCTGATCGCCCGGTCCCGGCCCCGGTTGAGCAGCGCCGACAGCCGGGGCACGGTGACGAACCCCTCGGCCATCGCCGAGGCGAGACCGACCCGTGCCACGTCCCGGGTGTCGCCGAAGCACAGGTAGCGCGGCAGCCAGACCGGCCGGTACTTGACGTTCGACCGGTAGAGCGACTCGATCTGCCACCAGCGGGAGAAGAACAGCAGCAGCTTGCGCCACAGCCGCAGGATCGGCCCGGCGCCGATCCTCGCGCCCTCCTCGAACGCGGCGCGAAACACCGCGAAGTTCAGCGAGATCCGCGACACCGACAGCCCGGCGGCCGCGGCGACGACCCCGGCGACCATGAACTCCATCAGCCCGTTGTCGGCGTCCGGGTCCCGGCGCATCAGGTCCAGCGACAGCCCGTGCCGGCCCCACGGTACGAACGACAGCAGGGCGGCCGGGCTGCCGTCCGGTGCCATCGCCTCGACCAGGACGCAGCGGCCGTCGGCCGGGTCGCCGAGGCGGCTGAGTGCCATCGAGAAGCCACGCTCGGACTCGGTGTCGCGCCACGCCTCGGCCCGCGCGACGATCTCGGCCATCTCCTCGGCCGGCACGTCGGCGTGCCGCCGGATCCGGGTGGTGTAGCCGGCCCGCTGCACCCGGCGCACCGCCTGCCGCACGCCGCGCATCTCCCGGCCGTCCAGGGTGAAGTCGGCGACGTGCAACACCGCCTCGTCGCCCAGTTGCAGCGCCCGCAGCCCGGCCCGCGCGTACGCGGTCGCGCCCTGCTCGCTCGCCCCCATCACCGCGGGCGTCCAGGCGTACCGGCGGGCGAAGGCGTGCCACGCCGCGATCGCCGGTGCCCACGCCTCCGGGTCGCCGATCGGGTCGCCGGAGGCGAGGATGACCCCGCCGACCACCCGGTAGGTGATCGCCGCCTTGCCCGACTCCGAGAAGATCGCCGACTTGTCCCGCCGAGTGGCGAAATAGCCCAGCGAGTCACGTTCGCCGTACCGGTCGAGCAGGGCCCGGATGCGCGCCTCGTCGTCGGGCGGCAGTACCGCGGCGGTGCGCTGCGAGGCGAGCAGCACCAGCAGCGCGGCGAACAGCGTCGCCGCCACGCACAGCCCGGTGACCAGGGCGATCCAGTGCGGTGCGCCGCCGGGGCCGTGCAGCGGGTCACTGGAGTCCAGCAGCCGGTGCCCGACCCAGGACGCGCGCTTGCGCCGCCCGGCGAGCGTGCCCGGATCGAGGGTGACGAGCAGGTAGCCGATGCCGGCGGTGGCGACGAGGCCCAGGACCAGGGTGGCGGTCGCCTTGCGGAAGCTGCCGCGCTGCACCCGGGCGTAGAACTCGTGCCGCGCCCGGACCAGCACGATCACCTCGACCGCGACGAACACGGTGCCCACGGCGGTGAACACGATGTCCGCGCCGTACACCTCGGGCAGGTCGTGGCCGGTGGCGAGGCTGACGACGATGTACGCGTCGCCGATCAGGTCGGTGAGCAGCGCGAGCCCGAGCAGCACCCCGAGGATGACGCCGGCGACCCGCTTCCGCCGGGCCACCGCGGCGGCCAGGATGACCAGGAAGGCCACCCAGGCGAGGTTGACCGACGCCGGCAGGCCGAGCGTCTCGATCAGCGCGGTCGGCCAGTACAGGTAGTCGCGCAGCGGCGGGATCGCGGCCCGGACCAGCCCGTACAGCGCGAGCAGGCCCAGGTAGGTGGCGAACACGGTGGGTACCCGTGGCCGCAGCCGGTCCCACCTGGTGCCGGTCGCCTCGTTCGTCACCTTTGCTCCAGCCCTACGCGCAGCGGATCGGGCCGGTACGGCCCGACGGCGGCGTCCGCCGTGCCTGCGGTCAGGGATGGACGGTGGCGCCGTCGCGGCGTCCCCGGATCGTCGGGGCGCGATCGTCTCTCAGCGTAATCGGGAGCAGGCAAACGCGCGGTAAGTGTGGATGTACGCCACGCCAGCGAGTTTGGGCGCTCGGGTTTCGCGCACGCGGTTCGGCCGGTCAGCCGTCCGTGTCGGCGTCCCCGTCGTCGCCGGCCGCGCGCCGCGCCTTGCGGGCCCGCCGGGCGGCCCGGAGGCGGGCCCACCGGCTGGTCTTCCCGGCGGCCGCCACGGTGTCGGCCCCGTCGGTGTCGTCCTCGGCCCCGTCCTCGGCCTCGTCGCCTGCCTCGTCGGTGTTGTCGTCGGCCTCGTCGTCGGCCCCGTCCCGGGCCTTCGCGTCGCCCTCGGGCGCGGCCGTGTCCCCTTCCCGAGCCTCGGTGCCGGCGCCGGTCGCGCCGGCGGCCGCCGACCCGGCATCGTCGGCGTCCTCGGTCCGGTCCGCCTGCCGATCCGGCTCGGTCGCGCTGCCCGGCTCGGCGGTCGCCTCGGCCTCGGCCTCGGCCTCGGTGTCGGGTTCGGTCTCGTCGTCGTCCGACGCGTCCGGTTCGGCGTCGGTGTCCGGGTTGGCCGACTCGGCGTCGGCATCCGGCTCGGCCGGCTCGGCGTCGGTGTCCGGCTCGGCCGGGCGCTTCTTCTTCAACCGCAGCGTGAACGGCTCGCCGGTCGAAATGACCTGGCCGCTCTTGCCGCTCGGATTGATCATCATCGACATTGCCCGCGCTCGCCTCCGGATTCGCCCCCGCAACGTCGCCTCGACGCAACGCGGGCCGGCCGCGTCGCAGCCGTCGCCTGGACGACGCTGGAGCACAAAAGCTACCCGACTCGGTTGATACCACGCGGCCCTGTGCGCGGCCAGGGCACGGCCGGGTGGCGCGGTCCCGCGTTCCGGCGGCAACACGCCCGGCCCGCCCGCATCGTGGTCGAATGTCGTGTACCACGTGGTGGTCGGTGCGGCGGGCCAGGGCCGGGCGGTGCCGTCGGTGCTGGATAGCATGGTCGGGTGACTCCCGCCGAGCTTGCCGAGACAGTTCTTGCCGCCGCGCGCGGCGCGTTCGCCGCGCACGGGCTGGACGCCGCCGTGCTGCCCACGACGACCAGCGTGGAGCGACCCCGCAATCCCGAACACGGCGACTACGCGTCCAACCTGGCGCTGCAGGTCGCGAAGAAGGTCGGGGCGAACCCGCGGGAGCTGGCCGGCTGGATCGCCGAGCAGCTCGGCGGGGCGACCGGCGTCGCGTCCGTCGACATCGCCGGCCCGGGTTTCCTGAACATCCGGCTGTCCGCCGCCGCGGCCGGCGAGCTGGCCCGGGTGGTGGTCGACGCCGGCGAGCGGTACGGGCACTCCGACACGCTGGCCGGTCACCGGCTCAACCTGGAGTTCGTGTCGGCCAACCCGACCGGGCCGGTGCACATCGGCGCGGTCCGCTGGGCCGCGGTCGGTGACGCGTTGTCCCGGCTGCTGCGGGCCACCGGAGCCCAGGTCGGCACCGAGTACTACTTCAACGACGCCGGTTCGCAGATCAACCGGTTCGCCCGCTCGCTGTACGCGGCGGCCACCGGCACCGAGATCCCGCCGGACGGCTACCACGGGCAGTACATCGCGGAGATCGCCGCCGACGTGGTGACCCGCAACCCGGGCGTGCTGGACAAGTCGGCCGACGACGCGCTGGAGATCTTCCGGGTCGACGGCGTCGCGCTGATGTTCGACGAGATCAAGACGTCGCTGGCCGAGTTCGGTGTGCAGTTCGACCGGTACTTCAACGAGAAGGACCTGCACGACGCGGGCGAGCTGACCGCGGCGGTGGAGCGGCTGCGCGAGCAGGGTGCGATCTACGAGCGTGACGGCGCGACCTGGCTGCGCACCAGCGAGCACGGCGACGACAAGGACCGGCCGCTGGTCAAGTCCGACGGCGACTGGACCTACTTCGCCGCCGACTGCGCCTACTACCTGGACAAGCGGCAGCGCGGTTTCGACAAGGTCGTGATCATGCTGGGCGCCGACCACCACGGCTACATCGGCCGGATGCGGGCGATGGCGGCCTGCTTCGGCGACGACCCGGACCAGACGCTGGAGATCCTGATCGGGCAGATGGTCAACCTGGTCAAGGACGGCGCGCCGGTGCGGATGAGCAAGCGCGCCGGCACCGTGGTGCTGCTGTCCGACCTGGTGTCCGCGGTCGGGGTGGACGCGGCGCGGTTCTCGCTCGCCTGGTACTCGGTCGACTCGCCGATCGACCTCGATCTGGACGCCTGGGCCAAGCGCAGTCAGGACAACCCGGTCTTCTACGTGCAGTACGCGCACGCCCGGATCGCCTCGCTCGGTCGCAACGCCGCCGAGCTGGGCATCGGCCGGGGCGCGGACTTCGACGCGAGCCTGCTGTCCACCGCCCAGGAGGGCGACCTGCTCAAGGCGCTCGGCGAGTTCCCGGCGGTGGTGGCCGGTGCGGCCGAGCTGCGCGAGCCGCACCGGGTGGCCCGCTACCTGCACGCGCTGGCCGGCACGTACCACCGGTTCTACGACGCGTGTCGGATCCTGCCGCAGGGCGACGAGAAGCCGACCGAGCTGACCACCGCGCGGCTGTGGCTGGTCGAGGCGACCCGGATCGTGCTGGCCAACGGCCTGCACCTGCTCGGCGTCTCGGCGCCGGAACGGATGTAGCCGTGCGCGCCCACGAGGCCGGTGCCCTGCACGCCGACATCGGTCAGCACGGCCCGGAATGGCTCCGCGAGCCCGCCGACGTCAACGACCTGTTGCCACAGCTGTGGCCGCGCACCGTGACCCGCGGTTCCGACGGGGTCCTGCGCATCGCCGGCATCCCGGTCACCGAGCTCGCCGCCGAGTTCGGCACCCCGGTGTACCTGCTGGACGAGGCCGACCTGCGCGCCCGCGCCGCGGCGTACCGGGACGCGTTCGACGCCGCGTTCGACGGCCTGGCCGGCGCCGACGTGTACTACGCCGGCAAGTCGTTCCTGGCCAAGGCGGTCGTGCGCTGGATCGCCGAGGAGGGCCTGCGGCTGGACGTGTGTACCGGCGGGGAGCTCGCGGTGGCGCTCGCCGCCGGGATCGACCCGGCGCTGATCGGCTTCCACGGCAACAACAAGTCACTGTCCGAGTTGGACCGGGCGGTCTCGGCCGGGGTCGGCCGGATCGTGCTCGACTCGTTCGACGAGATCGACCGGCTGGCCGGGCTCGCCGCCGAGCGCGGGGTCCGGGCGCCGGTGATGATCCGGGTGACGGTCGGGGTCGAGGCGCACACCCACGAGTACATCGCGACCGCGCACGAGGACCAGAAGTTCGGCTTCTCGCTCAACCGCGGCAACACCGGTGCGCCGGGCGGCGCCGCCGCGGAGGCGGTGCGCCGGGTGCTCGCCGCGCCGTCGCTGGAACTGCTGGGCCTGCACTCGCACATCGGGTCGCAGATCTACGACGCGGCCGGGTTCGAGGTGTCCACCCGCCGGGTGCTGGAGCTCGCCGCGCAGTTGCGCGACGAGCACGGCATCGAGCTGCCCGAGCTGGATCTCGGCGGCGGCTTCGGCATCGCGTACACCACCCAGGACGAGGTGTTCGAGCCGACCGAGATCGCCACCGCGCTGGCGAAGATCGTCGAGCACGAGTGCGCCGCGTACGGGCTGCGGGTGCCGCGGGTGTCGGTCGAGCCGGGCCGGTCGATCAGCGGCCCGGCCGCCTGCACGCTGTACGAGGTGGGCACGGTCAAGCAGGTCGAGCTGGACGGCGGCGTGACCCGCACGTACGTCTCGGTCGACGGCGGGATGAGCGACAACATCCGCACCGCGCTGTACGACGCGTCGTACTCGTGCACCCTCGCCTCCCGCGCGTCGACCGCGCCGCCGGGGCTGGCTCGGGTGGTCGGCAAGCACTGCGAGTCCGGCGACATCGTGGTGCGCGACGAGTTCCTGCCGGGCGACGTGGCGCCGGGTGACCTGATCGCGGTGCCCGGCACCGGGGCGTACGCGCGGTCGATGGCGAGCAACTACAACCACGTGCCGCGGCCGGGCGTGGTCGCCGTCGCCGACGGTACGGCCCGGGTGATCGTGCGCGCCGAGACCGAGGACGACCTGCTGCGGCTGGATGTGGGATGACGACGAACGCAGACAACACCGCGGATCCGGTCAAACCCGCGGCCGCCGCGGAGCCGGTGCGGATCGCGCTGCTGGGCTGCGGCACGGTGGGTGCCGAGGTGGTCCGGCTGCTGGACGAGCAGGCCGACGACCTCGCCGCCCGGATCGGCGCCCCGTTGGAGCTCGCCGGCATCGCGGTGCGCCGGCCGGACCGCGACCGCGGCCCGCTGCCGGTGCCGCGGGAGCTGTTCACCGCCGACGCCGCCGGGCTGATCAAGCGCGACGACGTGGACATCGTGGTCGAGGTGGTCGGTGGGCTGGAACCGGCCCGCGGCTGGCTGGTGCATGCGCTGCAGTCCGGCAAGAGCGTGGTCACCGCGAACAAGGCGCTGCTGGCCGAGGACACCGCCACGCTCGCCGCCGCGGCCGCCGACGGCGACGCCGACCTGTACTACGAGGCCGCCGTCGCCGGCGCGATCCCGCTGCTGCGGCCGCTGCGCGAGTCGCTGCACGGCGACCGGATCACCCGGATCACCGGGATCGTCAACGGCACCACCAACTACATCCTGTCCAAGATGGACAGTACCGGCGCCGGGTTCGGCGAGGCACTGGACGAGGCGACCGAGCTCGGCTACGCCGAGGCCGACCCGACCGCCGACGTGGAGGGGTTCGACGCCGCGGCGAAGGCGGCGATCCTCGCCTCGCTGGGCTTCCACACCCGGGTGACCGCCGCCGATGTGTACCGGGTGGGCATCACCGAGGTGACCGCCGCCGACGTGGCCAGCGCCCAGGAGATGGGCTGCGTGGTCAAGCTGCTGTGCATCGCCGAACTGCGCCGGGATCCCGACGGCTCGGAGTCGGTGTCGGCCCGGGTGCACCCGGCGATGATCCCGCGCAGCCACCCGCTCGCCAGCGTCGGCGACGCCTACAACGCGGTGTTCGTCGAGGCGCAGGCGGCCGGCCGGCTGATGTTCTACGGTGCGGGTGCCGGTGGCGCCCCGACCGCCTCGGCGGTGCTCGGCGACGTGGTCGCGGTGGCCCGCAACCGGCGGCTGGGCCGTTCCGCGGTGGCCGACTCCGCGTACGCGAACCTGCGGGTGCGGCCGATGGGTGAGGTGGCCACGCGCTACCACATCTCGCTGGACGTGGCCGACCGTGCCGGGGTGCTGGCCCAGGTGGCGGCGCTGTTCGCCGAGCACGGGGTCAGCATTCAGACCGTCCGGCAGGAGGGCCGCGGTACCGGCGGCGAGGCGCTGCTGGTGATCGTCACGCACCGGGCGCCGGATGCGGCGCTGCGGTCCACTGTGGACGCCCTGGCGGAGCTGGACATCGTGCGGCAGGTCGCCAGCGTGATGCGGGTAGAGGGAGAATAGACGTGCGCACCTGGCGCGGCGTGATCAACGAGTTCGCCGACCGGCTCCCGGTCACCGACACCACTCCGGTCGTCACGCTGTACGAGGGCGGTACGCCGCTGGTGCCCGCCGAGGCGCTGTCGCAGCGCACCGGCTGCACGGTGTACCTCAAGGTCGAGGGGATGAACCCGACCGGGTCGTTCAAGGACCGCGGGATGACCGTCGCGATGTCCAAGGCCATCGAGGACGGCGCGAAGGCGGTCATCTGCGCCTCCACCGGGAACACGTCGGCCAGCGCCGCCGCGTACGCGGCCCGGGCCGGGGTGCTGTGCGCAGTGCTGATCCCGCAGGGCAAGGTGGCGCTCGGCAAGCTGGCCCAGGGGCTGGTGCACGGGGCGAAGCTGCTGCAGGTCGACGGCAACTTCGACGACTGCCTGGCGCTCGCCTCGAAGCTGTCCATCGACTACCCGGTCGCGCTGATGAACTCGGTCAACCCGTACCGGATCGAGGGGCAGAAGACCGCCGCGTTCGAGGTGGTCGAGGCGCTCGGCGACGCGCCGGACATCCACTGCCTGCCGGTCGGCAACGCCGGCAACATCACCGCGTACTGGCAGGGCTACGTCGAGGATCAGCGGGCCGGCAACGCGACGCACACCCCGCGGATGTTCGGGTTCCAGGCGTCCGAGTCGGCGCCGATCGTGCGCGGTGAGGTGGTCCGGCAGCCGCAGACGATCGCCACCGCGATCCGGATCGGCAACCCGGCCAGCTGGACCAGGGCGGTCGACGCGCGGGACGCTTCGAACGGCCGGATCGACGCGGTCACCGACCGGGAGATCCTCGCCGCGTACAAGCTGCTCGCCCGCACCGAGGGCGTGTTCGTGGAGCTGGCCAGCGCGGCCAGCGTCGCCGGGCTGCTGCGGTCGGTGCAGGCGGGGCTGATCGAGCGCGGCCGGACGGTAGTCTGCACGGTGACCGGGCACGGCCTCAAGGACCCGGACTGGGCGGTGTCGACCGCGCCGGCGCCGACCACGATCCCGGTCGACGCGCACGCCGCCGCCGCCTCCCTCGGCCTCACCTGAGCCCGCCCCGCGGCGGCCCGGATCGCCCCGGGCGGTGCGTTTCGACGGACGCCGCCGATCGCCCGCGGGTGGGTCGGTCCGGCCACGCCGCGGCGAGGGCGGCGATGCCGGCGGTGATCGTGTCCGGGGTCAGGTGCGCGTAGCCGAACACGAAGCCGGGGGCCCCGGCCGACCCGTAGTGCCGCAGGCCGCGCAGCCGCACGCCGCCGCGGCGGGCCGCGTCGGTCAGCGCCGCCTCGTCCCCGCCGGGCAGGTGCAGCACCGCGTGCAGGCCGGCCGCCACGCCGGTGATCCGCGCCGCCGGCAGGTAGCGCGCGACCGCCGCGACCAGGCTGTCCCGCCGGGACCGGTAGATCCGTTGGCAGCGGCGCAGATGCGCGTCGTAGCGGCCGGAGGTGAGGAACGCGGCGAGCGTCCGCTGCTCCAGTACCGGCCCGCAGAGGTCGTCGGCGCGCTTGCGGTCGACGATCGCCGGTACCAGCCGCTCCGGCACCACCAGCCAGCCGAGCCGCAGCCCGGAGGCGAGCGACTTGGACACCGATCCGGCGTACGCCACCCGGTCGGGCGCGAGCCCCTGCAGCGCGCCGACCGGCGCCCGGTCGTACCGGAAGTCGCCGTCGTAGTCGTCCTCGATCAGCAGACCGTCCACTGTGGATGCCCAGGCGACGAGCCCGGCCCGCACCTCGGGTGGGTACGCGATGCCGGTCGGGAACTGGTGCGCCGGCGTGACGAGCGCGACCCGCGCCGGGGTACCGGACAGGTCCGGCTCGGCGGCGCCGACCGGCACCGCGAGCGGCCGCAGCCCGTTGGTACCGATCAGCATCGCGTGCTCCGGCGCACCCGGGTCCTCGACCGCGACCGTCTCGTGCCCGGCGTCGGCCAGTACCCGGCTCAGCAGGCTCACCGCCTGCGCGACGCCACCGCAGACGACGATCCGGTCCGGGTCGGCGACCACACCGCGCCGGCGGGTCAGCACCTCGGCGAGCGCGGTACGCAACTCGGGCACCCCGCGAGAGTCGCCGTAGCTGAGCGCCGCGTCGGGTGTGCCGGCGAGCACCTGCCGGTACAGGCTGCCCCAGGCGGCGCGCGGGAACAGCCGCGGGTCGGCCTGCCCGGGCCGGAAGTCGAACCGGGTCGCCGGCCCCGGCGTGCCGTCGCCTCGCCCGGCCGCCGCCGCGCCCCGGGCGGCCGAGCCACGGACACCCACCGCCGGACCACCGGGCCCCGGCGCCGAGCCGGATCCCCGCAGCGAGCCGGATCCCCGCAGCGAGCCGGATCCCGGCACCGAGCCGGATCCCCGCAGCGAGCCGGTTCCCGGCACCGAGTTGGCTCCCCGCGCCGAGACGGCTCCCGGCGTCGAGTCGCCGGCGGCGTAGGTGCCGGCGCCGGGCCGGCCGGTCAGGTAGCCCTCCGCGCGCAGCTGGTCGTAGACGCTGGTGACCAGGCCGCGGGAGACCCCGAGGTCGGCGGCGAGCGCCCGGGAGGCGGGCAGCCGGGTGCCGGCGGCGATCCGGCCGGCGCGGACCGCGTCCCGCAGCGCGGACTCCAGCAGCCGCCGGCGCTGCCGGCGCGGTGCCCGCACCGCGGGCAACAGCAGCTCCCACGCCGGACTGGTCCACGAATCCTCCATCGGATTGGACCTTAATCGAGGACCGCTCGGCTGGCTAGCGTGCCGTCATGACCGCTCGAACCAGCACCCGCCGCGCCGCCGGTACCCAGGCTCCGCACCTGCTCGCCGCCGGTGCGATGGCCCTGATCGGTACCTCGGTGGTGGCCTCCAGCCTGCTCTCGCACTACCCGTACGCCGGTGGCCAGGCGCTGCGCTACGGCGTGGCCGCGGTGATCCTGCTGCCGCTCGCCGCCTGGCGCGGCCCGCGGGTCGCGGTCACCGCCGGCGACCTGGTGCGCCTCGCGCTGCTCGCGGCGACCGGCATGGTCGGGTTCAACCTGGCGATCCTGGCCGCCCTGCGCACCGCCGAACCCGCCGTACCGGGCGTGTTCATCGCCGCCAGTCCGATCGTGTTCGCGCTGGTCGCGGCGGTGCGCGGCGGGTCGGCCGGTGCTCGGCGGCGGCCGGTGGTCGCCGCGGCGCTGGTCGTGGCCGGCGCGGCGGTGGTGCAGGGCTTCGGGGACAGCGACCTCGCCGGGCTCGGCTGGTCGGTGCTGGCCCTGGTGGGCGAGGTGGCGTTCTCGGCGCAGGCGGCGCCGCTGCTGCCCCGGCTGGGCGCGATCCGGGTGGCCGGGTACGGCTGCGCGCTGGCCGCCGTCGAGGCGCTGGCGGTGGGGGTGGCGATGGACGGGGCCGGCGTGGTGCGGGTGCCGACCGGCGTCGAGGCGGCCGGGCTGCTCTGGCTCGCGCTGCCGGTCACGGTGCTCGCCTTCCTCGCCTGGTACACGGCGCTCGGTCGGCTCGGTGCCGCCCGCGCCACGCTGTACTCCGGGATCACTCCGCTGGTCGCCGCGGCGCTGGCGCCGCTGCTGGGCACCGGCCGGCTCGGCCCGGGGCAGCTGGCCGGTGCGGTACTGGTGGCGATCGGGCTGCTCGTGGGGCTGGCGGGGCCCGGCGCGCTCGACCGGGTCCGGGTGCGCCGACCGGTTATGCTGCCGGCCGCACGGTGTGACACGGCGTCGGTGGGGGAGAGGGCGAGATGGCGATGAACGGGGCTCCGCCACCGGACGGCCGGGCCCGGCCACCGTACGGCCCGCCGGACGCGCCGGCGTACGGCCCGCCCGGGCTGCCGCCGTACGGCTCGGGGCCCGGGTTCGGTGGCCCGCCGGGCCCGGTCGGTCCGAACGTCCCGCTGATCGCCGACCAGCCGGGCGTCGACCACCCGCCGGCGGTCGGCCGTCCCGGTGGCCCGGTGGGCTGGCCGGCACCGGTGCCGCCCCGGGCACCGCGCAGGTCCCGCAAGGGCCTGATCATCGGGCTGGTCGGCGGGTTCTGCGTGCTGGTGCTGATCGGCTGCGCCATCGCCGGCTTCAACGTGTGGCAGCACCACCAGCAGGAACAGGCGACGCTCGCGATCTACCAGCGGATCGGCCGCCCGGACGGGTTCGACCCGCAGGGCGAGCCGCGGAAGCCGCACCACACCGAGCTGACGGCGAGCTGGACCGCCCGGTCCGAGCAGGGCGACGACCTGGTCGGTGCGACCGCCGACTGGCTGGGCAAGCACAGCAGGAACCCACCGAGCCAGCAGGACGTGCAGGACGCCTTCGCACACGGCCGCACCTTCTACCTGGACGATCAGGCGCCGGCCAACGTCGAGCTGAAGCTGTCCAGCACCAGCCCCGACTACCGGATCGACGTCTCGATCATCTCCTGAGCCGGGCCGGCCGCGCGCTCAGGCGATCCGGTAGCCGACGCCGGGCAGGGTGGTCAGCACCGGCGGCTCGCCGAGCTTGCGGCGCAGCCGGCCCACGGTCACCGTCACGGTGTTGGTGAACGGATCGGCGTGCTCGTCCCACACCCGGTCGAGCAGGTCCTCGGCGCTCAGGTAGCCGGGGCTCGCGCGCAGCAGCGCGGCCAGCACGGCGAACTCCTTGACCGACAGCTCGACCCGCCGCCCGGCGCGCGACACGGTGCGGCGCACCGGATCCAGTTCGATCCCGGCGACCCGCAGGGTACGCGGCCGGGCCTGCGGCCGGCGCCGGGCGAGCGCGTGGATGCGCAGGATCAGCTCGGGGAAGTGGAAGGGTTTGGCGAGGTAGTCGTCGGCGCCGGCGGACAGCCCGTCCACCCGGTCCTCCGGCGCTCCGGCGGCGGTGAGCATCAGCACCATCGCGCGGTCGTCCGGCTCGTCGGCGAGCGTTCGGGACGGCCGACCGTCGGTGATCATCCGGCACAGCGCGTCGCCGTGGATGCCGGGCAGGTCCCGGTCGAGCACCACCACCTCGTACCGGTTGCGGTCCAGCCGCGCGGCGCCCTCGATCCCGTCGTACGCGACGTCGACCGCCATCCCGGCGTCCCGCAGCCCCTCGGCGACCACCTCGGCGAGCGCCCGCGCGTCCTCCACCACCAGCACCCTCACGGCGCACCCCGTCGTACCCGCGCGACGCACCCGGCGGTTCCGGGCCGGCCGGCCGCCGGCTCGACGCGTGCGGCGTTCACGCCGCATCCCGGGGCAGTCGTACCGTCGCGGTCAGGCCGCCGGTCGCCGGGGCGGCGAGATCGAGGCTGCCGTGGTGCGCGGCGGCGATCGCCGCGACGATCGACAGGCCGAGGCCGGAGCCGGTGTCCGAGCCGGTCCGGTCGGCGGCGAGCCGGCGGAACGGCCGGGTCAGCTCGGCCAGCTGCGCCGCGTCGAGCACCGCACCGCCGGTGGCGATCGTCAGCCGCGCCTCGGCGCCGGTGGCCGCGGTGCTGATCCGGATCCAGCCACCCGCCGCGTTGTGCACCACGGCGTTGTCGACCAGGTTCGCCACCAGCCGGGCGAGCAGCGTGCGGTCGCCGGAGCCGACCGCGTCGTCGGTGCCGTCGAGCGTCACCGTCAGCCGGCGTACCGCGATCTGGTCGGCCCGGTCGGCGAGCGCGTCGGCGACCAGCCCGGCGAGCGGTACCGCGGTGCGCTCGCGCAGCGCGCCGTGCTCGGCGCGGGCCAACACCAGCAGGCCGGACAGCAGCCCGTCGACCCGGTCGAGTTCGGTGCGCAGCCGGCCGGCGAGAGCCACGGTCTGCGGTGCCGGATCGGGCTTGGCGACCGCGACGTCCAGCGAGGCGCGCATCGTGGTCAGCGGGGTGCGCAGCTCGTGCGAGGCGTCGGCGACGAACCGGCGCTGCGCGGCGAACGACGCCTCCAACCGCGCCAGCAGCCCGTCGATCGTGTCGGCCAGGTCCTTCACCTCGTCGTGCGGCCCCGGTACGGCCAGCCGCCGGTCCAGGTTCGCCGCGGAGATGGCCTGCGTGGCCGCGGTGATCTCGCGCAGCGGGCGCAGCACCCGCCGCGCCATGCCGGTGCCCAGGAGTACCGACAGCACGGCCATCACCGCGAACGCGAGCAGGCAGCCGAGCAGCAGCTGCCGGGTCTGGGTGGCGTGCGCGTCGGCCAGCTCGGCCTGCACCTGCCGCAGCTGGTCGCTGGTGCCACCGGTCCCGGGCACCTGCTGGGAGACCGACCGCCGGGACCCCGTCGCGAACGCGTACGCGAGCGCCAGCAGCAGCGCGCCGGAGCCCAGGAACAGCCCGGTGTACAGGGCGGTGAACCGGACCCGGACGGTGCGGCGGAGCGCGCGACGTGCCATCGCCCCAGCATGCCGCGCCCGACCTAACACCGGGGTGACAGGACGGCGCCGCGCCGCACCGTCGGCATCGACCGAGCCGCCCCAGAATCGGTCCAGCTACCTAGGCTGCCGAACGGGCCGAGACCGACCTCACCAGAACCAGCGAGACCGGCCGACCTCGGCACGGGCGAGTGGACCGCCCCGGTGCACCACGACCAGCGGGGCGCGACCCCGGTCGGGTCGCGCCCCGCTGGTGGCGCAGCCGTGGCTCAGCTCGGCGAGCCGTGCACCAGCACCTCGGTACTGTCCACGTAGAAGCAACCGGACACCGGCTGCTTCGCGCAGCTGATGCCGTAGTCGGTCACCTGCGAGCCGAGGATCGTGTACCGCAGGTACTTCACCCCGGTCGCACCGGCGGTCAGCGACACCGTCGTGTACGTGTGGAACGCGTCCGGGCCGAAGTGGCCCTTGGCCGCCACCGTCCAGGTCTTGCCGTCGGTCGACGTCTCCACCTGGTAGTCGCCGGCCGACGCCGACTGGTCGTCCCCGCAGGTCGCGGACGGGTCGATGCGCAGCTCGGAGATGTCCACCGCGGTGGGCAGCGCCACCGTGACGTGCCGCGGGTCGATCCCCACACCGTCCTTGCCGCCGACCACGTCGGAGCCCCAACCGTGCCCCTGCGTCGCGTCGTACAGGCCGTCCGGGCCGCAGTCGGGGGTGAAGTCGGGGCCGTTGAAGTCGGCGATGCTGGCGCCGCCGGACACCGCCGCCCAGTCGCGCACCAGCGTCCAGTCGGCCGTGGTGCCGCTGGACGACACCGAGACCGACCGCGCCGCGGACTGCTCGTACCCGGGCCCGCTGGCGAACACCTTCGGGTACGTGCCGGCCGGGATGCCGCCGATCGAGTAGTGCCCGTCCGCGTCGGTCACGCCGGCGAAGTCGCCGAGGTAGCCGGAGGCGTGCCCGCCGAACGCGACGGTCGCGCCGGACACCGCGCCGCCGTGGGCGTCGGTGACGGTGCCGGAGACCGTACCGGTCGGGGTGCCCTTGGCCGGCGGCATCGAGAAGTCCTCGACCGGCTGGGTGTCGTCACCCGACAGCGAACCGGCGAACCAGCCCATCCCGCGGTGCGCGAACACCTGCCAGATCGCCCGGTGCGCCCTGCCGTGGTTGACCACGGTGTCGGCCATCAGGATCGCGTTGCGCTCGTCCAGGAACGACGGGTTGTTCGCCGACAGCTCCATCGCCCGGGTCACCAGCGACTCGGTCAGCCGGCTGCCCAGCCGGGACCGCAGGTCCCACAGCGTCTCGGCCCAGATCTCGCCGTCGGCGTGCACCTCCGCGCCGCGCGCGGAGATCTTGCCGAAGTCGCCGTACGTGTAGCCGCCCGGTCCGGCCGCCTTCGTGCCCGGGCAGACCTTCGCCGAGGCGCCCACGGCGCAGTCCAGCGGCTGGGTACGGATGGTCTGCCCGTGCCCGACGTAGATGCCGATGTTCAGGTCGCCGGACCGGTACCGGCTGTCGGTGAAGTAGTGCTCGTCGACCAGGAAGTCGTAGGCGTAGAAGTCGCTCCACGCCTCGCCCATCGAGCCGGCCTGTACGTTGCCCAGGGTGGACAGCCCGTTCGCGTCCACCACCAGCCGGTTGGACAGCCCGTGGGTGTACTCGTGGTACACCACGTCCGCCTCGTCGCCGCCGTTTCCCGGGATGAAGCCGTCGGTCTGGTCGGCCGGGTCGTTCCACAGGTACATCTGCATCCGCGGCGACTGGCCGTCGGGCGGGGTGGCCATGTTCGCGTTGTCGACGTGCGCGGAGTCCGGCAGCCCGTCGGCGGTGTTCGCGCCGTCGTCCGGCTCGGCCTGCACCGCGTCGCCGTCCCGGACGTCGAAGTTGCCGGCCGCGCGGGTGAACCCGATCGGCCGCGCCGCCAGGTGGTCGTGGTACTTGCCGAGGAAGTAGAAGACCTGCGCGGCGTTCTGCTTCCGGTTGGCCTGCCAGGAGTTCGGCGTGTTCGGGTCCCACGAGCACGGGTACGCCGCCGAGCAGCCCTTGCCCGGGTTCTGCGCGTCGAAGGTGGTGAAGTCGAACGCGAACGAGCCGTTCGCGTTGGCCGGCACCTCCTCCCCGGCGTCCGGCTGGTCGTTGTCGTTGACGTCCGAATAGACGTGCGCGTTGGTGCCGTTCAGGGTGCTGGCACCGGGCGGGAGCCAGCCGGGCGCGGTCAGGCTGCGGCTACGGGCGGTCCCGCCGCGCCGCGCGCCCGGGTAGTTGTCCCAGACCGTCGCGCGGGCCGACTCGTTGTCGACCAGGTCCTGCCGGTACAGCACCCGGCCGGTGCGGGCGTCGAGCACGTGCAGGTACATCTCGCCCTTGGCCGGCGTGGTGATGGTCTGCCACGCGAGCCGCGGCCCGTTGACGGTCTCGAACACGACCTGGCGGGCGGTGTCGCCGCCGGCGAAGGTGGTCTCGCCGCCGGCCACCTTGGCCGGCTGCTTCGTCGCCGAGCGCCCGGCGTTGCGGACCGCGGCGCTGCGGGCCGCGGCGGCCGACAGGCTGGCCGTACCGACCGTGGCCGGCAGCGCCGCGACCGGCGAGCCGAGCACGCTGATCAACCGGCCGGTGCCCGACACGTTGGCCTGCAGCCCGTTGCCGAACACCGGCACCCCGGCCACGCTCTGGGTGTACGAGAGGTGGTGGGTGCCGGCCACGTCCACGTAGTCGCGGCGCAGGGTCAGGTCGGCCACCGCGGCGTCGGACAGGCCGAACACGTCACGGTGCGCGCGCACGTAGCCCAGCGCGACGTCGGTGGCCTTCGCCGACGAGGCGCCGGTCAGGTACCCGTCGGTGTTCGCCACCTGCCGCGCGGTGCCGGTGAGCGGGTCGATGTCGACGATCCCCTCGGTACCGAGCTGGTGCCGCAGCGCGGTCACGCCGGCGGCCGGCTTGGCCGCGGTACGGGCGTCGCGCGCGGCGAGGGTCCGGCGCGCGCCGGGGTCGTCGGTCCGGGCGTCGTAGTTGGCCAGCGGCAACGCGTCGGCGGACGCGGTCGCACCGCCGGGTGCGGCGTGGCCGGCGGGCGCCGACTGCGCGGGCGCCGCGGCGGCGAGCAGCAGCGCACCGCTGAGGCCGGCGAGGACGGGCAGCAGCCGGCGCCGTCGGCCGGCGGCTGTTCGGGACGGTGTTGACATCTGCACCCCTTGTTCTGAGGTCGATGGAACGACGGACACTGGGGATAAGTCGGCCCGCCCGAGGCAGAGTGCACCAGATGCGGCGCCGGTCACAAGGCAGGTTGGAGAAATGTCATCGCAAGTCCGGTTGGTCACCTGGCTCCCGCGGCCCGCCGGTGCCGGGATGGGACACGCCCGGGCCGTCGGCTCCGGTCCGACGCCGCGGTGGTGAGATGGCCTCATGCCCGACCAGCAGCCGTCCGACCAGCATCGATCCGACCCGCAGCCGCCCGCCGGTGACGGGTGGGTCCGGGTGCGGGTGCCGGCCACCAGCGCCAACCTCGGTCCCGGTTTCGACGCGCTCGGCCTGTCGCTCGCCCGCTACGACGAGGTCGCGGCGCGGACCACCGACGGCGGCGTCCGAGTGGTCGCCACCGGCGAGGGCGCCGACGCGGTACCGACCGACGGCAGCCACCTGGTCGCGGCCACCGTGCTGGCCACCTTCGACCGCCTCGGCCGCCGGCCGCCGGGGCTGGAGCTGCGCTGTACCAACCGGATCCCGCACGCGCGCGGGCTCGGCTCGTCGTCGGCCGCGATCGTCGCCGGCATCCTGCTCGCCGCCGCCCTGACCGGTACCGACCTGCCGACGGCGACCGCGTTGCGCTGGGCGGCGGCCGCGGAGGGCCACCCGGACAACGTCGCGCCCTGCCTGTACGGCGGGCTCACCATCGCCTGGACCGAAGCAGACGGCGCCCACGCGGTACGGCTGGAGCCGGTCGCCGGCCTGCACCCGGTGGCACTGGTACCGGCGGTGCAGGGCCGCACCGCGCAGGCCCGGGCGCTGCTGCCGGCGCGGGTGCCGCACGCCGACGCGGCCGCCACCGCCGCCCGCGCGGCGCTGCTGGTGCACGCGCTGACCGCGGCGCCGCAACTGCTGCTCGCGGCGACCGAGGACCGGCTGCACCAGCGCTACCGCGAGCCGGCGATGCCGGCCAGCCTGGCCCTGGTCGACTCCTTGCGCGCGGCGGGCGTACCGGCCGTGCTCTCCGGCGCCGGGCCGACCGTCCTCGCGCTCCTCAGTGGCGATGTTTCCGCAGGTCAGCGGCGTATTGACGAGGTGGTGGCGAACCTCGGCGCGGGATTTGTGACACTGCCGCTGGCGGTGGATGCGGCAGGCGCTAGAGTTTGCAGCTGAGTGGTCCCGTGGTCGGGGGGCCGGCCTTTCGCGCCGAGCGTCGCGTCCACGTGATCGTCGGCGGTGTCCGCTGCGGTGGCGTCGTCGCGGCCAGCCAGGCGCGGCGGGCGACACACGGGAACACATCCCACCCGGATGTTGTTGCCCCAGGTAGGCACCGACGACTACGCTCAACGGTGGTACAGCCGCCCGTCGCGATCTCCCCGGGCAAGTGCTCCCCAAGGACACGTTCTTTGTCGGCAGTGCATCTGTGCAGATCAATGCATCTGAACAGTCGACCGTCGCGAGGCCGATCCCACCGGGCGGGCTTCCCGAGAGACAGACTCCCGATGGTCCGGTTCCTCCCCCAAGTCAGCGGTCCCCGGTGGATGGCACGTATCCGCATCCGCAGGGTCGCGGGCCGGGGCTGCGAGCTGGGAGGTGTCGCACCCGCGGTTCATCATGGCGGCAGGTCCGGTCCCGCAGCACAGCGGAGCCGGTTCGGCAGCCAGGGCAGTACCAACCTTCGACGCGAGCGACGAAGGTGCACCCGAGGCTCGGTGTGAGACGACAGCACCACCGCCGAGGCCCGGTCAGAACGAGGGAAGGAATCCATTGAGCGACACCACCGACCTGAAGTCGGGTTCCGCCGAGGCGAGTGCGGACGCCGGTCAGCCTTCGACCGGCACCGGCACCACTCGGCGTCGGCGCTCCGGCACCGGCCTGTCGGCCATGCTCCTGTCGGAACTGCAGACCCTGGCTTCGTCGCTCGGCATATCGGGTACTGGCCGGATGCGCAAGGGCGAGCTGATCGCCGCCATCCAGGAGAAGCAGGGCGGTGGCGCGGCCGCCGCCGAGAGCCGGGTGCCGCGCCAGGCGGAGCGGACGACCGGCGCGACCCAGCCGGAGGTGGCCATGGCCGACCAGCAGGCACTGCCGGGTACCACTGCCTCGGCGTCCACCGGCTCCGGTGGCCGCAGCCGGCAGCGGGCCACCCGGTCCACCGCTGCGCCCGAGTCCCGCGGTGAGCGGGACACCAAGGCGCGCGGCGAGTCGAGCGAGTCCGCCCAGCCGGAGCGCGCGGAGCGTGCGGCGGCGTCGGACCGCGGCGAGCAGTCCCGTGCCGAGCGCGGCGAGCAGTCCGGTCGCGGCGAGGGCAACCGGGGCGAGGGCAACCGCGGTGAGCAGGGCGGTCGCGACGGCAACCGGGGCGACCAGTCCGGCCGCGACGGCGGCAACCGGAGCGACCGGAGCAACGACCGGCCGCGCGGCGACCGGCACCAGAACGACCGCAACAACGACCGGGGCGGCAACGACCGCGGTGGCCGGCACGACGACGACGGTGACGGCAGCGGCCGCCGCCGGGGTCGCCGGTTCCGGGACCGCCGGCGCGGCGGCAGCGGCCGGGAGCGCGGCGGCGAGAACGAGCCGCAGCTGTCCGACGACGACGTGCTGCTGCCGGTCGCCGGCATCGTCGACGTGCTGGACAACTACGCGTTCATCCGCACCAGCGGCTACCTGGCCGGGCCGAACGACGTCTACGTCTCCAACTCGCAGATCCGCAAGTACGGTCTGCGCCGCGGCGACGCGGTCACCGGCGCGGTGCGCCAGCCCCGGGAGGGCGAGCAGCGCCGCGACAAGTACAACCCGCTGGTGCGGCTGGACACCATCAACGGGATGGACCCCGAGGAGTCGAAGCGGCGCCCGGAGTTCTACAAGCTCACCCCGCTGTACCCGCAGGAGCGGTTGCGGCTGGAGACCGAGCCGAACATCTTCACCACCCGCATCATCGACCTGATCACCCCGATCGGTAAGGGCCAGCGGGCGCTCATCATGAGCCCGCCGAAGGCCGGCAAGACGATGGTGCTGCAGGCGATCGCGAACGGCATCACCACCAACAACCCGGAAGCGCTGCTGATGGTGGTGCTGGTGGACGAGCGGCCGGAAGAGGTCACCGACATGCAGCGGTCGGTGAAGGGCGAGGTCATCGCGGCCACGTTCGACCGCCCGCCGTCCGACCACACCACCGTCGCCGAGCTGTCCATCGAGCGCGCCAAGCGGATGGTGGAGCTGGGCCACGACGTGGTCGTGCTGCTCGACTCGATCACCCGCCTCGGCCGGTCGTACAACCTGGCCGCGCCGGCGTCCGGGCGCATCATGTCCGGTGGTCTGGACTCGACCGCGCTGTACCCGCCGAAGCGGTTCCTGGGTGCGGCCCGCAACATCGAGAACGGCGGCTCGCTGACGATCATCGCCACCGCGCTGGTGGAGACCGGTTCGGTGATGGACACGGTCATCTTCGAGGAATTCAAGGGCACCGGTAACTCGGAACTCAAGCTCGACCGCAAGATCGCCGACAAGCGGATCTTCCCCGCGGTCGACGTGAACGCCTCGAGCACCCGGCGCGAGGAGATCCTGCTGGCGCCGGACGAGCTCGCGATCGTGCACAAGCTGCGCCGGGTGCTGCACGCGCTCGACCCGCAGCAGGCGATCGACCTGCTGCTCGACCAGATGAAGAAGACGAAGACCAACGTCGAGTTCCTGATGCAGATCCAGAAGTCGACGCCGGGGGAGTAGCCCGGAGAAGGTTCGTCGCGCGGCCCGCCACCGGTTCCGGTGGCGGGCCGTCGAGCTCTCCGCCGTCCCAGCATGTGGTGGGTGCGGGTGTGGTCCGCCACCCTGCCGGCTCCCGGGCCGCCGTCGGGCGCCGGATCCGGCACGCTGGGGGACATGAGTCTGCTGGTCAGCACCGGGGCGCCGGGCCCGGTCGGTACCGCGCTGCCGACCCGGCTGGCGCGCTCGGCGGTCGGCGCCGTACCGCCGACGATGCTGATCCTGCTCGGCATCGTGTCCATCCAGGTGGGCGCGGCGCTGGCGAAGAACCTGTTCGGCGTGTTCCCGCCGAGCGCGGTGGTGGCGGTACGGCTGCTCGCGGCGGCGGTCGTGCTGGTCTGCGTGGCCCGACCCCGGCTGCGTGGGCACAGCCGGGCCGACCTGGCCATGGTGGCGGTGTTCGGGCTGACGATCGCGGTGATGAACTCGGCCATCTACCAGTCGATGGCGCGCATCCCGCTGGGCGTGGCGGTCACCGTGGAGTTCCTCGGACCGCTGATCGTCGCGGTGGTCGGCTCGCGCCGGCTCCGCGACCTCGCCTGGGTGGCGCTGGCCGGCGGTGGCGTGCTGCTGCTCGCGGAGGGCGGCGGTGGCGTCGACGCGCTGGGCATCGGGTTCGCGCTGCTGGCCGCGGCGGCCTGGGCCGGCTACATCGGCCTGTCGGCGCAGACCGGCCGCCGCTTCCCCGGTACCGGCGGGCTCGCGGTGGCGATGTCGGTGGGCGCGGTGGCCGCCGCGCCGCTGGGGATCGCGCAGGGCGGTGCCGCGTTCCTGGATCCGAAGCTGCTCGCGTTCGGCGCCGGGGTGGGCCTGCTGTCCTCGGCGCTGCCGTACGCGCTGGAACTGGAGGCGCTGCGGCGGATGCCGCCGCGGGTGTTCAGCATCCTGATGAGCCTGGAGCCGGCGGTGGCCGCGCTGGTCGGGCTGGTCGCGCTGGGCGAACTCCTGCGGGTACGACAGTGGGCGGCGATCGGCTGCGTGATCGTGGCGAGCATCGGCGCCACCCGGGGCGGCGGCCGCCGCTCCGCCGGCGTCGGCGAGGACTGACCCCGCGCGGGCGACCGATCCCGGTTTCGGCCCGTACCGGCGGTGACTGCCAGTAGCGTGGGTGCCGCGCGTCGCGGTGGGGTGACGCGGTGGCTTCGGCACCGCGTCCGGGGGCGGGGAGCGGGCAGATGCAGGGATTCTCCCGGGAACCGGGTACCGAAGGGCCGATGACCGAGGTGCCGCGGGCGAGCCTGCGGCGGATCTGGCGCTGGGCGGTGCTCGTCGCCGTCGGTGGTTTCCTGTTCGGTTACGACACCGGTGTCATCTCCGGTGCGCTGCTCTACATCACGCCGGACTTCCGGCTGAGCGCCGCGCAGCAGGGCAGCGTGGTCAGCGTGCTGCTGCTGGGCGCGATGGCCGGCGCGCTGCTCGCCGGCCGGGTCGCGGACCGGATCGGCCGCCGGGCCACGTTCGGGCTGGAAGGCGCGGTGTTCATCGTCGGTACCGCGATCGCGGTGTTCGCCGTGGACTTTCCGATGCTGCTGGTGGCGCGGCTGGTGCTGGGGCTCGCGGTGGGGTCGGCGTCGGCGACGGTACCGGTGTACCTGTCCGAGCTGTCCCCGACCGAGATCCGCGGCCGGGTGTTGACGCTCAACCAGCTGTTGATCACGATCGGCATCCTGATCGCCTACTTCGTCAACTTCGCCTTCTCGTCCGGTGGGATCTGGCGCGGCATGTTCGCCGTCGGCGTGCTGCCGGCGCTGCTGATGGTGCTGGCCGCCGCGTTCCTGCTACCCGAGTCGCCGGAGTGGCTGGGTACGCACGGGCAGCTGGACAAGGCGCGGGCGCTGGTGGCGTCGCTGACCAACGAGGCGACCGCGGACCAGCTGATCGAGCAGCGCCGCCGCCGCCGGCAGCAGCTCGCGGCGGAGCGGCCGGCGCAGCGCGGCTGGCAGCTGCTGCGCACCGCGCCGGTACGGCCGGCGCTGGTGGTCGGGCTGACCCTGGCCGCGGTGCAGCAGTTCGGCGGGATCAACACGATCATCTACTACGCGCCGACGATCATGAAGGAGACCGGCCTGACCGCCGGCAACTCCATCCTGTACTCGGTGGCGATCGGCCTGATCAACCTGGTGATGACGGTGGTGGCGATCAAGCTGATCGACCGGGTCGGCCGTCGGGTGCTGCTGCTGTGCTCGCTGACCGGGATGACGGTGACGATGGCGCTGCTGGGGCTGGCGTTCGTGGCCGGACTCGACTCGGTGCTCACGCTGGTGTTCATGGTGGCCTACATCGCGCTGTTCGCCGGCGGGATGGGGCCGGTCTTCTGGGTACTGATCGGCGAGATCTTCCCGCCGTCGGCGCGCGCGGTGGGCTCCAGCGCCTCCACCACCGTCAACTGGTCCTCGAACTTCGTGGTCAGCCTGGTGTTCCTGCCGGTGGCGAACCTGATCGGGCAGGGCCAGACGTTCTGGATCTTCGCACTGATCTGCGCGGTGGCGGTGTGGTTCGTCGGCCGGTACGTGCCGGAGACCAGGGACCGGGACGCCGCCCAGGTGGACGAGGCGCTGCAGCGGCGCTTCGGGCGCCGGTCGCGCCGGGCCGCGGGCGAGCAGCCGGCATGAGGCCGGCCTACCGGGATGCCGGTCCGTCCGGTGTGGACGAACGGACCTGCGGCGGCGGCGGGCCCGCCGTACCGTGGAACGGTCCGTACCCAGGAGTCCGTCGGGGAAGCAGGTAGAGCGTGCTAGCGATGACCGTGGTGCCGGGACGACCGGACAGTGCCGCCGCAACCGAGCGCGAGGAACCGGCGCCGGCCGACGGCGACGTGCTCGTGCAGGGCCTGGCGGTGGGGATCTGCGGTACCGACCACGAGGTGGTCGCCGGCGCGCACGGGGGGCCGCCGGCCGGTCGCTCGGAGCTGGTGATCGGGCACGAGTCGTTGGGCCGGGTGGTGTCGGCGCCGGCCGACTCCGGGCTGCACGCCGGTGACCTGGTGGTGGGCATCGTGCGCCGGCCGGACGACTGCGACTGCTGCCAGGCCGGGCTGTGGGACTACTGCCGCACCGGCAACTACGTCGAGCGTGGCATCAAGGGCGCGGACGGCTACGGCGCGCAGCAGTGGCGGGTGCCCGCGAGGTTCGCGGTGCGGTTGGCCGACAGCCTGGCCAGTACCGGCGTGCTGCTGGAGCCGACCACCGTGGTCGCGAAGGCCTGGGAGCAGATCGACCTGATCCGGGCCCGGGTGCCCAGCCTGCCGAACCCGGTCGCGCTGATCACCGGCGCCGGGCCGATCGGGCTGCTGGCGGCGCTGCTCGCGGTGCAGCGCGGCTACGACACGCACGTGTACGACCGGGTCTCGGACGGGCCGAAACCGCAGCTGGTGGCCGACCTCGGCGCCACGTACCACTCGGGCGAGCTGGCCGATCTCAAGCTCGCGCCGGACGCGGTGGTCGAGGCGACCGGCGTGGGCGCGCTGGTGTTCGCGATCAGCGAGATGACCGCGCCGAACGCGGTGATCTGCCTGACCGGCATCTCCTCGGGGACCAGGGACATCGAGGTCGGCGCGGACGAGCTGAACGCGCGGATGGTGATGGGCAACGACGCGATCGTCGGCTCGGTGAACGCCAACCGGACCCACTACGAGCAGGCGGCGACCGCACTGGAGAACGCGGACGTGCGCTGGCTGGAGCGGCTGATCAGCCGCCGGGTGCCGATCGCGTCCTGGCCGGACGCGCTGACCCGGCAGCCCGACGACGTCAAGGTGGTCGTCGACCTGTCCTGATCCGGCGGCACGCCGGCGCGGGCGAACCACGCCAGGCCGGCGTTGGAGTTTTCCTCCGCGTCACGGTGTGGTCTTGTAGAAAGTCATCCAGGTGCGATTGACTGGGCACTTCGTCGGCGGACGAGGTGCCGACAGTCACCTGGAGGAGTCATCGTGTCCGTCCCCGGGACACCCGTGGCCAGGCCATCGCGGCGGCGGCGCGGGATCGCCGCGCTCGCGGTGGCGTCGACCGTCGCGCTCGGGCTCACCGCGCCCGGCCTGACCCAGCCGGCCCGCTCGGCACCGCCGGTCCGCGCCGCCGCGGCCGTCGACACGGTGCCGAACTCGGTCGAGATCAACCGCACCACCCGGCCGGTCGCGCCGGGCGTCACGCTCGCCTCGTTCGACCGGTACGAGTCGGAGGGGTGGCTGCGGGCGCAGTCGCTGTCGGTGGACCTGTCCGGCGGCAACGGCGTCGACTACCTGTCGGCCGACCCGGTCGCGAGCGACCAGACGATCCGCGAGCAGGTGAAGGCGCAGCCGCGCGCGGTCGCCGCGATCAACGGCGACTTCTTCGACATCAACGACACCGGGGCGCCGGAGGGCGTCGGCATCTCCGGCGGCAACCTGGTCAAGTCGCCCAACGACGACTGGCACAACGCCGTCGGCATCGACGCGAACGGCGCTGGCCGCATCCTCCAGGTGTACTTCGACGGCACCCTGACGCTGCCGTCCGGCACGGTGAAACTGGCCCAGTACAACGGAACCCGGATCGGCACGGACGGGATCGGGGAGTACACCAGCGGCTGGGGTGCGATGTCGCGCACCCGGCCGGTGCAGACCTCCTCGGACACCGCGGAGGTGACCGTCCACGATGGACACGTCGCGGCCGCGGCCACCGCACCCGGCGCCGGCGACATCGCCAAGGGTGACTACGTGCTGGTCGGCCGGGAGGCCGGGGCGGACTCGCTGCGGGCACTCAAGGTCGGCGACCCGGTCTCGGTGTCGTACTCGCCGCGCACCAGCGACGGCTCGACGCTGCGCACGGCGATCGGCGGCAACCAGATCCTCATCAAGGACGGTGCGGTGCAGTCGCCGCCGGACGACCAGTACGCGGCGCGCGGCGCGGTCGGGTTCAACCGGGACGGCTCGAAGATGTTCCTGCTGACCGTGGACGGCAAGCAGACCAACAGCGCCGGCATCTACGTCGCGGAGCTCGCGAAGATGATGAAGGAGCTGGGCGCCTACAACGCCATCAACATCGACGGCGGCGGCTCCTCGACGCTGTTCGCCCGCAAGGTCGGCAGCACCGACCTCGCCCTGGAGAACAGCCCGTCGGACGGCTCCGAGCGGCCGGTTGCGAACGGCCTCGCGATCACCGCGCCGGCCGGATCCGGGCAGCTGACCGGGTTCTGGGTCACCACGAAGGCGGATCCGGAGAACGCGCCGACCGTCGACCCGCAGCCCGGCGGCCACCCGGACCGGGTGTTCCCCGGCCTGACCCGCCGGCTGTCGGCCGCCGGCTACGACGAGACGTACGGCCCGGCCGCCGGGACGCCCGGCTGGCTCGCCGCACCCGGTACGGTCGGCAGCGTCGACCGCGCCGGCGTGTTCCACGCCCGCCACTCCGGCACCGTCACGGTGACCGCCCATCGCGGCGCCGCCCGCGGAAAGGTGAAGCTGCACGTGCTGGGATCGCTGACCCGGATCGGCGCGGACACCGGCCGGGTCGGGCTCGCCGACGGGTCGGCGACCGGTGACTTCGGTGTCGTCGGGTACGACGCGTCCGGCTACACCGCGCCGATCGAGCCGGCCGACGCCAGCCTCGACTACGACCACTCGCTGCTGTCCATCGGTACCGACGCGGACGGCAACTTCACCGTCAAGGCGAAGAAGGACTCCGGTTCCACCCTGGTGACCGTCCACGTCGGACGGTTCAGCACCCAGGTGCCGGTGACGGTCGGGCTCACCGACGAGCCGGTCGCGAACTTCGACGACGCGGCCCAGTGGAGCTTCAGCGCCGCCCGCGCCACCGGTTCGCTGTCGGCCGCCGCGGACGGGCACACCGGCACCGCGCTGTCGATGTCCTACGACTTCACCCAGTCGACCGGTACCCGCGCCGCCTACGCGAAGCCGCCGGCGCCGATCACCGTGCCGGGTCAGCCGCAGGCGTTCGGCATGTGGCTGTACGGCAACGGGCACGGCGAGTGGCCGACGCTGGACTTCATCGACGCGCAGGGCACCCACCAGTTGCTGCGCGGTGACTACCTGACCTGGACCGGCTGGAAGTACGTCGAGATCCCGGTGCCCGCGGGCGTCGCGTATCCGTTGACACTGAGCCGGTTCTACGTCGCCGAGACCCGCGCGGACACCCAGTACCAGGGCTCGCTGATGCTCGACGACCTGGTGGCGAAGGTACCGCCGGCGGTGGACACCCCGGCCGCGCCCACGGTGCGCGACCCGGTGGTGATCCAGAACGGTACGCTCGCCGGCCGGCACTGGCGCTTCGCGGTGATGTCCGACGCGCAGTTCGTGGCCCGCGATCCCGACTCGGCGATCGTCGCCTCGGCCCGCCGCACGCTGCGCGAGATCAGGGCGGCCAAGCCGGACTTCCTGATCATCGACGGTGACCTGGTCGACGAGGGTTCGCCGGCGGATCTGACGTTCGCCCACCAGATCCTCACCGAGGTGCTCGGCGACGCCGTGCCCTGGTACTACGTGCCGGGCAACCACGAGGTGATGGGCGGCAAGATCGGCAACTTCACCGCCGAGTTCGGCCCGGCGCAGCAGGTGTTCGACCACAAGGGCACCCGGTTCGTCACCCTGGACACCTCCAGCCTGGGCATCCGTACCGGTGGCTTCGACCAGATCGAGCTGCTGCGCAAGCAGCTGGACGCGGCGGCCACCGACCGCTCCGTATCGTCGGTGGTGCTGGTCGAGCACGTACCGCCACGCGATCCGTTGCCGCAGCAGGGCAGCCAGCTGTCCGACCGCAAGGAGGCGGCGCTGGTCGAGTCCTGGCTGGCCGACTTCGGCCGCCGTACCGGCAAGGGCGTCGGCTTCGTCGGCGGCCACGTCGGGGTGTTTCACGCGTCCCATGTGGACGGTGTGCCGTACCTGATCAACGGCAACTCGGGCAAGAACCCGGCGGCGCCGGCGGACCAGGGCGGGTTCATCGGCTGGACCGAGTTCGGTGTGAACCCGGTCTCCGCGCACGAGCAGGCGCAGCGGCGGGCCGACCCGTACGGCGCCGGGCCGTCCGACTGGCTCGCCGCCCGGATCCGGCCGCAGACCGACACCGTCACGCTCACCGCGCCGGCGACGCTGTCGGTCGGTGGGCAGGGCACGGCGTCGGCCACGCTGACCCAGCAGGGCGACACCGTGCCGGTGGCGTACCCGGTCAGCGCCGACTGGTCCGGCTCCCGTGGCGTCCGGTTCGGCGGGCGGCACGGCGGCCACGACATCGTCGCGTACGACCCGGTGTCGGGCACGGTGACCGGGCTGCGCCGCGGCACGGCCACGCTCACCGTGGACGTCAACGGTGTCCGGGACACGGTGACCATCACCGTCGGCTGACCGCCGGCACGTTCGAGGGGCCGGAGCCAGCGCTCCGGCCCCTCGGAGTGACCGGCACCACGCCGTCGCGTCGGCGGGCCGCTGCGGTCGCCGACCCGAGCAGCGGCAGGCGGCCCTGACGGCGAGGCGCCGTGCGGCGGTCCGAGGGTGGCGTCGCTGGAAAGGACGCCGGCACCCCGGGCATAAGTGGCGGGGTGGGGGCGTTACCCAGGCGGTGTGGTCGTGTGAGCGCGTGCCACACTGGTACGACGGCCCGTTTGAGGTTCCGGTTCACGCCGCGGCGACAAGCGCCCGGCGACCCGGCGACCTACCTGGAGAGGACCCCCATGAAGAGTGGCATTCACCCGCAGTACCAGGCAACCGAGGTGACCTGTTCCTGCGGCAACTCGTTCACCACGCGCAGCACCGCGTCGGGCGGCTCGATTCACGTCGAGACGTGCAACGCCTGCCACCCGTTCTACACCGGCAAGCAGCGCATTCTGGACACCGGCGGCCGGGTCGCCAAGTTCCAGCAGAAGTACGCCAAGGCCCGCGCCGCGCAGGCCAAGGCCGGCAAGTAGCGACCGCGACGGCGCTCGCCGCCCGATCCGTGCCCGGATCGGCGGTGGGCGCCGTTTCGTCTGTCCGCGGGGTCGGTCGACCCGGTCCCGGTTCGCGCGATGGTGAGGGGGAGCGATGGACACGCCCGGTGGTGACCGGCTCGGTGAGCTGCGCAGCGAGTACCAGCAGCTGGAGCAGCGGCTCGCCGATCCCGTGCTGCACGCCGACGCCGGCGAGGCGCGCCGGGTGGGTCGCCGCTACGCGGAGCTGGGCCCGATCGTGCGCACCGCCGGCGAGCTGGACACCGCCCGCGCCGACCTGTCCGCCGCCACCGAACTCGCCACCGAGGACGCGTCGTTCGCGCCCGAGGTCGACGCGCTGACCACGATGATCCCCAAGCTGGAGGAGCGGCTGGCCGAGCTGCTCGCGCCGCGCGACCCCAACGACGGCAAGGACGTCATCCTGGAGATCAAGGCGGGGGAGGGCGGCGACGAGTCGGCGCTGTTCGCCGGCGACCTGCTCCGGATGTACCTGCGGTACGCGGAGCGGCACGGCTGGGTGGCCGAGGTCATCGACGCCGAGGAGACCGACCTGGGCGGCTACAAGGACCTGTCGGTGGCGATCAAGACCAAGGGCATCCCCGAGGGCGGTATCGGGGTGTGGGCCCGGCTCAAGTTCGAGGGCGGCGTGCACCGGGTCCAGCGGGTACCGGTGACCGAGTCGCAGGGCCGCATCCACACCTCGGCGGCCGGTGTCCTGGTGCTGCCCGAGGCGGAGGACGTCGACGTCACGATCGACCCGAACGACCTGCGCATCGACGTGTACCGCTCGTCCGGCCCGGGCGGCCAGTCGGTCAACACCACCGACTCCGCGGTGCGCATCACCCACCTGCCGACCGGCATCGTGGTCTCCTGCCAGAACGAGAAGTCGCAGCTGCAGAACAAGGAGCAGGCGCTGCGCATCCTGCGGGCCCGGCTGCTCGCCGCCGCGCAGGAGGAGGCCGACGCCGCCGCGTCCGACGCCCGCCGCTCGCAGGTGCGCACCGTCGACCGGTCGGAACGGATCCGCACCTACAACTTCCCGCAGAGCCGCATCACCGACCACCGCATCGGCTTCACCGCCTACAACCTCGACCAGGTACTCGACGGTGACCTCGACGCGGTCCTCGACGCCCTCGCCGAAGCCGACCGCGCCGCCCGACTCACCGGCACCGAACTGCACCGGTAACGACGCTGCGGCCGTCCGGCGTCGAGCTTCTCGGTAAGGGACGTCTCCCCGGGGGACGTGCGCGAGGCCGGCCCGGCCGCAGCGCCACTGTCAGGAAGCCCGTGCCGCGTGCTTCGCCGCGTACATGGCTCGGTCGGCGAGCTCGAAGCCGTTCTGCACGCCGGAGCGCAGGTCGAGCTCGGCCCAACCGATGCTGACGGTGATCGGGGTGCCGGGCACCAGCGCGTCCCAGTCCTCGGTGCCGAACGCGCCGACCACCCGGTTGCCCACCTCGTACGCCTCGGGCAGCTGCGCGCCGGGCAGCACCACCACGAACTCGTCCCCGCCGTAGCGGGCGACGAAGTCGCCGCGGCGCATCACCCGGGCCAGCAGGCCGGCGGCGCGTTGCAGCACCGCGTCGCCGGTGAGGTGGCCGTGCACGGTGTTGACCGCCTTGAACGAGTCGAGGTCGAGCACCCCGATCACGCCCCGCTCGCTGCGGTCGGCCATCGCGGCGACGTGCTGCTCCAGGTGCCGCCGGTTCGGCAGTCCGGTGAGCGGGTCGGTGAGCGC
The DNA here is from genome assembly GCF_017312725.1 of Actinocatenispora comari. Taxonomy (GTDB): domain Bacteria; phylum Actinomycetota; class Actinomycetes; order Mycobacteriales; family Micromonosporaceae; genus Actinocatenispora; species Actinocatenispora comari. The sequence continues at coordinate 34,762 of NZ_BOPO01000021.1, read as the reverse complement.
CTCGTCGGCGTACCGGGCGACGGTGGCGCGCAGGTCGTCGTGGTCCAGGCGCGCCTCGACGCCGTCGATGAACAGGTCCCGCAGCCGGTCGATGGCCTGCGCGGTGAGCCGGAACGCCTCCCGGTCGGCCCGGTGCGCGGCCGCGTGGTCGCCGGCCGCCGCGTACGCCAGGGCGCGCAGCCGCGGCGGCTCGGAGGCGCCGAGGGTACGGGCGTCCACGCTGATGCGTTCCAGCCGGGTCACCGCCTGTTCCGGCCGGCCGTCGGCGATGTCCAGGCAGACCGCGCCGAGCGCGCGCAGGTCGCCGACCAGCGGGTCCTGGCTGCGCGGCTCGCCGAGCCACGGGTACGCCGGCATCGCTGCCGGCTCGCCGAACGCGCTGAGCCGGGCCAGCGCGTACCCGACGTAGGGCCGGTCCATCTCGGGCAGCTGGGCCTGCGCCTGCTGCGGCGCGCCGGGTAGCTGGCCGAGCACGTCGCGCAGGATCCGGATGCAGCCCTCGGCGTCGCCGCGGTGGTCCAGCGACACCGCGAGCCGCACCCGTACCTCCGGGATCACGTACTCGGCGCCGGGCAGCCCGGCGGCAGCCGCCATCCGCCGGCCCCGGTCGACCGCGCCGAGCGCGTGCCCGTGGAACCCGATCAGCGAGTACGTGGTGGCGAGGTCGATCCAGGCGTCCGCCGCCTCCGGTACCGGCCGGCTCACCATGCCCAGCGAGCGGGAGCTGCGCACCAGGTGGGTCACGCAGCGGTCCAGCGAACCGCCCAGATAGGCCACGTACGCGGCGTGTGCGTGCAACTCGCCCAGGTGGCTCGGTTCCGGGTATTCGCGGATCAGCTCGAACGCCCGGTCCAGCGCCGCCGGGCACTCGTTGTAGCGGCCGAGGTTGATCAGGCAACCGATCTTGGCGAGGATCGCGTACGCCAGCGTCGGGGTGTCACGCGACTCGCCGAGGACGCGGTCGACGAGTCGTTCCGCCTCGTCGGACCGGCCGGCCCGGATGAGCCGGCGCACGTCGTCTCGATAGTCGTCGGCCCGCGCCGCCAAGCCGGCACTCGGCCATGCCACGCTGCGACCTCCCCCGGCTGTCCATCCGACCTGCCGCACGGCCCGGCGCGGTCCGGCGTGGATGATGGATGCGTGCAACGAGAAGACCGGATCGGTAGCGCTCCGGATACGCCAGACCGTACGCCAGCGAGGGTCGTTCTGGCCAGCGCTGCCCGACTTCTCGAGGCGGCCGGGCTGCCGACCCCGCGCGTCGACGCCGAACTGCTCGCCGCGCACGTACTGGGCGTTACCCGGGGCAGGTTGGCGCTGCTCGACGACCTCGGCCGGGCCGATCGGGACGAGCTCGACGAGCTGGTGGCGCGGCGGGCCGCCGGCACGCCGCTGCAGCACCTCACCGGGGTTGCCTACTTCCGTCACCTGGAGCTCACGGTCGGGCCGGGCGTGTTCGTACCCCGCCCGGAGACCGAGCTGCTGGTCGACGCCGGCCGGGCGCTGCTGAGCCGGCCCGACCCGCTGGTGGTCGACCTGTGCGCCGGTTCCGGCGCGCTCGGCCTCGCCATGGCGAACGAGACGCCGACCGCCCGGGTGGTACTGGTCGAGCACGACCCGGCCGCGCTGCGCTACCTGCGCGCCAACGCGCGGGCCCGGCAGGCGGCCGGCGACCCACCGGTACGGGTGGTCGACGCCGACGTCACCACCGACCCGCTGCTGCCCGAGCTGGCCGGCACCGTCGACCTGGTGCTGACCAACCCGCCGTACGTGCCGGCCGGTACGCCGCTGCCGCCCGACGTGGCCGGCGCCGACCCGGACCGCGCGCTGTACGGCGGGGCCGACGGACTCGCGGTGATCCGGCCACTGATCCGGCAGGCGGCCCGGCTGCTGCGGCCCGGCGGCGCGCTGGTGCTCGAACACGACGACACGCACGGCACGGCGGTGCCGCGGCTGCTGGTCGCCGCCGGGTACGCCGACGTCGCCGACCACCGCGACCTCGCCGGCCGGGACCGGTACTCCACCGCCCGGTGCCCATCGGCGGGGTGGAAGACTGCACCCTCGTGACGTTGTACGACTGCCGCACCGAGGCGGGCCGCGCCGCCGGCCTGGCCGCCGCGGCCGCCACCATCCGCGCTGGCGGGCTGGTCGTGTTGCCCACCGACACGGTGTACGGGATCTCCGCCGACGCGTTCGACCCGGCCGCGGTGCGCGCGCTGCTCGCCGCGAAGGGGCGCGGCCGGGCCATGCCGCCACCGGTACTGGTCGGTGAGCCGGAGCAGCTGGCGAAGCTGGCGCCCGCGGCGCCGCCGGTCGCGCACGCGCTCGCGGACCGGTACTGGCCGGGTGGGCTGACCATCGTGGTGCCGCACGCGCCCGAGTTGACCTGGGACATCGGTGACACCGGCGGTACCGTCGGGGTGCGGATGCCGGCCGACGAGATCACCCTGGAGCTGTTGCGCCAGACCGGCCCGCTCGCCACCTCCAGCGCCAACCGCACCGGGGTCGCGCCCGCGGCCACCGCCGCCGGTGCCCGGGATCAGCTGGGCGACGCGGTGGCCACCTACCTGGAGGCCGGCGCGAGTACCGGCGGGGTCGCCTCCACGGTGCTCGATCTCGCCTCGTCGCCGCCGCGGCTGATCCGGGCCGGCGCGGTCCCGGCCGCCGAACTGCGCGGCCTGCTGCCGGATCTGACCGACTCGGTGTCCGCCTCGTAGCGGCCCGGTGCGGGCAGGATGGAGTGCGGGTGGGAGGACAGGAGGATGACGTGGCCGATCCCGAGGTGAGGCAGCCGCCGTTCTCGGTGCTGCACGTGTGCATGGGCAACATCTGCCGCTCGCCGATGGCGGAGCGGCTGCTGACCGCCCGGCTGGCCGACCTGCTCGGCCCGACCGACCCGGCCCCGCCGGCCCTGCTGTACAGCCACAGCGCCGGCACCGGTGGCTGGCACGCCGGCGAGCAGATGAACCCGCCGGCGGCGCGGCAGGTCGCCGCGCGCGGCGGTGACCCGTCCGGGTTCACCGCCCGGCAGCTGCACGGCGAGCACATCGACGCCTCCGAGCTGATCCTCACCGCGACCGGCGAGCAGGCGAGCTACGTGGCCGCGCTGCGGCCGGACGCGGCCGACCGGACGTTCACCGTCTGCGAGTTCGGCCGGCTGCTGCACGAGGTGGACGCCGATCAGTTGCCGCCGGCGGCGCCGACCCCGGCGCAGACGATGACCAGGGGAGTGGCGCTGGTCGCCGCGGCCAACAAGGCGCGCGGCGGTACCGGCCCCGGCCCGGACGACGACCTCGACGACCCGTGGGGCCTGGGTGACCGGTTCTTCGACCGGATCGCCGACGACATCGAACTGCCGCTGCGCAAGCTGGTGCGCATCCTCACCGGTCGGTGAGCGGCGTCGGCCGGTGTGCCGGGTCGGCCGGGTACGCTGGGCGGCATTGTGCTGAGCAGTGAGGTGGCGGGCCGCAACACCGCGCGTTCTTCCCGGCCGGGTGGCAGTCGACTGCCCCGGCTGCGTCATCTGCCGGTGCCGTTGCTGGCGCTGGCGGGGCTGCTGATCGTCGGCGCCGCGGTCGCCGCGCCGCTGCGGGGTGCGGTGGGCGTGGCCGGGGTGGCGGCCGGGGTCGGGCTGGTCGCGGTCAGCTACGTGCTGTCCAGCCTGGCCATCGCCTGGGCCGACCGGGTCAACCCGAGGCTCGTGCTGCCGGTCGGCCTGACCGTGTATGTGGTGAAATTCCTGTTTCTCGGGATGTTCATGCTGGCCCTGAATGCAACGGGCTGGTTAGGGCTTGCGCCGATGGGCCTTGCGATCGTCGCCGCTGCGCTAACGTGGTCCGCGGCCCAGGCCGCCTGGACGTGGCACGCCAAGATCCCATACGTGGAACCGGCCGTGGACCCCTCGGCCGCGCCGACCACCAACCGCTGAGTAACCCCTGGTCCCATCACCGGGGGTCGATGCGGTGCGCCGCTGACCGGCTGATACCGTCATCCCCATCATGACCAGCAAGCAGCAGCCTGCCACCAAGCCCGAAGGCGCAGCCGCGGGCATGGAGACAGGCTGGATGGCCACGGGTCATCTGCTCAGCGGCGTCGCCGTCTGGGCGGTGATCGGTGGGCTCGTCGACTGGTGGCTGGGGATTCCCTCCCACATCGGCCTCGTGGTCGGCATGCTGGTCGGCGCAGCCGCGGCGATCTACCTGATCGTCAAACGACTTGGCAGCAGTTAGCGAAGGGTGGTTCGGTGGCTGGAGAGCCGGCGATCCTGGCCAGTGATTTCCCACCTGGCGTCAAGGACTTCGACTTCGAGGGTCTCGTTCCAGGGCTCGGCCAAGCCGTCACGAAGGTGACGATCCTGGCTTGGTTGGCAGCGGCGCTCATCATCGTGTTCTTCCTCGTGGCATATCGCAAGCCCAAACTCGTGCCTACTAAGACACAGTGGATGGCCGAGTCGATGTACGGGTTCGTGCGCGACGGCGTCGCCACCGAGGTGATCGGTGCGAAGCGAGGGCTGCGCTTCGCGCCCTACCTGACCACGCTGTTCCTGTTCATCATCGTGATGAACTTCTTCGGGATCATTCCGTTCCTGCAGATCTCGCCGAACTCGCACATCTCCTTCCCGATGTTCCTGACGGCCATCACCTACGTGATGTTCCTGTACCTGGGCATCCGGAAGCACGGCTTCTTCGGCTACATCAAGCACACCCTGATCCTGCCGGGCGTGCCGTGGCCGATGCACTTCCTGCTCGTGCCGATCGAGTTCGTGCAGAACTTCCTGACCCGCCCGGTCACGCTGGCGGTCCGGTTGTTCGCCAACATGTTCGCCGGCCACCTGCTGCTGCTGGTGTTCACGCTGGGCGGGGTCGCCCTGATGAACGCGCAGACAGTCTTCTTCCGGCCGCTGTCCGTCGTCTCCTGGGCGATGGCGATCATCATGACGTTCTTCGAGTTGATCGTCGCCGCCCTGCAGGCATACGTGTTCGTGATCCTGACCGCGAGCTACGTCGAGAGCTCGCTCGCGGACGAGCACTGATTCGCATGTGAGCTCCGCTGCGCCGGGCACCGGCGCTCCGTTCCACCCTGTACGACCGAGAGACCAAACCAAGCCTCCGCGTGAAGGTCACGCGGGTAGACCAGGAGGAATCCCCAGATGGACCTCGCAGCTGTCACCGGTAGCCTCAGCTCCATCGGCTACGGCCTCGCCGCGATCGGCCCGGGTATCGGTGTTGGCATCGTGTTCGCCGCCTACATCACCTCGACCGCTCGGCAGCCGGAGTCGGCGGGTCTGACCCGTACCTACATGTTCCTCGGCTTCGCGATCGTCGAGGCGCTCGCTCTGTTCGGCCTGGTGCTCGGCTTCATCTGGGCGGGCTGACGTCCAGACCGTCCGACAACCCATCGGGAGTAAGCCATGAAACACCTCGCAGCAGAGGGCGGCGCTCAGATCCTGATGCCGGTCTGGTCCGAGATCATCGTCGGGCTGATCGCGTTCGCCGCAGTCTGCTTCGTCCTCATGAAGTTCGTGTTCCCGCGGATGGAAGAGACCTTCCGGGCCCGCGTGGACGCGATCGAGGGCGGGCTGAAGCGGGCCGAGCAGGCTCAGGCCGAGGCCAACCAGCTCCTCGAGCAGTACCGCGAGCAGCTCGCCGAGGCCCGCACCGAGGCCGCCGGGATCCGTGACGAGGCGCGTGCCGACGCCGCGGCGATCCGGGACGAGATGCTGGCCAAGGCGAACGAGGAGCGCGACCGCGTGATCGCGGTCGGCAAGGAGCAGCTCGCCGCCGAGCGGCAGACGCTGATCCGCGAGCTGCGCTCCGACATCGGTTCGCTCGCAGTCGATCTGGCCGGCCGGATCGTGGGCGAGTCGCTCGCCGACGAGGCGCAGCGGCGTGGCACCGTCGACCGGTTCCTGACCGAGATCGAGGCGGACGGCCGGGCCAGCACCGGCGCCGCGGGGCGTCGCTGATGGAGGCGGCGAGCCGTGAGGCGTTCGGCGCGGCGGTCGACCGGCTGAACACGTACGCCAAGCGGGCCAAGGCGGAGACGCTGGCCACGGTCGCCGACGAGCTACTCGCGATCGCGAAGCTGCTGTCCGCCGAGCCGCGGCTGCGCCGGGCGCTGTCCGACCCGGCCCGGCCGGGCGAGGACCGCGCTGGACTGGCGAACTCGCTGTTCGGCAAGCAGCTGTCGGAGGGCACCCGGACCCTGTTCGGGGTGCTCGTCGCCGGCCGCTGGTCGAGCGCCAGCGCCCTGCTCGACGGCACCGAGCTGCTCGGGGTCGAGGCGTTGCTCGCCTCGGCGGAGCGGGATGGTGCGCTGGCCGAGGTGGAGGACGAGTTGTTCCGGTTCGGCCAGATCGTGGCCGGTCAGGAGCGTCTCGCCGCCGTGCTCGGTGACGCCACCGCCGACCCGGTGCAGCGCGCCGAGCTGGTGTCGTCGCTGTTGTCCGGCAAGGTCTCCGCGGTCACCCTGCGACTGGCCGAGCTGGCTCTGACCGGTTTCGGCGGGCGCGGCTTCGAGTCGGCGCTGACCCGGCTGGTCGAGCTGGCCGCGAGCCGGCGGGACCACGAGATCGGGTACGTGACGGTCGCGGCGGAGCTGTCCGACGGTGATCTCGATCGGCTGGCTGCCGCCCTGCGGCGGATATACGGTCGAGAGATCGCGCTGAAGGTGTCCGTCAACCCGCGGATCCTCGGTGGGATGAGCGTGCAGGTCGGCTCCGATCTGTACGACGGGACCATCCTTCGGCGGATCAACGAGACACGCACCGCGCTGACCCGGCGCTGACCGGGCGCGCGGCGCAACCACACCGGCGGCCGGCAGGTCGCCGGACGACGAGAAATCCGGTGGCCCCGGCCGCCGGCATCGGTGGCCCCCGGCCACCACGTTTGGCGATGTATCACCCGCACAGGTGGCCGAGTCCGGAGCCGATCCCCCGGCGTCGCGCCCGGACCCACCGATAGGACCAAGGGACGAGGACTGGCAAAGATGGCCGAGCTGACCATCTCCTCGGAGGAGATCCGTGGCGCACTCGAGCGCTACGTCTCCTCCTATACACCGGAGATCTCCCGCGAGGAAGTCGGTGTCGTCACCACTGCCGGTGATGGCATCGCCCAGGTCGAGGGGCTGCCCTCGACCATGGCCAACGAGCTGCTCGAGTTCGAGGACGGCACGCTGGGTCTGGCGCTGAACCTGGAGACGCGCGAGATCGGCGTGGTCGTGCTCGGTGAGTACGCCGGCATCGAGGAGGGCCAGACGGTCCGGCGCACCGGCCGGGTGCTGTCGGTGCCGGTCGGCGACGCGTTCCTCGGTCGCGTGGTGGACCCGCTGGGTCGCCCGATGGACGGCCTCGGCGACATCGAGAACGAGGGCTTCCGCGAGCTGGAGCTGCAGGCTCCGAACGTGATGTCGCGGCAGCCGGTCGAGGAGCCGCTGCAGACCGGCATCAAGGCGATCGACGGCATGATCCCGGTCGGCCGGGGCCAGCGTGAGCTGATCATCGGCGACCGGCAGACCGGCAAGACCACGGTCGCCATCGACACGATCATCAACCAGCGCGCCAACTGGAAGACCGGCGACCCGCAGCAGCAGGTGCGCTGCATCTACGTCGCGATCGGCCAGAAGGCGTCCACGATCGCCACGGTCAAGGGCAAGCTGGAAGAGGCCGGCGCGCTGGAGTACACCACGATCGTGGCGGCCCCGGCGTCCGACCCGGCCGGCTTCAAGTACATCGCGCCCTACACCGGGTCGAGCATCGGCCAGCACTGGATGTACAACGGCAAGCACGTGCTGATCGTGTTCGACGACCTGACCAAGCAGGCCGAGGCGTACCGCGCGGTGTCGCTGCTGCTGCGCCGGCCGCCGGGCCGCGAGGCCTACCCGGGCGACGTGTTCTACCTGCACTCCCGGCTGCTGGAGCGGTGCGCGAAGCTGTCCGACGAGCTGGGCGCGGGTTCGATGACCGGGCTGCCGATCATCGAGACCAAGGCCGGCGACGTCTCCGCGTACATCCCGACCAACGTCATCTCGATCACCGACGGCCAGATCTACCTCGAGGCCGACCTGTTCAACGCGGGCACCAAGCCGGCCATCAACGTCGGTACCTCGGTGTCCCGGGTCGGCACGGCCGCGCAGCGCAAGGCGATCAAGAAGGTGTCCGGCCGGCTCAAGCTCGACCTGGCGCAGTACCGCGACCTGGAGGCGTTCGCCGCCTTCGCGTCCGACCTGGACCGCACCTCGCGGGCCCAGCTGGACCGCGGTGCCCGGCTGACCGAGCTGCTCAAGCAGGACGAGTCGAACCCCTTCCCGTACGAGGAGGAGGTCGTCTCGATCTGGTCGGGGACCACCGGCAAGCTGGACAGCGTGCCGGTCTCCGACGTCGGCCGGTTCGAGCGCGAGTTCCTCGGCTACCTGCGGCACAACCACAAGGTCGTGCTGGACGAGATCGCCAGCACCGGTGCGATGTCGGACGACGCCGCCAACACGCTGGAGTCCGCGGTCGCGAAGTTCACCCAGAACTTCCTCGCCGGCAGCGACGAGCTGAAGGTGAACGAGGCGCCGGCGGAGGCGCTGGCCGAGGGCGCCGAGGGCCAGGAGACGGTGCAGAAGTACGTCCCGTCGGCGGAGAAGAAGTAACCCATGGCCGCTCAGCTACGGGTACTCCGCCGCCGGATCCGGTCGGTCAAGTCGACCGGCAAGATCACCAAGGCGCAGGAGCTCATCGCCACGAGCCGCATCGCGAAGGCGCAGGAGCGCGTCGCCGCGGCCCAGCCGTACGCGCACGCCATCACCGGCGTGCTCACGGCGCTGGCGTCCGGTGCCAACATCGAGCACCCGCTGCTGACCCCGCGTGAGCGGGTGCGGCGCGCCGGTGTCCTGGTCGTGACCAGCGACCGGGGCATGTGCGGTGGCTACAACGCCAACGTGATCCGCACCGCCGAGCAGTTGATCGCCCGGCTGCGGTCGGACGGCATCGAGCCGGTGCTGTACGTGATCGGCCGCAAGGGCGTCACGTACTACCGGTTCCGCAACCGGGACATCGCCGAGAGCTGGACCGGCTTCTCCGAGCAGCCGGCGTTCGACGACGCCCGGGAGGCCGGCCAGACGCTGATCGACGCGTTCAACGCCGGTGCCGACGACACCGACGGTGGCTTCGGCCCCGACGGGCTGCCCGGCATCGACGAGCTGTACGCGGTGTACACGCACCTGGCGTCGATGGTGTCGCAGGTGCCGACGGTGACCCGGGTCGCCCCGATGGAGATCGAGGAGACCGACAAGCCGTCCACCGGCATCCCCCCGGCGTACGAGTTCGAGCCGGATGCCGCCTCGCTGTTGGACTCGCTGCTGCCGAAGTACATCAACACCCGCATCTACGCGGCGCTGTTGGACTCGGCGGCGAGCGAGTCGGCGGCTCGGCGGGCGGCCATGAAGGCCGCCTCCGACAACGCGAACGACATCGCCCGGACCCTTACCCGTGAGATGAACGCGGCCCGGCAGGCCGCGATCACCCAGGAGATCAGCGAGATCGTCGGCGGCGTGGACGCGCTGGCCGCGTCAGGAAGTGAAGAGTGATGACCGCGACTACTCAGGACAAGGCGACTGCCGTCGGCCGCGTCGCCCGGGTGATCGGCGCCGTGGTCGACGTCGAGTTCCCGCGCGAGGCGATGCCCGCGATCTACAACGCGCTCAAGGTCGACGTCGAGCTGTCGGCCGGCAAGCAGGAGATCACCCTGGAGGTCGCCCAGCACCTGGGTGACAACATGGTGCGGGCGATCTCGCTGAAGCCGACCGACGGCATGGTCCGGGGCGCCGAGGTGCGCGACACCGGCAAGCCGATCTCGGTGCCGGTCGGTGAGGCGACCAAGGGCCACGTGTTCGACGTGACCGGCAACGTGCTGAACCTCAAGGACGGCGAGAAGTTCGAGCCGGCCGACCGGTGGGGCATCCACCGCGAGCCGCCGGCGTTCGCCGACCTGGAGCCGAAGACCGAGATGCTGGAGACCGGCATCAAGGTCATCGACCTGCTCACGCCGTACGTGCGTGGTGGCAAGATCGGTCTGTTCGGCGGTGCCGGGGTGGGCAAGACGGTGCTCATCCAGGAGATGATCTACCGCGTCGCCCAGAACTTCGGCGGTACCTCGGTGTTCGCCGGCGTCGGTGAGCGCACCCGTGAAGGCAACGACCTGATCGGTGAGATGACCGAGATGAACGTCTTCGACAAGACGGCGCTCGTCTTCGGCCAGATGGACGAGCCGCCGGGCACCCGGCTGCGGGTGGCGCTGTCCGCGCTGACCATGGCGGAGTACTTCCGGGACGTGCAGAACCAGGAAGTGCTGCTGTTCATCGACAACATCTTCCGGTTCACCCAGGCCGGTTCGGAGGTGTCCACCCTGCTGGGCCGGATGCCGTCCGCGGTGGGTTACCAGCCGACGCTGGCCGACGAGATGGGCGTGCTGCAGGAGCGCATCACCTCGGTCCGCGGCCACGCGATCACCTCGATGCAGGCGATCTACGTGCCGGCCGACGACTACACCGACCCGGCGCCGGCGACCACGTTCGCCCACCTGGACGCGACCACGAACCTGGAGCGGTCGATCTCCGACAAGGGCATCTACCCGGCGGTGGACCCGCTGGCGTCGACGTCCCGGCTGCTCGCCCCGTCGTTCGTGGGCGCCGAGCACTACCAGGTCGCGGAGACGGTCAAGCAGATCCTGCAGAAGTACAAGGATCTGCAGGACATCATCGCCATCCTCGGCATGGACGAGCTGTCCGAAGAGGACAAGGTGACGGTCCAGCGGGCCCGCCGGATCGAGCGGTTCCTGTCCCAGAACACCTTCATGGCGGAGAAGTTCACCGGCCTGGCCGGCTCGTTCGTTCCGCTGAAGGAGACCATCGAGGCGTTCAAGAAGCTCGCCGAGGGGGAGTACGACCACTTCCCTGAGCAGGCCTTCTTCATGTGCGGTGGCCTGGAGGACCTGGAGCGCAACGCGCACGAGCTCGCCAAGAACGAGTAGTTCTGCGCCGCGGTACCACCTGGTTCGGGCCGGTGTCCCTCGTGGGCACCGGCCCGAACCGCGTCAGCACGGTGCTCGCCCGGCAGCCGGTACCTGCCGGTTGCACAGGGCGAACACGACACCCTGGGTGGTGCCGCAAAGTGCGGTGCGTCACTGTTTCCGCGTCTGGGGTGCCCGCCGCGTGCCGGCGGTCACGCATTAGAATTCCTTGTCACATCCCCGTTGCGTCTAGGAGAAGCCGGTGGCCGACCCACTGCACGTCGAGCTCGTCGCGGTCGAGCAGAAAGTCTGGACCGGCGAGGCGAAGATGCTCATCGCCCGCACCACCGAGGGCGAGCTGGGCGTCCTGCCCGGTCACGCGCCGTTGCTCGGTGAGCTGGCCGACCCGGGCACCGTCCGGATCCAGCGCGACGGCGAGGAAGAGCTGGTCTACACGGTCAACGGCGGGTTCCTCTCCGTCACCGGCCGCGGGGTGACGGTGCTCGCCGAGACGGTCGAGTTGGGCGAGCCGGCCGAGGCCGGCGCGCACTAGCGAGGGCCGGGCACCGATGCGAGTCTTCGAGGCGATCGGCGTCGGTGTCCTGCTCGTGCTCGTCGCGCTCGGCCTGCTGTTCCTGCGCCGGGCGCTGATCGCCCGGCGCGGCGGCACGATCGAGGTCAGTGTCCGGGTGACCGCCCGGATCCCGGGCCGCGGTTGGGCGCCGGGCTTCGGCCGCTTCGCCGGCGACCAGCTGCTGTGGTACCGGATGTTCAGCCTGGCGATGCGGCCGCGTGAGGTGCTGTCCCGGCGCACGCTGGCGATCCGGTCCCGCCGCCCACCGGGCGGCCCTGAGCTGCTCGTGCTGCCGCCCGACGCGCTCGTGCTGTGTTGCGCCAACGACCGGGACGTCGTCGAGGTCGCCATGACCGAAGGCGCGCTGACCGGTTTCCTGTCCTGGCTCGAGGCCGCCCCACCCGGGGCGGCCTCGCGTCGTTTCGGCCTCCCCGCCGACGACCAGGCCAGCTGACCGCGGCGCCGGCCCGGGTATCTCGCTGAGCAGCGGCCCGCGGCGGCTCGGGTGACCGGTTCGCCCTGACCCGTGTCGCCGGCGCCGCGGCGAGCGCGGTGCTCGCCGGTCAGCCGGCGACCAGCTCGACCTCGTAGCCGTCCTGGTCGGCCAGGTAGCCGGCGTGGCAGTCCGGGCCGCCGGCGTGCGGATACCGCTCCGCGAACAGCGGTGACCAGCCGTGTGCCGGCGCCGCCGCCATCAGCGCGTCGACCTGCGCGGGGGTACCGGTGTGCAGGGCAAGGTGGTTCAATCCGGGCGCGGTGCGCTCGTGCCGGTCACCGGTCAGCGCCGGCGACTGCTCCAGCACCAGGTAGGTCGCGCCGAGCCGCCAAGAGCGCCCGGCCGGCCACTGCTGGTACGGCGTGTAGCCCAGCTCGCCGAGCAGCCAGCCCCAGGAGCGCGCCGCCCGGGTCAGGTCCGGTACCCACAGCTCGACGTGGTGCAGCGCGCCCCGGCTCACCGCCACGGGGTGCGGTGCGTCGGCGCTCACCGCTGTCCGCCTGGCACCCACTTCACGTCGCCGGACGGATTCGCCAGCCGGGCCAGGATGAACAGCAGGTCGCTCAGCCGGTTCAGGTACTTGGCGGCGAGCACGTTGGTGCGCTCGGGGTCGTGGTCGAGCAGCGCCCACGCCGAGCGCTCGGCCCGCCGCGCGACGGTACGGGCGTGGTGCAGCAGCGCGGCGCCCGGGGTGCCGCCGGGCAGGATGAACGAGTCGAGCTTGCGGCAGCGCTCGTTGAACTCGTCACACCAGCCCTCCAGCCGTTCGACGTAGTCGTCGGTGACCCGCAGCTCCGGGTTCTTCGGCTCCGGGGTGACCGGGGTGGCGAGGTCGGCGCCGACGTCGAACAGGTCGTTCTGGACCCGGGTGAGCACCCCGGTCAGTTCGTCGTCGAGCCGGCCGAGCGCGAGCGCGGTGCCCAACACGGCGTTGGTCTCGTCACAGTCGGCGTACGCGGCGATGCGCGGATCGGTCTTGGGCACCCGGCTGAAGTCGTTCAGCCCGGTCGTGCCGTCGTCGCCGGTTCGGGTGTAGATCCTGGTCAGATGTACCGCCATCGGACCAGCCTATTCCTGCGTCCGGGAGCGGGTGGCGGCCGACTCCGACGCACCGCCCCGGGGCGCGAGCGGATCCGGCGCCGCGCCTACGATGACGCGCGTGGATGTCATCCGGGTCTACGGTGGTACGCGGCTGGCCGGCGAGGTGCCGGTGGCCGGCGCCAAGAACAGCGCGCTCAAGCTGATGGCGGCGGCGCTGCTCGCGCCGGGCCGTACCACCATCACCAACGCGCCGGGCATCACCGACATCTCGATCATGGCCGAGGTGCTGCGCCGGCTCGGCTGCCAGGTCGAGGTGGACGGCGGCGACATCGCCATCGACACCCCGGACGAGTTGGAGCCGGAGGCCGACTACAACCTGGTCCGCCGGTTGCGCGCGTCGATCTGCGTGCTCGGCCCGCTGCTGGCCCGCTGCCGGCACGCCCGGGTCGCGCACCCGGGCGGCGACGCGATCGGCTCCCGCGGCCTGGACATGCACGTCGCCGGGCTGTCCCGGATGGGCGCCGACATCGGCTCCGAGCACGGCTTCGTGGTGGCCCGCGCCGCCCAGCTGACCGGTGCGCAGATCTGGCTTGACTTCCCGAGCGTCGGCGCCACCGAGAACATCCTGATGGCCGCGGTACTGGCGCGCGGCACCACGGTGATCGACAACGCGGCGCGGGAGCCGGAGATCGTCGACCTGGCCGACATGCTCAACTCGATGGGCGCGCAGGTCTCCGGGGCCGGTACGGCGACGCTGGAGGTCACCGGCGTCGAGTCGATGCATCCCACCACCCATCGCACGGTCGGCGACCGGATCGTCGCCGGTACCTGGGCGTTCGGTGCGGTGATGACCCGCGGCGACGTGACGGTCCGGGGCGTGCGGGCGGCGAACCTGAGCGTCGCGCTGGACAAGCTCACCGACGCCGGTGCCGAGATCGAGCAGTTGCCCGATGCCGACGGCGTACCGGCGTTCCGGGTCGCCATCGATCGCCGGCCGACCGCGGTCGACGTGGTCACGCTGCCGTTCCCGGGGTTCGCCACCGACCTGCTGCCGATGGCGATCGGCCTCGGTGCGGTCTCCGGCGGCGTCTCGCTGATCACCGAGAACATCTTCGACGGCCGGTTCATGTTCGTGAACGAGATGTCCCGGCTCGGCGCCGACATCCGCACCGACGGCCACCACGCGGTGGTCCGCGGCCGGGAGCGGCTCTCCGGTGCCCCGGTGCGGGCCTCCGACATCCGGGCGGGTGCCGGGCTCGCGATCGCCGGCCTGTGCGCGGAGGGCACCACCGAGGTCAGCCACGTGCACCACATCGACCGCGGGTACCCGCACTTCGTCGACCAGTTGCGGGCGCTGGGCGTCAAGGCCGAGCGCTGCACCGTCCCCGACGACGACTTCGGCTACTGATCGCGCCGCCGCGGCCGACCCGGCCGACCAGGCGGCGGGTCTAGCCGACCAGACTGCGGGGCTAGCCGACCAGGCGGCGGGCTAGCCGACCAGACTGCGGGGCTAGCCGACCAGGCGGCGGGCCTTGTCGAGCTGGTCGACGAAGACCAGCACCCGCGCGCTGTCGCCCTCGGTCGAGATGGTGGACCGGATGCCGGCGTCGGCGAGCACCTCGCGCACCAGGGTCGCCTGCCGCTGGTTGTCGGCGACCAGCACGGTGCGCAGCAGACCGTACCCCTCGTCGGCGGACTCCGGGGCGTCCACCACCTGATCCTGCGCGGCCTGCTCGATCGCCTCGTGCGTACCGTCGGGCACGGGCGGCGTGACGACCGGCGAGTCGACGGCGGCCGGCGAAGCCGGATCGTCGTCGTTCGGCGACACGTGGTAGCGACGCTCGGACAGGTCGCTCCCGTAGGTCCAGCGGAGCACGATCGCCAGCCCGGCGATGAGGCCGAAGGCGATCAGGATGCTGACTGGGGCAGGCACGTCCGTCAGTCTGCCACTGCCGGGCCAGCTTCGACATCGGCGGCCCGGCCACCGAAATCGTCGCGTGTCCGCCAGCCGCGGACCGGACCGCCGATCACCCGACACCGGCCCGCCGGCCACCCCGCTCCGGCCCACCGGGCCACCTCGCTCCGGCCGGTCGACCGGTCCGACCGTCGGGTACCCCACCGCTCGAATCCGTGCAGGTCAGGGTGCCGGGGCAGGCGGTCAGACCACGCCGACCCGCCGGGCCAGCGCGCGCAGCTGCTGTCCGCCGGCCTCCCGGCGGGCCCGGCGCAGGATGTCACCGACCGTCTCCCGTACCGTCGTGGACGCCCGGATGCGTTGCGGCGCCAGCCGTTCGGCGACGCAGAACGCCTCGACCGCGCGGGCGTCGGCACCGCCCTGGGCGTACCCGCGGCCGAGGTCGGCGAAGAACGACGCGCGCCGGGACGCCGAGTCGACCACCTCGGGCCGGATCTGCCGGGCGATCTCGTCGACCCGGCCGCCCTCGCCCAGCTCGACCGCGATCGCCACCCGCCAGAACCCGATGTTGGTCGGCCCGAAGCACAGCCCGGCGAACTCGCCCTCGCCGGTACGGGAGGCGACCGCGTCGGCCTCGGCCAGGTGGGCGTGGGTGTCGCCGGCGCGCTCGGTCACCGCGGCGGCGAACGCCGCGGACAGGTGCAGCATCCCGTACACCTGGGCGGTGTCGGCGTCGGCCAGGTGCGGCTGCAGCCGGTCGGCGGCCTCGCCGGCGAGCCGGCCGGTGAGCGCCTTGGTCTCCGGGGGCAGGGAGTGCAGCCGGGTGAAGGCGGCCAGGCCCAGGTACGCCGGCTCGGCCAGCTCGGTGGCGGCCCGCCCGCACGCCTCGGCGGCGGTCATCGCCAGGTCGCGGTGGCCGAGGTATTTGAGGGTGTAGGTGGCGCAGTAGGTGGCCCGCACCATCAGCCGCAGCGCCTCCCGGCGCTGCGCCGCGGAGCCGGTGCGGCACCGGGCGCCCAGGTCGCGCAGCAGGTCGGGCAGCAGCGGTCCGATCTTGTCGTACCGGGCGGCGGCGCGCAGCGGCTGCAACGCGTCGGTGTCGCGGCGCAGCGCGGTGAGCTCGCGGCCGGTGGTGTGCTCGTCGTCGAGCGCGAGCAGCACCAGCGCCGAGCGTACGGCGGGGACGGTGGCGAGTGCCGCGGCGTGTTCCGGGAACAGCGGCGCGCCGGGCTGGTCGGTCAGGTCGGCGGTGGAGACCTGCAGCGCGGCGGCGACGGCGGTCAGCTGGGAACGCCGGTCGAGGATGCGCTTGCCGTTCTCGACCTCCGACAGCAGCCCGACGGAGATCCCGGCCAGGCCGGCCAGCGTCTTGAGCGGCATGCCGCGGTAGCGCCGCCAGGTGCGAATGCGTTCCCCGACGATCGGCCGGTCATCGGGGAGATACGACTCCCGAGCCATGAATTTCACGGTATAGACGGTTTGCCCGGGGCGATAGACCTGCCAGAGGGTGATTTGTATCTGACACTCAGCAAGGTGATGTCTGCGCGAGCGGCGGCGAACCCATCGATCCACGTGATCGTGCCATTCCGGGCGGCCGAGCACCGCCCGGCGTAATCACCGCGCAGTAGGCGGCTTGGACAGAGTTCACTCCGTTGAACTTTTCCGGCTGCTCAGAAAGTAGCCTTGTGATTGCGTTCAGTTGCATTCCCGTTGACGCCCGATGGGTCGGAGGCCCCGGCTCATCGGGCGGGCGAGACGGGCAGCCGGACACGCGCTGTCAACACCCTTCGAAGCAGAGACCACCAGTCCTGCCGGGAGACGGTCATGGACCCGCAATCAGCCAATCCACTTCTCTCCGACGTCGCAACCCGACTGCTCCGGTCGCATCACCCCGACGAGGCGGACCCGGACCGGTGCGCGCATCCGCGCTGCCGCCGGCCGTACCCGTGCGAGACGGCGCGGGTGGCCACCGAGGCGGCGAGACAGGCGGGTCCGGTACGGCGGCCCCGTCCGGTGTCGCCCGCCGTGGGCACCACGGCAGCTGCGACGGCGCGATGACCATGGCGACCACCGGTGTGACCCCCCGCATCGGCGACCTGGTCCGACTGGACGCCGCGGCAAGTTCGCAGTTCGAACGGCCGATCTGGTTCCGGGTGATCGGCGTCCGACCGTCCCCGACGGTGCCCGGCTGGGTCTACCTGGACGGCTGGGAGCTCGCCGAGGGCCTGGAGATCACCGAGGTGACGGTGTTCGTCCGGGTCGCCGGGCTGACCGTCCGGCGCGACGACTGACCGGTGGCACGGCCGTCCGCCGCCGCCCGGTCCGCGCCCCTGAGTAGAGTCCGCTACTGAACGGTAGCTTTGCTCCGAGGAAGGGGACGGACATGGCGGGACGGCTCGCGGTGGTCGGCGCCGGGCTGATGGGCTCGGGCATCGCGCAGGTGGCGGCCCAGGCCGGCTGGCAGGTCAGCATGCGCGACGTGGACGACGCGGCGCTGGCGCGCGGGATGGCCGGCATCGAGAAGTCGCTGAACAAGTTCGTCGAGAAGCAGAAGCTCAGCGAGCCGGACGCGGCGGCCGCGCTCGGCCGGATCGCCACCACCACCGACCTCGGTGTGGTGTCCGAGGCCGACATCGTCGTCGAGGCGGTGTTCGAGCAGGTCGAGATCAAGCAGCGGGTCTTCATGGAACTCGACCGGCTCGCCGCGGACGGCGCGGTGCTCGCGACCAACACCTCCGCCATCCCGATCACCACGATCGCCTCGGTGACCAAGCGCCCCGAGTACGTCGTCGGCACCCACTTCTTCTCGCCGGTGCCGATGATGGCGCTGGTGGAACTGGTTCGCGGGTACCAGACGAGCGACGAGACGATGTCCCGCGCGACCGCGTTCGCCGAGGAGATCGGCAAGACGGTGGTGACCGTCAACCGGGACATCGCCGGCTTCGTCACCACCCGGCTGATCTGCGCGCTGGCGATGGAGGCGGCCCGGCTGGTGGAGAACGGCGTGATCAGCGCCGCCGACCTGGACACCGCCTGCAAGCTGGGATTCGGGCACGCGATGGGTCCGCTGGCCACCACCGATCTGACCGGTGTCGACGTGTTGGTGCACGCCACCGAGAACATCTACGCCGACAGCAAGGACGCGAAGTTCGCCCCGCCGGAGTCGTTGCTGCGGATGGTCGCCGCTGGCCACCTGGGCCGCAAGTCGGGCCAGGGCTTCTACTCGTACGAGTAGCAGCCGGGGTTTGTCGCCGCCGCCCCCGGGTACGCCTGACCGCAGCGACCCGGGGAGGCGCGATGTCCGCGACGACACGTCACCCGCTGACGGAGTACCAGCGCCGCCGGCACTTCGACCGCACCACCGAGCCGTCCGGGCAGGGCGGTCCGCGCGGGCGGGGTGCCGGCGACGGGCTGTTCGTCATCCAGCACCACGCCGCGTCGACCGACCACTACGACTTCCGGCTGGAGGTCGACGGGGTACTGAAGTCCTGGGCGGTACCGAAGGGCCCGTCCACCGATCCGCGGGACCGGCGGCTGGCCGTACCGACCGAGGATCACCCGCTCGACTACGCCGAGTTCGAGGGCACCATCCCGGCCGGCGAGTACGGTGGCGGCACCGTACTGGTGTGGGACACCGGCGGTTACACCAACACGACGCGGCGCGGTGATGCCGCGGTGTCGATGGCGGACGGGCTGGCGCGCGGGCACGTCACGTTCGCGCTGGACGGCGCGAAGCTGACCGGCGGGTACGCGCTGACCCGGTTCCGCGGTGGCGACCACGAGGCGTGGCTGCTGGTCAAGCAGGACGGCGAGGGCGCCGACGCGCGCCGTAACCCGGTGTCCACCCAGACCGAGTCGGTGCTGTCCGGCCGGGACCTGGACGAGATCGCGGCGGACGCCCGGTGACCGTGCAGGTGGGTCGACGCCGGGTGCCGCTGACGCACCCGGACAAGATCCTCTTCGAACCGGCCGACGGGTCGGCCGGAGCCGGGATCGACAAGGCCGGCCTGGCCGACTACTACCGCCTGGTGGCCGACCGGATGCTCCCGCACCTGCGGGAGCATCCGCTTGCGCTGCAACGGTTCCCGGACGGCACCGGCGGGTCGGGGTTCTTCGCCAAGAAGGTGCCCGACTCGGCCCCGGACTGGGTGCACACGATCACGGTGGACCGGGTCACCGGCGGCAGCGTGACGATGCTGTGTGCCGACGACGTCGCGACGCTGGTCTACCTCGCCGATCTGGCCGCGCTGGCGCTGCATCCGTGGCCGAGCCGGGCGGCGGCGCCGCGCCGGCCGGTCAAGCTGATCTTCGACCTGGATCCGCCCGGTGGCGACGACTTCCCGGCGGTCCGCCGGGCCGCGCTCGCGCTGCACGAGCTGCTGACCGAGCTGGACCTGCCCGGGTACCCGATGACGACCGGTTCCCGTGGCGTGCACGTGGTGGTACCGCTGGCCGGCAAGCAGGACGTCGACGAGGTACGCGCGGTCGCCGGTGCCGTCGCCGACCGCCTCGCGGCGCGGTACCCGGAGGAACTGACCACCCAGGTACGCAAGGAGCAGCGGCACGGGCGGCTGTTCGTGGACACGTTGCGCAACGCGTACGCCCAGCACGCGATCGCGCCGTACTCGCCGAGGCCGCTGCCGGGCGCGCCGGTGGCGACCCCGCTGTCCTGGGACGAGGTCGCCGACGAGGCGCTGACCAGCGCCCGGCGGTACCGGATCGCGGACCTGGCCGACCGTCTGTCCACTGTGGATGACCCGTGGGCCGGGATGGGTCGGCACGCCCGCGATCTCGGTCCGGTCCGCCGCCGGCTGGGGGAGGCCGGCTGAGCCGGGTACGACTCAGGGCGGAGACGGATATCGCCGCGGCGGAGGAGGTTCTCGGGGTGGCGCCCCTGGCATAGTTCAGGGTGTTCCCCGGTCCCGCCACGGCCGGCTGGGCCGTACCGTGGGTGGTGCCGCTGGGGGAGCGGGGAGGCATCGGACCCGGCCCGGGCCGGTTTCGTCATGGGGGTGGCGAGCCGGCGCGTGGCCGGGTCCGGGGACCGTTGGGGGATGGTCGTGGCAGGTGAGCGCGCAGTGCACTGCACCACCAAGGAGCGGTGCGCCACCGGCGAGCGGCCCGCCACCAGGGGGCCGCAGCCTGCTGATTCGACGGACGCGCCGACCGTGGTGCACGTCTCTGGCCGGTTCGACACCCACACCGCCGCCGGCATCCGGGAGCGCCTTCACGCTGCGGTACGGCAAGGTGACGGTCTGCTGCTGATCGACATGTCCACTGTGGACACCTTCGACGCCACCGGGCTCGGAGTGCTGGTCGGTACCCATCGATTGGCCGAGCAGGCCGGCCGGCAGCTCGCGCTGCGCGGCACTCCGGCCCGGCTGACCCGGCTGCTGCACCTGACCCGGCTGGACCGGTTCCTGCCGACCGTCCCGGTGCCGCCGGCCGCCGGCACGGCGATGGGCGCCTGGCACCCCGGCGACGGCCCGCACTTCACCGCGGCCTGACCTTCTTAGGGTTCGGCGCCGGTGGCGCGCAATTCTTGGCGGGTCGTCGAACGTCTGTCGGAAAATGCCGAGCGGGATTCCCGAAAAGAATGACGGATAGTGTTCGCCGCGGGAATCTCACGCGGGGTCGCGGTGACCGTCAGTGAAAGGGATCGTCAAACTGCGCCGGTGTGCGGCCGCAGTCGCTTGGCGGCGGCGTCGAACGCGACCCGCAGCCGGTCCGGGTCCTGCGCGCAGACCGCGTCGTGGAAACCGGCCTCCAGCTGATCGGCGATCGCGATCAGCGCGGGATGCAGGGCGACCGCATTCATCCGGCTGACCGCCTTCATCGCCGGAATCCACGCCTCGACCTCGGTGCCTGAGCTGGGTAGCTCGCACATGATCAGCTGCATGTACGCCTCGCGCGCAGCCTCGGTCAGACTCAGGCCCTGCATGTCGTCCATCGGCGTCCTCGTGCGTGTGTTCCGATGTGCGGATCGCGACGTGTATGCGCGATGTGCGTATCGCCGCGTGCCAAAGCGGTGGGGCAAGTCAAGCACAATTACCCAGCCAGGGGAATACCGTCCGAATTCGCATACTGCGATCGGTGGCTCCGGCCGCGCTCGGTGAATGTCATCCTAGGGCCACCAAGATGGGAATTTCCTGACAGCACCGTTCGGTCAATGACCGAGCAGGACGAACAGCCCGATCGTCACGATCACGCCGGCACCCAATACCGTGCCGAACGCGCGCGCGGTCATCGGCTGGCCGTACCGGGTCAGCCAGCTCGACGCGGCCGGTACGCCGGCGAGGGCGCCGAGCGCGAAGGCGACGTCGGCGATCACCCGGGCCGCGGCGCGTTCCCCGACCGGCATCCCGGGCGCGGCGACCAGCAGTGCGGTACCGATGCCCGCGCAGACCGCGGCGCCGGCCACGCCGGCGATCAGCATCGCCACCCAGATCGGTACCGGCGGGCGCAGCGGCAGCTCGCCCAGCCGCGCGGCGGTGACGGTGCGCTCGGCCCGGTCGAGCAGCTCGGCGGCCGGGATCGCCGGCTGCGCGGTCACCGCCCGCGGCGCCGGCGTGGGACCGAGGTCACGGCGCCGGCCGGGCAGCGCGGCGAGCTCCCGCCAGATCCGGCGGACCCGCCGGTCGACGGCCTCGACCGCCTCGGCCGCCGCGGCGACCGCGGACCGGGCCGCCCGCACCCGGCTCGCCGACTCCTCCAGCCGGTCGGTGATCTCCCGTCGCCCGGTCACCAGTGCCTGGTCGGTCCGGTCGTGCCCGGCGACCTGGTCGTGCAGCGGCATCGCGAGCGCCGCCACCGCCCGCCGGTAGCGTTCCCGCGGCGACCCGGTGCCGGCGACCGGCCGGGCGTCGGTCAACTGGCTCATCGTCGCTGCTCCTCGGTCTGGTACGGGATGACCACCCGCGGGCGGCGGTCCACCGCGCGGTCGAAGAACAGCGCCCGGCGCTCCCGCGGGTACCAGTGCGGGCCGCCCGGTTCGGTGGACAGCGGCGCGAGTTCGGCGCCCTGGACGTCGAGCGCGAGCCAGGCGCCGAACGCGTCGAACCGGGCGCCGAGGCCGCCCAGGTCGTCGCGCAGCCGCGGTACCGAGCGCCACCAGCCGAGCAGGTGGGTCCGCAGCTCCGGCCCGCGGCCGAGGATGTCCTTCAGGTCGTCGCGGGCGCTGCGCCGGCTGGTCGGGTCCTTGCGTTCCAGCCGGGTCGCCGCCGCGTCCACCGCGTACGCCAGCAGCACGTGCGGCCGGGCCGGCTCGTCGCCGCCGTCGCGCAGCAGCTGCGCGGTCCCAGCGAACAGCCCACACACCCCGTCCCGGTCGTACCAGTCGACGTCGTGGCCGCCCGCACCCAGCTCGTCGTGCAGCCGCTTCGCCGCCTCGACCGCGTCGTCGTCCAGGCAGACCAGGCTGAACCGCACCGCGCCCGGCCGGTACTGCGCGGCCAGCGAGACCGCCGCGGTGGCCAGCACGTCGCACGCCTCCGCCGCGCGGGCGCCGAGCACCGCGAGGTTGCGGCCGGGGGATCGGGACAGCCGCACGCCGGCGGAGCGTCCGGTCACGTCGATGGTGTGTCCCACCAGGGCCACCGGGGTGCGGCTCGGTTCCGGTCCCGGTACCAGCGCGGCCAGGTCGGCGGCCTCGGACAGCAGCGGCACCCGACCGCCGTCGAACAGCACCGGCGGTGCCGCGTCCGGACCGCGCCGCTGCCAGAGCCGTTGCTGCAGGACGTCGAGGGTGCCGCGGCGGCCGGCGTCGGGGATGTGCGCGACCCGGTTCGCCGGTTCGGCGCCGGAGTCCGGGTTGATCACCGCGTGGTGCCGGGGCACCGTGTCGGCGGCGAGGTTGCCCTCGGCGAGGATCCGGCGCGCCTTGGGCAGCGCGATCCGCAGGGTGAACTGGGCGACCATCGACGCCCGCCCCCACAGCGCGTCGATGCCGGACAGGTCCTGGCTGGCGAGGATCAGGTGGATGCCCTGGGACCGGCCGCGCCGGGCCAGGTCCTCCAGCAGCCGGGCCGCCTCCAGCGCCACCGCGTCCCGGCCGTCCAGCAACACCTGGAACTCGTCGATCACCGCGACGATGCGCGGCCAGTGCCCGGTCGGGTCCTCGGCGCGCAGCTCGGCAAGCTTGGTCGCCTCGTACGCCTTGGCCGCCTCGGCCCGCTCGCGCAGCTGCTGGTGCAGGAACGCGAGCAGCGCCAGACCGTACTCCCGGTCGGTGTTGACGTTGACCCCCACCAGCCGGACGTGCGGCAGCCAGCTCGGATCGCGCCGGCCCGGCGCGAACCGCGCGAACGACACGCCCTCCTTGAAGTCCAGCAGGTAGAGCGCGAGCTCGTCCGGGGAGTAGCGGGCGGCGAGCGACCCGATCAGCGCGTAGAGCAGGTTCGTCTTGCCGGTACCGGAGGGCCCGCCGACGAGCGCGTGCGGCGGCGAGTCGCCGAGCTCGACGTCGACCAGGCGACCGTCCGGCCCGGCGCCGACCGGCGCGACCAGCCGGTCCGCCGACGACTCGGTCCACTCCTGCGCGGGCAGCAGGTCGGCGAACACCGCCGGATCGGGCCCGGCCAGTACCTTCGTCGCGATCGCCCGGCTGGTACCGGTGGCCAGCTCGATCGACGGCGGCGGGTCGAGCTGCACCAGGAACTGGTTGCCGGTCAGCGAGGTCCAGGCCTTCTCTCCCCACAGCACCAGCCGGTCGAGCTGCGGGTGCCGGCACCACTCGCCGGCCGGGCCGATGCCGGCGATCAGCAGGTGCACCCCGCAGGCCGGACCGGTGCGGACCAGCCGGTCGAGCTGGGCCTGCTGCGCGTTGCTCAGTTCGGCGCCGTCGCCCTCACCGAGCAGTACCGCGATGCGCCACGGTTCCGGGCGTCGACCGGTCGCCGCGTGCAGCTCGCGCAGTGACCCGTAGTCGCCGGCGAGCACCGTCTCGTTGATCCGGCGTACCTGCTCGACCAGGCCGTCCAGCACGTCGCCGAGCCCGCCGGGACCGACGAACGTGAGCAGGCCGGCCTGGGCCAGCGGGGCGAACGCGGCCAGGCTGCCGCCGAGCCGTTCCGGGTCGTACACGGTCAGCTGCACCGAGCCGGGCACGGTCGAGCCGAGGACCCGCAGCAGCAGCGAGCCGACGAACCGGTGTACCCGTTCGGTCGGCCGGTGGGTGACCGGCGTGGTCGGTTCCGGTGCCGGCGCCCGGACGGCCAGCTCGGCGCGCTCGTGGCCGGGGTCCTCGATCAGCAGGTGCGCCTCGTCCAGCAGCGCGACCAGCGCCGGGAGTGGCGGTTCGGAGCCGGCGACCACGTCTCGGGCCAGCAGCCGGCCGATCCGGTACAGCCCGGGCGGCTGGGCGCGGCCCGGCAGTGTCGGCGCCCAGTGCGGCCAGTCGAGGCCGGCGGCGCCGGGCGCCTGCTCGACCGCGAGCGCGGTGAGCTGTTCGGCCGCGGCGCGCAGCCGGTGCAGCGACTGCCGGTCGACCTCACCACGGCGGGTAGCGTGCGCCGCCAGCAGTCGCTGGCCGCAACGTTGCGCCTCGCGTTCGGCCTTGGCATGCTCGTCGCGCACCGCGTCCGCCGCCGCCTGCGCCGCGGCGAGGTCGGCGCGCGCCGAGCCCCGGGCGTACGCGAGGGTCTGCCGGAGCTGTTCGACCAGCTCGCGGCGGCTACCGGCCATCGCGGCGCAGCGTCTCGTCGGGGCGCTGGGGCGCCGTGGCGGTCAGTTCGGGCAGCCGGTCCTCGGTACCGCCGAGCGCCCGGAGCAGCTCGCCGACCAGGACCGGCCAGCCGACGACGGCGTCGACCGGGTGCCGCTGGCGCGCGGCGTGCCGGGCGCCGAACGGGTCGCACAGCTGCCCGACCAGTTCCGCCGGCAGCTCCGGCGGCAGCGCGGGCAGCAGGTCGCGGATCCGGCCGGTACCGCGGGCGGTGAGCTGCTCGGCGTCGTCGGGGCCGAGCGGATGGCCGACCAGCTCGGTACCGAGCCGGCGGGCGGCCCGGTCGGCCGGCGCGGCGAGCGCCATCCCGCTGGCCGGGTGGGTGGCGAGCAGCGCGTCCCGGTAGTCGTCCCGGCCGCCGCGGGCCGCGCTGCTGAGCCGGCGCAGCGCGTCGGCCGGCTCCTCCGGCGTGGCGTGGTCGTCCCGGTCGCCGTCCGAGCGGACCGTCTTCGGCCGCTGCTCGTCCGCCGGCCGCCCGGTGAGCTCGTCGACCCGCCGCTGCCACCAGGACCGCAGCGCGAGGATCGGTTGCGCCGCGGGGTCGGCCGTGCCCGGTGTGACGACGGTGCGGGCGGGGGCGGGGGCGGCGTTCGGCGGCGCGACACCGGCGACGCCGATCCCGGCCAGGTACCCGTCGAGCTCGGTCAGCACCGACCGGGTCGCCGCGATCGCGCTGTCCAGGTGGCTGCCGGCGAGGGTGAGCTGGCCGAGCCACTCGGCATGGCCGGACTCGCGCATCACGTACCCGCAGCGTTCGGTGGCGTCGCGCAGCGCCCCGGCGGCACGGGTCAGTTCGGGCAGCGGCAGTTGCTGCCCGATCTCGCGCAGCCGGGCACCGAGCGACTCGACGAGGGACGGCACGGCGCTACAGGCTGGCGAGGTAGGTCTGGGCCTGCTCCACCGCGCCGATCGTGGTGGCCAGGCAGTTGTCCAGGTCGTCGCGGGCGGCGACCAGGGCGGCCTGGGCGGTCTGCACCGCCTCGGCGCCGGAGCCCTCGACCGCGAGGGCGAGGTTCTGCTGGGCGGCGTCCAGCTTCTCGTTGGCGAGCTGGACCGCCTGCTGGCCGTCCTGTACCTCAGCCACGGCGGCGTGGATCGCCGACTTGACCTCGGCCACGTTGATCGTCACGTAGGCCTCCTCACGAGCGCTGGCACGACAGGCAGGCCCTTCAGGGACGCCCGGTCGGGTAACGGGACTGCCGCGACTCCTCTGCACGCGCGGGCGCATCAATCATGTCAAGAACGACAAAAGGACACCAGGAAAACGTCAACATGTCGTGCCTGTGTCGTAACTGACAGTCGCATAGCCGGCGGACCGTGTCCACTTTTCGGGCCCTCTCACGTCACCTCGCCTCCTTTGCGACAAGTATGTGCCGACATCCCGCGACGACGGAAGGTGCGATACGCGACACCGCGCGTTGGGTGTGTCCGGTAAGGTGTTCGCCCCGCCGCCCCGCGCGCCCAGGCGCCCAGGCGTGCTGGGTGTGCCGGGCAAACATTCGTCCAAGACGCGCCGGTGCCGCCGCGACGATGCTCGACCCGTACCGACCAGGTGAGGGGTGGGCGATGACGGTGGTGGGCGAGGCGCCGACGGTGCGGGTGGCGGGTGGCCGAGTGGCCGGGCGGCTCGACGGGGGAGTCGCCGCGTTCCTCGGCATCCCGTACGCGGCAGCACCGTTCGGTCCGCGCCGGCTGCTGCCGCCCGCGCCGTCGGTGCCGTGGGAGGGGGTGCGCGACGCCGGGCGGTACGGGCCGACCTGTCCCAAGGGGCCGGGTACGCCGCTGTTCCCGGAGGTCGTGATCGACGGCGAGGACTGCCTCAACCTCAACGTCTGGACGCCCGATCCGGACACCACCGGGCTGCCGGTACTGGTGTGGATCCACGGCGGCGCGTTCACCACCGGCGCCGGCTCCCTGCCCGGCTACCGGGGCAGCTCGTTCGCCCGGGACGGCGTGGTGTACGTGACGATCAACTACCGGCTCGGCGCGGAGGGCTTCCTGTACCTCGGCGACGGGGTCGCGAACCTGGGGCTGCTGGACCAGCTCGCCGCGCTGGCGTGGGTGCGGGACAACATCGCCGCGTTCGGCGGGGATCCGGACCGGGTCACCGTCGCCGGCCAGTCCGCCGGCGCGGTCAGCGTCGCCACCCTGCTGGCCGTGCCGCGCTCGGCCGGTCTGTTCGGCCAGGCGATCGCGCAGAGCGGGTCGGCCGCCCGCACCCTGCCCCCGGACGCCGCCGTCGGGGTCGCCGCCCGGCTGGCCGCCGCGCTGCACGTCGCACCGACCCGGGCGGCCTTCCGCGAGGTACCGGCCGGCGAGCTCGCCCGGGCGTCGGCCGCGCTGGTGGCGGCGAGCCAGGTACCGCACGATCCGACCAGCTGGGACGTGCTGCCGTTCGCCCCGGTGCTCGACGGTGACACGCTGCCCGCGCACCCGTTCGACGCGGTACGCGGCGGGGCCGGTCGCGGCGTGCGGCTGCTCACCGGCTGGAACCGGGACGACACCCGGATCGGGCTGGTGCCCACCGGCCTGATCGACGCGGTCGACGAGACGATGCTGGCCGGCGTGGTGGCCGCGCTCGGCGGATCCGACGGTACGGTCCAGCGCTACCGGTCGGCCCGGCCCGGGGCGAGCAGCGGCGAGCTGCTGGCCGCGGTGACCACCGACCGGTCGCTGCGGCTGCCGATCACCCGGGGCGTCGAGGCGCGGCTGGCCGGCGGCGCCACCGGCAACTGGCTGTACCGCTTCGACCATGCGTCGTCGAGCTTCGGCGGCCGGCTCGGTGCCGCGCACGCGGTGGAGCTGCCGTACGTGTTCGACCTGCTGGACGACGAGTCGACCCGGCCGCTGATCGGCGCCGACCCGTCGCCCGTCGTGACGCAGACGGTGCACGGCGCCTGGGCCCGGTTCGTCGCCGCCGGCGACCCGGGCTGGCCCCGCTACGACCAGGCCGGCCGCACCACCGCGCTGCTCGACGCGGGCATCACGGTGGTCGCCGACCCCGACGGCGAGCTGCGGGACACGTGGTCCGGGTGATACTGACCGTGGCGGTCGGTTCCTGTCGGGGGCCGGTTCGGGCAGGGCCAGGCCGGTTCGGGTCGGGCCGGTCGGGCCGGTCGGTCCGGTCGGTCCGGTCGGGTCGGTCCGGTCGGGCCCGTCCGGTCGGGCCGGTCGGGGCGGGTCGGGCGGGTCGGGGCGATGCCGGCGCCGGGCCCCGGGCCCGGCGAGGAAGCACGGAGATGCGGATGGGTGGACACCGGCGACGCACGGCCCGGGCACCGCGGTGGCGCATCGCCACCTACGCCCGGCCCGGCGTCGCGATGGCCGGCTACGGCGACGAGGCGAACGAGTACGGCGACATCGCGCTGGTGCCGCACCCGGCGCTGACCGTACTGTTCGACCTCGGCGAGCGGCCGTTCGTGGTCGAGGACGCCGGTGGCGCCCGGCAGCGCGAGCGCGTCGTGGCCGGGCTCGCACCCGTCCGGGCCCGCGGCCGGGGCCTCGCCGGCCGCTCCGAGTGCCTCCAGCTGCGGCTCTCCCCGCTGCTGGGGTACCCGCTGCTCGGCGCCACCGCCGACCTGCGCGGCGCGGTTGTCGCCCTGGACGACCTGTGGGGCCGCGAGGCGGTACGCATCCAGGAGCGGTTGCGGGCCGCCCGTACGTGGCCGGACCGGTTCGCGATCGTCGCCGCCGCGCTGGAGCGCCGGCACCGCGACGCGGTGCGTACCGTCGACCCCGAGGTCGCGCACTGCTGGCGGCGGCTGACCGCCACCGGTGGCCGGGTGCGGGTCGACCGGCTCGCCGCCGAGGTCGGCTGGAGCCGTACCCGGCTGTGGTCCCGGTTCGGCGCGCAGGTCGGCATCACCCCGAAGCGGGCCGGGCAGCTGATCCGGTTCGACCGCGCGGTGCACCGCCTCGCCGCGGGCCATCCCGCCGCGTCGGCCGCCATCGACTGCGGCTACGTCGACCAGTCGCACCTGCACCGGGACGTGGCCTCGTTCGCCGGCACCACCCCGACCGAGGTTGCGGCGTCCCCGTTCCTCGCCCTCGACCACATCGCCTGGCCCACCCGGTACCGCTGAGCCGTCGCATCGCCGACCGCTGGGCCGCACCGTCGACGGCCGAGCCGTCCTGCCGCCGGACCGCCGTGGCCGGCGGCCGCTGTCGCTGGCGCCGGCCCCGATCCCTCGGCATCGCGGTACCTCGGCTGTCGGTGTCGATCGGGGCCGCGCGCAGCGCGGGACTCCGACCCTCGGCATCGTGGTCCCTCGGCCGTCGGTGTCGACCGGGGCCTCGCGGAGCGCGGGACTTCCGGGTCGGGATCATAGGGGAGTGGGCGGCGGGTTCGGGCGGGTGTGGACGGCGGCGACCGTCTCCGGCTTCGGCTCGTACGTCACCGGGGTCGCGTTGCAGGTGTTGCTGGTCGTCACGCTGTCCGCGTCGGCCACCGAACTGGGCATCGTCGGTGCCGCCCAGTGGCTGCCGTACCTGCTGTTCGGGCTGCTCGCCGGGGTGTTCATCGACCGGCACCGGCGTCGCGGGCTGATCGCCGCCACCGACCTCGGCCGTGGTGCGCTGCTGCTCGCCATCCCGGTGCTCGCCGCGCTCGGGCTGCTGCGGGTCTGGGTCGTCGTGGTGTTCCTGCTGCCGTTCGGGGTGCTGTCGCTGCTCGGCACCGCTGCGAACCAGGCGTACCTGCCGCGGCTGGTCCCGGCCGCCGACCTGACCCGGGCCAACGTGGCGCTGGAACGCAGCGGGATCGCCGCGCAGACGGTCGGTCCGGCGATCGCCGGCGGTCTGGTCCGGCTGATCGGCGCGCCGCTCGCGGTGCTGGTCGACGCCGCGTCGTACCTGGTCTCCGGGGCGCTGGTGGCGAGCATCCGGACGCCCGAACCGGTGCCGGACCGCGCCGGCCGCCGGCGGATCCGTACCGAACTGGCCGAGGGGCTGCGGTTCGTCTACCGGCACCGCACCCTCGCCCCGTACGCGCTCGGCACCCACGTGTGGTTCGTCGCCACCGCGATGGCGAGCACGCTGTGGGCGCCGTACGTGCTGCGGCAGGCCGGGCTCGGCTCGGTCGGGCTCGGCGTCACCCTCGCCGTGGCCGGCGTCGGCGGCGTCGTCGGCAACACCCTCGGCGTACGGCTGGGTCACCGCATCGGCGCCGGCGGCACCGTGGTCGTCGGCCGCTGGGTGTCGCCGCTCGCGTTCGGGCTGGTGGCGCTGGTCCCGCCGACCGGCGCGCTGGGCTGGGTCGTCGCGCTGGCCGGGCAGGCGTTGTTCGGCCTCGGCATGGGCATCGACGGCCCGATGGAGTCCGCGTACCGGCAGACCGTCACCCCGGATGCGTTGCAGGGCAGGATGAACGCCACGATCCGCTCGATGAACTGGGGCCTGCGCACCGTCGGCGCCCCGCTCGGCGGCGTCCTCGGCGACCACCTCGGCTACCGCCCCGCCTTCGCCGTCGCCACCGCGATCTACACCGCCGCCGCCCTCGCCATGACCCTCTCCCCCTACCGCACCGCCCGCCTGCCGACGTCCGGTGCCGCGGGCTGAGGGACGATTCCCTGGTCGCGTGCGCCAAGTGGGGAGGTGCGGTCGAGTGCCGTTCGACTTCGGCCTGTCTCGTCCGGCACGGCTTTCCCCCTCGAACCTGGTGGCCGAGCCGTTGGAGGACCGGCACGACCACGAATACCTGGCGATGCGCGGCTGCGCGGTCCTCGCCGAAGTCGGTTACACGTTCCACATCGGTGGGTTCGGTCGGGACGACTGGGGCTTCGACGTGCCGTACGACATGTCGACCCTGGTCGAGCAGCTGCCGGAACTGCTCGACGGGCTGGCGACGCACGGACTCGGTGAGGTCGACTTCTACTCTCAGGGAGTGGAGCGAAGCGTCACCTTCGAACGGTCGGCCGAGGCATACGTGCTCCGGTGCCGCTCCAGGACCAGCTTCACGCCGTCGCCCGACGTCGAGCACGTGGGCGCGGCCCGGCTGGGGGAGCTGTTCACCCGGCTGACCACCGAGTTCTCGGCGGGCCTGCGGGCGGCGGGCTCGGAGATCGCGGGCCTGCACCCGTTCGACACCTGGCACAGCCGACACTGGACGCTCGCCTGAACGGGCGGCTGGCGGAGCGGTCCAGATGCCGAAGGACACCATCGGCAAGCACCGCTTTCCGGGTCAGGTGGTGAAGCCGTGGACGAGGGCAGTAAGGCCGGCGGTGAACCAGCGGTCGTAGTAGTCGGCCGGGGCGGACGGGGGAGTCGGTACCGGGTAGGTGGCGAGCAGCGGTACGGCGCGGGGATGGGCCAACAGCACCCGTGCCGCCACCTGCTCGCGCTCGCAGCATCCTTCTCGGACGGCGAACGGTGGCGCGAGCTGCGTGATTGTCGCGCCCTGATCGACGATGCGACGGCTCAGCGGCGGTGCGAGTGGGCAGCGCCGAGCACGAACGCCAGCCAGGCGTCGTCCACCCGGATCACCTGGTACCAGCGCGATCGGTAGGAGGACGAGTGGCAGGCCCGAGCGGTACCGATGCTCATCGGCTCGGGTCCCGCACTAGTAGGCCCGACAGCCGGACGTAGAAGGTACGGACGGTGGCATCACCGTCCACGTCCTCGGTGCGGCAGACGCGGACATACGCGTGGCCGGGTACGAGTCCGTCGGTGCTGGACACCAGCAGCGCCCAGAAGGAGCCGTGCCCGTGCACGCCGGCCGCGGGTGAGATGAACACTTCGGAGCCTGCGGGGGGAGTTTTGGCGGTGCGGTGGACCGTGGAGCGGGTCATTGGCCGGAGCCTCCGTTTCCGGTCAGGGCACCCATTGCTGCTCGCCAGCGACAGGTGCCTGCTCTGTGGGCTACCGGCTACCGTACGCGACCTATACCTACCTGTCCATGGTGCCCTACACCTGTCTCAGCGATGATGCAGGTCGGCACGCCTGTCTAGCGTTGGATCATGACCCTGGATCCCGACATCAGTACGCCGCTCTGGCGGCAGTTGGTCGATGTGCTGGTTGCTCGGATCGAGGACGGGACGTACCGCAAGGGCGGCCGGCTTCCGTCCGAAGTCAGCCTGCAGCAGGAGTTCGGGGTAGCCCGCGGCACGGTACGACATGCCTTGCAGCACCTCGTCGCCGAAGGCATCGCCGAGACGACCAACGGCAAGGGAACCTACGTCAAGCCGTAGGAGCACGACCGGCCTGCGACGACGCTTGACCCGGACTACGCCGCTCGCCTCCCTGAGCCGACGGCGATGCGCTGAAGAACATCTGGCGTTGACCTGGAGCCTCGACGGGATAGACGTGAGTTACGCCGACTTGCTGGACGATCTGGCTGAACGGGTGGAGCGGCTGACGCCCAGGCGACGCGCCGCGGTGTTCTGGCTGTTGGGCACCGGCTTGCGGGCGGAGCTCAGCGAGTCCGAGGCATCGGCGTGGGCTCACTGGTTCGACGAGGCGAGTCGTCTGTCGCTGCACTTCATCGTGAACGGCCGCGTCGGCAATGACGTCGCGGCAGTCCTGGCGCGAGCCGAGAGCCCGACGGATTACGACGTGAGTCAACTGCTCAACTCGGCGATCATCTGCTTGAGCAGTCCACTCGATATTGCGTCGGATCCGGCCCAGCGCGTCGGTCCGTGGATGGAACACGCCCTGTTCCCCGTCATCCAGAACGTGTCACTGGACATGTTCGAGGACGTCGCCTTCCCCGGCGAGGACGAGGAGCTGGAGCAGGTCGTCGCGGACTCCCGGGTGCAGGCAGCGGGAGCTTACTGCGCCTCGATCTGCGATCGGCTGGACACGGAGCTGCGGCTCGATCGGCAGGCGCTGCACCTGTTGCTCGACGGCTCAGCCGTCCTCAACGGATAGACCCTCGGGACCTTGGCCCGGCGGGTCTCGGGCGTTCCGAATCGGACAGTGCCGATGGCCGTCGAAAGCGCGATGTCGATGCCCGGGGTTCAGCGGCGGTGCGAGTGGGCGGCGCCGAGCACGAACGCCAGTACCAGGGTGAACAGCCAGCCGAGGGCGATCGAGACGGTCACGACCGCCGCCGGATCAGCAGGGTGGCGGTGCGCGCGTAGAAGACTCGTACCGGCGCCTGGTCGTCGTCGGACGGGACGACCCGCAGGTAGACGGCGCCCTCGACCAACGCCGGAAGCACCGACACGACCCGCGCCCACCAGCAACCGTGGCCGTGGATGCCCGCGGTCGGGCAGATGAAGACGTGGTCGCCGGGCCGCGGTTGGTCCGCGCCACGGTCGGTGGGTTGTGGGGTCGTCGTCACGGCTGGCACCGCCGTTCCACCCGGACGCCGCCGTCGATGACGTACTCGCGGCGGATCTCGCGCGGCGACTCCGGATAGAAACCGACCAGGTACGAGTGGCCCGGCAGCCAGGCGTCGTCCACCCGGATCACCTGGTACCAGCGCGATCGGTAGGTGAACTGGTCGCCCGCCCGGTTGGTCAACCACACCCGTTCGCCCGGCGTCGGCGTCGCCCCCAACACCAGCTCGTACCCGGGACGTACCGGATCCACCCCACTCGACATGACTGCCTCCCGTGACTCGTGCCTGACGCTCCGCGCCGGGCGATATGAGTGAGAAGCTATCATGCTGCTTGTTATGTATGGCAAGAGCAATATCGCAAACACCAGGGGTCGCTAGGGATGGCAACGCAGGCGTGGAACGATGAGGACGTGGCAGATCGGTTCAGCCCGACCGTGCGCAAGCGCGTACTGGGGCTCCAGCTCGCGCGACTGCGCCGTGCTGCCGGGCTGACCAGCGAGAAGGCTGCCGACGAGCTGGGTGTGGGCCAGGGCCATCTCTCGCAGATGGAGCACGCGCACCGAAGTGTGAACAAGGCTCAGCTACTCGCCCTGCTCTCCATCTACAAGGCCGACGAGAGCAAGCGCGCCGAGCTGATGCTGTTGCACCAGACCCTCAAGCAGCCAGCCTGGTGGCAGGGCATGGGTGTACCGGCCGGCTCATACGTCGACCTTGAGGCGGCAGCTTCCATCGTCCGATGGTTCGACCACGGGCTCGTCAACGGCCTGCTCCAGACGCCGGAGTACGCGGAAGAGGTCATTCGGCTGACCGACCCCACTGCGGATGCTGCGGCGATTACCCAACGGGTGGATGTTCGCATGCAGCGCGCCGAACTGCTCGATGACGGCCTCCGTCTCTGGACCGTAATCGACGAGGGGGCGACCCGGCGCCTGGTCGGGGGTCGTGAGGTGATGGCACGGCAGATCGAGTACATCGCAGACAGGTACGAGGCGCTGCCAACTCTTGAAGTTCAGGTCGTGCCCTTCGGAATCGGCGGACACGTTGCGATGGAAGGCAGCTTCGCGGTTCTTGAGTACGAGGACCACCCGCCACTGGGCTACACGGAGCAGTGGGGGCAGGGCAACTGGCTTGAACGCGGCGCCGAAGTTGACGATGCTCTACGGCGCTGGCAAAAGCTGTCTGGCGATGCCCTCGCCCAGGCGGATTCCCTGAAGTTGCTACGGAAGATCGCGGAGGACGTTCGGGATGGCGGAGATCAAGTGGCGGAAGGCTAGCTGTTGTGGTTCGTGAGGTTGTTGACGCCGGGGAGGTAGTTGGGCCGCTAGCAGGGACGGGTCTCCTGGCGGTCAGGATGTGAAGCGCTGACAACACGCCCTGGCCGTCGAGGAGACCCGTCGTGTCCCACCGTAATGCCCCGTTGACCCCGGCCGGCAGGCTGCGTCTGGTCCGACGCTGCCACACCCGTCCGATCGCGCATGTGGCCGCTGAGGCAGGCGTGTCACGGCAGTGTCTGTCGAAGTGGGTCAACCGGTACCGGGCCGAAGGCGAGGCGGGTCTGGTCGACCGGCGCTCCAGGCCACGGCGTAGCCCGCATCGACTCGACCAAGCGGTCGTGGACCGCATCGAAGACCTGCGCCGGCACCGGAAGCTGTCCGCGCGGTTGATCACGGTCGAGTTGGCGGCAGAAGGCATCACCGTCAGCATCACGACCGTGGGTCGCTGGCTACGACGGCTGGGCTTGTCGCGCCG
>NZ_BOPO01000020.1 GCF_017312725.1 Actinocatenispora comari | reverse complement strand
GCGGACCACGTTCGGGTTGCGGACCATCTCCGGCGGCGGACCACGTTCGGGTTGTGGACCTTCGCTGGCTTGCGGGCGGTTCGGGCCGGCGCCGCGTGCTGCGAAACCGCGTTCAGCGCGGTGTTTGCACGGTCCCGCAAGCACCGTGGCGCGCCGATCGCCGCCTTCCTACGATCGCCTGGTTGGTCCGATCCCCTCACCGCCAACAGGTCGGCGCCCGCGCCGGCTGCGCGCTGCCCGACTGGGCGACGGCAGCGATCGCGGCCACCTCCAGCGGATCCGGGGCGAGGCACCAGATACCCGCCGGTGATGGAGGAAGCCGCGATGCCCGACGAGACGCCGACCGAGCCGATCCCGTGGCTCCGCCCCGCCGTCCCGGCCGGCGAGCCACCGGCCGCCCCGCCCGCCTGGTCGCCGTCCGGCCCGCCGGCGTTCGGCCCGGCGGAGCAGCCACCCGCCCAGCCACTGCCGGCGGCCGAGACGCCGGCCGCCTCCGCCGGCCCGCCGGCCGATCCGGCGGCCACGACCGGCATCCCGGCCGCCGCGTCGCCCAGCCTGGGCGGCCTACCGCCGGCTCCGGTGCCAGCGACGCCGCCGGGACGACCGATGCCGGCCCCCGGGCCACCGGCGCTCACGCCAGCAGGGACCGAACCGTCGGGATCAGGGCCGTCGGGGCCCGGGACGTGGGAAACACGGCCGTCGGAGTCGCTGCCGGGGCCGGCCGGACCGCTGCCGGGACTCGCGCCGGCTCCGCCGGCCCGGCCACCGGCGCCGCCGCGCCACCACGACCGGCTGGCGGCCGCGCTGGGCAACGCCTCGCTGCTCGGCGTCGGGTACGTGCTGCTGCGCCGCCGCGGTCTCGCCGTGCTCGCCGACCTGATCACGCTGGTACTGCTGCTGCTCGCGGTCGGCGCGTTCCGGACGGTCTGGTTCGAGATCGTGCTCGGCGGGTGGTGGCTGGCGCTGATCGCGCACGGCTGGTACCTCGGCGGCGGTTCCGCGCCGCGTACCGGCCGGTGGCGGCAGCGGGTGACCGCGCTGTGCTTCGCGCTGCCGGTGCTGCTGGGTCTCGCGTACCTGCGGTTCGACGCGCAGACGATCGACGACGCGCTGATGGCGGCCCGCCGGGACGGGGACTGCGCGGCGGCGCGCGCCGCGCTGCACCGCATCGGGTTCGGCGACGCGCTCACCGACGCCCCGCTGACGGTGCGGGCCGACGACACCCGGTCGGCCTGCCGGCGGGTCACCGCGGCGAGCGTGGCACTGCGCCGCGGGCTGCGCTCGGCCGACACCGACGCGCTGGCGAAGGGGTTCGACGGGCTCGCCGGGGTGCTGCACGAGCTGCCCGGCCACGACAAGGTGGTCGACCGGGCGCTGACCGCCTTCCTCGCCGGTCTGCCCACCCACGACGCCTGCCGCACGGCGGACATCACCGACTGGTTGCGGGCCCGCAAGCGCGACCACACCCTGCTCGACCGGTCCGCGACCGTGGTACCGCGCGCCGCCCCGGCCGCGCTGCTCGGCTGCGGCGACAGCTTGATGTCGGACGGGAAGTGGGCGCCGGCGAAGAAGCGGTACCGGCAGCTGCTCAGCCAGTACCCGGACGATCCCCGCACCGGGCAGGCCCGAGCCGGGATCACCAAGGCGGACAAGAAGATCGAGCTGGACCACATCGACTCGCTGCTGTCCGGATCGACGGCGAACGGCTGGCCGGAGTACTGCACCGGCCCGGAGAAGTACCCGGACGCGACCCGCTCTCGCCACGGCACCAACCGCGTGATGTTCTTCGGCGGTGACGACTACACCGGCAAGCTGCCGGCGTCCTGGCAGACCGACGACACCACCAGGGCGGCGCTGATCGCCTGCGTCGGCGACGAGAAGCGCGGCAGCGCCACCCGCACCTGCCCGTACGAGAGCCACGCCCATCCCGGCTCGCCGCTGTACGTGACGTTCTACAAGATCGCGCTGCCGGTGCAGGTGTACGAGCTGCGCACCGGCCGCAAGGTCGCGGATCGGACGATCCAGATCGGTGGGTCCAGTTGCCCGTCGGTGCTCAGCTACACCACCACCGAGCCGTACTACGACTCCGATCCTTCCTCGAAGCAGTCCGTCGACCCCTCCGACAGCGACATCCGGGCCGCCTTCCGGCCCCTCGTCGTCCACTGAGGACAGACCATCAGCGGTCTTCGCCGGCGTGCCGGACCGCTTCAACGATCGCGCGAACCCGGTCGAGGCTGATGCCGGTACGCTGCTCGACGGCGAGCGGGTGGTCGGTGGGTTCGAGCTCGACGAACGGCCGCTCGCCGACCGACCGGGTGTGCAGGTTGGTCTTCAGGTTGGTGGTGGCGGGCGAGTAGATCGCGAGCTCGGTGCTCAACCAGCCGAAGTACGGGGGCTCCTGGTCGCGTTCGGGCGCCTCCCACACCTCGGCGGCGCGCCGGTAGTTCTGCCGGCTGAGCGACACCCACACGCCCCACGCGAACACCTGGTCACTGTCGATGACGGGTATCTCGATCAGGCCCTTGACGAAGTAGGCCTGATCCTGGATGACGCACTGGTCGGACGAGAGCAGACTGTCGGACCGACCTTCGAAGCTGGTGTCCCAGAGATCGGGCGCTTCGAAGCCGTAGGCCATCGGCAGCTGCGCATGGTGGGCACCGCAGCACGAGCAGGTGTAGCCGAGATCGCTGGTCATGACGGTGCAGCCTAGCCAGCCCGCCGTGCGGTCCACGAGACCTCGCAGCCGTCTCGCCGGTACGGCGGTCTGGTGGGTGCGCCGGTGTTCTGCCGTCAGCGAAGGCCACTGTCGACGCAGGGGCGGCGGGATACGGTGGGCGGCATGGAGATCGTCGAGCTGCGCGCCGATCTGCGGATGGTCGTCAGCCCGCCCGGCCAGGCCTACCTGCTGCGGCACTCCGGTGGGGTGCTGCTGGTCGACACCGGCCGGGTCGGCACCGGCGAGGTCATCGCCGCGGCACTGCGCGACTGGGGCCTCGACCGCGACGCGGTCACCCAGCTGGTGCTGACGCACTGGCACGCCGACCATGCCGGTGCCGCCGCCGAGGTGGCCGGTTGGCCGAACGTCCGGGTGTGCGCGCACCGCGCCGACGCCCCGGTCATCCGGGGCGAGCGCGCCGGGGACGAGCTGGTCCTGACCGCGGCCGAGCGCGCGCTGCACGCGCAGGTGTCGCAGGGCCTGTCGGATGCGCCGCCGGCGCGGGTGGACCACGAGCTCGACGACGAGGAGATCCTCGACGGTGTCGGCGCGCGGGTGGTGGCGACACCCGGGCACACCGCCGGCAGCATCGCGCTGCACCTGCCGGAGGCCGGTGTACTGTTCACCGGTGACGTGGCCGCCGAGCACGACGGGGCGGTGCTGCTGGGCCCGTTCAACTGCGACCGGCGGCAGGCGGCGCGCTCGTTCCGGCGGCTCGGCGGGCTCCCCGCCGACGTGGTCTGCTTCGGCCACGGGCGCCCGCTGACCGGCGCGGCGACGGAGGCGTTGCGGCAGGCCGCGACCGCGGACACCGTGCCCGACCCGCTCGGCTGACCTGCTCTCCGGCCGGCCGCGCAGGGTCGGCCACGATCGCGGTGGCCAGACCAGCAGTCAGCACTCGAACACCGACCAGCAGATGTCGTTGCGGGCGCGTTGGTCGTCGAGTACCAGCTCGCGGATCGCCGCGGGGAGTTGGGCGCGCTGCCACCGGCATTCCGCGGCGCCGGCGGCCCTGCTCTGGTCACCCGACCGAGCGGCTCGGGCGGCCTTGATCGCGTAGGCGGCCGCGCCGAGGTCGTGCGCGGCGACGTGCGCGACGCAGGCCGCCTGCCCGGCGGCGTACGCGGCGTGGCGTGCCGCCCCGTGCAGGTCGCGGGCCGCGCCCATGGCGTGCCCGCCGGCCGCTCGCGCCTGCATCATCGCCAGCTCGCCGCGGGTCCAGGCGCGCGCGGCCTCGATCGCCTCCCGCGGCCGGGTGTCGTCCGGCCGGACCGCCTCGAACAGCGGCAGCACGTGCTCGGCGCAGGCGGCGGCCCAGAGCGCCAGCAGCCGGTGGTCGGCATCGGTGAGGGTGCCGCCCCGGCGTACGGTCACCAGGCGCGGGTCGCGAACCTTCGGCAGGATCATGCCGACGCCTCCGCCCCGTCGTCCCGCGGCTGCGCCCCGGCGGGTGCTGGCACGGGCGTCCGGCGCAGTGACCGGTCCAGCGTGGTCATCAGGTGTGCGATGCGGCCGGAGCCGCCGGCCGGGGACGGATAGCGTCGCAACACGTCGATCAGTACCGGTGTCGCCCGCCACCGCGAACGGTCCAGGAACGCGTCGGCGACCGCGGGGTCCCCACCGGCGCGCAGCTGCGCGATGTGCGCGGCGGTGGCGGCCGCCCGCAGGATGTGACCTACCTGGCTGGCCCGGGCGATGGGATGCAGGTACGCCGCGGATGCGGCGTCGCCGGCCGCTCGTGCGGCCAGTCGGGCGATGTCGGTGGGTGCCGCCCGGGCGGCCCGGTGGGCGGCGACGGACGCGACACGCTGCAGCGACGTCCGGCGGCCGCCGTGCACGAAGCAGCAGGCGGCGTCGATCGCGGCACGGGGACGGGGATCGCCGGGTACCGCCCGTTCGAAGACCGGCAGGACGTCGCGGGCAGCCCCGACGGCGTAGTGCGCCACGACGCGCAGCTCGTCCATGGACAGCGGGAAGTCTCCGCGGGCGGAGTGCGGGTTCGACGTCATGCCCCTGAATCGTATCGTTGAACGATCGAGGAAGGCTTTTCCTCCGAATCGCCGCGTGACTGCACCGGCAACCCTCAAACCTCGGTCGAGCCCCCAGCCCCGGCTGCCCGCCGGATTCGGGGCCGGGTCAAGACCGCCGCGACGGCAGGGCCAGGACCGCAAGCGACCACCGTGTCGGGTCGCAAGCGACCGCCGGGTCAGGGTCGCTGCGACCGCCGGGTCAGGGTCGCACGCGGCCCGGCGGTCAGCGTCCG
The DNA here is from genome assembly GCF_017312725.1 of Actinocatenispora comari. Lineage (GTDB taxonomy): Bacteria > Actinomycetota > Actinomycetes > Mycobacteriales > Micromonosporaceae > Actinocatenispora > Actinocatenispora comari. Next base: position 71,480 of record NZ_BOPO01000020.1, on the reverse strand, counting down.
GGCAGGGCGACGCGGACGGTGTCGAGATGGGACTGGAAGGTGAGGTTGGCGGTCCAGCCGTCGACCTGCGGCGGGTCGGCGCCCAGCCAGACCGGTTCGTCGGCGGGGTAGGCGGCGAGCTGGTCGGCGACGCCGGCGCGGGAGACCACGACGCAGGCGTGCCGGTGCCGGGAGGCCAGTACGCACAGCCGGCCCGCCTCCAGGTGGAACGCCGAGGCGTCGCGCCGGCCGGACAGCGGATGCCAGGCGACGACCAGCTCGTACTGGCGGCCCTGCAGCCGGTTCGCGGTGTCGACGGTGACGGTGCCCGGGGCGATGCCGTGCTCGGCCAGCGCCGCGGTCACGAACGCCCGCTGGTCGCGGTGGGTCACCCCGACCGCCAGCTGCGCGGGTGTGAGCACCCCGGCACCGGATTCGTCCACTGTGGACACGTCGGTACCGAGCAGGCGGGTCACCAGCGTCGCGATGGCGGCGACCGCGGCCGGGTCGGTGCGCGGCAGGTACGCCTCGGGCAGCTCCAGCAGGCCCCAGCCGGTGGCGGCGGCCGTCGACAGCACCTGGCCGTACGCGTCGGTGCCGGGTGCGGCGATCCGCAGCGAGCGTTGCCCCGGCTGCGTACCGGCGCGAAACGGCCTGGTGTAGAAGGAATCCGAGACCAGCGCGGCGGCGCTCGGCGGCAGCCGCCAGGACACTGGCAGCGGCACCACCGGGGTGTCCGGGTGGTTACGCAGGATCGTGCCGGCGGCGGTGTCCAGCGGCCACGTCGCGTACGAGCGGAGCACGTGCTCGTCGGCGATCGTGAACGGCGACAGCTGCCCCGGATCGCCGACCAGCAGCAGCCGGTCGAACAGCTCGGCGACCCGCACCAGCGCCGCCGAGGACATCTGGTAGGCCTCGTCGACGATGCCCAGCTCGAAGTGGTGGTCGGCCGCGTCGACGAACGCCCACTTCGCGGCCGTGGCCACCAGCACCGCGCAGCCGCCCAGATCCGCGACCTTCGTCGAGTACGCGACCGGGGCCTCGCCGGCGTCCGCGGTGGGCGGCGTGTAGCCGCCGGCGTGCACCCGGCCGACCCGGGCGGGCGCGACGGCGCCGGCGATCGCCGCGGCCAGATCGTCGGCCTGGTCGTTGGTCTGGGTGATCACCGGCACCTGCACCCCGGTGTCGACCAGCCGCGCGGTCAGCTGCCGCACCAGCGTGGACTTGCCGGCGCCGGGCGGCGAGTCGACCACCACCGTGCGCGCACCGCCGGTCAGGTGCGACCAGGTGCGTTCGACCGCCGCGGCGTGCGCGGCGGCCGGCGACGCGGTCGACGGTCCGGTCACCGTCGCTCCCCCGTCGCCTCGTGCCGGGGCCCCGGCCCGCCAGCCGGCTCGGCGGTGTCCTCGGCGTCGGCATCGGGGCCGTCGTCGGGTTCGGGGGTGCGGTGGGTCCAGGGCAGGTCTTCGGGGAGGGTGTCACCGAAGACCGGTTGCGGGCCGAACGGTGCCAGCACGACGTCGGCGCCGATCGCCGGCAACGCCGCGTCGGCCTGCTGCGGGGTGCGCCCCATCCCCTTGACCACGATGCACTCCAGCGCACCGTCGGCGCCGGCCACGCCGGTACGCACCTGGACACCGGGGCGGTCGACCAACCACAGCTCGGTCCCGGCCGGGCGGTCGAAGGCCAGCCGCGGCCGGACCCGCAGCAGCGGGCGCAACACCTTGCTGCCGCGGGCGTTGAGCTCGCGCCGTTCGTGGTCGCGGGCGACGATCTGGCCGGACAGCGCCTCACCGGAGGCGACGTAACCGGCGAGCACCAGCGGATCGTCCAGCGCCATCTGCCGTTCCAGCGCCGCGGTGCGCGACTCCAGCTCGCCGAGGAACCGGAACGCGCGGAGCTGGTCGAGCCGGGCGCTGAAGTGCGCGGTACCGGCGGCGACCCGGTCGAGGTGGCGGGTCCAGGCGCGGCGGTCGGACTCCCAGCGCGGTTCGGCGTGCGCGGCGGCCGGCAGCGCCGCGACCAGCTCGCGGACCCGCCAGGTGGCCCGCCAGGCCGGGTCGAGCGGCTCGTCGAGCAGTGCGGTCAGCGGCGCCGGATCGCCGTCGGCGTGGTACCGCTCGATCGCCGGGGCCAGCCGGGTCGCGTCGAAGTGCGGGTCGGGCACCGGTCCGGCCGGCGGCAGCGCCTCGGCCGCCAGCGCCGCGGCCACCCCGTCGGCACCGGAGGCCCATCCCGGGTCGCCGTCCGCCCCGGCCGAGCCGGATGCACCGGCCGGGACGCGTTGCGGGTCGACCCAGGCGAGCGCGGTGTGCAGGTTGGCGTCCTCGGCGGGGAGTTGGCCGGTGACCCAGTGCGTGGTCAGCAGGTCGCCGGCGGCGAGCACCAGCGCGGAGCCGGGCAGTACCCGGCGGGTGGCGAAGAAGCTCAGGTCGGCGCCGACGGCCGGCAGCACCGGGTCGACCGGGTGTTCGCCGTCGGTGCGCAGGTAGCGCAGGGACCGGCCGAGCGTGTCGCACAGCCAGGCGGCGGTGGTCGAGTTCGGCACCAGCAGCTGCGGCGCGCGCCGGCAGACCTGCTCAGTGTCGGTCTGTACGCCGCGGCGATCGAGCACCGGCACGTCGTCGCGGTCGGTGAACCCGGCCAGGTGGTCGCGCAGGTCGGCGCCGAAGGTGGCGAGCGCGGCGAAGCGCAGGGTGCGGTCGCGTGGCTCCGGCACCACGACGGTGCGCCACCGGCCGGGCGCGGTCCCGTACCGCAGGGCGAGCGGTGCGGCCGGCTCCCCTGCCAGGTGGTAGCCGACGATCACCAGCGGCTCGCCGGCCAGGTAGGGGTGGCAGCGGGCGGCGGCGGGCACGGCACGCCGCTGTCGCCGGGCGAGCAGCCGCCGGTAGGTGGCCAGATCGCTCATCGGGCGGTGGCCAGTTCGAGCGCGCGGGCGGCCCGGGACAGGCCGTCGGCGAGGGCGATTTCGGCGGCGCCGACCGGGGCGCGGCTGCCGTCGGCGAGCGCGAGCGCGGCGTCGACGGTGGGCACCGAGGCGCAGGCGTTGGTCACCGCGGTGCCGAGGCGGCCGATGGCCTCGGCGTCCTCCTGCTCACCGCGGCAGAAGGTGAACAGGTCGCAGCGCAGGCAGCCGTCGCCGAACCGGTGCGGCAGCGCGGCGACCGCGGCGGCGGTGCGCTCCGGGGCGTCGTCGGCGGTCGGGTCGGGCAGCGGCGGCGTGGCGGCGAGCAGTGCGGCGAGCCGGGAGCGGTCGCCGGCGGTACGCACCAGGGCGGTGAGCCGGGCCAGCTGCGGTGCGACGTCGAGCGGCGCGGCGACCGGCTGCAGCGACGCGTTCTCCGGCAGTACCAGCAGGGCGCGGCGGGACACCTCGGTGCGGGCGCGCAGCGCCAGCACGCTGGCGGCGATCTCGCGGGCGGCGGCGGCCACCTGGGTGGGATCGGCGACGCCGTCCTGGCGCGGGAAGGTACGGATGGCGACCACGTGCCGCGGCATCGTGCCGGTGACCAGCAGGGTGTCCAGGGTCAGCCACTGTTCGCGGTCACCGAGCCGCAGCGGCAGCACCGGATCGCGCAGCAGGGTCAGGGAACGCTCGGGCAGCTCGGTGAGCAGCCGTTCGGTGGCGGCGGCCCGCTCGGCCGCGCCGGCGCCGGGCACCTGCCGGGTGCGGCCGGTGTCGATCGTCAGGTCGAGCCCGTCGCGGGCCAGTGGCAGCAGTGCCGCCAGGTCTTCGTCGGTGCACACGGCGTCGAACCGGCGCCGGCGCGCGTGCACGAACGGGCTCAGCCGCGGCGGCGGGCAGCCGAGCAGCCCGGCGACATCGGGCAGCGGCAGCTCGGCGGCGTCCAGCACTTCGCGCCGGGCACAGCCGGGCACCTCCAGCAGCCCGGCCACCCGCCGCGCGGTCAGTTCGGCCCGGCCGAACCCGCCACGCCACGCTTCCAGAACCTGCCCACCGTCGGTGTCCGCCCCGCCCATAGCCGCCGACGGTACCGCCTGCCCCCGACAGAGCCGCGGCGGTCGCCGCGGCCACGCCGGGTCGGGCCCACCCGAGCCGGTGTCCCCCGGTACGAACGGGGCAGGCCAACCAGCCGGCGCGATGGTCAGGGCGTCGGCGCCGGCTGGACCGTGACGACGTCGACACGTCCGGTCTCGACGGCGTACACGATGCCGCTGACGCGGAAGGCGGCGGCGATCTCCGGTACCGCCCGCAGCGCGGCGACGTCGGCGTCGACCGCGGCGCGCGGGTCGGCGACGTGCTTGTCCGGCAGTGCCGCGGGGTCGATGTGGAAGTAGCCGGCGAGTTGCTCGGGTGGATCCTGCAGGCGGGTGATGCCGCAGTCGGTGTGCTGCATCACGATCAGGTCGGCGACCGGGGCGTGCTCGGCGAGCAGGGTGCGGGTCAGCCGGGCGAGCAGCGCGATCTCGGCGATCGCGTCGGGGGTGACGCGGCCACCGACGTTGCGGATGACCGCGAGTTCTCCGGTGTCGACGCCGAGCACGTGCGCGGGGTCGACCCGTGGGTCGACGCAGCCCAGCAGCACGGAGCGCAGGGCGGGCAGCATCCACAGTCCGGGCGTGAAGCCGGTTCGGGCGAACCGTTCGTTGCGTCGGGTGAGTGTGTCGACGACGGTCATGGTGTCTCCCCCACTGGTTGGCGATCCGCCGGGAGTCCGGACCGTCTGACTAACGATCTCGTTAGTCAGACCATCAGATCATGCTAGGCTGGCTAACGCAAGCGTCAGTCAGGGGAGCCAGATGGATTTCGAGGGCGAACTTCGGGACCGCACCCGGTGGCGCGTCGGTGGCCTCTGCTCGATGACGCGGGTGCTGGAGGTGCTCAGCACCCGGACCGCCTTCCAGGTGCTGCGCGAGCTGTTCTTCGGCACCGTGCGGTTCGACGACTTCGTCGACCGCACCGAGAGTTCCGCGCCGGCGGTGTCCCGGGCGCTCAAGCAGCTCGAAGCGGCCGGGATCGTGGCCCGCTCCCCCTACCGCGAGCAGGGAAAGCGCACCCGTGACCAGTACCGGTTGACCGGGGCCGGCGAGGAGTTGCTGCCGGTGTTCCTGTCGCTGGTGCAGTGGGGCGACCGGCACCTGCAGGACGCCGGCGCACCGATCAGGTTCGTCGACACCAGGACCGGCCGGGCCGTCGGCGTCCGGGTCTGCACCGACGAACACCCCACCACCACGCCGCCGGCCGACATCGAGATCCGCCGCGGCGCCACCCCCTGACCGGCCGCGGCCATACCGAGCCGGGCAGGTTCGGTGTGGCCGGGGTCGGGGGTGGCGACGGAGGGCTCGCCGTCGTCAGGCGAACAGGTCGCCGAGCAGGTCGGGGTCCAGGACGATCGGGGCGGGGCGGTAGGCCGGTGGCCGAGCGCCCATCAGTTCGCGGACCAGGAAGTCCCAGCAGCGGGTGCGCACGTAGGCGAGGCAGTCGATGAACAGGTGCTCGGCGCCGGGCACGATGAGCAGCTCGAAGTCCTTGCCGGCGGCGACCAGCCGGTCGGCCAGCCGCATCGTGTGGTCCGGGTGGACCTGGTCGTCCATCTCCCCGTGCACCAGCAGCAGCTTGCCGGTCAACCGATCCGCAATGTCCACATTGGACGATCGGGCCCAGGCGTCGGGGTTGCCGGCACCGTCGTAGGCCTCCACGAAGTCGAGGCTGAAGAACCGTGGCTCGTGCGGTCCGGACAGTGCCACACCGACCCGGTAGACCTCCGGGTGGTCCAGCATCGCCCGGACGGCGGCGTACCCGCCGCCGGAGTGGCCGAGCATGCCGACCCGGTCCAGGTCCAGCCACGGCCTGGTCTCGGCAAGCTGGCGCAGCGCGGCGACGTGGTCGTCGAGCGACCCCGCCTCGGACAGCCGACCGTACGAGGCGTCGTGGAACGCCTTGCTGCGACCGGGGGTGCCGCGTCCGTCGACGGCGAGAACGGCGAAGCCGAGCGCCGCGAGCGGTTCGGCGTCCAGGCCCGTCCCGCCTTGATCGAAGCAGGGGTCGACCCGGTTGATCTGTGGTCCCGGGTAGATGCTGTCGACCACCGGGTACCGACCGTCGGGATCGAAGCCGTGCGGGCGGTACAGCACGCCGTAGAGGTCGGTGACCCCGTCGGCGGCCTTGACGCGGAACCGTTCCGGCGGCGTCCAGCCCAATGCCTCCAGCTTGCCGGTGTCGGCGCGTTCCAGCTCGACCAGGACCCGGCCGGCCCAGTCCCGTACCGTCGTCACCGGGGCGGTGTCCACTGTGGAGGCGGAGTCGACGAACCAGGCGCGGTCGGCCGGCATCGTGACGACATGGTCGAGCCCGTCGTCGGTGACCACCGCGAAACCGGCACCGTCCAGGCCGACCCGGCACACGCTGCGCCGGTACGGATCGGCCTCGACCAGGCCGGCGGCGGTGAAGTAGACCACCCGCGCGTCCTTGTCGACGTGCAGGATCTGCCGGACCGCCCACGGTCCGCGGGTGACCTGGTCGACCAGCGCGCCGATGTGCAGGTCGTAGCGGTACAGGTGGCCCCAGCCGTCGCGCTGGGAGTACCAGAGGACCTCGTCGGCGAGCACCCGCACGATGGGCGGCTCGTACAGCCACTGGTTGGGCTCGATCCGGGTGTCGCCGGTCTCGGTGAGCACGGTGGCCACCTCGCCGGTGGTCGGGTCGAGCCGGTGCAGCGACAGCGTGCGCCGGTCGCGGGTCTGGCTCAGGTACCAGACCGCGGAGCCGTCGTCGGCCCACCAGGCCGATCTGCCCAGCACCGGCGAGGCCGTCGGGGCGAACAGCGGATCGGCCTGGGCGTGGACCACGGTGCCGGTGGCGACGTCGAGTACCACCAGTTCGGCGCGCGGTGCGGCGGCGTCGCCGGCGTAGGCGTACCGCTGGGTGTGCAGTGCCGGCGCGCCGCCGTCGGCGGGCCGCGACTCGATCAGCGCGGTCTGCCGCACGTCGCGCTCGTCGGTGCGGTGGGTGAGGATCTTCGTCGAGTCGGGTGACCAGGCGACGGCCGGCGGCAGGTACGGGATGCCGAACTTGCGCAGCAGAGTGCCGTTGCCCAGGCTCTCCGGGCTGGTGCCGTACTGGTGATGGGGTTCGCCGTCGGTGGTCAGCGGCCACTCGCGGTCGCCGGTCACCGCCCACAGATTCGGCCCGCGCCGCGACACGGCGACGCTGCCGTCCGGCGACGGCACGTCCAGCGGGTTGGCCGGCGGGGTGAACTCGGCGGGCGCGCAACGGTAGTCGTCGAGCCCGCACCGCCAGTACCCGTCGAAGGCGAGGAACTCGACGGCGTCGGCGCGCAGCACGATCGTGCCGAACGGCAGCGCCTCGGCGTCGACCGGCTGGCCGGCGGCCGCGGCCAGGGCGACGGCGAGCCGGCCGTGGTCGAACAGCGGTTCGCGGGTGCCGGCCGCCGGATCGACCAGGACGAATTGGGTTCCGGTGCCGGTGGCCACCTTGTACCAGAAGCGGCCGGTGCCCTCGATCCACTGTGGACGGATCTGGTTGCCGACGACCAGCTCGCCGGGGCTCACCGGCCGGCGCAGCAGCTTCTCGGCGGCTCGGTAGTTCGCGTCGGTACTCATCGGGAGGTCCTCTCACCGTGGTACGGAAGGGATCCGGGCCGGCGCCCCGGTGCGGGGACGCCGGCCCGGTGGGTCAGCGGCTGCGGGCGGTGATGTTGCCGTACGAGGTGGTCGCGTCGATGGTCAGCGCGATGCTGCCGTCGTTGCGCAGCGCCTCGTGGATCCGGCCGTATCGGGTGCCGCCCTTGAACTCGGCGGACACGCCCGCGGCGGCACCCACCGACACGTCACCGGCGTCGGTGCGCAGCGTCAGCGTGCCGCGCGTCGCCTCGTCGATACGGATGTCGCCCTTGCTGGTGTTGATCCGCGCGGCGCCGGTGAGGCGACCGACGGTCACGTCGCCGGCGAGGGTGGTCAGCTGCACGCTGGCGGCTTCGTCGATCTTGATCGGGCCGTGCTTGCTGTCGTAGTCGATGTCGCCGAGCCGGCCCACGCCGCGGAACTCGGCGCTGGCGGTCCTGGCCTCGATCCGGGACCCGGCGGGCAGCTGCACGGTGACCTCGACGGCGCCCGAGGGACCGAGGTACTGGTTCCTGGTCGGCGCCTGGATGCGCAGGGTGCCGTCGGCGTAGTCGATCGTGGTCTCCTCGGCCAGCGTCCGGTCGCGCTTGCGGCCGGCGTCGGCGGGCCGGATCTCGACGGTGGTGTCGCCGCGCTCCGCGGCGATGAACTGGATGCGCCCGGCCGGGATGTCCAGCGCGGCGGTGATCGGGGCGGTGGTGGTGAACGTCTGCATGACGGGCTCCTGCGGGTCGGTGGCGCTCTGTTTCCAACACCGGAAACGCTACGTTGCCTTTCCATAATGAGCAAGAGCGTTGTTGCACTGAAAGTGCGTTCTAGCAGGTAGAGATGCAGTTTTCGTTGCAACCGTTGGGAACCTAACGCAACAACACTCGGCCCTGGTGTTGCAATGGATAGGAAGTGAACGCTATGCTCGCGGCGACGCAGACACGAGGAGACCACGGTGCCCGGAGGCAGGCTCACCCAGCAGGAACGCCAACAGATCGCGCTGGGCCTCGGTGACGGCCTCGCCTACGCCGAGATCGCCCGCCGGCTCGACCGACCCACCTCGACGATCACCCGCGAGGTACTCCGCAACGGCGGGCCCACCGGCTACCGCGCCGAGCTCGCCCACCGTGCCACCGAACGCCGCGCGCACCGGCGTCGCCCGGCCACTCCTCGCGGCGCCCAACCGGCACCGACCGACGGGCGCGACACCGAGGCGATCCGCGAGTACCAGGAAAGCTTCACCACGCTGCTGATGCAGCAGGGCCTGCCGAAGATGACCGCGCGGGTGCTGACCTGCCTGATCACCACCGACGCGGGCAGCATGACCGCGGCCGAGCTGGCCCACCAACTGCAGATCAGCCCGGCGTCGGTGTCCAAGGCGGTGGCGTTCCTGGAGGGTCAGGGGCTGGTCGGCCGGCAGCGCGACGAGCGCCGCCGGGAGCGCTACGTGGTCGACAACGACGTCTGGTACCAGTCGATGATCGCCAGCGCCCGCGGACACGCCCAGTTCGCCCAGACGGCCCGGGAGGGCGTCGAGGTGCTCGGCGCCGACGCCCCGGCCGCCGTCCGGCTGGAGAACATCGCCCGGTTCATGGACTTCGTCGGCGAAAGCATCACCCGCGCCGCCAACCAGGCCCGCGAGGTGCTCACCTCCGACGAGACGACCGCGACCCACCCTGACTGACCGCCGCCGGCCGGCGCACACCCCGGCCGACGGCCAGAACGCCACGCCCGGCCGCGGCGACCACGAGGGCGACCAGCACCAGCAGACCACTGGTCCACAGTGCAGCGGTGGGCCGCATCGACGCGGCGAGGCCGATCGCGGCGGCCGGCGGCCCGGCCGCGGCCCCCAGGTTGAGCGCCGCGGTGGCGTACGATCCGGCCATCGTCGGCGCGCTCGCGGCCTCGTGGAGCACCCGGGTGATCAGCGTGCTGCCCACCGCGAACGACAGCGCGCCCAGGACGAACACGAGGCACAGCAGCGCAACCGGCTCGCCGGCCAGCAGCGCGGCAGCCGGCCAACCGGCGAGCAGCAGCGGGCCGCCGACGGCGACGACCAGCCCGGGACGGGCGTCCGACAGGCGGCCCGCGACGGTGACGCCGACGAACGAGCCGGCGCCGAACAGCACCAGCGCCACCGAGATCCAGAGCCGGCCGAGCCCGGCGGTGCCGGTCACCACCGGCCCGAGAAACGTGAAGCTGGCAAACGTCGCCGCGTTGACCAGCGCACCCAACACCATCACCAGGACCAACCGCGGCCGGGCGAGACAGCCGAGTTCGGCCCGCAGCGCCGGCCCGGCCGGCGCGGCCGGCTGCCCGGATCGCCGCGGGATCGCGAGCAGGATGCCCAGCAGCGCCGGCAGGCAGACCGCGACGACCGCCCAGAACGTGGCCCGCCAGCCGAGCACCGTGCCCAGTACCGATCCGGCCGGCACTCCGGCGACCGTGGCCACCGTCGTACCCGACAGCAGCACGCCCAGCGCGCGGCCCTTCCGGCCCGGCGGTACCAGGGTGGCGGCGGTGGTCAGGGCGACGGCGAGGAAGCCGGCGTTCGCCAGGGCGGCCACGATCCGGGTGGCGAACAGCATCGGGAAGCTCGGGGTCAGCGCACCCGCGACGTGCGCCGCCGCGAACACGACCAGCAACCCGGCCAGGCCGGTACGCCTCGGCCAGGTCCGGGCGAGCGCGGCCATCAGCGGTGCACCGAGAACCATCCCGATCGCGAACGCCGACCCGAGGGTCCCCGCCGTTCCGACGGGTACGCCGAGATCGGCGGCGATGCCCGGCAGCAGGCCGGCGAGCATGAACTCCGAGGTACCCATGGCGAAGATCGCCAGGGCGAGCAGGTAGAGCGACAGCGGCATCGAACGAGCTCCGAGGTGAGGAGAGGCAACGGCGGGCTTCTCGTCACCACGGCCAGCGCCCGGGTCCGACCGCGGCGGACGACGCCGCGGCGGTACCGGTAGCTCAGCGGTTCAGGGGGCTGGCGGGTGGTGACCGGCAGCCCCCACCTCGTTCGCTTCCGGACTCACCATGGCCCGCACGCTAGCGAACGCCGTTGTTCGACCGCACGCGGTCTTCCCGCGCTCGTCCTCGTCGACCGTCCGGGCCGGGTTGATCCCTCGCATCGCGGCGAGCCCGGGCGCTACCGGACGATCCGGAGGTGGTGCGGGGTGTTGTTGAGGCGCACGGCGCCGGTGTCGGTCACCAGGACGATGTCCTCGATCCGGACGCCGAAGCGGCCCGGCAGGTAGACGCCGGGTTCCAGGGAGAAACACATCCCGGGCGCCAGCGCCTGCCTCTCCCCCGCGACGAGGTAGGGCGGCTCGTGGGTGGTCAGTCCGATGCCGTGCCCGGTGCGGTGGATGAAGTGTTCGCCGTAGCCGGCGGAGGTGATGACCTCGCGCGCCACCGCGTCGACCTCCGCGCCCGGGACACCCGGCGCCACCGCGTCGAACGCCGCCTGCTGCGCGGTCCGGACCAGTTCGTGTACCTCGCGGACCTGCGCTGCGGGTTCGCCGACGTGCACCGTGCGGGTGGTGTCGGAGCCGTACCCGTCGCGCAGGCCGCCGAAGTCCAGCACCACGGTGTCACCGGTCTCGATGATCCGATCGCCGGGGTCGTGGTGCGGGTTCGCCGAGTGCGGGCCGGACGCGACGATGGTGAAGTCGACCTGCTCGTGCCCGTGCTCGCGCAGCATCGCGGCGAGGGCGGCGGCCACGTCGCGCTCCCGGCTGCCGGCAAACGTGGTCTCGACGATCCGTTCGTAGACGGCGTCGGCGGCGGCCCCGGCTGCCGCCAGGCGCGAGCGTTCCGCGGCGTCCTTGACCGCCCGCAGCATCGGCAGCGCGACGGTCATCGCGGTGTAGCCGACCGTCGGGATGGTGTCCTGCAGCGCCAGCAGGTGCAGCGCCCAGGCCGCGTCGGAGACGGCGTAGCGGCCCGTCCGGCCCAGCAGGGCCGCGACGACCTCGTACGGGTCGGTCTCGTCGCGCCAGTCCGCATAGCGGGGCGCGGCGCCGACGCGTTCAGCATCCGGACGTTCCAGCGTGGGTACCACCAGGGTCGGTTCGATGTCCGGGGTCAGCAGCAGTGCGGTGAACCGCTCGCTGGCCGTCGTCGGCGTGTAGCCGGTCAGGTACGCGAGGTCCGGACCGGGCGTCGCGATCAGGCCGGCGAAACCGGCGTGCAGCGCCGCGGCCAGGGCCCGTTCCCGGCGCGGCCGGTAGGGATCGGCCAGGTCGTCGTGTTCGTTCGCCGTGCTCTCGCGTGCGTCGGCCATCAGCACACCCTCCTCTGGTACTCGAACGGCTCGGTCGCGGTCGGAGCCACCGGCCGGGTGGACCGCGCGGCTATGCCGTGCGCGCCTTCCAGTCCGGCGCGAGGATCGCCCAGACCTGCTTGTCGTACCGAATGCCGGCGTAGGGCCAGAACTCCCGGCGCACCCCCTCCAGCGTCATGCCGAGGCGACGGGCGACCGCGGCGCTGCGTTCGTTGTCGGCGCGGCAGTGCCACTCGGCGCGGTGCAGCCCCCGGGTGCCCAGCGCCCAGTCGAGCAGCACGGCGCAGGCCGGGGTGACCAGGCCGCGCCCCTCGGCACCCGGCTCCAGCCAGCAGCCGATCTCGCAACAGCCCAGGGCCGCGTCGAACGCGGTGAACATCACGCCACCGACCAGCGTGCCGTCGAGCCAGATGCCGAACAGGCGGGCGCCGTCGGCGGCCTGCCGCTCGGCGTAGCCCCGCAGCGTGCCGCGGGCGCCGTCGAGGTCGTCGGTGACGAACCCGGGGCCGACCCACGGTCGGATGTGTTCCCGGGCCCGGTCCAGGTGGGCGGCGAACTCCTCGGCGTGCCACGGCTCCAGCGGCCGGAGGCTGGCGCCGTCTCGCAGCGTGCGCGCGAACATGCTGACTCCGATTCACATAACAGTTGTTACGATGAAGATAGCAGCACGTCGGCGCGGCACGGAAAGGGCAGCGGATGATCACCTGCCACCTGCGGTACGAGATCGACCCGGCTCGGGTCGACGCCTTCGAGGAGTACCTCACCGGCTGGATCCCGATCGTTGCCCGCAACGGCGGCGTCCACCACGGCTGCTACCTGCCGCACGAGGGCGCCAACGACATCGGGTACGCGCTGTTCTCCTTCCCGAGCCTGGCCGACTACGAGCGCTACCGGGACCGCATCCGCCGCGACGAGGACGCCCGGCGCCTGTGGGAGCTGAGCGCGCGCACCGGCTGCATCCGGCGCTTCGACCGAACGTTCCTGCGCCCGGCGTCACCCCGAACGGAGGAATCGTGATCACGACCCACCACCCGCGGTCCGACGACGACAGACGAGCCTGCGGCGACCCCGCTCGATCCGGTGCACCAGAACCGAACCCGCCGGACTCCACCGCCCGCGAGTCCGATGAGGTCGGCGCGGCGTACGCGGTACGGGAGTGCGCCTTGCGCGCGCGTTCGGCCGCATCCGAGCTGGCCATGGCCCCGCGCGCGGCGAAGGACCGGGCGTTGCAGGCGATGGCCGCGGCGCTGGTGTCGCGCAGCGCCGAGATCCTCGCCGCGAACGAACTCGACGTGTCCGCCGCCCGTGCCACGGGCACCGCCGCGGCGATGCTGGATCGGTTGACGCTCGACGATCGCCGGGTCGAGGGGATGGCGGACGGGCTGTGCACGGTCGCCGGGCTGCCCGATCCGGTCGGCGAGGTCGTCCGCGGCTCCACCCTGGCGAACGGGCTGGAGCTGCGCCAGCTCCGGGTCCCCTTCGGGGTGGTCGGCATCGTCTACGAGGGCCGTCCGAACGTCACCGTCGACGCCGCCGGGCTCACCCTCAAGTCGGGCAATGCCGTACTGCTGCGTGGCTCCGCGTCCGCGCGGTGCTCCAACGAGGCGATCGTGGCGGTACTGCGGGACGCGCTCGACGCCACCGGCCTGCCCGCCGACGCGGTGCAGCTGGTGCCCGGCGGCACGCACGACGCGGTCCGGGCGCTGATGCGGGCGCGCGGCCTGGTCGACGTGCTGATCCCGCGCGGCGGCGCGGCCCTCATCCGTACCGTCGTCGAGGAGTCCACGGTCCCGGTCATCGAGACCGGGGTCGGCAACTGTCACGTGTTCGTCGACGCCGACGCCGATCTCGACGACGCGCTCGGCATCGTGCTCAACGGCAAGACCGGCCGACCGTCGGTGTGCTGTTCGACCGAGACCGTGCTGGTGCACGAGGCGGTCTCGGCTCGGTTCCACCGGATGCTGCTGCCGGCCCTCGCCGCGGCGGGCGTCACTGTACACGGCGACGCATCGGTTGCGGCACAAGGAAAGCAGGTCGGCGTCGAGGTGGTGCCCGCCACCGACGACGACTGGTCGCGCGAGTACCTGTCGCTGGATCTGGCCGTGGCCGACGTGCCGAGCCTGGACGCCGCGGTCGAGCACATCCGGCGCTTCTCCTCCGGCCACTCGGAGGCGATCGTGACCCGCTCGCAGTCGGCGGCCCGCGACTTCGTGGCCCGCGTCGACGCCGCCGTGGTACTGGTCAACGCGTCGACCTGGTTCGTCGACGGCGGCGAGTTCGGCTTCGGTGCCGAGATCGGCATCTCCACCCAGAAGCTGCACGCCCGCGGGCCGATGGGGCTGCCCGAGCTGACCAGCACCAAGTACGTGGTCACCGGGGACGGCCACCTCCGCTGAGCCGGAACGTCGTCACGGCCAGCTGGTCCGGCTGTGCCAGGCCTGTTCGACTGCCCGCTCGGCGCGGCGTCGAGGTTCCGCTAGGTCGTCGAGGTGGGCTTCGGGCTCGTCCGCGCCGGCCGATAGTGCTTGTGCTGGCAGCTGTCGGCCTGCCGGTACGCCCGGTCCAGCGCCGCGTTGCGGCCGCGCAGCGTCGGCAGGTCGGTGCCCGCCGGCGCCACCGTGATCGCGCGGGCAAGGTCGCCGGGAACATCGAGCAGCACGTCGTGGGAAACGGAGCTGTCCTTCGCGGTCGTCTCCAGCTTCTTGATCGCGGAGACCGCGTCCCGCACGGCCGCGACGTAGGCGGCGACCAGCCGGTCGCCGCCCTCGACCGTCCCCTTGTCCATCTTCTGGAAGGTCGTCAGGCTCTGCTGAAGATCCCGGCGAGCCCCGGCGACGAGACGGACGATCTCCGTGCGGGTCGGTTGGCGCGGAACCATGCTGTAGGCGAGGACCCGGACGGCGCCCTGCTTCGCCTGCAGGTCGTCGTCGGCGGCGCACACCGCATCCACCCACGTGATCATGGCCCGGGTGGGGGTCGCCCGACCGGACGCCGCGGAGCGCTCGGGACTCTCCCGGTCCGCGGAGCAACCGGCAGCACCCGTACCGGCGGCGGCGAGCAGCAGGGCCGGCACCACCAGAAGCGTTCGTCGCATCGGCCTCACCCATCCGAATCGGCCTTATGGGGCACGCGTGTCGTCCAGCATAGGTACCGGACGCGCGATGCCGTAGCCCCCGTGGTCTCGGCGCGAGGTCCGACAGCCGCGCATCGCCGGTACCGCACCGGGTCCGGCGTCAGCGTGGCGTCGGCGAGAGGGTACGCAGGTAGCCGTCCACGAGCTCGACCTGGCGCCGGGCCGGAAACGCGGCCGGCTCGAACAGCGACTGGACGACCAGCCCGAGCACGAACGCCTGCGCACCGGCGGCGATGTCGGCCGGGTCGCCTGCGGCGAGGTCGCCGCGCCGCTGCCCGGCGGCGACCAGGTCACGCAGCCGGTCGCGACTGCGGGCGTACCGGCGGGCGTGGTCGCGGCTGAGCCCGGCGTCGGCGAGCGCGGGATCCCAGGAGGAGACCCAGATCCGGTTGCTCGTCGCCGCCTCGGCGGTCAGCGGCAGAACCCCGAGCAGCGCGACCCGCAGCGCCGCCGACTCGTCCGGTGCCGTCTCGCGGGGCCGGTCGAGGGTGCGCTGTTCGAGCAGGTCGAGCGCGTACGCGACGAGGTCGCGCTTGGTGGCGAAGTAGTGGGTCAGCAGGCCGGTGGTGGCGCCCAGCTCGGCGGCGACCGCGCGCAGGGTCAGGCCACCGAACCCGTGCGCGTCGAGAACCCGCCAGACCGCCTCGGACACCTCGCGGCGCCGGGCGTCGTGGTCCCCCTTGGTCCGTGCCATCGTCCGCAGCCTAGCCGTGCGCCGGCTCGTACGAGGCGACGACCGGCACCGGTCTCAGGCCGGCTGCCAGTCCGCGCAGGAGGTGACCTCGACGGCACGGCTGGGGAACACGGTGTCCATGAAGAAGTCGTGTACGGCCGGGTCGCCGTCGCCGCAGCCGTCGCGCAGGACGGTCAGCCGGTAGTCGCGGTCGGCTGCGTCGTAACAGGTGGCGGCCACCATGGCGCTGGTGGCCACGCCCGCGATCGCGAGCGTGTCGACGCCCCGCGCGCGCAGCACCAGATCGAGGTCGGTACCGGCGAACGCGCTGGCACGGCGCTTGAGGATCACGACGTCGTCGGCGGTGACCGGCAGGGCGATCTCCGGTCCGTCCGACTGCTCGTGAAAGGCGTCCCCGGCGTCGAAGAACGACCGGAACAGCGGGTTGTTCGGCGGCAGGTCGGTGCCGTTGGCCCGGAAGCCGAAGCGGACGAACACGACCAGTACGCCGGCCGCCCGGGCGCGGGGCAGCAGGTCGGTGAGCGGCGGTACGACCCGCGCGGCGAACGGATAGCTGCCGGTGATGCCCCGCTGGACGTCACCGACGATCAGTGCGGTGCCCATGTCGTACTCCCGTCCGCCTCGCCGCCGCAGCGACGCGAGGGCCGTGCCGTGTGTGGTCGGTGGTCACCGACATCTCCCCGTGCGCCGGGGCCACCCCGGCGACCGTCACCGTAGCTGGGACGCCTCGGCGCCGTCACGGCGGAGTCGTACCGGCACCCGCTCGGTCGGCGGCCCGCCCGGATCCGGTTGCGGGCAGCGAGACGGTTCGCCCCCGCGCCGCCGGGCCACCCGGGATCGGGCGCCCGGCGACGCTGGGTCCGACCGTGGCTCGCGGTCGTGGCATGCCTGGTCAGTGCGGCTCCAGTACGGTCTCCACCTCGATCTCGACGGTGATCTCGCGGGAGACGAGCAGGCTGCCGCTGTCGAGCACCATGTTCCAGGTCAGCCCGAACGCCTCCCGGTCGATGGTGGTGGTGGCCGAGAAGACGGCGCGGTCGCCGCCCCACGGATCGCGGACGTGCCCGCGGAACTCGGCGGCGAGCTCGACGGACCGGCTGACGCCGTGCACGGTCAGCTCGCCGGTGACCGTTCCCTGCGTGCCGTGCCAGCGCACCTCGGTGCTGCGGAACGTCGCGGTCGGGTACCGCTCGACGTCGAACAGGTCCGCCGAGCGCAGGTGCTCGTCGCGGGTGGCGTCGCCGGAGTCGACGGTGGTCATGTCGATGTCGACGGTGACCGACGAGTCGGCCGGTGTCTCCGCCACCGCGACGGCGCCCTGGACCCCGGTGAACCGACCGCGGACCTTCGTGATCAGGAAGTGCCGGCCCACGAACGCGACCTCGGCGTGGCCGGGGTCGATGCGCCAGCTGCCGGGCGCCGGCAGCGTGACCCCGTCGACCGTTCGTACCGGCATGGGTGTGGTGGTCATGCCCGCGCCTCCGTCGTCGCCTCGGTGGGCAGGCCGGCGCCGACCCAGTCCTCGATGCCCTCCCGGTAGGTCCGGACGTCGGTGTACCCGAGTCGTTCGAGCCGCGCGGCGACGTCCTTGCTGTTGCCGCAGGCGGGGTTGGAGCAGTAGACGGCGATCGGCGCGGCGGTGTCGGGCAGCAGGTCCGCGGCCCGGGCCTGAACCTCGGCCGCGACGAGCGGGATCGCTCCGGGCAGGTGCTGCCGCTGCCAGTACTCGCCGCCGAGGGCGTCGACGACGGTGACGGTGCCGGCCTCGACGGCCGCGCGCAGCTCGTCGCGGGTGATGGATGCGGTCATGGGTGGCGCCCTTCGATTGATACGGACTACAGTCCACTTGCCATGGACGACATTAACGGACCGCAGTCCGCTTCTGCAAGTGCTCCCCCGGAGTTGCTGCGCCTCGCCGCACCCACCGCGCCCGCGGCCCGCGCCGACGCGGTACGGAACCGGGCGAAGATCCTCGACGCCGCCGAGCGGCTGTTCGCCGAACACGGCGTCGGCGCGGTGTCGATGGACGCCGTCGCCGCCGCCGCCGGTGTCGGCAAGGGCACGCTGTTTCGCCGGTTCGGCGACAAGGCCGGCCTCGCCGTCGCGGTCCTCGACGCCCGCGAGAGCGTGCTGCAGCAACAGATCCTGTCCGGCGAACCGCCGCTGGGACCCGGCGCACCGCCCGGCGAGCGACTGCGCGCCTTCCTCGCCGCGTACGCGCGGTTCCTCGACACCCACCTCGACCTGATCCGGGTGTCCGAGACCGCCAGCCCCGGTGCCCGGTACCGGATCGGCGCGTACCGGTTCTGGCATCGGCACGTGGCGATCCTGCTGCACGACGCCCGGCCGGAACTCGACGCCGACTACCTGGCCCACGCACTGCTCGCGCCGCTCGCCGCCGACCTGCGCGCCGCGCTCACCGGCGAGTACCCGGCCGCACGCGCGAGCGCCGGCCTCGACCGGCTCGTCACCGCGCTGCTGCGCGCCACGCCGTGACGACGTCGACCACCAACAGCACGGCCAGTACCGCGAAGGTGGCGCCGGCCAGCACGGTGAGAGCGCGGCCGGCCCGCGAGCCCGGCGCCAGCGCGGTGCGCAGCTGGCCGGCGGCGAGGCCGATCGCGCTGTCCACCACCAGCCCGACGAGCAGGAACACCGCGCCGAGCAGCAGGAGCTGGCCGGCGACCGCGCCGCGATCGACCCGGACGAAGTGCGGCAGGAACGCGGCGAAGAACAGGATCACCTTCGGATTTGCGAGATTGGTCAGCGTGGCGCGGCGCAGCAGCCGGCCGCGGCTCGGGGCGGCGTGGCCGGTGAGCCCGCCGCCGGTGGCCGACCGCAGCGTGTCCACGGCGAGCCAGCCCAGGTAGGCCGCGCCGGCGAGGCGGATCGCGTCCAGCGCGACCGGCACGGCCGCCAGCAGCGCGGCGAGCCCGACCGCGGTGGCCGTGACGTGCACGACCATGCCCAGCGCCATACCGGCGGCGGACAGCACCCCGGCCCGCGGTCCGTGCGCGGTCGCGGCGGCGACGATGTAGGCCATGTCGGGGCCGGGCGCGAGGGCGATCAGCAGCACGGCCACGACGTAGGCGGGCAGCAGGCTGGCGTCGATCACGAGCAGACCCGTAACGCACTGGGCATGCTTAGTACCGTACGCCTTGCAACGCGCTGAGGCTAGGCTGCGCGTTACACTGAACGAGTGCCGATCACGCTCGACGCGATGCAGCCGGCCGTGCTCGTGCAGCTGGTGAACGAATGGGGCACCGTGCCGCGCGATGTCGCCGGCGAGGCCGACCACCCGTTCCCGGCCCGACCGCCGGCCGACCTCGGCGTACCCCACGAGCACGCCGACGAGCAGGCGCTGCGCCGGGCCGCCGACCTGCTGCACCCCGTCTTCGCCAGTACCGATCCGACCGAACGCGTCGCGCTGGTCGTCGCGCTGCTCACCGACACCGGGGTACGCCCGACCGTCCTCGACGGCGCGGACGGTGTCCGGGCCGCCTGGACGGTCGGCGCGCCGGCACACGCGCTGGTCGCGGCGGCCGCCCTGACGCTGCGCGACCACCTCGACCGGTACGGCAGTGACCGGCTGGGAGTCTGCACCGGGCGGGCCTGCGCCGACGTGTTCGTCGACTCCTCACCCACGCACGACCGCCGCTTCTGCTCGGTGACCTGCCAGAACCGGGCCCGCGTCGCCGCCTACCGGCAGCGTCGCCGCACCACGAGCTGACCCGGCCCGCGGCAGGTCGGTACCGATGCCCGTCTCGAAGTCGGCGCCGGCACGCCGCTCGATGCGCTCCTGTATCGGCTGCGCCAGGCGGGGTCGAGCCGCCACGAGGCGCGGCGCGGCCCGATCTGGCTGCGTGACGTTCGGCGGGCTCAGTCCTCCGGGATGACCCGGGCGAACATCTCCGGGCGCGGCACGTCGGGGTCGGGGCCGTTGCGTACACCGGTGTCCAGCGCATCGATGCGGGCCAGCTGGTCGGCGGTCAGTTCGAAGTCGAACACGTCGAAGTTCTCGGCGATCCGGCCCGGGTTGGTGGACTTCGGAATCGCGGAGCGGCCGTGCTGCAGCTGCCAGCGCAGCATCACCTGCGCCGCGGACTTGCCGTGTTCGGCGGCAATGGCGCCGATGGTGGGGTCGTCGAGGACGTTGCGGCGGTGCTCACCCCAGCCCGGGTAGAACGTGATGCCCCCGATCGGCGACCACGCCTGGGTGAGGATGCCGTGCGCGGCGTCGGCGCGCTGGACCTCCGGCTGGGCGAAGTACGGGTGCAGCTCGATCTGGTTGACCGCCGGCACGATCGTGGTCTGCTTCAACAACTCGTCGAGGTGGTGCGGCATGAAGTTGCTGACGCCGATCGACCGTACCCTGCCGTCGGCCAGCAGCGTCTCCAACGCCTGGTATGCCGCGATCGTCTGGTCGAAGCGGTCCGGGGCCGGCTGGTGCAGGATGAGCAGATCGAGCGCTTCGACGCCGAGCTTGCGGGTGGCCTTGTCGAAGGCGTGCAACGTCGTGTCGTAGCCGTAGTCGCTGACCCACACCTTGGTCTCGACGAACACGTCGCCGCGGTCCAGCCCGGAGCGCCGGATGCCCTCGCCGACCTGCCGCTCGTTGCCGTACGCGGCGGCGGTGTCGATGTGCCGGTACCCGACCCGCAGGGCCGTCTCGACCGCGGTCGCGGTCTCCTCCGGCGGGCTCTGGAACACGCCGAGCCCGAGCGCGGGCATGCTCACACCGTTGTTCAACATCAGTTCTGGAGTCGAGGTCATGGCTTCGAGGCTAGGAGCCGAGCCGCCCGCCTGAGAGGTAACAGCTTTACCTCCCTGGCCGGCGTACCCGCGCCTACCGTGGACCGGGTGGACACCCCGCAGCAGCGTGCCCAGGTCAGGGACTTCCTGATCTCCCGGCGCGAACGCATCACCCCGGAGCAGGCCGGGCTGCCCGCCTACGGCGGACACCGGCGGGTCAAGGGGCTGCGCCGGGAGGAGGTCGCGTTGCTCGCCGGCGTCAGCGTCGACTACTACGTGCGGATGGAACGGGGAAACCTGGCCGGCGCCTCCGACTCCGTCCTGGACGGCGTCGCCAACGCGCTGCAGCTCGACGAGGCCGAACGCGAGCACCTGTTCGCGCTCGCCCGCGCCGCCGGCCCGGCCACCAACCGGCGCCGCCGACCCGTCGCGACCACCGTACGGCCGGTCATCCAGCAGGTGCTGGACGCGATCAGCGACGCGCCCGCCTGGGTACGCAACGCCCGACACGACATCCTCGCGATGAACCCGATGGCCCGGGCGCTGTACTCTCCCGTCCTCGCCTCGCCGGTGGCCGGGGCGACCGGCAAGCGGCCGGCCAACACCACCCGGTTCGCCTTCCTCGATCCGGCGGCGCAGGAGTTCTTCGTCGACCACGACCGGATCGCCGCGGACGCCGCCGCGATGCTGCGACTGGAGGCCAGCCGCAATCCGCACGACAAGGACCTCGTCGCCCTCATCGGCGAGCTGTCCACCCGCAGCGACCTGTTCCGAGCGCACTGGGCCGCGCAGAACGTCAAGTTCCACCGCAGCGGCCGCAAGCGGCTGCGCCACCCGGTCGTCGGCCGGCTCGACCTCAACTTCGAGTCGATGCCGCTCGCCTCCGAACCGGAACTGCGGCTCAACGTCTACACCGCCGACCCCAACACCCCCACCGCCGACAACCTGAAACTGCTCGCCACCTGGGCCGCCACCCTCGCCACCACCGAACCCGCCGACGCCACCGAATCCGGCACCACCCCGACGTGACGCCGGGGTCCGGCATCGTGTCGACGTGACGTGTCGACGTGACGCCGGGCGGCCGGCATCGTGCCGGCGTGACGCCGGGCGGCCGGCGTCGTGCCGCCCGTCCGGGTCCGAGCCGGCCGGCGGTCGTCAGTCGGTCATGCCGGGGATCGGGGCGCCGGACGGCATGCCGGCCGCGACGTACTCGTCGTACACCGGTCGCCACGGCTGCGCGTCGGCGCTGTGCGGCCCGGCCGGGTTCTCGCCCGCCAGCTGCTTGTCCAGCTCGGCCAGGCAGATCGTCCAGCCCGCCGCGGTGCGGGCCGCGGTGTCGCGCGCCGCCAGTACGTGCACCATCGTCAGGACGCAGCCGCCGGCGCCGTCCTCGACGAGGTCGAAGTGCAGCTCGTCGTCACCCCAGCTGTAGGCCAACCGGTGCGGTGGCTGGTAGGCCAGGATCGTCCCGGTGCCGGGCGCCACGTTCGGGTCCTCGGTGAACTCGATCGCGCCGCCGACCTCCGCCGACATCCGTACCGCGCTGGGGAACCAGTGCGCCAGCTCGTCCGGTTGGGTGATCGCCGCCCACACCCGCTGGGCGGAGTGCCGGTAGTGGCGCTCGAACCGGACCGCCGGCCGGCCCTCGTGTTCGATGAGTGTTCCGCGTTCCATCAGATCCTCCCGTGATCGTGGTGGGCGTTGCGATGCCCGGGATCGTCGTCGGTGGCGTCCAGGTGCCACCCCAGCGCGTCGAGCCGCTCGTTCCACAGCCGCCGGTACGGCGTCAACCAGTCGTCGAGGGCGCGAATGCCAGCCGGGTCGACGCTGTAGATGCGGCGCTGCGCCTCGATGCGCACCCGCACCAGCCCCGCCTCGCGCAGCACCCGCAGGTGTTTGGACACTGCCGGCTGGGCCAGGCCCAGCGCCTCGACCAGCTCGGTCACCGAGCACGGTCGGTCCCGCAGCAGGTCCAGAATGCGTCGCCGGTGCGTCTCGCTCAGCGCCGACCAGAGCCGATCCACTCCCCCAATATGCCTCTGTGGTTATATTCCTGTCAAGGCATGGCAGGTCCCGGCTCGATCCGCGTCGCTGCCCTCGGTCGGATGTCGGTGGGCGCGGCTAGATTCTGCGCATGGATGATGCCGCGCTGGTCGCGTTGTTCGCCGGTTCCGCCGGCTGCCCCTATCCGGGCGAGTGGCAGGCCGCTCCGCTGGCCGAGCGCTCGGTCGACGGTGTGCCGCACGCGATCGTCGCGCTGGACCCCGGGATCAGCGCCCTGGGCGTGCGCCGTGACGACGGTTCACTGTGGATACTGCCCGACGAGGACCAGCCCGACCTGGTCAACTCCAGCGTCGAGGCGTTCGTCGCGTTCACCCACGAGTACGCGAAGGCCGACGCCGAGGCACAGGCGTACGAGTCGGACGAGGCCGACGAGGCCGACGAGGCCGAGCAGGCCGCCGACCGGTTCACCGACGCGTTGCTGGCCCGGTTCCGGGAACGCGACGCGCCGGCCGTCGCCGACGAGAACTCGTTCTGGAGCATCGCCGCTGAAGAACTCGGCTACGGGATCAGCGTGTGACCGATCATCATGAGCCGGGCACGACTGGCCGCAGGAACGACAGGCCCGTGACCCGGCCGAGCCTGGACGAGGTCCGCCAGTACCACCTGCGTCAGCTCAACAGCGCGCTCCGCCGTCCGAGCATGTATGGCCCCGAGGTCACGCTTCGGATACTGCTGGACGCGATGGCCTTCGTCGATGGTCTCGACGAAGCCGTGCGAGACGAGACAGAGGCGCTCCGGGCACGGCAGGCGTTCACTTCGCTCGGCGTGCGCGGTGGATTTCTGACCGCACTTCCCGGATACCAGGACCACTTGGGCGCCGTCGCTTCGGTCTACGCCGAGATCGCCTGGCGGTACGACTGGCTCGTGGTCGACCGGCTGATTCCAGGCGAGGTCCACGAGCGGCTGCATACCCAGGCTGTCGAGTGGTGCGCCCAGGATCGGCGCCTGGACGACGTGCTGAGCGAGCTCGGTCCGCCTTCGGTGCTGTGTGGCGGCTCGAACCCGCACTACTCCAAGACACTGGTCTACGCCAGCGACGCCGATCCGGGGTTGGTCAGCCTGCACTTCAGCGGCAGCTTCGACGAGCCGCAGCCGATTCTGTACGCGCTGCGGTACGGCGACGGTCCGTTCCCGGAGTCGTTCGTGTTCACCCCGTTCGGCCGGTCGCAGGGCGCCGAAGGCTGAGTGCCCTGTCGGTACGCCGCCCGTTGTCGTGGTGGCGTACCGGTCGGCGTCGCCGGTCAGCGGGGGAAGTGGGCGGTGGTGGGGTGGCCGGCGTGCAGCGGGAGGGTTCGCGCGCGGGAGCCGTGGCGGACGGTGGTGTCGGCGGTGCTGCCGGCGTGGATGGTGGCGGTGACCTGGGTGGGGGTCCAGGTCAGGTCGATGCGGTGGCCGCCGCGGGCGCCGATGCCGGTGACCCGGCCGGACTGCCACGCCGACGGCAGCGCCGGGAGCAGTTCGATGACGCCGGGCCGGGAGTACAGCAGCATTTCCAGCATCGCGGCCGGGGTGCCGAGGTTGGCGTCGATCTGGAAGGTGCTGCGGCTGGCACCGAAGCTGTACATGTCGAACAGGTTCGGCGCGCTGCCGTTGCTGTTGGACAGCGAGGGCCGCAGGTTGGTGATCACCAGCTGGTAGGCGCGGTCGGCGTCGTGCAGCCGGGCCCAGCACAGCGCTCGCCACGCGCATCCCCAGCCGTAGCTTTGCATCCCGCGCGCGGTGAGCAGGTTGCGGGCTCCGGTGACCAGGTCGGCGGGGCTGCCGTCGAGCCGGATCCGGTCGCCCGGGAACAGGCCGACCAGCGGCGACAGGTGCCGGTGGGTGGGGTCACCGAGGTTGTCCGGCGTCATCCACTCCTCGAGCCAGCCGGTGGTCGGGCTGACCTTCGGCAGGTACAGCTTGGCGCGCAACGCGTCGATGGTCGCGGCGTGGTCGGCGTCGCGTCCGAGCAGCCGGCACGCCTCGACGTAGTTGCCGAACAGCGCCCAGACCAGCTCCTGCGCGTACGTGATGCCCTTCGCGTCGGGGGGCCCCTGCTCGGGTGACCAGTCGGCGTCGTCGATGAGTACCTCGTGGCCGTCCACGGTGGCGGTCAGCAGCCGCGCCTGCCAGAACTCGCAGGCTCCTCGCAACAGCGGGAAGATCTTCGCCAGGTACTGTCTGTCCACTGTGTACTGGTAGTGGTCGTACAGCGAGTTGCACAACCAGGCACTGCCGGCCGGGTGCCACCACCAACCGTTGCCGCCGTAGATGTTGGTGGAGATGGCGATCGTCCAGCCGGCGATGCGGCCGGTGGAGTTGCGGAAGCCGTTGCGCGGGTCGTTGAACAGTTCGCGGGTCAGCGCCGTCCAGGACGGCAGCGCGGCAACGCAGTAGTCGGCGAACGCGTCGAACTGGCCCGACAGGCCGGCCCGGTCGGCGAGCCAGTAGTTCATCTGCAGGTTGATGTCGGTGTGGTAGTCGCCCATCCAGTCGGGGTCGTTGCGGTCCAGCCACACCGATTGCAGCCCCATCGGCAGCCCGGTACGCGAGCCGCAGATGGTCAGGTACCGGCCGAACTGCAGGTAGCTCGCCTCCAGTTCCGGGTCTGCGGCGGCACCGTCGGCGGCACGGGCGTTGAGCCGGGCCCACGTGTCCAGTGCCTTCTGGTCTGCTGTGGACTGTCCGAAGTCGACGGTCATCCGGTCGAACAGGGCGCGGTGGTCAGCGACGTGGGTGTCGCGCAGGGCGTCGCCCGGCAGCCGTGCCGCCGCGGCGGCGGTGTGCCGGGCGTCGGCGATCGGGTCGGTGTCCGGGTCGAGCCAGCCGCGGGCCGGGTCGGGCACGTAGTTGGTGCCGCCGGCGACAACGACGGTGACCGCACCGCAGCCGGTGAAAGTCACGGCATCGTCGGCGACGCCGACCGTGCCGCCGTCGGCGGTCGCGGTCACCAGCGCGGCGTAGCGCAGTCCGTTGTCGAAGCCGCCCTGGATCGTCGCCTCGTCGGTGGTCTCGCCGTGCGTACCGGCCAGTGTCAGGCTGCCGGTGAAGCTGCCGCCCTCGGCGGTGAGCCGGACGACCAGCACGTCGTCGGGCGCGCTGACGAACGTCTCGCGCCGGAAACGCGCGGTACCGACCCGGTAGGTGCTGGTGACCAGCCCGTTGCTGAGGTCCAGTGCACGCCGGTAGTCGGTGGCGCCGGCGTGGTCGGGCAGGTCCAGCGTCAGCCTGCCGAGCAGGGTCAGGCTGCCGAAGTCGGTGCTGCCGTACGGGAACTGGCCGTCGCCGCCGAGCGTGCCGTTGCGTCCGCCGGTCCACATGCTCGCCTCGACGAGCAGCAGCAGGTCGTGCGCCGGGTCGCCGGAGACCAGGGCGCCGAGCCGGCCGTTGCCGACCGGCAGGCCCTGCTGGATCATCGCGTCGGGGTCGGCCGGCTGCGGGTACCACAGGGTGATCGCCTGGTCCGCTGGTACCAGCGGCGAGCGGGTGGGCCGACGGTAGCCGGCCGGTGCGGCGTCGGCGGCCCCGGCGGCCAGTTCGCTGCCGGCGGCGGTCACGGCCACGCCGATGCCGGCGAGCGCGAGGAACCCACGCCGAGACAACCGGCCGACAGATCCCATGTTTGACTCGACTGGCTCGCTGTTCATCCCGAAACCACCGCCGTCGTCTCGTAATCGACCCGATGTATCAGTCAGCGAACCTAGCACTCCTCCCCCGCGTCCGGAACCCTGCCGACCCGGCCGAACCGCCTCGACCCGCCGGTCGCCCAACCCGGCGAGCGCGCCTTCGAGTTGCGCGGTCTCCG
Source organism: Actinocatenispora comari (assembly GCF_017312725.1). GTDB lineage: Bacteria > Actinomycetota > Actinomycetes > Mycobacteriales > Micromonosporaceae > Actinocatenispora > Actinocatenispora comari. Next base: position 45,196 of record NZ_BOPO01000020.1, on the reverse strand, counting down.
ATCGCGCGCCACCCGCGCCGGTCGCCGCGGGCCGTCAGGTGGCTGGGCGAGCACTGGCGGACAGGGCCGCGCTGACCGCGGTCCGTACCGCCGGAATCAGCGCCGAAGCGCTCTCGGGTGCCGGCCCGAGGTCCGCTCAGTTCTCGTGTTCGGCAGCGCCGGTGATGTTGGCGGCCATGCCGCCGAACACGATGTCGTGGAAGGGTGAGATCAGCTTCCAGTAGGCATGCCCGGCGAACCCGTGCGGGCGAAAGATCGCGCACTGCCGGTAGCAGGTGCCGCCATCGTCGGCGGGCGACACCGACATCTCCAGCCACGCCTGGCCCGGCACCCTCATCTCGGCGTGCAGCAACAGTCGGCGGCCGCGGTCGATGGCTTCCACTCGCCACCAGTCCAGCGCTTCCCCGGTGTGCAGCCGGTCGGGGTCGCGCCGACCGCGGCGCAGGCCGGCGCCACCCGAGATCCGGTCGGCCCAGCCGCGGACCGCCCACGCCAGCGGGAAGGAGTACCAGCCGTGCTCGCCACCGATACCCTCCACGACCCGCCAGACTCGCTCGGGTGGCGCGGAACTGTGTCGCTCGCGGGTGTCGGTGTACACGGTGCTACCGGACCAATCGGGGTCGGCCGCGGAAGGCTGCGAGGGATCGGAGGGCCAGCCGGCGTCCGACCATCGGGTGGTCACCTGCTCGTGGCTGGTACGGGTCAGCGCGAGTTCCACCGCCTGTTCGAAGTGCAGGCGCCCGCCGGGCGGGTCGGCGACCAGCGCGGTGAGGTCGTCTTCCTGGCAGATCACCTCGTGGATCAGCGAGTCGATCAGCGGCACCGCGATCGACCCCGGTACCGGGGTGACCAGGTTGACCCACTGCGCGGACAACCACGGCGTCAGGATCGGGACCGGCAGCACGATGCGGCGGGGAAGCCGTGCCACCACGGCATAGCGCCGCATCATCGCCAGATAGGTGAGCACGTCCGGGCCGCCGATGTCGAAGGTCCGGTTGAGCCCGTCCGGCAGCGTGGCGGCGGCGACCAGATAGTACAGCACGTCGCGGATCGCGATCGGCTGGATACGGTTGTGTACCCAGTGCGGGGTGACCATCGCCGGGAGCCGTTCGGTCAGATGCCGCAGCATCTCGAAGCTCGCCGAACCGGAGCCGAGGATCACGGCGGCCTGCAGAACGACCGCGTCCACGTCGCCGGCAAGGAGGATGTCTCCCACTTCCTTGCGGGAAGCCAGATGGGCCGACAGCGTCGGCGTGTCGGGGTGCAGGCCGCCCAGGTACACCAACCGTCCGACGCCGGCATCGGCGGCAGCCGCGGCCACTCGCCGCGCCGCGGTGCGATCCCGGTCGGCGAAGTCGCGGCTGTGCAGTGAGTGCACGAGATAGTAGGCGACGTCGTGGCCGCGCATCGCGGCAGCAACGCTGTCCGCGTCGAGGACGTCACCGCGGTGCACCTCGACCCGATCGCGCCAGGGCCGTTCGGCGAGCTTGGCCGGCGAGCGGGCGACGACGCTGACCTGGTGCCCCGCGTCGAGCAGTTCAGGTACCAGCCGTCCGCCGATGTAGCCGGTGGCTCCGAACACGACGCAGCGCATACCTCCATCGTGGCTGTTCTCATCGGACCGCGATGCCGGTTTGCCCAGAGCAGACAGCGCCACGGTGTCCCGGGCTCAGCCGAGACCCGCCCACGCGGCCCGGGTACCGCCGCGCGCACCCGCACCGACGAGCACGCCGGGGCCGGCCAGCGCCGAGTCGACACTCCGGTACCTGCACAGCACGCCGGCGGCACCGATGCGCTCGGCGAGCGCGGTCAGGGCCAGACCCGGCACGACGCGCAGGTCGCGATCCAACCTGCCCGCGGTGTAGCAGCACATCGCCACCGCGCCGGCGCCGTGCATCCCGACGCTCGACACCCCGGTCAGGTCCACGACGACCACCGGGTGCGCCAGGAACGTCTCGAACAGCACACCACGAAGTCTGGGGACAGCTGGCTGATCCAGCTCACCGGCCACGAGGACGACCGGATGGCCGCCCCTCTGATCCACCTGCACCGACAACGACATCGACAACCGCCTGTCACTCGAAACACGAGCAGCCGCTGTCGGACCGCTGCGGCACCACCCGGCCGCCAGGCGCGAGTCAGACGGACATCAGCCGTCTCGGGTGGGGCTACGAGCGGGGTAGTACCCCGTCTCCTCGCGTAACCGACCCGGGACGCGATTTAGTCCCGGCATCCACGCCCGGCGACACCGTGGCCTCGGACACTGCGCCGGCCATGGACACCGCGTTCGATGGCTGCCGGCGGTTCGGGACACATCCTCGAGGAACCGAGTACCGCGGCGTGACCCGGCTACACCGCTGACCCGGCTACGCCTCTGACCCGGCTACACCTCGCCGAGCCGGAAGAGACGCTCGGCGTTGCCCTGGGTGATCTGTTCGCGCTCGCCGGGCGTGATGTCGAGTTCGTCGAGAAACTCCTGCGTGCCCTCCAGCCGTACGAAGGGATAGTCCGTCGACCAGATCACCCGGTCGAGCCCGATCACGGTACGGACGAAGTCGAACTGCGGGCGATGGAACATTCCGCTGGGCGTGACCCAGACGTTCGAGCGGTAGATCTCGGTGATGGTTCGGGACAGTCCGGTGTCACCCGGGGAGAGCACGTCGTCCAGGCGGCTGAGGTAGAAGGGGACCATCTCGCCCCAGTGGCCGCTGACGACCTGCAGTTCGGGCAGCTGCTCGAAGACGCCGGCGAGGATGAGACGCAGCACGTGAACGCCCGCCTCGTGGTGCCAGCCCCACGCACCCAGCGCGAGTTCGGCGGACACCTTGTCGTTGAAGCCCGCGTAGTAGGCCTGCTGGACCTGCGGGATCGGATAGAACGGGTGCACGTACAGCGGCACCCGAAGCGCGGCGATGCGCTCCAGTACCGGCCGGTAAACCAGGTCGTCGAGGAATCCGGCGCCGGGGCGTCCGAGGATCAGCACGCCCCGCAGGCCCAGCTCGGTCACCGCACGGTCGAGCTCGTCGACGGCGGCGGCCGGTTGCTGCCACGGCAACGCCGCCATGCCCTGCAGCCGGTCCGGACGGGCGGCGACCGCGTCGGCCAGCCGGTCGTTGGCCGAGCGGCACAGCGCGATCGCCACCTCGTCCGGGACCAGCTGGATCGGGCTGGTCCAGGAAACGATCTGCAGGTCGATGCCATGCTCGTCCATCCGCTGGATTCGCCCGGGGCCGAGGTCGACCCCGAGCCGATTCGCGTGGTCGATGTCGACGGCAGGTCGCCGGTCCGGCCCTGGCTGCACCGGGAAGGCGCTGGAGCTCTGCGCACGCAGGTACGGCGCTTCACGGGCAAGGACCGGCCCGGCCGCTTCGACGATCGACCGGTCGATCGCATGCTCTTCGATACAGATCAGTGTCATGGATTCTTCCTCACGAGTGGTGGACGAACCGGGAGCCCTCGATGCGCGCTATCCGGCCACGGCCGGTCGCACGAATTCCTCGGCGAACGCGCGGAAGGTGGTGGGAGTGGTGTTCCCGGCGGTGCGCGGGGTGGCGTTGTTGATGCCACGTTCACCGGCTCGGTCCATGTCCATCATGGACCGAGCCATCTCCGCGGACACCCCGCGCGCTGTCAGCAACTGCTCGACCGCGGCGCGATCGCCGAGCTGGTACCGGACGGGTGTGCCGAGGACGTCGGTGAGGATCTCGGCGACGTCGCGGTAGGAGAGGTCCTCGCCGCCGAGAGTCTCGACGGAGTCCTGCCCGGTCCAGCTGCGATCGATCAGCTGCTCGGCAGCGAGCGCCGCGATGTCCTTCGTGGCGATCCAGGGCATCGTGAAGTCGGCGGGCAGGGTGCCGGAGATGGTTCCGGTTCGGATCGTGGCGGTCTGCCGGAGGATGTTGTCCATGAAGGTGGGCAGCGCCAGGGCCCGCAGGTGCGCGCCGGTGCTGCGGAACAGGTCCTCCATGGCGTGCGACGCCGACACGTGCCCGGCGTAGATCTGTGCTCCGCGTCCCAGCGCGGAGACGATCACCACGCGCGGCACCGCGTGGCGGACGACGGCGTCGGCGCCCGGAATCGATGCGCCGACGTACGCCTCGTAGGGACTGCGCGCGGTCGGCGACGCCGGCATCAGCCAGAACAGCGCGTCGGCGCCGGTCAGGGCGCGATCCAGCACGTCACGATCCCGGTGCGAGCCGACGACGATCTCGGCTCGCTCGAGCACCGCGTGGGGCAGCTTGGCGGGATCGCGAACGACGAGGCGCAGCGGTTCCTCGTGCGAGAGCAGGGTGGTGACGAGCTTGCTGCCGATCTGCCCGGTAGGGGCGGTGACCACGATCATGGATGATGACTCCGATCAGTGCGCGACGGAAGTAAACTCGACTGTACCGTATACTTTGAGGTGGACGCCATGGCCCGACGCGGTGAAGTTCTGCGCGAGCACATCCTCGACACGGCGAAGACCGCGTTCCTCGAGGACGGCTTCGAGCGGACCTCCATGGACGCGATCGCGGCACGCGCGGAAACCTCGAAGCGTTCCCTCTACGCGCACTTCCCGACCAAGGACGCGCTGTTCCAGGCCGTCGTCGAGCGCACCCGCGCTCTGTTCGGCGAGCGGATGCGCACGCCCGCCGAGTACGCCGAACAGCCGGTCGACGCGGTGGCGCGCTACTGCGGGCGCCTGGTCCAGCTGCTGCGGTGGTCGTCGGTCGGCAGGATGCTGCGGCTGGGTATCGCCGAGGCCGACCGGCTGCCGGAGCTGGCAGCCGGCCTGTACGACGTCGTGTTCGGGACCACGTCCCGCGAGCTGGCGGCGTACCTGGTCGACGGCTGGGGGCAGACCAGCGAGACGGCCGGGCCGATGGCCGACGAGCTGATCGGACTCGTCGTCCACCCGCGACTGCCCCGCCTGTTGTTCGGCCTCGACCGCCCAGTGGACGCGCGGCCCGACGAGGCCAGCCTGGCCACCGACGTCGACCTCGACGAGATCGGGCGGCTCGTCCGGCTGGTCCTGCCGGCACCCACCACGGCCTGAGACGCACGTCGCCGGCGGTCGGAGATCTCGCGGACACGCCGGTACCGGCAACCGCTGGCAGGCAACGCATCGCGGCACGGCGGTGTCGGTCGCCCGCCCATTTCCACGCTGCCCGACGGCCGGCCGGATCGGCTTGACGACGTCCGTCGGTTCGCTAAAATTGGTCTCGCCACTACAGGTTTCCCCTCGCAGTCAGGGGTGGTTTGTCGCTGTGGAGGTGAGTGTCGATGTCGGCGACCCGTGGCCGAGTGGCCCGTGGCCGGTGGTGGCCACGTCGTCGCGGCCGCTGGGGCTGGTTCGGGCGCGGTGGGCAGCGCCCGTGGCCCGCAGGGCCGATGAGGCTGGCCTGAGTGCCGGCCAGATCCGTTCTTGTGGTGTTTGTTGATCGTTGCAGGAGTGATGGTTGATGAGCATGGTGCGATTCGATCCGTTCCGGGAGATCGAGCAGTTCGCCAACGGCTGGTTGGACGAGCCGTCCCGGCGGCCCCGCTGGGCGGCGATGGACGCCTTCAAGTCCGGAGACGCGTACCAGGTGCGGATGGATCTGCCCGGAATCGACGAGGACTCGTTGGAGATCACGGCAGAGAACAACACGCTGACGGTGCGGGCGCGGCGCGAGACGGATGCGCCGAAGGGCGCCGAGTTCCTGATGCGCGAGCGCCCGGTGGGGACCTTCGCCCGGCAGATGGTGCTCGGCGACGGGCTCGATGTGGAGAGCGTCTCGGCTGACTACCGCAACGGGGTGTTGACGGTGACGATCCCGGTCGCCGAGCATGCCAAGCCGCGCCGGATCCCGATCGCACGGGCCACCGGCGGGGACCGCAAGGTGATCGAAGCCGGCTGACCGCGTCCTGCCCTCGCCCCTCGACGGGGCCACCCGGACAGGGTGCGCGCCGGCGCCGAGCACGGCCGTACGGGGAGGTGATGCCCTGCGACGGATCGATTCCGAGGGCTCTCTCGTGACCGGTTGCCCACCTCGCTGGGTCGTCTCCCAGCCAGGTGGGCAACCAAGCAAGGCCAGAAAGGTGGCGGTCGGTGATCGCAGACAACACGAGCGGCTTCGGGTCACCCGAGTTGATCGGGACGCGAACGCCGGCGTTCACGATCGGCACCGCCGCCGAGCTGCTGGGGGTCAGCCAGGCGTTTCTCCGCCAGCTGGGCGCCAACGGGCTGCTGGATCCGGGGCGCTCCACGGGCGGGCATCGCCGCTACAGCCAGTACGACCTCGGCCTGGCCAGCCAGGCGCGGGTGCTGGTGGACGAGGGACTGTCGATGGACGCCGCGTGCCGCATCGTGACCCTGCAGGTCGAGCTGGCCTACGCCCGGGCCGAGATCGCCGCCCTGCACCAACAGCTCCAGGACAGTTCCGAACGACAGGCCGCCGGCGGGCGCCGGCGGGGCCACGACCGCGGGGAGATGGGTGATCGATGAGCCGACGTGTCTACCACGACGAGGACGGGCAGCCGTACTACGAGCTGATCTGCGACGGGTGCCGCTGCCGCCTGGCGTGTACCGACGACAGTTGCTACGACTGGGATCTGTTGCGTGCGGTCGCCGAATCCGACGGCTGGGACCTGGCCGCAGCCCGCCCCACCGGCCCCCATCGCTGCCGCGCCTGCGCGCTCGCCCGCAGCGACGCCGAGCCACCGCAGCCGGCGTACGCGTAGCGGCCCCGCCGGGCCGGAGACGTTCGCCCGCCGGCACGCGCTGCGGCAGGCGGAACCGGGATGCGTCGCGGAACCGGCGCCGGTCACAATGGCCGGGTGGATGCCGATCGATCGTCGAGCCGGTTCACCGATCCCGGCGTGTCGCTGTACGCGTTGGCGGAGCAGCCGATCCAGGTGGTCTGCCCGTCCTGTCGGGACCGAGCCGAGGTGGCTCCGCGACCCACCGAGGAGCCGCGGGGCCGGTACTCGACCGCGTGGCCGCGCCGGCTGGTGTGCGGTGGCTGTGGGCACGTCCGTGACTGGCCCGGCGATGCCACCGGCTTCGCCTCGCACTGGGGCTGCGGGCTCGATCCGTTCTTTCACCTGCCGCTGTGGCTGCGCGCCGACTGTTGCGGCGGTCGGACGCTGTGGGCGTTCAACCAACCCCACCTGGACATCCTGGCCGGCTACGTCGGCGCGCACCTGCGAGAGCGCGGGCCGGTGGGCGGGCAGACGTTGGTGGCCAGGTTGCCGACGTGGTTGAAGTCGGCGAGCAACCGAGCCGAGATCCTGCGCACGATCGACCGGCTGCGCGCGACGCTGGCCAGCAAGCCCGCCTGAGCCGCCCGGCCGACGAGCGGGCCCGGGACGCCGGGTTCGAGCTCAGACCGGGTCGATGCGGGCGCGCAGCAGGCAGAACTCGTTGCCCTCCGGGTCGACCAGCACGTGCCACGGCTCCTCGCCGGTCTGGCCGATTTCGGCCGGGCGAGCGCCGAGCTTCAGCAGGCGTTCCAGTTCGGCGTCCTGGTCGCGGTCGGTGGGGTTGAGGTCGATGTGCAGCCGCGACTTGCCCGGCTCCGGCTCGTCCCGGTAGCTGAGGATGATCGTGGCCTGCGGGCCGCCCCATCCCTCGCGCGGACCGATCTCCAGGGTGCCGTCGTCCTCCTGGTCGAGCACGACGAAGTCGAGCACCTCGCACCAGAACCGCGCCAGCAGCTGGGGGTCGCGGCAACCGAGGACGAGTTCACCGATACGCGCCGCCATGAACCAAACCCACTCTCGAACCGGGGACATCGTGTGGCCGAGGGGCGCTCACGCCCCGCAGCGAAACCGCGATCGTACCCAGCGGGACAGGCCCTGGCGAGCAGGGATCCGACGGTCACGCCCGGGTCAGCGCGTAGAGCAGCGGGCGGAGCCGGTCGGTCGCGTCGTCGTCGTGCCGCCAGATCAGCCGCAACTGCAACGGCGGTACCGGCACGTCCAGCGCGGCGAGGCGGCCGGCGTCGAGGTCTGCCCGGACGGCGAAGTGCGGCAGCAGCGCGATGCCTCGGCCGGTGGCGACCCAGTCGCGTACCTGGGCCAATCCGCCCACGGCGGTGAGGTCGACGTCGGGGCCGAGCCAGCGCCGGGTGGCCATCCAGAACGAGCAGCCGGGTTCGCGGCCGAGCAGTCCGCCGGTGCGCCGGATCTCGTCCATGCGCACCGACCGCCCGACCAGCGGATGCCGTGGTTGCGCGACGATGCTCATCGGTACGGCACGCAGGTCGAGATGGTCCAGCGTCGGCTCCGGCGGCGGGAAGCCGAGATCGCCGACGTGCGCACCGGTGTCGAGCAGCACCGCGGCGTCGATCTCGCCGCCGTCGAGCGCGGCCAACACCCGCCCGCGGTCGGGATCGGGCCGAAGCCCCACCTGCAGGTCGGGGTGGCTTCGGCGCAGCTCGTCGAGTACCGCGGGGAGCAGTTCGTCGGCGACCGACGCCTGCGCGCCGACGACCAGTCCCGGTGCGGCGTGCAGGTGCTCAGCGGCGGCGTCGAGTGCCACCAGGGCGCTGGCCGCGGCCCGCAGATAGGCGCTGCCGGCGGTGGTGGGGTGCATGCCGGTGTGGTCGCGGGAGAACAGCGGTGCGCCGAGTTCGGCCTCCAGCCGGCGGATGCGGTCGGACACCGACGACGGCGCGAGGCCCTCGGCCGCGGCCGTGCGGTTGATGGTGCGGTGCCGCAGCAGCGCCAGGGCGGTGCGCAGTTGGTCCAGGTCCACCCGCCCAGCGTAGGCAGGTGTTCGGATTCTCCGAACGGGGATGCGGCCGGGCCGGTCGAGCCGGACGGCGTACGGGCGCAGCGTGGGGCGAGGTCCCGTCACCGTCGGTGCAAGGAGAGTCGTGTCCGCACCCGCCGTTCCCGCTTCGCGTTCCCGGACCCCGCAACTGCTCGGGCTGTCCCTGGCGTACTTCATGGTGTTGCTGGACACCACGGTGCTCGCCGTGGCCGAGCGCAGCATCATGACCTCGCTGCACACCGGCGTCGTCGGCGTCGGCTGGGCAACCACGATCTACACCATGGCGCTGGCCGCCGCGCTCGTGCTGGGCGGCAGCCTGGCCGACCGGCTGGGCGGGCACCGGGTCTTCGTGGTCGGGGTGGCCGGCTTCGGCGCCGCCTCGCTGGCATGCGCGTGCTCGCCCGATCTCGCCGCGCTGCTGGTGTTCCGGGCGCTGTTGGGGCTGTTCGCTGCGGCGATCATCCCCAGCTCGCTCGCGGTGATCGCCCACCTGTACCCGCAGCCGCGCTCTCGCGGCCGGGCGATCAGCGCCTGGGCGGCGATCAGCGGCGCCGCGATGGCGGCCGGCCCCGTACTGGGCGGGTGGCTGATCGGGCTGTCCGGCTGGCGTGCGGTGTTCGTGCTCAACGCGCCGCTGGCGCTGGTCGTACTGGTGCTGTGCCGGTCGCGGGTCGCCACGGCGCGGCGGGACCGGGCGATCTCGTGGCTGCCCCACCTCGGGCTGGCCGCGACGCTGGCCACCGCGACCCTCGCGATCACCCGGGCCGGGCAACGCTCGTGGCCGCAGACCGTGCTGTTCGGCCTGATCGCGCTGGCCCTCGCGTACGGCACGGCGCTGGTCGACCGGGCCGCGGCGGCGCCGCTGATCCCGGGTCCGCTGCGACGCAACCGTCCGGTGTGGACCGCGTTCGGCTGGGCCGCGGCGGTGAACTACGCACTGACCACGGTGATCTTCTCGATCCCGCTGCTGCTGTCGGCAAGCCCGACCCGGACGGGGATCGTCCTGTTGCCGATGACGCTGCTGGTGGCCGTCAACCCGCTGCTGACCGGGCGGCTCGCGGCCGGGTACGGGCCGGTGGTGCCGATCCGGCTGGGGTTCGCCGCCTTCCCGGTCGGGCTGTGCCTGGCCGCGGCCGCGGTGACCGGCGACCATGCCGTACTGCTGGGCGTCGGGCTGCTGCTGTGTGGGCTCGGCGTGTCCTGGACGTTGCCGGCGCTGGTCGGCTACGCGGTCGAGAACGCCGGACCGGACGCGGCCGGCGCGGTCGGCGGCATCCTCAATGCCACCCGCCAGATCGGCGCCACCGTCGCCGCCGCGAGCGCCGCCGCCATCCTGACGCCACGCACGCCGGCCGTACCGTTCCTGATCGCGGCGGCGGTCTGCCTGCTCGGCCTGGCCAGCGCCATGGCGCGGAACCGCACCCGCGCGCGGCAACGGGCCCCCGAGGCGCCGGCCGAGCGCGGGTCGAGATGATCGCCGGGCCCCGCTCTGCTGCGGTGACCGCCGCATCGGCTCCGATAACCGGTTGTCGCGAGCCGGCCGACCTGGCATGCTGACCGGCGCTCTGCCAGCACGCAGACGCGCTCACGGTGAGGAACGAAGCCCATGAACTCGGCGCGCCCCAGCGGCCGCCGCCGGCACTGAACGGCTGCCCTGCAGCAGCCGCACTGCCAGCCCTTCCGCGGCGGCCCCACGATGCGGTGTCTCGCACACCGCCGTTCTCTCCTGCCCCGCGCCGTCGGGGCTTCGTTCGAGACTTCGTGAGGTCAGTACCCATCATGGACACCCAGATTCAACGCTTCGCCGTGGCCAACCTTCGCCGCCGCCCGCTGGTCGTCGAGACCGGCGGGTTCGTCGCCGGATTCAGCCCGGACACCGACAGCCCCTACCTCAACTACGCCACGCCACTGCCCGGCGCCGCGCCGACCGCGGACGACGTCGCCGGCCTGGTCGCCCAGTTCCGGGACCGCGGTCTGCTGCCCCGGCTGGAGTTCGCGCCGCAGGCCGCACCCGAGGTCGAGCCGGCGCTGCGCGCGGCGGGCTTCACCACCGAGGCGGTACACGAGTACCTCGTCTGCGTCCCGGACACGCTGACGGTTCCTCGGGCCGGGTCGGTTCCCCGGGTGGAGACACCGGTCACCGACGAGCAGTACGCGGCGCTGGACGCCGCGCTCGGTGAGGCGTTCGGCGACGGCTTCGCGTCCTCGCCGGAGGGCGTGGCCCGGCTGCGGCGCATGCAGGAGGACGGCGGGGCGGTGCGGTTCGTACCGGCGGCCGACGGCGGCTGTGCCGGTGGGGCGGCGTGCACCCCGACGGCCGAGGACACCGCCGAGCTGGGCGGGGTCGGTACGCGGCCCGCATGTCGCGGGCGGGGTGTCGCGACCGCGGTGACCGCGGCGCTGGCCGAGGCGATGTTCGCCCAGGGAGCCGGATCGGTGTGGCTGGAGTACTCCGGCGACGGCTCCCGCCGGGTCTACGAGCGGGTCGGCTTCCGCCCGCACGGCACCCGCCTCTACCTCTCGCTGCCCACGCGGCGGCCGTAGCGGCCGGCCGGGGAGCCGCCGGCCGGCACGCCGGCGACTCCCCGCTGCGTCCAGCTCGCCCGCCTGCTCCATGGCGAATCGTCCGCGGTGGTCCAGTCACCACCTCCACGGGTGAGAAACCGCTGTCGCCGCGGGTTCCCGCCGAATAGCCTCGCTCACATGACCGACGGCGACTGGAGAGACGGCGGGTTCAGGCAGCGTCGGCCTTCGGCGGAGACCCTCTCCTGGGTTGCCGCGTCGATGGGTCGGGGCAGTCGCGTCGTCGGCTACCGCCGACTGACCGGCGGCGTCTGCTCCGCCGTGCATCGGGTGACCGTCGAGCGACGGGGAGTGCGACGCTTCGTCGTCCTCCGGCAGTACCCGGCCGGGCACGGCCTGCAGGAGGCCCTGGCGAAGGAGATCGCCAACCTCGGTGTGGTGGCGGGAAGCGGGCTCCCGGTCCCGAGCATCCTGGCCACCGACGTGGCCGGCGCATCGACCGGCGGCGCGCCGTCGTTGCTGATGGCCCGGTTGCCGGGGCACGTTCACCTCGATCCGGCGGACCCTCGGTCGTGGCTGACGAGCATCGCGGAGATCGCCGTGTCGCTGCATTCCCTCGACCTGCCCGCGAAGACGTTCGACCCCTGGACGGATTCCTGGATCGCTCCTCTCGACGGGTTTCAGGTGCCGGCCGGCGCACGGAAGCCGGCCGTGTGGAAGGCGGCGTTCGCTGCCATGGCGGCGCCGCCGCCGAAGGACGATGCCGTGTTCCTGCACGGCGATTTCCTGCCGGTCAACATGCTGTGGTCGCGCGGGAGGATCACCGGGCTGACCGACTGGAACGGCATCCACCGAGGCTCGCGCGCGATCGACCTCGGGCACTGCCGGCGGTACCTGGCGGCGCTCCACTCGCCCGAGTGGTCGCAGCAGCTTCGATCGCGCTACGAGTCGATCGCCGGGGTGGCTCTCGATCCGTGGTGGGACCTGTATGCCCTGCTGCACCATGGCGACAGCCAGCCGAAGTGGATCCGCGGTCAGGTCGCAGGGCGCCGCCCCGTCGAGGTGACTGGGATGACCGCCCGGGTCGAGGTCCTGATCGAGACGGCGCTACAGCGCCTCGGATAGCTGCCGGTCGCTCTTTGAGGTTCCGGCCTGCCGCACCGACCGGCGGCACCCGCTCACCGGGCAACACGAGGCACCACCGCATCGGGCTGCCCGGCCGGCGGGATCGGATGGCCGGGACGACGAACCGCCGCGGGCTCAGCGGGACCGCTGCGCTTCGTCGTACCGGTCCCGCGACAGCACGTACGTGCACTCGTCGACGCGGCGCCCGTCGGTACTGACGGACGTCGCGGCCAGGTGCATGCCGATGCGTTCGCAGAGCCTCCGGGAGTCACGGTTCGCCGCGTCGGTGATCGCGATGACCTGCGCGACCGCCCAGCGCTCGAACGCGGCCGACACGACGCCCCGAACGGCCTCGGTGGCGAACCCCTGGCCGCCGAACTCCGGGTTGAACACGTACCCGACCTCCGCCGCTCCGGTCGCATCCGGCCACCGGAGCCCGACCTCACCGACGACCGCGCCGCCGTCCCGGGTCTCGGCGAGGAGCACGAGTTCGTCGCCGAACGTGCCGAAGGCCGCCGTCGCGTACCGCGTGAGCTCGCGTTCGGTCTTCTCGCGGCTCCACGGTCCGGCTCTCAGATGGCGCGCGACCTCCGCCCGGGATCGGTACGCGAACACGGCATCGACGTCGCCCCTGCGCGGCCGGCGCAGTCGAAGCCGGACGGTGTCGATCATCCCGCAACGCTACCCGACCGGCGGCGGTGCCCGGATGCCCGCGCTAGTCGAGGTGGCGCAGGGTGGGCCAGAGCTGGGTCCAGGTGCCGTGTGGGCGGGAGCAGGCGTAGATGGCGGCGTGTTGGGAGGTCTCCTCGTCGACGATGCCGCCGGGCGTCGTGATCGGCGCGATCTCCCGCACGTTCGACCAGGCCCGGTGCAGGTAGTGGCGGTCGAACTCGCCGACGCACAGCACGTGGTCGGGGTTGGTACCAGCCGGTGGCCCCCACAGCAGGTATCCGTTGTGGCCGCTGGCGACCGGCAGTCGCAGCCCGTCGGCCGGGCCGAGCATGGTCAGCGCCCCGGCCTCGCCGTAGTTGCTGGTGAAGATCGTGGTACCGGCCGGCATCGTCTTCGCGACCGCGGTGACCTGCCGGACGAACGACGGCCAGCCGTAGGTCTCCACCGGTTGCGGGTTGACCGCACGTAGCACGTTCTCGGCGCGCACCGGCAGCACCGGCAGCCCGAACACGACCGCGAAGACCCCGCACGCGACGATCGCGACCGGGTACCGCCAGCGCCGCCGCGACGCCGTCGGTGTGCTGCGGGCCTCGAACCAGACGCTGCCGGCGGCGAACAGCCCGACCAGCACCGGCGCCGGGTAGTAGCTCTTGCCGCCACCGGCGGTGAACACCACGATCGCGGTCGCCGCCACCACGAGGATCCACCGGTGGTTGCGGCCGGGCGCCGAGGCCAGCCAGCGGATCCCGAAGAACCACAGCGTGACCAGTGGCGGGCCGGCCAGCAGCAGGGCGAGTTCGGGCAGCTGGGTCGCCGAGCCGAGCGGGCCGCCCTGCTGCGCCGCCAGTACCGCGCTCATGTGCAGTTCGGGCCAGCCGTGCCGGGCATCCCACAGCAGGTTCGGTACGGTCAGCAGCACGGCCAGCGCCGCTCCCGCCCACGGCCCGGCGGTACGCAGCGCCGCGCGGTGGAACAGCAGCACGCCGACGGTGATGCCGAGCAGCAGCACGCCGATGGTGTCCTTGTTCTCCAACCCGAGCCCGGCGACCGCGCCGGCCAGCAGCCAGGCGCGGACCGTGCCGGTACGCAGCGCGCGGGTCACGGTGAGGAACACGGCGGCCCAGGCCAGCTGGTCGAGCACGGTGGTGCCGAACAGCATCGAGGCGGCGACGAACACCGGGCAGGCGGCGATGGCGCCGGCCGCGATGGTCTGGGCGCGGCGACGCCCGCCGAGCTCGGCGACCAGTGCGGCGACCAGCAGTACGCAGCCGAGCTGGGCGGCGATCGCCAGCAGCCGCAGCGGCAGCACCCCGCCGGGCAGGTCGGCGGCCAACCGGGCCAGCAGCGGGGCCAGCGGCGGCTGGTCGGGGTAGCCCCAGGCCAGATGCCGCCCGGAGATCACGTAGTAGAACTCGTCACGATGCCAGCCGAACCGGGTCGCCACGGCGAGGTGGACGCCTCCGGCGACGGCCATGACGGCCAGTACCGGACGCCAGGCAAGCCGCTGCGGCGTCGCCTCGCCGGCGATCGCCGGGGCACGCTCGCCGGGAACGGCCGTCCGGGTCGCGGTGGGCCCGAGGTCGGCGGGAACGGGTCCGGCGCCGGCGGGTTCGTCGACGGCGGGTCCGTCGCCGGCGGGGTCGTCGACGGCGGGGTCGTCGACGGCGGGGTCGGCGGCGGCGGGTTCGTCGACGGCGGGGGTGGGGCGATCGAGCACGGAGGGTCTCCGTTCGAGGAGTCAGGTCGGCTGGTGGTCGGCACCCGGGACGAACGCGGCGAGCAGCAGGTGGCGCACGGTGCGCCGGCACGCGTCGTCGTCGAGGTTGCCGGAGTCGGGGTCGTCGCGGCGGTGCCAGGCGAACCAGGTGATCGTCTCGACGATGAACCGCGCCGCGGCCGGCACGTCCGGTACCGGACGCAGGGCTCCGGCGTGCAGGTGTCGTCGCAGCAGGTCGCCGAGCGAGGCGAGCAGCGCGCGCCGGCGCTGGACGAAGTAGTACCGGGCCAGCTCGGGCAGGTCGGGGGCGCAGCGTTCGACCAGGGCGAGCAGGTGCCGGTTGTCCTCGATGAACGCGTACAGCTCGTCGATCACCGCGGCGAGTTCCTCGGCGACCGCCACGTGCCGGCGGTGCGGACCGGCCGCGGTCAGCACGGGGAACGGGTCGTCGCCGGTCTCGACCGCGGCGGTGAACTGCTCGGCGGTCGGGGTGGCCACCGGAATCGCCAGCTCGGCCAGCACCTCGGGCCGCGCCAGTCGCAGCAGCGCGAGGTAGAGCAGCGCCTCCTTGCTCCGGGCGTACGTGTAGACGGCGCCGTGGCTGAGCTCCAGTGCCGCGGCGACGTCGGAGATCCCGGCCGCGCGGTAGCCCTTGGCCATGAACACCCGGGCCGCGGCCTCGGCGATCTCCGTCACCGGCCGCGGCGGTACCCGTCCGCGCATGCGGACAGTATTGACTGACTGATCCAGTCAGTCAATCTGCCCGGCGCGTTGACCTGGATTGCGGGGACAAGACGGCGTTTGGCGGCAATCCTTCACGATTCACCAGAATCGAACGCCACCGTGGCGCCGATCCTTCGGACAACTCTTGACAGTTTCGCTCGCGAACGATCAAACTCCAACGCAATCCACCCCCGTGGACAGGTGAGTTTCTACTGGTAGAGACCAGGAGCAGCACGATGTTGCGTTCGAACTCTCGCGTCCCCTCCGCTCGCTCGCATCGGCGCACGTTCACCCGGGCCGTGGTCGCCGTGGCCCTCGCGGTCGCGCTGCTCGCGGCAAGCTTCGACTCAACGGCCGGCGCCGCCCCGGCCCCCGCCGACCGACCGGGCACCTCGACGGCGCACACGGTCACCTTCGACCAGTACTCGTTGCTGCTCGACGGCAAGCGCACCTACGTCTGGTCCGGCGAGTTCCACTACTTCCGGCTGCCCAGCCCGGACCTGTGGCGCGACATCCTGCAGAAGATCAAGGCCGAGGGGTACAACGCGGTCTCGCTGTACTTCGACTGGGCCTACCACTCCCCCCGGCCCGGCGTGTACGACTTCAACGGCGTGCGCGACGTCGACGAGCTGCTCGACATCGCCCAGCAGACCGGGTTGTACGTCATCGCCCGCCCCGGGCCGTACATCAACGGCGAGACCAACGGCGGCGGGTTCCCCGGCTGGCTGACCACCCAGGCCGGCCGGGCGCGCAGCGACGCGCCGGACTACCTCGCGGCCGCGGACGAGTGGCTGCACCGCATCGACACGATCCTCGCCCGGCACCAGTACACCAACGGCACCGGGCCGGTGATCCTCTACCAGATCGAGAACGAACTCGCCTCGACCGGCACGTCGCAGCAGAACTACCTGCGACACCTGTACGACACCGTTCGCCACGACGGCATCACGGTGCCGATCTTCCACAACGACAAGGGCCGCAACGGCGTGTGGGTGCCGACCGGCAGCGACGTACCGGGCACGGTCGAGGGGCCGACCGACCTGTACGCGTTCGACGGCTACGGCGGCGGCTCCTGCCACAGCAACAACACCCCCGGATCGCCCACCGTCGCACCGGACTGGGGCATCTGGGGCGCCGGCGGCGCCAAGGGCGGCTCGACCGCCTCGCCGAACACCCCCGGCTTCGTCGCCGAACGCGGTGGCGGCTGGTTCGACTACTGGGGCGGCCCGGGCAGCTACGAGTGCATGTCGCAGCAGGAGGGCTCGGGCTACGAGCGCGTCACCTACGGCACCGACATCGCCAACCGGCTGAGCATCCACAACGTCTACATGACCTACGGCGGTACCTCCTGGGGCTGGCTGCCCGCGCCGGTGGTCTACAGCTCGTACGACTACGGCGCCGCGATCAGCGAGGCCCGGCAGATCCGGCCGAAGGCCACCACGATGAAGGAGCTCGGCCTGTTCCTGCAGAGCGTCGAGCCGGTGACCAAGGTCGACAAGGGTGACCCGATCACGCCGTCGAGCTCCGCGATCAAGGTCTACCACGACGTCAACCCCGACACCGGAACCCACTTCTACGTGGCGATGCACGACCCGTCCAACGCCACGACCGACACCGCGTTCAGCTTCCCGGTCGACACCGCGGACGGCAGCTACACCGTGCCGCAGCAGGGTCGGCTGCGCATCGACGGGCAGGACGCCAAGATCCTCACCGCGAACTACGACCTGGACGCCGCGGCCGGCACCGCCAGCCCGCACCTGGTGTACTCCACCTCCCCGATCATGACCCACCTGGACACCGGCGCCGGCCAGCTGGCGCTGCTGTACGCGCCGCACGGGGAGGACGGCGAGACCGTACTGCGCTACGACAGCGCACCGATGGTGCAGGTGCTGTCCGGATCGGTGGCCAGCAGCTACGACGCCACCAGCGGCGACCTGCGGCTCGACTACGCGCACGACGGTCTTGCCCGGGTCCGGATCAGCGGCGGCGGGCGGGATCCGCTCACGCTGCTGCTGGCCGACACCGACACCGCCGGTACGTTCTGGCAGCAGGACACCGCGGCCGGCCCGGTGCTCGAACGTGGCCCGGAACTGGTGCGCACCGCGACCTCGCACGGCGCCAGCCTGCACCTGACCGGCGACACCACCGACCCCGCGCCGCTGGAGGTGTGGGGGCCGGCCAGGATCCGGTCGATCGTCTGGAACGGCGACGACGTGGCCACCACCGCCCAGCCGGGCGGCAGCCTGCTCGCCACCTCGACGCTGCCGGGCGTACAGCCGGTGACACTGCCCGACCTGAGCACCGCGACCTGGAAGACGACGGCAGGTTCCGCGGAGTCGGCGCCCGCGTTCGACGACTCGGCCTGGCAGCGCGCCGACCGGACCACGACGAACTCCACCACCGAGCCGCCGGCCGGCCAGCCGGTACTGACCGCGGACGACTACGGCTTCCACCAGGGCGACGTCTGGTACCGCGGCCACTACACCGGCACCGCCGACGCCAGCACCGTCGCCCTGCGCTACGGCGGTGGCGGCGCCGGCATGCTGCAGGCGTGGCTGGACGGCGTGTACCTCGGTCAGGACGTGCTCAAGACCGGCGCGAGCAGCCCACCGACCACCGGTACCGTCAGCTTCACCATCCCGGATCGGTTGCGTACCAACGGTTCGCACGTGCTGTCGGTGATGGTGCGCAACGACGGGCACAACGAGGACGGCGGCGTCAACGACGCGCACAAGGAGGGGCGCGGCCTCATCGCGGCCACGATGACCGACCCCGCCGGTAGCGCGGCGCAGCCCGACATCAGCTGGCGGATCCAGGGCAACCTCGGCGGCGAGAACATCGTCGACACCGCGCGGGGTGTGATGAACGCCGGCGGCCTCTACGGCGAGCGGCACGGCTGGCAGCTGCCC
Source organism: Actinocatenispora comari (assembly GCF_017312725.1). Taxonomy (GTDB): domain Bacteria; phylum Actinomycetota; class Actinomycetes; order Mycobacteriales; family Micromonosporaceae; genus Actinocatenispora; species Actinocatenispora comari. Next base: position 26,790 of record NZ_BOPO01000020.1, on the reverse strand, counting down.
GGCTATCCCGACGCTTCCTGGGCGAACACCACGCTGCCGCAAGGCAGTGCGGCACCGGGCACCACCTGGTACCGCACCCACGTGTCGCTGGACGTACCGGCGGACGACGACGCCTCGATCGGCCTGACCATCGGCGATCCCGACACCGCGCGCTCGGACGCGAACTACCGCGCACTGCTCTACGTCAACGGCTGGAACGTCGGCCAGTACATCGCCAACGTCGGGCCGCAGCACACCTTCCCGGTGCCCGACGGCGTACTGGACCCGCGCGGCGACAACACCATCGCGCTGGCCGTGACCAGCGACGGCGGCACCGGCAACGGCCCGGAACAGGTTGCACTGACCGACCTCGGTACCGTGCGCGGCGGGGTCACGGTCCACCAGAACCACGCCCCGAACTGGAGTGCCAGCGTCTACGGCCGGCCCACGTTGCCGAGCCGGGCCTCCGTCACGCCGCTGACCAGTACCGACGTGCCCGACCAGGCCAAACCCGGGGACCGCTTCACCGTCAGCGGCACGCTGCGCAACGACGCCGGCGGCAGCCTCGGTGCCGTCGACGCGAGCCTGGACGTACCCGCCGGCTGGAGTGCCACCGCGATCCGGACCGCACCGACCACGCTCGCGCCGGGGCGGACGGCGCCGCTCAGCTGGCAGGTCACCGTGGGCTCGGACGCGGCGGCCGGCACGTACTCGCTGGCGGCGATCGTCGGCTACCGCCAGGACGGCGCCACCGCCCAGACCGGATCCACCTATCCGGTCACGATCCGCCCCGCCGGGCTGGCGTACGTCAGCGACCTTCCGTTCGTCTCCGCGACCAACGGCTACGGGCCGGTCGAGCGCGACACCAACGTCGGCGGCAGCGGCGCCGGCGACGGGAGCCCGATCACCATCCGCGGCACCACGTACGCCAAGGGCGTGGGCACCAACGCGGTCAGCACCGTGGTACTCGACCTGTCCGGCACGTGCACGTCGTTCAGCAGCGTCGTGGGTGTCGACGACTCCGCCGGCGGGAAGGGCTCGGTCACCTTCACCGTGCTCGCCGACGGCAGGACGGTGGCGAGCACGGGCGTCCTGACCGGGACCACCGCGGCCCAGCACCTGACCGCCGACGTCACCGGGGTACACGAACTGGTCCTGCAGGTCGGTGATGCCGGCGACGGCGTCGGCCACGACAACGCCGACTGGGCCGACGCCCAACTCACCTGCACCGGCTGACCACACCATCCGAAGCCCGGCGCCGAACGGCTGGCGCCGGGCTTCGGCCCGGGGTCAACGCGGTGCCGCAGCGAGGTCAGGTGCTGGATCGAGCACTGCCGTGTCGAGTCGGTTCGCCAGCACCGTCGGCGACCTCTGGCACGTCGCGCGGTGGCCCGCCAGCGGAGCCGGCTTCGGCCGCCTCCTGGAAATCGGCGACCGCCGCGCCGTGGTCCCTGGCCCAGCTCGTCAGGACCTCGATGGGCTCGATCAGGGTCTGACCGAGGTCGGTGAGGCGGTACTCGACCTGCCGCGCCGTTTCGGCGTCGCGCTCGATCAGCCCGTACTGCTGGAGGCGGCGCAGCGTCTGGGTCAGGACCTTGCGGGAGATGCCGCCGATCGCCTCGATCAGTTCGCCGTGCCGGCGCGGGCGCTGGCTGAGCCCGAAGAGCACCAGCGCGGACCACTTGTCGGCGAGGATCTCGGTCGACAGACGAGTGGGGCAGTCGGCGAGGAAGGCCGGCCCTGCCGTGTTCTGCATGAGATCCAAGGTACCTGCAGGTAACGCACGTCGACCTAGCGTGGTGAGGCGAGAACGAAACCGCCACACGAAGGAGCCACCATGCCACGAGTCGTCGTCTTCGACGAGTTCGGCGGGCCGGAGGTGTTGCGCATCGTCGACGACCCCGTGCCCGAGCCCGGGACCGGCGAGGTAAGGGTGCGCGTCGAGGCGTTCGCCGTCAATCCGATCGATGCGATGATGCGCTCCGGCGCCTCGCCGGCGCCCGTCCCGCTGCCGCATGCCCGCCTCGGGATCGAGGCCACCGGCGTCATCGACACCATCGGCGCCCAGGTCACCGGGCTGCGGCCAGGGGACCCGGTGGTGGTCACGGCCATCCCGGACTCGGTCGTCCGGGGCGGTTACGCCGAACAGCTCACGATCCCGGCAAGCACGGTCATCCGCCGGCCGGCCGGACTCGACGTCCCGCAGGCGGCGTCGTTCTGGGTCGCGTACTTCACCGCCTACCACACGCTCGTCGAGACGGCGAGAATGCGCCCCGCCGATCGGGTTCTCGTCTCCGGCGCCTCGGGTGGCGTGGGGCGGGCGGCGATGCAGATCGCGCACCAGGTCGGCGCGGTGCCCATCGCCGTGACCCGCGCGAGCGCGAGGTCCGCGGAGCTGCTCGCCGCGGGGGCCACCGAGGTGATCGGCACCGATCGCGAGAAGGTCGCCGACGCCGTACACCGCCTGACCGGAGGAGCCGGCGTGGACATCGTCCTGGATCTCGTCCGCGGGCCGGGCCAGCCGGACCTGCTGTCGGCGACCCGCCCCGGCGGGACGCTGGTCGCGGCCGGGTTCCTCGATCCGCGACCCACCCCCGACCCTGGCGACACACCGGTCACCGTCGTCGACTACCGGGCCTTCGACCATCTCGGCGACCCCGCGGTGGTCCGGCGTGCGGCGGCGTTCCTGGACGCCGGGGTGCGCCTGGGTGCGCTACGGCCCGCCATCGACCGGATGTTCGCGCTCGACGACATCGTCGCGGCGCATCGCCGCTTCGACCAGGGGCTGCACGCCGGCAAGAAGATCGTCGTCACGGTGTAGCGCCACCGAGGAGCCCGTCCCGCCGGCGGCGAACCGCGGCTGACGAGCCGCCCCCGGTGGCACGGTCGAGCCGCTTGCCTCCGGTCAGGTGGTCGCCGAGGCCGGAAGCTCGGTGACGCCCAGGGAGAAGTCCAGGTTCCCCACCCCGTGGTTGGCGAGGCCGACCGTGACCACGCCCGCTCCTTCCAGCCAGTGCGCCATCGTCAGGCCGCCGGCGTCCAGCGGGCGCAGCCCGAGGCTCTCGACGAACACCGCCACGTCCTTCTTGGCCTGCGCATCGTCACCGGCGAGGAAGATGTCGGGCCGGCCCTTCTCGAGGACCTGGCGAAAGACGGTGTTGAACGCCTTCACCAGCTTGGCGCTCTTCGGGGCCACCGTGGCGGCTTGCTGCGCGATCGAGGTCTCCTCGCGGTGGACCAGCCCGTCGAACGTGGCGTTGAAGGGGTTGCTGATGTCGATGACGACCTTGCCCGCGAGAGCCTCCCCGTAGTGGGCGACGACCGGCACGACCCCGTCGTACAGCAGGGCCAGGATGACGATGTCCCCGGCCGGGGCGGCGCCCCACTCTCCCGTCGTGGTACCGCCGCCGAGAGTCTGGGCCAGGTCGGCGGCCCTGGCCCGATCGCGGCCCATGATCTCGACGGCGTTGCCGCCGGCCACCGCCCGCACGCCGATGGTGCGGGCCATGTTCCCGGTGCCGATGATGCTGATGGTGCTCATGAGATCTCCTGCCCTCGAGGTGGTTGTTCGGGATCAGACGGCGACGACGCCGCCGTCGGCGACCAGTTCCACACCGTTGACGTAGCTGGAGTCGTCGGAGGCGAGGAAGAGCGCGACGGTGGCGATCTCGTCCGGGCTGCCCATCTGGCCGCGGGGGATCAGGGACTCGAACTGGCGCTTGGTGGCCTCGTCGAAGAGCTCTTCCTGCTTGGCGGTGGCGACCTGGCCCGGGGTCAGGACGTTGACGCGGATGCGGCGGTCCTTGAGCTCGTTGAGCCAGACGCGGGCCCAGGCCTGCTGGACGGCCTTGCTGCCGGCGTAGACGCTCCAGCCGGGGTAGCCGCTGAGAGAGGCGTTGGAGCCGGTCATGAAGATCGAGCCGCCGTCGTTGAACAGCGGCAGAGCCTTCTGGACGGTGAACAGCGTGCCTCGGGCGTTGAGCCCGAACCAGGTGTCGAACTGGGCCTCGGTGATCTCGCCGAGCGGGGCTGGTTCGCCGCCGCCGGCGCTGGCCCACAGCACGTCGATGCTGCCCTTCTCCCGCCTGACCGTCTCGTACAGGCGGTCCAGGTCGGCCAGGTCGGCGGCGTCGCCCTGGACTCCGGTGACGTTGCGGCCGATCTCCTTCACGGCCGCATCCAGGGCCTCCTGGCGGCGGCCGGTGAGGAACACGTACGCGCCTTCGTCGACGAACAGCTTCGCGCCGGCCAGGGCCAGACCGGTGGTGCCGCCGGTGATGACCGCAACCTTGCCGTCGAGCTTTCCCATCAGTCGCTCCCTCGAGTCGGTGCCTCCGTGCGCACCTGGGTGTCGATGTTATGTACACCGATCTGTGTGCCTACCGTACGGGGCGATCGGCCCGGCCGCAACTATGTACACCGACCGGTTTCCCATTGCGGTAGGCTGAGCGCATGGCGGAGTTGGAGAAGGGCCCCACGGGCCGTCGTCGCGGGCGGGGCGCCCGCGAGCGCATCCTCGGCGCGTCGCAGCAGCTGTTTCGCGAGCAGGGCATCAACCGCACCGGCATGGACCAGCTCTGCGCCGCCGCCCAGGTGTCCAAGCGCACGGCCTACCAGCACTTCACCGGCAAGGACGAGCTCGTCGCCGAGTACCTGCGCCGGTTCGACCCGTCGGTGCTGTCCGACGTGTTCGACCGCACCGACCTCACACCGCGGGAACGGCTCCTCGCCGCCTTCGACGTGCCGCCCAACGCTCCGCTGTGCCCGTTCATCGCCGCCGCCGTCGAGCTACACGACCCCGAGCACCCCGGGTCCCGGTACGCACGCGAGTACAAGATGGCCGTCGCCGCGCGGCTCGCCGACACCGCCCGCGAAGCCGGCGCCACCGACCCCGAGCAGCTCGGCGAGCAGCTCGCGCTGCTGATCGACGGCGCCGCAGCCCGTACCCGGGTCCTCGACGCCGACGCCTTCCCCACGGCAGCCGCCATCGCCGCGGTCCTCATCGACAACGCCATCCCCGCCGCGGTCGGCGACGACCACCCACGGGAGGCAGTGTCCAGCTGACTCGCCGCGCGATGGCACGCTGCAGAGCAGGAGCGGGCTACTCAGGCGTAGCGGCGGCCTCGCCGCCGAGCTGCCACATCTCGTAGTTCCCGCACTCCGACGTGATCCCGGCCGCCGACCGGGCCGCAGCGACGAAGTCACGCACCACCGGCGAGGCCTGCGATGCCGTCACCGCGAGGCACACCTGGTCGGGTGCCAGTTCCGGAACGGGCACGTAGACGACGTCGGGATGCGAGTAGAACACCGACGCCGAGCGAGCCAGGAAGGAGATGCCCCGCCCGGCCGCGACATGCTCGAGCGTCTCGTCCACCCCGCGCACCGGGTACCCGGCGTTGCGGAACGGCAGCTTGGTGGGCTGCGCGCCCTGGTCTCCGTGCCAGATCAGCGATTCGCCGGCCAGGTCGGCCTCGGTGATCTCGTCCTTGCCGGCGAACCGGTGCCCAGCGGGCAGCACCGCCATCCGCGGCTCGGCGTACAGCGGGATGATGCGCAGGCCGGCCTCGTCGATGGGCAGCCGCACGTAGCCGATGTCGATGCGGCCGTCGAGCAGCATCGCCGCCTGGTCGTCGCCTTCGATCCGCCGCACGTCCACGAGCACGTCCGGGTGCTGCTTCTCGAAGGCACGGGTCGCCGGAATGACCGGAATACCGGCCCGGAAACCGACCATCAGCCGTCGCGTGCCGGTCGCGGCCGCGGAAACCCGCCGGCGGACCGCGTGGGTGGACGCGAGCAACGGACCGGCGTCGGCCAGCAGTTGCCTTCCCGCAGCTGTCAGCTCGACCCCGTGGCGGTCCCTGCTGAACAGCGAGACCCCGAGATCGTGCTCGAGCGCGCGGATCTGTCGACTCAGCACCGGTTGGGCGATGTGCAGCTCTTCGGCGGCGCGGCCGAAGTGCAGCCGGTCGGCCACGGTCACGAAGTAGCGCAGCTTGCGCAGATCCAGATCCACGGAACCCCTAAATCCGGTGATGTCCCCAGGGTATCACCACCGCTTCAACAGGTCTTGGACGCTGTTCGGATTCGATGGCAGCATCGAAAACGGACACCCAAGGCGTCGACGTGAATGCGACACGAGAATTCGACGCCGAATTGACTGCAGGGCCAAAGCCCGGAAAGCAAGGAACGCCCATGACCGCCATCAGCATCATCGGACTGGGAAACATGGCTCGCGCCTTGGCCGGCCGGGCACTCGCCGGCGGCCATGCCGTCGAGATCATCGGCCGCGACCAGGTCAAGGCCAAGGAGTTGGCCGCCGCGCTCGGCGGCGCCTCGGTCGGCACTCCCGGGGCCGTCCCGACCGGGGACATCGTCATTCTCGCGATGCCGTACGCCGGAGCGGCGGCGGTGGTGTGGGAGTACGGGGACGCGCTGAGCGGCAAGATCATCGTCGACATCACCAACCCCGTAACCCCCGATCTGCAGGGCTTCGTGGTGCCCGACAACAGTTCCGGCGCTCAGGAACTCGCCAAGGCGGCTCCCGGCGACGCACCCGTCGTCAAGGCGTTCAACACCGTGTTCTCCCACATCCTGACGGCCGGCCCGGCCGAGGACCGCCCGCTCGACATCTTCATCGCCGGCGACGACGAGCAGGCGAAAGCACGCCTGTCCTCGTTCGTCGAAAGCCTGGGGCTACGCCCCTGGGACATCGGAGAGCTGTTCATGGCGCGGGCACTGGAAAACGTCGGTCTGCTGGAGTTGGGGCTGATGACTCACTCCGTCAAGCACACCAATTTTTCTCTCGGCATCACCGTTCTCGGCTGAGCTCGTCTCCGCCACTTTTTCTCGCGCCGGACGCCATTCTCCGGCGCGAGAAAACCCCCTGCACCTACCCTCACAAGGACAGTCAGATGCGCGTATTCGTCGCTGGGGGGACCGGCCATTCCGGTTCGTACATCATCCCCGAGCTCATCGCCGCCGGGCACGAGGTCACCGGTCTGGCCCGGTCGGACGGGTCCGCGGCGGCCCTGTCCGCCCTCGGCGCGAAGGTGCACCGCGGCGACCTTCAGGATCTCGACGGGCTCAAGCAGGCAGCCGCGGACTCCGACGGCGTCGTCCACGTCGGCCACCGGCAGGACCTGCTGCCCTCCGGCGGGATGGACGCCGTGGCCGCCGCGGAGCTCCCCATCATGCACGCATACGGTGCGGCGCTCGCGGGCACCGGAAAGCCGCTGGTCGTGGCGGGAAGCATCGGCTCGCCCGGGAACCTGGGGCGGCCGGTCACCGAGGACGACCCGGCCCTGCCCGCCGGCGAGGAGCACCGGGGCACCCTGCGGGCCCGCAACGTCGTGGAGAGCGCCGTCGTCGACCTCGCCGAGCAGGGGGTGCGGTCCTCGGTCGTACGGCTCGCCAACATCGCGCACGGCACGAGCGATCGCGCCGGCTTCCTGCCCATGCTGATCGCGCTCGCGAAGGACAAGGGGTTCGTCGGCTATCCCGGCGACGGCGCGAATCTGTGGAACGCCGTGCACGTCCACGATGCCGCCATCCTGTTCCGGATGGCCCTGGAGAAGGGGGCGGCCGGCAGGTACTGGCACGCGGTCGAGGACGGGGGCATCAGGTTCCGCGACATCGCCGAGGCCATCGCGAGCCGCCTGGGCCTGCCCGCCGTGAGCGTCCCCAACGATGAGCTGATGACGCCCGGGTACTTCGGGTTCCTCACGAACATCGTGACGCAGAGCTACCCTGCGTCCAACCTCCTCACCCGCCGGATCCTCGGCTGGGAACCCGCCCAGCCCGGCCTGCTCGCCAATCTGGACAACGGAAACTACTTCCCCGCCGGCTGACTCCGGGAGCGCGACAACCGACAGGTTCGGTTGTTTCGAAGGGCGTGAAGACCGTGGCGACGGTGGGATTCATCGGAAGCGGAAACATCGGCAGGACCCTTGCCCGCCTCGCGGTCGGGGCCGGGCACCGGATGGTGCTCAGCAACTCGCGTGGCCCGGAGACACTCGCGGACACGGTCGAGGAGCTGGGGCCGCGGGCGTCCGCGGCGACGAGCGAGGAGGCCGCGGCGGCCGGTGACCTCGTCGTGGTCGCGGTACCGCTCAGCGCCCTTCCCCGCCTGCCCGCCGTGCCGCTGGCCGGAAAGACCGTCATCGACACCTGCAACTACGGCCCCGAGCGTGACGGGCACATCCCCGAACTCGACGACAACTCCCGCACGTCGAGCGAGCTGCTCTCGCGGTACGTCCCGGACGCCCTGATCGTCAAGGCGTTCAACAACATCTTCTTCCGGCACCTGCTGGCACTTCCCCGCCCGGCCGGGGCCGCCGACCGCTCGTTTCTGCCGATCGCCGGTGACTCCGCGCCGGCGAAGGCGGCGGTGACCGCATTCATCGACTCCATCGGGTACGGCGTGGTGGACGCGGGATCGCTGGCCGACAGCTGGCCGCAGGAGACGGGCACGCCCGTGTGGGGAACGCCGTACGGGCCGTACTCGAACGAGAACGGCCAGCCGGCCGGCGAGGACGCCATCCGTGCGGCGCTGGCCACCGCCACCCGGTAACCGAAGAGTCAACGACATCTCCCGAAGCCCCGCCACATCCGGCGCGGCGCCACAGGCAGGACGGAAGGACGAGACCATGGCCACTGGACAATCCGACGTGCTCAGCCCGGTGCACGGCCCGCCCGAGCGATGGGCCAGCATCCGGCGCTGGGCGCAGGTGGGCCTCACGGCCCAGGTGATCTTCGTGGCCAGCTGGCTCGTCGCCGCTTCGTGGCAGGGCCCGCGCTACCGAGTCCTGGCACATTCGATCAGCGAAATGTACGCGGTCACCGCGCCGCACCCGCTGTTCCTGCTGATCGTGATCACGCTCTGCGGGGCCGCGACCATCGTGTTCACGCTCCGCTCCGTCTGGCCCGCGCTGCGCTCGGGGGGCTGGGCCGCGACGGTGGGCTCGATCCTGCTCACCCTGTCCGTCGCCGGCCTCGGCGACCTGCTGACCCCCTTCGAACGAGTGGCCTGCCGGATGGCCGACCCGGGGTGCACCACCACCCGGATGATCTCGAACTCCGGCGGAACGCTGGACAACACCATGACCTCGATCGGGCTGCTGGTGCTCGTGCTCGCCGGCTTCTTCCTCGCCCACGCCATGCGGCGCGTTCCCGGCTGGCAGTCCTGGGCGTGGCCGGCCCGCGGGACGGGGATCCTGTTCCTCGCGCTCGGTGCCGCCGACGTCCTGGCCCCCAGCCTGAGCGGCCTGTTCGAGCGGCTGCTCGCGGCCGCCGCCGCAGCCGGCATCGCGGCCCTCGCCGTCGGCATCCTGCGGCGATCGCGCCACGCAGGCGGCCCGGGCGCCGGCCACCAGGTGAAGACCGCCGATCTCTAGCGCAGCGCTTCGTCGGGATCCTCATCTCCCAGATCTTCCGGTGAAGTGGCGTCCGGATCGCGCGTGCCGCCGCGAACCGGAACGGTCTGCCCAGCGTCGCTTACACCGGCCACGCCGGTGACCACTCGGGAGTTTGCACGATCGAGTTGCTCGATCGTGCTGCACGATCGAGCAAACTGCTGTTACGGTCTTCCTCGACAGCACGTCGGAGCCAAGGAGCGACCATGACCGAGACCATCCGTACCGACAGCGCGACCCGCGCCGAACTCGTCATCGACGGGCGCCGGCTGTCCTACCTCGACTTCGGCGGTACCGGCCGGCCGCTGGTGGCGCTGCACGGACACCTGTCCGAGGCGTCGACGTTCGCGGCACTGGCCGAGGCGCTGCGCCCGCAGTGGCGGGTGATCGCGCCCGACCAGCGCGGCCAGGGCGAGTCCGACCGCGCGGCCGACTACTCGCGCGAGGGCTACCTCGGTGACCTGCAGGCACTGCTGGACCACCTGGCGCTGGACCGGGTGGTACTGCTCGGCCACTCGCTCGGCGCGATCAACGCCTACCAGTTCGCCGCCCGCCATCCGGGGCGGGTCGATGCGCTGGTCGACGCCGAAGGGCCGGCGGCGCTGGGCCTCGACGGCCCGAACCCGTTGAGTTTCCTGCTGAACCTGCCGTACCGGGCAGCGAGCCGCGAGGCGCTGGTCGCGGGCCTGGGGCCGGCGGCGCCGTACTTCGCCGACCGGCTTCGGCGGGACGCCGACGGCAGCTGGCGACTGCCGTTCCACCCGCAGGACATGTACGACTCCGAGGAGCAGGTGCACGGTGACCACTGGGACGACTGGACCGCCACCAGCTGCCCGGCCCTGCTCGTACACGGCACCGAGGGGGTCGTTCCGGCCGAGCAGGTGCGCGCGATGGTCGAGCGCCGCGCCGACACCCGCGCGGTCGAGGTGGAAGCCGACCACTTGGTGTACACCAACGCGCCGGAGGCGTTCGCCGCGGCGGTGCGCGACTTCCTCGCCACCGTCTAGCGGGTGCCCACCCCGCACCGTACGGTCTCGCCTCGGGTGGGGGCGGGTTCGTAGGCTGCGGGAATGGCGGTGCGGTTCGGGGTGGCGCTGGAGATGGGGCGCCGGTCGACGGTGCAGGTGTGGTCCGGCGGGGCGCACCTGGGCAGCGGCTTCTTCGCCGCCGACGGTGTGGTGCTCACCTGCGCGCACGTGGTGTGGCAGCAGCCGGACCGGGTGCTGCTGCGCTGGGAGGGGCACGAGCTGCCCGGTGAGGTCGTGGTTCGAGCGCCGGGCGAGTTCGGCGCCGGCTCGTTCTACGGCTTCCCGGATCTCGCGGTGATCCGGGTCGGCGTCGCGATCGACCATCCGGTGCCGTGGCTGGCCGAGCCGGGCGCGAAGGTGCCGCGGCGGCTGGTCGCGTACGGGTTCACCGCGGCGACACCGGATCCCGGCATCGGTGTGGAGGGCGTCGAGCTGTGGGTCGGCGGGCGCAGCGGCGCGCGGTACCTCAACGTCACCAACGCCGAGATCCACCGCGGCATGAGCGGCGGTCCGGTGCTCGACCCGGCGACCGGCCAGGTGTACGGGGTGGTCAAGGGGTCACGTGACTACGCGACGCCGCGTGGCGGCTGGCTGATCCGCACCGCGGCGGTGCAGGACCTGTTCGACGAGCATCCGGAGCTGTTTCGGACCACGGCGCCGACGGTGTCGCTGCTGCGGCCGGATCCGGGCACCCCGCTGTACCAGCTGCTCGCCGCGCAGCACCGGGTCGTCGACCGGCTGCCGTACGGGTTGGACGACCGGCCGCCGCCGCTGTCGTCGGTGTACGTGCGGCAGCACACCCGCCGTACCGACGAGGACGCCGAGCCGGCCGCGGTCCCCGATGTGTTGCGCCGCAACCGCAACGTGCTGGTACTGGGTGGGCCGGGCAGCGGCAAGTCGACGCTGGTGCAGCACCTGGCGGTGGACACCGCGGCGTGGTGGCTCGCCGCGGATCCCGACACCGACCGGGCGGCGGCGCCGAAGGCCGGGCCCGTCGTGGCGGTCCGGTTGTCCGCGGCCGGACTGGTCCGGACCCGGGCGCCGTTCCCGGTGGCGGTGTCGCAGGCGGTGACCGCCGAGCTGGGCATGCACCTGGACAGCGCGATCGAGCCCGCCCTGTTCGAGGCGCCACCGGCACCGGGCGCGAGCTGGCTGTACCTGATCGACGGGGTCGACGAGGTGCTCGCCGCGGCGGAGCGCTCCCGGCTGCTCGCGGTGCTGCACGACCGGCTGGCGGAGTTCGGCACCGACGCACGGTTCCTGATCACCAGCCGGGTGTTGCCGGACGGCGAGCTGGACGCGCTCGCCGACGGGGTGGCCACCGGCGCCGCGGACCGGTACGGCGAATACGTGCTCGACCCGTTCGACCGGCCCGGGCTGGCCGCCTTCGCCCGGCACTGGTTCGCCTGGCGCACCCCGGATCGCGCCGAGGCGCTCAGCGCCGGGTTTCTCGCCGAGGTGCGCCGGGCCCGGCTGTTCTCGCTGGTGCAGGTGCCGCTGCTGGCGACGATCGCGGCCATCGTGTACGAGCGGGACCCGGACGCGTCGCTGCCGGCCGACCGCACCAGCCTGTACCGGGAGACGGTGCAGGCGCTGCTGTACACCCGACGGGTGCGGCTGAGCACCCGCGACGAGCTGCGCCGCACGCTCGGGCCGTTCGGCCCGGCGGCGGAGTCGTTCGCCGACTGGCTGTTCGACCATACCGAGGCCTGCCTGGAACAGCTGGCGCACCGGTGGCTCGAACGGGCCGAGGCGCCCACGATCGAGCAGGCGCAGGCGTGGGTGCACGAGGCGACCGAGGTGCCGGCCGGGGTGCCCCTGGCCTCGCTGCTGCGCGAACTGCTGCTGGGCAGCGGGCTGCTGGTCGCGCAGCGCAACGGGCTGGCGTTCAGCCACCAGAGCTTCGCGGAGTACCTCGCCGCCGGACATGCCGCCCGGCACTTCGACCCTACGGCGTGGCTGGCCGACATCGACGCGCTGGGTCCGAGCAGCCGGGACCTGTTCGGGCTGGCCCGGTGGATCCAGCTGGGCAACGACCCGGTACCGCTGCTGCGCCGCCTGCTGCTGGGCCGCCGGTTCGGGCTGGGGGGCCGCTCCGGCGGCGAGCCGTGGGCGCGGCGCATCACGCTGGACGCGGTCGAGCTGGTCAGCGGCGGCGGCACGGTCGGCGCCTGGGCCGCGGTCGGCAACTTCTGCGCGGTACTGCGCGACGGCATCGCGCTGCCCGACGCCGATCGGCGCGAGCTGCTGGAGCTGGTACGCCCGAACCTGCGGCGGATCCGCCGGCTCGACGACGAGGTGTCGCTGGCCCGGCTGCGCGACGTGCTGCGGGTCCTGCTGGTACGCGGGGGCGGCGGCTGGTGCCTGGAGGCGGTGATGCACGACCCGCGGACCGCCCTGGTCACCCGCATCGAGGCCGCCCGCACGCTGGTGGAGCAGCGGGACAGCGAGCCGGCCCGGCGGCTGCTGCGCGAGCTTGCGTACCGGCCGCGGGCCACCGAGGGCCGGCTGTGGGCGATGCGGACACTCGCCGCAGTCGGCACCGACCGGGACCGGCGGTACGCGGCGTTCCGGCTCGGTCAGGTCGTGTCGACCGGCGACAACGGCGCCACGTGGATGCGCGCCGCGCGGCTGCTGGCCGAGCTGCTGCCACCCGATCTCGGCGGCCCGGACGGCGCGAGTACCGGTACCGCGGAGGCCGGGATGCTCGACGCCGCGGTGCTGGCCCGCATCGTCGAGCCCGGCCGCCCGCTGGTCGAGCGGGTCGAGGCGCTGGACCTGTTCGAGGCGCTGGTACAGGCACCTGGCGACGAACCGGATCCCGCCCCGGTCACCGCCCCGCTCCGGTACTCCCAGCCCGACCGCACCGCGCCGCGGCTGGTGGCGCTGCGGGCGGCCGCCGCGATCGCCCAGGTGCACCACCGTGCGCCGGACAGCACGCGGCGCGCCACGCGCACGCTGGCCGGCGACGGCACGTACACGGTGCTGGAACGGTTCGGCGCGGCGCGGGTGCTGGCCGGCGTCGGTCTCGACGAGCTGGCGGCCGAGCTGCTGCTGCGGCTGGCACACGATCCGCGGCTGCCCGGGGTGCAGCGCGCCGAGGCGCTGTGGCACCTGGGCCGGTTCGCGCCGGGTGCGGCACGCGACCGGCTGGTCGGCTGGATCACCGCCCCCGCAGCCGATCCCGGGCTGCGCGCGGACGCGCTGGCGACGCTGGCGTCGCTGGACGGCGCCGCCGCCCGCGACGCGGCAGCGGTGCTGGCCGGCGACGCTAGGCTGGCGTGGAGCTTTCGCGCCGCCGCGGCTCAGCTGCTCGCCGATCCCGCGGTGCCGCGCCCGCGCGCGGCGCGGGCGCTGCGCGCCCTGGACGACCGGCTCGGCACGAGCCGCGGGGCCGACCGGATCGGCGCGCGACGCAAGGACGAAGAGTTCGGCGCGCGGCGCGCGGCCGGCAGCATCGGCACGCGGCTCGGGGACGGCAGGGCCGGGAGCCGGCACGGGCACCACGACGAAGGGAACAGTTGATGCAGTCACGGATCGAGCAGGTCGAGGTGGGGCCGGGCGAGACCATCGAGGCCGAGATCCGGGTGGCCGACGCCGGCGGCGACGCGACCGCGTTCAACCGGCTCGACCTCGCCGACGCCACCGAGTCGATCCACCGCATCGGCAGCTGGGTCTACCGCACCGTGCACGACGGGCTGCCCCGCCGGCCGCAGAAGGTGGGCGTCGAGTTCGGCCTCAAGTTCGCCATCAAGTCCGGCAAGCTGACCAGCGTGCTGGCCGAGGCCAGCGGCGAGGCGAGCCTGGTGGTCCGGCTGGAGTGGGAACACGACGGCTGAGCGACCACGTCGGCCGGCTCAGGGCGCCGCCCGGTGCAGCGTCGGCCGGTAGACCAGTTCCTGGATGTTGCCGTCCAGGGTGTGCGACTCGAGCAGTTCGAGGTCGAAGTCGGCGGCACCGGCGAAGATCGGCTCGGTCCCGGTCTGCCCGGTGATCACCGGAAACACGGTCACCTGGACGCGGTCGACCAGGCCGGCGGCCATCAGCGCACGGTTCATCGACAGGCTGCCGTGCGAACGCAGCGGCACCGGCGACTCCTGCTTGAGCCGGCCGACGACCTCGACGGCGTCACCGGACACCACCGTCGCGTCCGGCCAGTCGAGCGGCTCGGTCAACGTCGTCGAGACGATCGTCGCGGGCATGTGACGCATCCGGGTCACCCACTCGTCGTGCACGGCCTCCTCGGTACCGCCGGACAGCAGGCTCGCGAACGCGCGATAGGTGTTGGCGCCGAAGACCATGCGCTGCGGCCGGTCGTACAGCCCGAGGCGGTGCTCGAGCAGTTCGGGGCCCTGCTTGCCCCAGTACCCGCCCCAGTCGCCGGTGGCGGTGCCGAAGCCGTCCAGGCTGCTGAACACGTCGATGGTGTAGGTCGCGGTCATGATGAGCTCCCTGAAGTCGGATTACGTCCATGCAGACTGGACAACGCCGGGAAACTCATCGCCGTTGCTGCCGAGGGTCAGTCCGGCCAGAGCCAGTCGGTGACGTGCGCGAGGCCCGGCTGGCACACCAGGCCGGTCGGCGTCGCCGCGCAGGACGCGGCGTTCCACGCCAATACCAGGGTCACGATCACCAGCAGCCAGCCGAGCACCCGGCCGCGCCACATCGCCAGCTCCAGCCGCGCCGGCAGCCGCCGTACGCCGTGCTCGGCCCAGGCGCCCGCCGCGAGCACGGCCTGCCCGTACCGGTGGACCAGCGTCGGCGCTCTCCCGGTGGCGCGCCGCGACAGGCTCGCCAGGAGGAAGTCGGGCACCAGCAGCAGCCCCTGCAGCACGATGATCAGCACGTGTGCGAGCACGACCAGCGCCGGGCCGGCCACCTTCACCACGCCCAGAAGCACCGCACCGAGCAGCCGGGCCAGGACGAACCCGGCGGCCGCCAGCAGCGCCCACCACACCAGCTCGCGCACCCAGAGAGGCGTGTCCCAGCCACCGAGCAGGTGCCCGGGTACGCCGACGGCCCAGGACACGAACTCCCGCGTCACCGCTCGACCTCGACGCCCGCCTCGGTCCCCGCGTCGGGAGCGTGGCCGGCGGGGACGGGGCCGGTCTCGATGTCGGTGAGCAGGATTCCGTCGCCGGCGTCCCAGGTTGCCCGGCGCTGCGCCGGCGGGCGCTCGGCGAGGCTGGTCAGGTGCTTGCGGCAGTCGCGCCAGCCGTCGACGGAGCGGGCGGCGACCACGGCGACCGGATCGTGCACGCGGGCGACGCCGGTGACCCGGATCCGCTCGCCGTCGGCGCGGGTCGCGGTGACCTGCAGGCGCTGCCGGGTCAGGTCCACCCCGTACACCCGGCGCGGGTGCCGCCACCACAGCTCGCCGGCGGTGTAGCCGCCGACCGGCGCGCTGAGCTGGCCGGCGGCCGACTCGTACACCAGGGCAAGCCCGGGCCGGGTCTGCTGCCGGTGCCACGGCGGGAACCGGTGCACCTCCTCGACGAAGAGCAGCGGCCCGGGTGTGTCCACGAGCAAATAGTGACAGCCGCCCGAAACGACCCGCAACCACCCGAGCGATGCGGCCGAGCACGCCGGTACCAGCCCGATCACCGGACATCGCGAGGTACGGCCGGGGCCAACCCGAGAAATGACGTTGCCTTTCCGGCGCGCTGCGGCAGGCTGACGCCATGGCCACCACCATCCGGACGGCGCGCACCGACGCCGACTACGAGTCCTGGCGCGCGGTGCGGATCGCGGTCATGCCCTACGAGCGCTGCCCGACCGTCGCCGAGATCCGGGACAACGGGCGCCCCGGCCGGCTGATCGTGCTGGCCGAGATCGACGGCGCCGTGGTCGGCAGCGGAGTGGCGGAACCCTCGGGCGACGGTCAGCGGGCGTCGCTGACGGCGATGGTCCATCCCGACTTCCGCCGCCGCGGGGTGGGCACCCACCTGGTACGGGTGATCGCCGCCCATGCGGTTGCCCAGGGCTTCGACACGGCGGGCGCCTTCGTCGACGACGAGGGTTCCCGGTTGTTCGCCGAACGGTTCGGCTTCGTGGAGCGCAACCGGGAGGTCGAGCAGGTTCGGCGGATCGGTGCCGAACCGTGGCCGAAGGCGCCGACCGGGTACGAGATCGTGTCGGTCGCCGAGCGCCCGGAGCTGTGGCCCGCGGCGTACCACCAGGTCGCGCTGCCGACCCTGCCGGACATGGACCATCCGACCCCGTTGCAGGTTTCGCTGGCCGAGTGGGAGAAGGACTGGATCAACGACCCGGCCGCGATGTTCGTGGCCGTCGCCGGGGACGAGGTGATCGGGGTCGCCGGCCTGAAGCTCGACTCCGATCGCCCGGAGCGGGCGGAGGTCGGCTACACCGCCGTACGCCGGGAGTGGCGCGGCAGGTCGGTCGCCGCGACCCTGAAGCGCACCAGCATGGCGTGGGCCGCCGAGCACGGCATCACCGAGATCTACACCTGGACCCAGCGCGGCAACGAGGCGATGCGCCGGCTCAACGAGCACCTCGGCTTCTCGTACGGCATCGTCAGCGTCACGATGCGGGCGCCGCTGCCGCTGACCGGGTTGCCCTCCGCGGCCCGGTGAGCGACGGCAGGGCGCGACGTACCGGCGACGCCGGCCCGCCGGACCGGTCAGCGGCGGCCGGACCGTCACCTACGAGCGACGTGTCCGGGTGCGGCGTAGTGCGGGTCGCGGCCGGTGATGGCGACGATCCGGTCGATCAGCGGCGCGTCGTCGGCGACCGACTGCCGCGGCCCCCACAGGGTCGGCACCGGCGCGGCTGGCACGAACACCTCGACGTGCGCCAGGCAGGCGTGCAGCGTCGCATCGGGCAGCTGCCAGGGCAGGCCGGCGGCGCGGGCGATGTCCCAGCCGTGTACGACCAGCTCGGTCAGCGCGATCCTGCCCCAGGTCTCGTTGGGCAGCTCGGTACCCACGTCGGTACTGCCCTGCCAGGCGCCGGGCTCGTCCCACGCCGCGCCGAGCTCCCGTGCATGCGCGGCGACCCGCTGCCGCCAGCCGTCGTCGAACCGGGTCGGTGACGCCGGGTCGGCGGGGTCGACCTGCTTGCGGGCGAGCCGCGCGAACCCCTGCGACACCTCGTCGACATGCCCGATCACCGCGCCGAGGTCGTACTCGGTGCAGGGTGTCGGGCCGTCGAGCTGGTCGTCGCGCACCGCGCCGACCAGCAGCGCCAGCTGCTCCCCCGCCGGTTTGAGATCGATCATGGCACCCTCCGTTCGAACCCTTCACCGTCTCCGACGATCCCGGCGGGCCAAACTGATCGGTGCCGGCGCGAGTCGGTTCAGGCCGGGGTGCGGTCCGACCCCGGAGTGTCGGCCGCACCCGGAGCCTCGGTCAGCGATCGGCCGCGGCGCGGTCGGTGGTGGGGCGGCGGCGCAGGGTGGTGTCGGTCAGCGCCGGTGGGTTCCAGCTGGCTTCCATCAGGTCGGTGCCCGGCGGGACGAGCTCGTCGATGCGGTCCAGTGTGGCGTCGTCGAGTTGCAGCTCGGTACCGGCGAGCAGGTCGTCGAGTTGGCTCGGGGTCCGGGGCCCGAGGATCACCGAGGTGACCGCCGGGTGCACGATCGGGAACGCGATCGCCAGTTGCGGCAGCGTGCAGCCCAGCTCGTCGGCGAGCGTGACCAGTTCCTCGACCACCTCGTACTTGCGCTGGTTGGCGGGCAGGCTCGGGTCGAACCGGGACGGGTTGTGCACGGCGCGACCGGTGGTCAGGTCGACCGGGGCGTCCTTGCGGATGCGTCCGGTCAGGAACCCCCAGCCCAGCGGGCTCCAGGTCAGCACGCCCATCCCGTACCGCTGACACAGCGGCAGGATGGACCGCTCGATGCCGCGGGCGAGGATCGAGTACGGCGGCTGCTCGGTGCGGAAGCGCAGCAGGCCGCGCACGGTCGCGGTGGCGTGCGCCTCGACGAGGTGGTCGGCGGGAAACGTCGAGCAGCCGAAGGCGCGGATCTTGCCCTGGTGGACCAGGTCGGTCAGCGCCGACAGGGTCTCCTCGATGTCGGTGGTCGGGTCGGGCCGGTGCACCTGGTAGAGGTCGATCCAGTCGGTGCCGAGCCGGCGCAGGCTGTCCTCGACGGCGCGCACGATCCAGCGGCGCGAGTTGCCGCTGCGGTTGGGGCCGTCGCCCATCGCGAAGTGCACCTTGGTGGCGAGTACGACGTCGTCGCGGCGGCCCTGGAGCGCCTCGCCGACGATGCGCTCGGAGCCGCCGTCCTCGCCGTAGGCGTCGGCGGTGTCGATGAAGTTGATGCCCGCGTCCAGCGCGGTGTGGATCATGCGGGTGCATTCGTCGAGGTCGGTGTTGCCTTCGGAGCCGAACATCATCGCACCGAGGCAGTACGCGCTGACCTCGATGCCGGTGCCGCCCAGCGGCCGGTAACGCAT
This sequence comes from Actinocatenispora comari, assembly GCF_017312725.1. GTDB lineage: Bacteria > Actinomycetota > Actinomycetes > Mycobacteriales > Micromonosporaceae > Actinocatenispora > Actinocatenispora comari. The sequence continues at coordinate 7,953 of NZ_BOPO01000020.1, read as the reverse complement.
CGTCATGCCCCGAGACGCTAGATGCTAGACCGAACTCTAGGTCAACTCTCGCCGGTCGGTCGTCTGGTGCGCGGCGGTACGGCTGGTGCGCAGGTGCCGGCGGGCGAGCTCCGCGGCGGCCGACCCGTCGCCGGCGGCGATCGCCTGGTAGATCGCCTCGTGCTCGTCGTAGACCTCGGCGAACTCGTCGTGCTGGCCGAGCAGCCAGCGCATCCGGCCGGACAGCGTCACCGCGACCTCGTCGAGCAGGGTGTTGCCGCTGGCGGCGGTGATCGCCTCGTGGAAGTCGGCGGCGGCGCGGCGGGCGGCGGTACCGTCGCCGCGGCGGGCGGCGTCGCCCTCGGCGTCGAGTGCGGCGCGCATCCGGCGCAGCGCGTCGGGCTCGTGGCGTTCGGCGGCGCGGCGGATCGCCAGCGGCTCCAGCGCGGTACGCACCTCGATCAGCTCGTCGATGTCGCGCTCGGTGAAGACCCGGACGGTCATCCAGCTGTTGCGGCGCGGCACCGCGAGGCCCTCGCCGACCAGGCTGCGCAGCGCCTCGCGCACCGGTACCCGGCTGACGCCGAGCTCGGCGGACAGTTCGCGTTCGACCAGTCGGGAGCCGGGCTCGCGCACGCCGTCGATGATCTGCTCGCGCAGCACCCGGGCGACCCGTACCGACTCCGGCTCGTCGCCGTCCCGCGCCTGCGCCCCCACGCCCGCCAGTCTAGGGGCTCAGTTCGCGGGCGGATCTTGGTCTTCGGGCGAGGGTCGACTCGACCGGCGCATCGTGCCACGGCGGGCCGGGGGGCGAATCCCCCGGCGGAGGTAGCCGGGTACCACGTCGACGCGATGCGGCGCGCACGTCGAGGTTCCGACACTGGAGCCGTCAGCCGCGCCGAGCGAAGAGACGGGGATGCCATGGCCGGACCGGGATTACTGGAAAGACTGCACGGACCGACCGCGGCGGGAGTGCCGCGCTGGGCGGTGGTGACGGCGTACCTGACGAGCCTGACCGTGCTGCCGTCCTCGGTCTGGCGCATCGTCGGTTTCGCGTTCGGGGCACCGGTGGTCGAGCGCGTGTCCGGGCACCGCCCCGGGGAGGGGCCGTCGCTGATCCCGGACAGCTGGATGGGCGTGTACGTCGTTGGCCTGAGCATCGTCAGCGAGGCGCTGGCGTTCCTGGCATTGGGGTTGGTGTGCCGTTGGGGTGAGGTGTTCCCGCGGTGGCTTCCGCGGCTCGGCGGGCGAACGGTGCCCGTGCGCGCCGCGGTGATCCCGGCAGCCGTGGGGTCGACGTTGCTGATGATCTTTCCGTACGCACTGTTCATGCACTACGTGCTGGACAGCACGGTCACCGGTGTGCGGCACGGCGGTGGGCTGGTCATGCACGGCTGGCAGTCGGTGGCATTCGCCGCCGCGTACCTTCCGCTGGCTGCCTGGGGGCCGCTGCTCGCCGTGTTGACCGTGCACTATCACCGCCGCCGGACCCGGCGGGCGGTGTCCGGTGCCGGGCTCCGGCCGGCCGAGGCAGTCGCGGCAAAGCGATGACCACGGACTCGGACCGTACCGGCGGGGTTCGTGCGAGTCGTGGCGAGACTGTCGACCCGGGCCCTACGTCAGGACCTCACGTCGTGGGCCGATCGGGGTGTTCGGGCCGGTCCGATTCCTCCGGCCGGTCCTGTTGCCGAGAGACGTCGGCGCCCGGCGCGGCCGGATCCGGGTTCTGCGGCGCGATCGCGGGATCCGGGTACGTCGGGTTGGCGTCGGCTGCCGGCGGGGTGGGCGTGGGCGCCAGCGGGGCGTCTTCGGCCACCGGCGGGGTGGGGCCGGGTGCCGGCGGGGTGTCGTCGGCTGTCGGCGTGGTCGGTCGGGGCGCCGGTGGGGTGGGGCCGGGCCAGGTGGGGGCGAACGGCGCGTTCGGCGAAGGGTTCTGCGCCGGTACGGGTTCGCCGAAGTGCGCGCGGGTTTCCGGGCGGGGCAACAGCACCAGCGCGAGGATGCCGAAGGCGCCGCCGGCCACACAGCACAGCGTGCCGGGCACCAGCGACGCGATCGCACCCGCGTAGGCGAGGTTCCGGTTGCCGCCGAGCAGCAGCTGCACCCCGCCGAACACGGCCACGCCGCCGGCCAGGATGCCGACCACCGGTACCAGCAGGGAGAGCACGCGCAGCTCGTGATAGCCGAGGCTGTCCCGGATCGCGGCGATGGCGGCGATCGCGGCGACCACCGTCTCGATACCGCTGCCCACGATCAGGCCGACGCCGGCCACCGTGATCTGGTTGGGCCGCGGTGGCCGAGCCAAGGATTCGGACATGCCGGGATGCTACCGGTCGAACCTTGGGATCGGTCCCACGGCGAGTCGTGCGGTCGGTTCACGACCCGTCGCTGGCGGCCGGGGTGTCGAACCAGCTGGCCCGGGCGGCTTCCAGGCTGTCGGCCGGTTGGTCGCCGGCCACGGGCTCGGACAGCTCCCACTGGTAGCCGTGGGGGTCGAGGCATTCGAAGACCCGGTGGCCCCACGGCTCGTCACGCGGCGCGGACGTGATCGTGCAGCCGGCGCGGCGGCAGTAGTCGTAGCTGGCCGCGAGGTCGTCGACGACCAGACCGATCGCGACGCCGAGCCCGCGCGGACCGGCCTGGATCCGGCGTTCCCGGTCGGTGTCGGGGAACGGCATGCCGACCAGCGCGTCGACGATCAGCTGCACCTCGCCGCGCTGCAGGATCGTCATCACCGACCGCCCGTCGGGGCCCGGGATGCTGCCGAACTCGTCGAAGCCCAGGCCCTGGTAGAAGCCCGCGGCAGCCACCACGTCAGCCACTCGCAGCCCCACCCGGAACGATGCCACCATCAGCGTCCTCCATTCGCGTATGCCGTACGCAATCTATTCGAGTACAGTACACGCGAATGAGGAGGTCGTCGATGGCCGCATCCGCCGAGCCCGGTGACCCGGTGCGCACGCTCGAGTTGCTGTGGGACGCGCGGCCGCACTCCGGCCTCGGCCGTCGGCCGGAGCTGACCCTCGATCAGGTCGTGGCGGCCGCCATCGAGATCGCCGACGCGGACGGGCTGGACAACCTGTCGATGCGCCGCGTCGCCGAGCGCCTCGGCGCCGGAACGATGTCGCTGTACCGGCACGTGCCCGGCAAGTCCGAGCTGTTCGACCTGATGGTCGACCGGGTCAGCGCCGAGGTGAGCTACCGGTACGAGGGCGGCTGGCGGGACCAGCTGGAGCAGGTCGCCCGCGCCAACCGGGCGATGTTCGAACGGCATCCGTGGCTGCTGACGCTGTTTCCGCGCCGCCCACCGCAGGGCCCGGGCGTGATCGGCAAGTACGACGCCGAGTTGCGCGCCGTCGAGGGCATCGGCCTCACCGACGTCGAGATGGACTCGGTGCTGACCCTGTTGCTGGAGTACGTGCGTGGCGCCACCGCGAACCTGATCGAGTGGCGGCGGCTCGGCGCCACGCAGAGCGACGAGCAGTGGTGGGCCACACTCGCGCCGCACCTCGACCGGTTGCTCGACCGGGACCGCTACCGGCTGGCGGTCCGCGTCGGAACCGCGGCGACGACCGCGTACCGCGGGGTGCGCGACACCGAACACGCCTTCGAGTTCGGGCTGCACCGGGTCCTCGACGGCATCGAAGGCCTCGTCGCCGGCAGATAGTCGACGGCCGGCACGAGCCATGCCGTGAACCCCCGCGAACGGCTCAGCGTCCCGGTCGCAGCGCCCGACCCGGCGACGATCGCGCGTGAACCCGCGCGAACGGCTCAGCGTCGGTGCGGCGGCTGCCGCCCATCCGGTACGGCCGGGCCGTCGGTGCGGCCGGAGACGACGGTGGCGCGGTGCGGCAGCGACGGCAGCGCGGAGCGGAACTGGCTGGGTGTGCTGCCAGTCAGCTGCCGGAACCGGCGGGAGAAGTGGAACTCGTCGTTGAAGCCGAGTGCGGCGGCGATCTGCCGGCCGGTCAGCTCGCCCTCGGCGAGCAGTTCGCAGGCCCGGTCGATGGAGCGCTGGGTGCGGTAGCGGGCCGGTGCGACGCCGGCGAGGCGCCGGAACCGCTTGCGGAACCCGTCGTACGACATGGACAGCCGGGCGGCGATCGCCTCCAGCGGCTGCTCGCGACGGATGTCCGCGTCCAGCAGCGCGCTGGCCCGAGACAGCCACCAGTGGTCGGCCTGGGCGTCCTCGGGCGGCGCGGTGGGCTCGGCGTCGGCCAGCACCGTCAGCAGCGCGCAGACGGTGGACAGGGCGGCGCCGGTGCCGGTGCGCTGCAGTTCGACGAACACCCGCTCGAACGCGGCCGCCCAGCGGTCGACGGGTGCCAGGCGCCGCGCGGGTCGGGCCGGGTCGAGCAGGCCGGTGGAGCGCCACAGGTCGAACACGGGGCCGTCGAACAGCAGGTACAGCTCGCTCCAGGTCTGGCCGGGCTGCGGGCCGTAGGTGTGGCCGAGGCCGGGGAACAGCAGCAACAGGTCGCCGGGCGCGAGCGCGGTGCGGGTGCCGTTGGCGTCGGCGTAGCGGCCCGAGCCGGCGAGCAGGTAGACCGCGGCGTAGCTGTCCAGAACGCGCAAGGGCGAGGCGGGCAGGCCGTGGCTGGCGCGCAGTCGGCCGGCGGCACGCACGGCGCCGACCGGCGTCGTGGCCGTTGCCCGGACGACGAGCTGGGATGGCAGCGGCGATCGCTCGGCCATGTACCCAGCATCGCCGGCCCGGCCAGAATCGACAAGGCGGCGGGTCAGTTCGTGCAACACGGCCGGAGCGGCCCGACCTACGGTGAAGGCCAGAGCGAGCAGAGCCCGTGCAAGCAGAGCCAGGCCCGAGTCAGGAGGTACGAGATGTCCACGATGGCCGACGGCCGGATCAGCGCCCAGGGGGTCGACCTCGGCGACGGGGTGGGGGCGCTGCGCCGTTCCGACGACGTGGTGGGCGACGCGGCGGAGTTGCGGCGCCGGCTGGCGGCCGACGGGTACCTGTTCCTGCCCGGGTACCTGGCGCGCGACGAGGTGCTGGCGGCCCGGCACGATCTGCTGGCGGCGCTCGCGCGGCAGGGGCGGTGCGAGCCCGGCAGCGGGGCCGACGATGCGATCGCCGCGCCGGGTTTCGACGGTTTCGTACCCGACGTCGCGGCGCACAGCGCGCCGCTGCTGGACCTGCTCTACACCGGCCGGATGATCGAGCTGTACGAGGCGGTCTTCGGCGAGGCGGTGCGGCACTTCGACTACACCTGGCTGCGTGCGGTGCCACCGCGCTCCGGCACCCCGCCGCACATGGACAGCGTGTTCATGAACCGCGGCACGCTCGACCTGCTCACCGCGTGGACCCCGCTGGGCGACATCGACCGCACGCTCGGCGGGTTGGCGATCCTGGAACGGTCGCACACCCACGACGACCTGCGCGCCGGGTACGGCAGCCGGGACGTCGACGAGTTCTGCAGCAACGGCGCCAGCGCCGAGCACGACGCCAGCCACGAGGGCCTGCTGTGGAACGGCGCGCTGACCGACGATCCGGGTCAGCTGCGGGAGCGACTGGGCGGCCGCTGGCTCACCGCCGACTTCCGGGCCGGCGACCTGCTCACCTTCACCCTCTTCACTGTCCACTGTGGACTGGACAACAACACCGACCGGCTCCGGCTCTCCTGCGACTCCCGATACCAGCGGGCCAGCCAGCCGGCGGATCCGCGCTGGATCGGCGCCCACCCCACCGCGCACGGCGCGCGCAGCAAGCGCGGGGTCATCTGCTGATCCGGCCGCACGCCAGCCCGGGGCTGGCCGACGACCGCCGCACGCTCGGCCGGGTCGCGAGGAGATCGAGCTGCCCGGGCGCCACCTTCGGTGCGGCGCCGGGCGCACAACCCGGACACGTACCGGCACGCGCCGGTGGGACACGCACGCCGGCGCGCGCCGGTGGACGACGCGCGGTCGGTCAGGCGTTGGCGCCGACGATGAGCGAGACGACGTCCTGGGCGGTGAGGTCGGCGCGATCGAACACGCCGACCATCTGGCCGTGGCGCAGCACGCAGAGCCGGTCGCACAGCTTGAGCAGCTGCTCGACGCTGTGGCTGACGATCAGGATGCCGACCTGGTGCGAACGCAGCCGCAGCACCAGGTCCTCGACGTGGCCGGACTCCTTGACGCCCAGCGCCGCGGTGGGCTCGTCGAGCAGCAGCAGCTTGCTGCCGCCCAGCAGCGCGCGGGCGATCGCGATGGACTGGCGCTGCCCGCCGGACATGGAGCGCACGTCGGCGCCGGAGGCCTGTACCTGGATGCCGAACCGCTCGAACAGCTCGACCGCCTCGCGGCGCATCCGCTTGTTGTTGTTGATGCGCAGCGGACCGACGCCCCAGCCGATCTCCCGGTTGAGGAAGATGTTGGCGGTGGCGTCCAGGTCGTCGGCCAGGGCGAGTTCCTGGTAGACGGTGTCGATGCCCAGCGCCCGCGCCTGCCGGGGGTTGCGCAGCCGCACCCGTTCGCCGTTCCACAGCAGGCTGCCCTCGTCGGGTTCCTGCACGCCGGACACGATGCGTACCAGGGTGGACTTGCCGGCGCCGTTGTTGCCGACCAGGCCCATCACCTGCCCCGGGTAGAGGGTCAGGGACGCGCCGGACAGCGCGGTGACGCCGGCGAAGTGCTTGGCGATGTCCCGCAGCTCCAGCAGCGGCACCCCGTCGCCGCCACCACCGCCGGTGCGCTCGCCCGGCGGTACCTGCACGGAGGCGTCGGTCATGGCTTCCTCCTCGCCGATCCGAGCCGGGACAGGATCCTGGACTGCTGCAGCCCCACCGCGACGACCAGCAACACGCCGACGGCGACCTGGGAGTAGAACGGTTGGATCTGCATCAGGATCAGCCCGTTGTCCAGCACGCCGAGGATGATCACGCCGAGCAGCGCGCCGGGCACCGCGCCGCGGCCGCCGGTGAGTGCGGCGCCGCCCAGCAGCGCGGCGGTGATCGCGATCAACCCCTGGTCGGCGCCGGCGGTGTTGGCCTGCGCGAGCGAGTCGCGCGCGACGGTCATGATGCCGCCGATCGCCGCCGCGAGCCCGGAGAACAGGTAGATGCCCATCCGGTACGAGGCGAGGTTGATGCCGGTGTTGCGGGCCGCGTCGGCGTTGCTGCCCATCGCGTACACGTGCCGCCCGGCGACGGTGTAGCGCAGCACCAGGTGCGTCAGCAGCGCGAACACCAGCAACATCAGCAACGGGTACGGGATGCCGAACAGCTCGTCGATGGCGATGATGTCGAACAGTCGGCTCTTGGCCGGTACGTCCAGGCCGTGCGAGAGCACCAGGGACAGGCCGGCGAAGGCGCTGAAGCTGGCCAGGGTGGTGATGATCGGGTTGATCCGCAGGAACACCACGACCGCGCCGTTGAGCGCGCCGGCGAGCAGCCCGACCGCGATGGCCAGCAGGATCGCAGTGGTGGTGCCGGCGCCGTGCTTGAGCAGCAGCGCCACCGTGACGCCGGTGAGGCTTGCGGTACTGCCGATCGAGATGTCCAGGCCGCCGGCGACGATGACCACCATCTCGGCGACCGCGAGGATGCCGAGGATCGAGATCGCGACGCCGATGTCGAACAGGTTGCCGATCAGGAAGATCCGATCGGTCTGGGTTCTGATGACGATCAGCAGCAGCGCCAGACCGGCCAGCAGGCCGAGGTTCTGCTTGCCGACCAGTTGGGCACCGCGGGACACGGTGCGGGCCGTGATGCCGGCGAACCGGGTCCCGCGGCCGCGAGACGGCGCCCGAAGCGTCGTGGGCACGGTCAGCCTCCTAGGGTGGGACTGGTGGATCTTGTCGAGATGGGCCCTAGGGTCTGTTTCGGAGCCCCCGGCCGAGCGAGGCGAGTCCCGTTTGTCTGCTCGCAAGGCGGAGGGCAGTTCGTGTGCCGGGCTTGCACTCGGGCTGGCCGACAACGCGGCGAGCAGCGGGGGTCGCGAGGCCGGCCCGCAGCCAACGGGCCGGTGGCCCTCGCG
>NZ_BOPO01000019.1 GCF_017312725.1 Actinocatenispora comari | reverse complement strand
TGGGCCGGACGCGGACCGGGGGTCGCCTGCGGAGCCGGCCGCGGACCGGGGCGCGGGCCCGGACGGGCCGGTGCACCGGTGCCGCCGGCGGCCGGCGGCTGCTCCTCCGGGCCGGACTCGGCACGCTGCCGGGCGGCCTCCTGGGCAGCCCGGACCGCCGCCTCCTGGTCCTTCTTCAGCTGGGCGGCACGGGCCTCGGCCGCGGCCACCTCGATGTCGTGCGCGCTCGCCGGCTTGCTCGGCGCCGCCGGACGCGGACGCGGACCGGGACGCGGGCCCGGCTTGGGCAGCGTCGTCGGCTTCGCCGCGGGCTTGTCGGCCGCGGGCTCCTCGGGCGCCTTCGCGGTCGTGGTCGCCGCCTTCTTCGCCGGTGCGGCCTTCTTGGCCGCCGGCTTCGCCGGCTGGTCACCGCCGCCGGCCGCCTTCTGCTGCTCCGCCGCGAGGACGTCACGGAGCCGCCGCGCCACCGGTGCCTCCACCGTGCTGGACGCGGACTTGACGAACTCGCCCATGTCTTTCAGCTTTGCGAGCACGCTCTTGCTGTCGGTACCGAACTCTTTGGCGAGCTCATGTACGCGGGCCTTGCCTGCCACTGCACTCCTCATCTTGAGGCCGGGCGGGCAGACCCGCTCGACCTCACTCGTGCAACACCCGAAGCCTGTTCATCACAGTGACTTCATCGTGCGCTCATGTCGGTCGACCTACCTAGTTCGTTCGGGCCGGATCGGGGCGATCCGTGCCGTCGGCTGTTCCGCTTGCTGCGTGCTCGCGCACGTGCTCCGTGACCGGCGTGTCGTCGACACCCGACGCGGAACTGATCCGCAACGCGCGAGCGAAGGCCCGACGCTTGCGGGCTGACGCGACGCAGGCCGGATCCCGATGCACGTGAGCACCCCGACCCGGCAGTCTGCGCAGCGGATCGGGAACCAGCCGGAAACCGGCCGGATCCGCAACCGCCACGACACGCAGCAGAACGGTGGCTGGCGCACGACGCCGGCAGCCCACACACGTGCGGACCGGAGACGCGCGACGTACCGCGATCAAGCTTACTCCTCGGCCGTCGGGCAGGCAGAACCCGGTGCATCTGGCCGATCAGGTCGGCCGGGATGCACCGGGACGTGCCCGATATCAGGGTCAGCGAGCGGTGTCCGCCGCGCCGACCGTTCCGCCGGCCACCTCAGGCGGTGCGCTACCGGACTGCTCGGCGTCGGACCGGATGTCGATGCGCCAACCGGTCAGCCGGGCGGCCAGCCGGGCGTTCTGCCCCTCCCGGCCGATGGCGAGCGACAGCTGGTAGTCGGGCACCACCACGCGCGCCGCCCGGGCGGCCGCGTCCACCACCTCGACCCGCAGCGCCTTCGCCGGCGACAGCGCGTTGCCGACGAACTCGGCCGGGTCCTCGGACCAGTCGATGATGTCGATCTTCTCGCCGTCCAGCTCGCTCATCACCGAGCGGACCCGGGCGCCCATCGGGCCGATGCAGGCGCCCTTCGGGTTCACCCCGGGCACGCTGGAGCGCACCGCGATCTTGGTCCGGTGGCCGGCCTCGCGGGCGATCGCGGTGATCTCCACCGTGCCGTCGTTGATCTCCGGCACCTCCAGCCCGAACAGCCGCTTCACCAGGTTCGGGTGCGACCGGGAGAGGGTGATCTGCGGGCCGCGCAGCCCCTTGGCCACGTGCACGATCACGCACTTGATGCGCTGCCCGTGCTCGTACGACTCGCCGGGGACCTGCTCGGCCGGCGGCAGCAACGCCTCGATCTTGCCGAGGTCGACGACGACGATGCCCTTCTCCGCGCGCGCCTCGTGCGCCTGGATCAGGCCGGTGACGATGTCGCCTTCCTTGCCGACGTACTCGCCGTAGGTGACCTCGTCGGTGACCTCACGCAGCCGCTGCAGGATGACCTGCTTCGCGGTCATCGCCGCGATCCGGCCGAAGTCGGCGGGGGTGTCGTCCCACTCGCGCAGCACGGTGCCCTCGTCGTCGACCTCCTGCGCGAACACCCCGGCGATGCCGGTGCGGCGGTCGATCTCGACCCGGGCGTGCGGGTGCGCGCCGTCGGTGTGCCGGTAGGCGGTGAGCAACGCAGTCTCGATGGTGCTCAGGATCGTCTCGTACGGAATGTCGCGCTCGCGCTCCAGCGCGCGGAGGGCGGCCAGGTCGATGTTCATGCCTCCTCCTCTGCCTCGGAAACGCCGGACTCGGAACCGTCCATCGCGGAACCGTCGGGTCCGGCGCCGGTGGGCCGGCCGAACTCGATCTGCACCCTGCCCGGACCCAGTTCGGCGTACCGGATCCGGCGCGGCGCACCAGCCACGTCCATCTCGACCCCCAATTCACCGGCCTCGACCGGTATGTCCGCCGCGGTGATCCGCCCCACCACCGTCTGCTCCGCCACCGACACCGAGACCAACCGGCCGACGTTGCGCCGCCAGTGCCGCGGCTCGCGCAGCGGCCGGTCCACCCCCGGCGAGGTGACCTCCAGCGTGTACGCCTCGGCACCGAACGCGCCGTCGGACTCGGCGCCGTCCAGCGCCCCGGAGATCGCCCGGGACAGCTCCGCCACGGCGTCCAGGTTCACACCGGTGTCGGAGTCGACCACCACCCGCAGCACGCTGCGCCGGCCGGCCCGGGACACGTCCATGTCCTCCAGGTCGTACCCGGCCGACTCGACGACCGGCTCAACCAACGACCGCAGCCGCTCGGCGTGCGCGGCGAGGCCACCACCGCGGGGTGCCCGGGCGGCCGGCTCACGCCGTGCCCCGGCGCCGCGCGCCGCACTGGTGCGACCGGCGCGTTGCGGGCGAGAACTCATACCGCACCTCCCCTCGACGACGGCGGCGGGCGCTGCCGGCGTGACCATCCCCAGATCCGCTTCAGGCCGCGTCAGAACATCCAACGCGGCTCGACGAGAAGCGTAACCCGCCGTAGCGAGAAAGAACGGCCACCCACCCGGTTCCGGCCCCAACGCGTGGTTGCGACCACGGTCCGGGCCGAGCTGGGCGCATCGCGTAGGGTCGTGGGACACCATGACCGTGTCCGTCCGGTCGGCCCGGCGGGTGCCGCGGCCGGTCGGCGCACCGCCCGAGGATGGGGAATGGTTTCGTCGAACGTGCCGCGTCGCGGCGTGCTGGCCGGTGGCGTCGCCGCCGCGGTGGCACTGACCGCCGGTCTCGCCGGCTGCCGGGACACCCCGAAGGCGCAGCCGCCGAGCCCGATCCTGCCGGTACGGGAGGACAGCCTGGCGCTGCTCGCCGCGTACGACGCCACGCTGCGTCGCCACCCGGACCTCGCCGACCGGCTCAAGCCGCTGCGCGAGGACCACCACCGGCACGTCCGGGAACTCGACCGCGAACTCGGCAGCGCCACTCCCAGCGCGAGCGGTTCGGCGGATCCGTCGCCGTCGGTCACCCCGGTGCCGGCCGGTGCCGACGCCGCGCTGGGCGCGCTGACCGGGCAGGAGAAGCAGGCCGAGCAGCACGCCCGCCGCTCCTGCCTGGCCGCGCCGGACCGGTACGCGACCCTGTTCGGCTCGATCGCGGCCTGCCGGGCCAGCCACGTGGAGGCGCTGCGATGACGCCGGCTCAGCAGCGGCTCCAGCAGGCGCTCGCGGCCGAGCACGCCGCCGTGTACGGCTACGACGTGCTCGGGCCGCGGCTGGCCGGCGCCGAGCAGACCGCCGCCCGCAACGCCGAGCAGGCGCACCGGGACCGCCGGGACGCGTTGACGCTGGCCCTGAGCAAGCAGCAGGTGACACCGGTGGCGGCGGCCCCGGGGTACAAGCTGCCGCACCCGGTCACCGATCGGGCCAGCGCGCTGCGGCTCGCGGTGTCGCTGGAGGAACGTACCGCGCAGGCGTGGGGCGCCGGACTGCCGGCGCTGTCCACGGCGCAGCGCACGCAGGCGGTCGAGGCGATCAGCGACTGCGCGGTGCGCGCCACCCGCTGGCGCCGCAGCGCCGGCATCACGCCGACGACCGTGCCGTTTCCCGGCCGCCCCTGACGTCAGGCGGTGCGCCAGCCGTCGACGACGGCGAGAAGTTCGGACAGCCGCTGGACCACGGCGTCCGGCACGCCGTCGGTGTGCCCGCGCTGGGTGGCCGGGATGGTGCTGTGCGGGACGAGCACGGTGCGCATGCCGAGGCTGCCGGCGCCGTGGATGTCGTCGAAGGTGCGGTCGCCGACGAACACGCAGCGGGCCGGATCGCTCACCCCGACCGCGGTCATCGCGGACCGGAACGCCGCCGGATGCGGCTTGGTCACCTCGAGCTCGCTGGTGTAGACGGCGCCGTCGATCAGGTCCAGCACGCCGTCCCGGGCGAAGATGGCCTCGTGGTGCGCGCGGGTCCAGGTGGTGTTGGACAGCACGCCGACGCGCACGCCCCGCTCGCGCAGCGCGGTCAGCAGCGCCACCGCCTCCGGGTCGGTGCGGGTGGCGTGCTCCACCTCGGCCGCGAACACGTCGTAGGCCGCCGGGGTGGGGTCGATGCCGGCCGCGGTGAAGATCTCGGCCATGGTGCCGGAACGTTGCTCCAACCGGGATCGCTGCCACACCGCGAACTCGGCGGCCGCCAGTGCCTCGGCGGCACGCTCGGCGGCGGCCGGCACCAGCCGGCGGGCGACCCGCAGCCAGCTCTGCTCGTCCGGCGGGCACCACGGGGTGAGCGTGCCGCCCCAGTCGAACAACACCGCGTCGACGACCATCGCGCTCCTCTCGCCGCCGGAACCGTACCGCGGGGCTGCGACGGTTTCGGTTTTCCGACTGTGCCGCACCGGGCCCGCGGGCGGCCGGAGCGGGCCAGAATGGCCGGATGACGACGGATCAGCTGGGTACCTCGCCGCGCTGGCAGGTCGCGGAGGCGGTGGCCGACGCGGTACGGGCCCGGCATCCCGCGCAGGTGCTCGCGGCCGGCGTGCAGGGCGCGCTCGCGCACGACGAGGACACCGGGCACAGCGAGGTGGAACTGGTCGTCGTCACGTACCGGTCCGGCGAGGGGCCGCGGCCGGCGAGGCGGCGCATCGACGGGGTGCTGGTGGATCTCGGGGTGATCGGCGCGCCGGAATACCTCCGGCACGCCCGGACGCTGTCCACCTCGTGGCCGCTGGTCGCCGACCGGTACCTGACCACGGTGCCGATCCACGACCCGCAGGGCTGGTTCCGGCAGCTGGCGAACGCGCACCTGGCCCGGCTGGCGGAGGCCGGTGGTGGGGAGTTCGCCACGCTGGCCCGGGAGGCCTGGTGCGAGGCGAAGGCGCGGCACGGGGTCGCCGCCCGGCTCGCCGAGTGGTACGACACCGACGCCGCGGTGCTGGTGCTCGCCGAGGCGCGGACCGCGACGGCGGTCGTGCAGGGGCTGCTGCAGCGCACGTACTTCCGGGACAGCGTGGACGGGGTGCGCCGGGTCGGCCTGGCCGAGGCGAACCTGACCGCGGTGGCGGAGCGGCTGGACGCGCAGGCCGAGGAGCTCGCCGCCGCCGGCCGTCCGGTCGACGGCACCATGGACGACCTCCTCGCCTGACCGGTCCGCCGCCGGCGTCTCGGCCGGAACCGTTGCGCCGCGGCCGAACCGGCGGCCGCTCGACACCGCACCGCCGGCGCCCGGGCAGGATCTCGTCGCCGCCGGTGCGGCCGGGGCGTCGGCGCGGCCGGTCCGCTCGCTACTCGCCGCCGCCGGGATGACCGATGGAGATCATGCGGGTGACCGCGGCGCGGGCGGCGTCGGCGGTCGCGGTGGGCACGTCGACCTCGTCGGTGCCCTCGCGCAGCGAGCGCAGCAGCTTCTCCGGCGTGATCATCTTCATGTACCGGCACGAGGCGCGCTCGTTGACCGCCTGGAAGTCGACGCCGGGCGCGGCGCGGCGCAGCTGGTGCAGCATGCCGACCTCGGTGGCGACCAGGACCGCGGTGGCGCTGGTGTGCCGGGCCGCGGTGGCCATGTCGCCGGTGGACAGCACCTTGACCTTCTCCGCCGGTACGACGCCCTCACCGGCGAGGTAGAGCGCCGAGGTGGCGCAGCCGCACTCCGGGTGGATGTACAGCTCGGCCCCCGGTACCGCCGCGACCCGCTCGGCGAGCTGGTCGCCGTTGATGCCGGCGTGCACGTGGCACTCCCCGGCCCAGATGTGCATGTTGTCGCGGCCGGTGAGCCGCTTGACGTGCGCACCGAGGAACTGGTCGGGGCAGAACAGCACCTCGGTGTCGGCCGGGATCGAGGCGACCACGTCGACCGCGTTGGACGAGGTACAGCAGATGTCGGTCTCCGCCTTCACCTCGGCGGTGGTGTTGACGTACGAGACGACGACCGCGCCGGGGTGTTCGGCCTTCCAGGCGCGCAGCTGGTCGGCGGTGATCGAGTCGGCGAGCGAGCAGCCGGCCGCGGCGTCCGGGATCAGCACGGTCTTGTCCGGCGCGAGGATCTTCGCGGTCTCGGCCATGAAGTGCACGCCGCAGAACACGATCGTGCTCGCCTCGCTGGCCGCGGCGAGCCGGCTCAGCGCGAGCGAGTCACCGGTGTGGTCGGCGATGTCCTGGATCTCCGGGAGCTGGTAGTTGTGCGCGAGGATCACCGCGTCGCGCTCGCGGGCCAGCGCTCGGACCTCGTCGGCCCAGTCGGTGTCCACCATCGGTCCTCCCCCTCGCGGGGCGGTACGGCCGCTCCGCTGGTTTTCGCCTGATAGTCTAAAACTATGGCTCACCACGCTACCAGCGACCCGTCCGGAGCGGAACACGAAGTCCTCGCCGCGGTGCTGTCGGTGCGAGCCGGATCACTTCGGGTGCTGCTCTGGCAGCGCGCCCGCGACCCCCAGTCCGGCCGCTGGTCGCTGCCCGGCGGTCGGCTCGGGCCGGACGAGGACGTGGACACCTCGATCCGCCGCCACCTGGCGCAGAAGGTCGACGTCGCCCGGCTGGCGCACCTGGAGCAGATCGCGGTGTTCTCCGACCCGGCGCGGGTGCCCGGCCCGGTCGCCGATCCGGCCCAGCAGCACCGCCGCCGGGTGGTCGCCACCGCGTTCCTCGGGCTGGTACCGACCGACCGGGACCCGGCACTGCCCGCCGACACCGCCTGGCAGCCGGCGGACACGCTGCCGCCGCTGGCGTTCGACCACGCCGCGATCGCCGACCGGGCCCGGGGCCGGCTGCGGGCGAAGCTGTCCTACACCAACCTCGGGTTCGCGCTCGCGCCGCCGGAGTTCACCATCTCGCAGCTGCGCGAGATCTACGCCGCAGCGCTGGGCTACCGGGTGTCGGCGACCAACATGCAGCGGGTACTCACCCGGCGCGGCGTGCTGGCCCCGACCGGCGCGGCGGCACCACCCGGCCGTTCCGGCGGCCGGCCGGCCGCGCTGTACCGGTTCGCCGAGCGCACCCTGCGGGTGACCGACCCGTTCGCGGTGCTCGGCCCGCCCCGCCGCCGGTGACGCGACGCCGGCCGCCGCCCGCGGACCCCGGCACGGCCGGCGGCTACCATCGCGCGGTGACCGACAGCGTGCTGCTCGTGCTGCCCGACCGCGACGACGCCGAGCGGATCGCCGCCCACCTGCGCGACGCCGGGTACCTGCCGGCGTTGGTGCACCGCGACATGCTGCTCGGCGAGGACGACGCCGAGGACGTCGACTGGGTGGTGGAGCTGACCACCGGGCCGGACGGAGCACCCGCCGGCGACACTCTCGCCGCCCTGCGGGACCTCGCCGCCGACCACGACGGCTTCGTCACGTCCTGACTCGCGCACCGTGCGGCGGCGCGGCCGGCCCCCGGATCGCGCTCTGAAGGTCAGGACGTGGCGACGCCGATCAGGGTGCCGACCAGGTAGGTCGCGGCCGCCGCCAGCGCACCCAGCAGCAGCTGGCGCAGCCCGTTGAGCAGCCAGCTGCGGGCGGTGAACCGGGCGAACAGCGCGCCCGCGGCGAACAGCCCGACCCCACCGACGGCCAGCCCCAGCCACAGCTGGGAGAACCCCAGCAGGAACGTGATCAGCGGGAACATCGCACCGATCGAGAAGCACACGAACGAGGAGACCGCGGCGAGCCACGGGTTCGGTACCTCGGTCGGGTCGACGCCCATCTCCTCCTGCGCGTGTACCCGGACCGCCTCGTCCAGGTTGCGGCCGACCGTCTCGGCGACCTCCCGGGCGAGCTGCTCCGGCAGCCCGCGCCGGATCCACGCCGCAGCCAGCTCCTCCGCCTCCTCGGCCGGATGGCGTTCGAGTTCCTGCCGCTCCTTGGCGATCTCGTGCGCGACCTGCTCGTTCTGGGTCCGCACCGAGGTGTACTCGCCCAGCCCCATCGAGATCGCGCCGGCGATCAGTCCGGCGACGCCGGTGAGCACGATGGTGTGCCGGGACACCCCGCCGCCGCCGACGCCGGCGATCAGCGAGATGTTCGTGACCAGCCCGTCCATCGCGCCGAACACCGAGGCGCGCAGCCAGCCGCCGGAGACGTCGGCGTGGTGGTCGGGGGTCAGCGCTGCCGGCGTCGCCGACCGGTCGTGGCCGTTCATCGGTGCTCCCGTCCCGGCGCGGTCACCTCGTGCCTCGTGGCAAGCTCGCTCACGGCACCGTCAGGATCTCGGCGCCGTCGTCGGTCACCACCAGGGTGTGCTCGAACTGGGCGGTCCAGCGGCGGTCCTTGGTCACCACGGTCCAGCCGTCGTCCCACGCGTCGTGCTGGTAGGTGCCGAGGGTGATCATCGGCTCGACGGTGAACGTCATGCCGGTCTCGATCACCACGTCGAGGTCGGGCCGGTCGTAGTGCGGCACGTACAGCCCGGAGTGGAACGCCTCGCCGATGCCGTGCCCGGTGAAGTCGCGGACCACGCCGTAGCCGAAGCGCTTCGCGTACGACTCGATGACCCGGCCGACGACGTTGAGCGCCCGGCCCGGCTTGACCGCGCGGATGCCACGCATGGTCGCCTCGTGGGTGCGTTCCACCAGCAGCCGCGCCTCCTGCGACACGTCACCGGCGAGGAACGTCGCGTTCGTGTCGCCGTGCACGCCGTTCAGGTACGCGGTGACGTCGATGTTGACGATGTCCCCGTCCTCGACGACCGTCGAGTCGGGGATGCCGTGGCAGATCACCTCGTTCAGCGAGGTGCAGCACGACTTCGGGTAGCCGCGGTAGCCCAGCGTCGACGGGTAGGCGCCGTGGTCGCAGATGAACTCGTGCACCACCCGGTCGATCTCGTCGGTGGTCACGCCGGGCTTGACCGCCCGGCCGCCCTCGGCGAGCGCCCCGGCCGCGACCCGGCTCGCCACCCGGATCTTCTCGATCAGCTCGGGGGTCTTGACCTCGGAACCGGTGAACGGCGTCGGCGCGGGCTTCCCGACGTACTCGGGGCGCGGGATGCTGCCCGGCACGGCGCGCTGTGGCGACAGGGTGCCGGGGGTCAGTGGAGCACGGTCAGCCATGCTCCGAGACTATCCGCCGCCGGTCGCCGGCCCGCGGCCGCGGCACCGTCCACCAGCCCCCGGCGCCGTCCGCCGATCGGGGGACGCGAGCGGGCCGCGCGGTAGGGTCGCAAGTGCCATGAGCCATGCCCCACACCCCCGGCACTGTGCCGATTCGCCCCACTCCGAGGCACCCCGCGGTGATTCGCCCCGCACCGCCCCGTCCCACCGGACGGCGCAGCGGGCGGTCGGGGCCGCGGCGCCTCGACGGCAGCGGCACACCCTGGTCTGGTACGCCGCGTACGGGTCGAACATGTCCAGCCGGCGGCTGCGCTACTACCTCGCCGGTGGCCGGCCGCCGGGCAACTCGCGGCGCTACCCGGGCGCCCGGGACGGGCGGGCGCCGGCCCGTAGCCGGGCACTGCGCATCCCCGGCGGCGTCTACTTCGCCGGGCACAGCCGGGCCTGGGGCGGCGGCCTCGCCCTGTACGACCCGCAGCTGCCCGGCGCCGCCGCGGTGCACGCGCACCTGATCACCATCCAGCAGTTCAGCGACATCGCGGCGCAGGAGATGGCCCGCACTCCCGGGTGCGATCTCGACCTGACCGAGGTGCTCGGCACCGGTCGCGCCCAGCTCGGCCCCGGGCGGTACGAGACGCTGCTGCGCGCCGGGCCGGACCTCGACGGCTTCCCGGTACTGACGTTCACCGCGCCGTGGCAGGCGCACCAGACGCCGTGGCGCCCGCCGGCGCCGCACTACCTCGCGCTGCTCGCGCGGGGGCTGCGGGAGGCGTACGGCTGGGCGCCCGAGCGCACCGCCGACTACCTGCGGGCGCTGCCGGGCGTGCGGGCCGAGCAGGTGCCCGCGGTGCTCGACCGGGTCTACCGGGGCGAACCGGTCGGGCCGGCCCGGCCGCCCGTCCGGGCCGACATCACCCTGCCGACCGCGCCCCGTCCGGCCGTCCGCCCCGACATCACCCTGCCCGCGGCGCCCCGTCTGGCCGTCCGGGCCGACATCACCCTGCCGGCGGCGCCCCGGACCACCGCGACGACCGGGCTCACGCCTGGACGGCGAGGGTGAACGGGAGGACCTGAGCCGCGCCGGCGAGGCGCAGCGCCCGGGCCGCCACGGTCAGTGTCCAGCCGGTGTCGGTCACGTCGTCGACCAGCAGCACCGGATCGTCGGCGCCCAGCTGCGCCAGCCCGGCCGCGAGCTCCTCGCCGACCGCGAACGCGTCGTGCACCGCGGCGAGCCGGTGCACCGCGTTGCCGCCCACGCCGGCGCCCGGCGGGCCGCCGCCGACCCGGGACAGCTCGCCCAGGTAGCGCAGCCGGCCCACCTGGGCGAGCCGCCGCGCCAGCGACCCGACCAGCCGCGGCCGGCTGCGGGACGCCACCGCGGCCACGGCGACCGGGCGGCGCTGCCACGGCCAGTCGGCGAGCACCCGGACCACGCCGGCGAACACCTCGTCGTCGACCTCGGCGTCCGGGGTGTCGGGACGCAGCATGGCCCGCAGCCGGGTCCCCCAGCCGATGTCGGACAGCCGGCCGAGCGCCCGGCCGGGCTCGGCCAGCTCCTCCGGGGCGATCTTGCCGGCGTGGTCGATGCCCAGCGCGGCGCCGCCGGTGGGCCACAGTTTCCGCGGCTCCACCGGTACCCCGGGGCGCCCGAGGTGCTGCTGCGCCGCGCCCAGCGCCGCCGCCGACACGGCCGGCTCGTACCACCGGCCCCGGCAGGTGTCGCAGCGCCCGCAGTCGGTGGCGTACGGGTCGTCGAGCGTCTCGCGCAGGAACCGCAACCGGCAGCCGTCGGTACCGACGTAGTCGCGCACCGCCTGCTGCTCGGCGGCGCGGGCGGCGGCGATGCGCGCGTAGCGCTCCGCGTCGTACCGCCAGCCGGTGCCGGTGGCGAGCCAGCCGCCGCGGACCCGGCGCACCACCCCGTCCACGTCGAGCACCTTGAGCATCAGCTCCAGCCGGCTGCGCCGCAGCTCCACCCGGGACTCCAGGACCGGCGTGGAGGTCGGCTGCTCGGTCGACAGCGCGGCCAGGGTGGCCCGCACCTGATCCTCCGGCGGGAACGCCAGGGAGGCGAAGTAGCGCCAGATCGCCTCGTCCTCCGCCCCGGGCAGCAGCAGCACGTCGGCGTGCTCGACCGCGCGGCCGGCCCGCCCCACCTGCTGGTAGTAGGCGATCGGCGAGGCGGGCGCGCCCAGGTGCACCACGAAGCCGAGGTCCGGCTTGTCGAAGCCCATGCCCAGTGCCGAGGTCGCGACCAGCGCCTTCACCCGGTTGGCGAGCAGGTCCTGCTCGGCCGCCGCCCGCTGCTCCGGGTCGGTACGCCCGGAGTAGGCGGCGACGGTGTGCCCGCGGGAGCGCAGGAAGTCGGCGACCTCGTCGGTGGCGGCGACGGTCAGCGTGTAGATGATGCCGGAGCCGGGCAGGTCGGTCAGGTGGTCGGCGAGCCAGGCCAGCCGGTGCGCCGGGCTGGGCAGCGGCAGCACCCCCAGCCGCAGGCTGTCCCGGTCCAGCGGCCCGCGCAGCACGAGGGCGTCGCCGAGCTGTTCGGCGACGTCGGCGGTGACCCGGGCGTTCGCGGTGGCGGTGGTCGCGAGCACCGGCACGTGCGGCTTCAGCCCCGCGAGGAACGTCGCGATGCGGCGGTAGTCGGGCCGGAAGTCGTGACCCCAGTCGGACACGCAGTGCGCCTCGTCGACCACCAGCAGGCCGGTGGTCGCGGCGAGCTGCGGCAGCACCCGGTCGCGGAAGTCCGGATTGTTGAGCCGTTCCGGACTCACCAGCAGCACGTCGACGGCGCCGGCGGCGATGTCCGCCTCGATCGCCTGCCACTCGGTGACGTTCGCCGAGTTGATGGTGGCCGCCCGGATGCCGGCGCCGGCGGCCGCCTCGATCTGGTTGCGCATCAGCGCGAGCAGCGGCGAGACGATCACCGTCGGCCCGGCGCCGGCCGCGCGCAGCAGCGCGGTCGCCACGAAGTACACCGCGGACTTGCCGAACCCGGTGCGCTGCACCAGCAGCACCCGCCGGCCCACGCCGCCGTCGCCGGGCGAGGTGAGCGCCTCGATGGCGCGCCACTGGTCGTCCCGCAGCACCGCGGCCGGACCGGCCAGCCGCCGCAGCACCGCCTCGGCCGCCGGCCGTCCCGTATCCGCCGCGGCGGCCCCGGTGCCGGAACCGGCACCCTCGGTGCTGGACTCGTTCGCCATCTCGCCTTGATACCAGCCACGGCCGACATCGGCCGGCGCAACCGGGCACCAGTGTGACGGGCGTGCCCGGGCCCGGGCCGGGCCGCCCGCGTGCGGGGTCAGTCGTCGATCACCTGGTAGAGGGTGGTCCAGAAGTCGTGCATGAGGTGGATCGAGTGCGGTACCGAGGCGCCGACCTGGGTGAGCAGGATGCCGACGATCCCGTTGACCGGGTCGGCGTACGTCGAGGCACCACTGCCGCCGTCCCAGCCGAACTGGCCGACGGGTGCGTAGTCGCCCCGGTAGGTACGCACCGCCATCCCGAGGCCCCAGCCGCCGTGCTGGCCCTGGCCGAAGGAGAGGTGCACGTTGTCCAGGGCCAACTGCTGCCGGGCGGCCTGCTGGTCGGGCGTGAGCCGGTTGGTGGTCATCAGCTCGACGGCCGGCCTGGACAGGATCCGCTGGCCCTCGTGCACGCCGCCGTTCAGCAGCATCCGGAAGTAGGCGTCGTAGTCGTCGGCGGTGGACACCAGGCCGCCGCCGCCGCCCTGGAACGCCGGGGGTGTGGCGTGCCGTCCCGTCGCGGCGTCGTCCCACACGTGGAACTCGCCGGTCGCCGGGTCGGGCGCGTACAGCGGAGGCAGCCGGTGGAGCTGGTCGGCCGGCACGTGGAACCCGGTGTCCCGCATGCCGAGCGGCTCGAAGATCCGCTCGCGCAGGAACGACTCGAAGGACTGGCCGGTGACCCGGGAGACGAGCACCCCGGCCAGGTCGCTGCCGATCTGGTACTGCCAGCGCTCGCCGGGCTGGTGCATCAGCGGCAACGACCCGAGCCTGCGCATCCACTCGTCCTGCTCCGGCATCGGCTCCGGCAGGTTCGGCGTGATGCCCTGCTCGAACACCGCGTTCATGATCGGGGTGCCGATCACCGTCATGTCCATACCGAGGCCGAACGTGCAGGTCAGCACGTCTCGTACGGTGATGGGCCGGCGGGCGGGCACGGTGTCGTCGAGCGGCGCGTCGATGCGCGCGAGTACCTGCCGGTCGGCGAGCTCGGGCAGCCACTCCTGCACCGGGTCGTCGAGCCGGATCCGGCACTCGTCGAGCAGGACCATCGCCGCGGCGATCGACACTGGCTTGGACGTGGACGCCATCCGGAAGATGGTGTCGCGCCGCATCGGCGTTCCGCCGTCGTGCCGCATCGTGCCCATCGCTTCGACGTGCGTCTCGTCGCCCCGGCCGATCAGTGCGACCAGGCCCGGAATCCTTCCGGACTCGACGTGCCGGGAGAGCACCTCGCGCAGCCTGGCGAACCCCACCGGCGGCAAGCCGCCACTGGTCCGTCCCATCGTGGATCTCCTGTCTCCGGTGCCCGGAAGCGGCCGTCGGGGCCGCGGGCGCACGGCGGTCGCTCGCTGCCGACAGCGCGCCATCGACCTTCAGGAATTTCTGAACGGACAGGACGCTACAGTGCGTTTACTCATTCGTCAACGAAGCAGCGATCCCATAGATGCAGTTCCAGCCTCGAAATCGAGCTGAATTGCAATGACTATGGCAGTGAACGCACGGCGCCGAGTGGACTGCAATTGCAATGGGTTCGGGGACGGCGGCATACTGTGCGTGCTGGCACCAGCGGCGAGACTCCACGCGACTCGACAGGGCGGAGACGGCACCATGCCCGGAGGCAGGCTGACCGACGAGGAACGCCGGCACATCGCCGCCGGATTGGCGGACCGGCTCGGCTACGCGGAGATCGGCCGGCAACTGGGGCGGCCCGCCTCGACCGTCCTGCGCGAGGTGACCCGCAACGGCGGGCGCGACGGCTACCGGGCCGACCGCGCGCAGCAGGCCACCCGGCGGCGCGCCCGCCGGCGACGGCCGGCGCCGCCGCACCCTCCGATCCCCGACACCAGCCCAGGGCGCGATCCGCGCGAGGTGCAGGAGTTCGTCGAGTCCTTCACCGCGCTCCTGGTGCAACAGGGTCTGCCGCGGATGGAAGCCCGGGTGCTGACCTGCCTGTACGTCACCGACTCCGGCACCCTCACCGCCGCCGAGCTGGTGCAGCGGCTGCGCGTCAGCCCGGCGTCCATCTCGCACGCCGTCGCGTTCCTCGAGGGTCAGGGCATCCTGCGGCGGGAGCACCCGACCGGGCACCGTCGCGAGCGCTACGTCGTCGACGACGAGATCTGGCTGCGGTCCACGCTCGCCGCGGCGCGGATGAACGACACGCTGGCTGCCGCCTCGCTGCGCGGAGCCGAGGTTCTCGGGCCCACGACCCCCGCGGGCGTCCGCTTCGGCGTCTCCGCCGAGCTCCTGACCGTGGTGGGCGACGCCATCAGGAACGCCATGCAGACGTGGCAGCACCGCCCGGCCGGCGCCGACGGACGCCGACCCGGCTGACCGCACCGCCCACCCGGCGCGGGCTCGCCGGAGCACCGAGCCGCGCCGCCTGCCCGGCGCGGGCACCGGGCAGGGGTCGGCGGGCTCGTGGCCGGGCGGCCGGCCGGGCGCTACAGCGGAGTCACGTACGCGCCGGAGATGCCGCCGTCGACCAAGAACGTGGAGGCGGTGACGAAGGACGCGTCGTCGGAGGCGAGGAACGCCACCGCCGCGGCGATCTCCTCCGGTTCGGCGAACCGCCCCATCGGTACGTGCACCAGCCGGCGCTGCGCCCGCTCCGGGTCGGCGGCGAACAGTTCCTTGAGCAGCGGGGTGTTGACCGGTCCCGGGCACAGCGCGTTGACCCGGATGCCCTCCCGGGCGAACTGCACGCCCAGCTCCCGGGTCAGCGCGAGCACGCCGCCCTTGCTCGCGGTGTACGAGATCTGCGAGGTCGCCGCGCCCATCACGGCGACGAACGACGCGGTGTTGATCACCGAGCCGCGGCCGGCGGGGCGCATCTGCTCGATCGCGTACTTGCTGCACAGGTAGACCGAGGTGAGGTTGACGCGCTGGACCCGCTCCCAGGCCGCCAGGTCGGTGGACAGGATCGAGTCGTCCTCCGGCGGGGAGATGCCGGCGTTGTTGAACGCCACGTCGAGGCGGCCGTGCTCGCGGGCCACCGCGCCGAACAGCTCGCGTACCGCGGTCTCGTCGGTGACGTCGACGTGCCGGTACTCGCCGCCGGTCTGCTCGGCGACCGCGGCGCCGGCGTCGTCGTCGATGTCGACCACCACGACGGTGGCGCCCTCGGCCGCGAACCGGCGGGCGGTGGCGGCGCCGATGCCGCTGCCGCCGCCGGTGACCACGGCGACCCGGCCGTCCAGACGTTCGGGCATCCCTCTGTTCCTTCCGATGGTGGCTGGTCGCCGGCGTCAGCGCTCGGCGAGGAAGACGTTCTTGGTCTCGGTGAAGCCGGCGAGCGCGTCCGGGCCGAGTTCGCGGCCCAGGCCGGAGGAGCCGAACCCGCCGAACGGGGTCGAGTAGCGCACCGAGGAGTGCGAGTTGACCGACAGGTTGCCGGCTCGGACCCCGCGGCTGACCCGCAGCGCCCGGCCGAGGTCGCGGGTCCAGATCGACCCGGACAGCCCGTACGCGGTGTCGTTGGCCAGCCGGATCGCATCGGCCTCGGTGTCGAACGGCAGGACCGACGCCACCGGCCCGAAGATCTCCTCGCGCCAGGCCCGGTCGGTGCCGGCGCCACCGGCGAGCACGGTCGGCGGGTACCAGAAGCCGGGGCCCTCCGGCGCGGCGCCGCGCAGCAGCACCTCCGCACCGTCCACATAGGACCGTACCCGGTCCCGGTGTGCCGCCGAGATCAGCGGCCCCACCTGGGTGTCCGGCGCGCCCGGGTCACCGACCCGGACCGCGGCGAGCGCGTCGGCCAGCGCGGCGAGGAACGGCTCGTACGCGCCGCGCTGCACCAGGATCCGGGTGCGGGCGCAGCAGTCCTGGCCGGTGTTGTCGCAGAACGACATCGGCGCCGCCGCCGCGGCCGCCGCCACGTCGGCGTCCGCGAAGACGATGTTCGCGGACTTGCCGCCGAGCTCCAGCGTCACCCGCTTCACCTGCTCGGCGCAGCCGGCCATGATCTGCCGGCCCACCGTGGTCGAACCGGTGAAGCACACCTTGCGTACCGCCGGGTGGGTCACGAACCGCTGCCCGACCACCGGACCAGCGCCGGGCAGGACGGTGAACACGTGCTCCGGCAGGCCGGCGTCGCGCGCCAGCTCCCCCAGCCGCAGCGCGGTCAGCGGGGTCAGCTCGGCCGGCTTGAGCACCACCGTGTTGCCGGCGGCGAGCGCCGGCGCGAAGCCCCAGGACGCGATCGGCATCGGGAAGTTCCACGGCACGATGATGCCGACCACGCCGAGCGGTTCGTGGAACGTGACGTCCACGCCGCCGGCGACCGGGATCTGCCGGCCGCACAGCCGTTCCGGCGCCGCCGAGTAGTAGTCGACCACCGCCGCCGCGTTGCCCGCCTCCCAGCGCGCGTTGCCGATCGGGTGGCCGGAGTTGCGCACCTCCAGCGCGGCCAGTTCGTCGGCGTGCGCCTCGATGCGCGCGGCGAACGCGCGCAGCAGCCGGCCCCGGTCGGCCGGCGCGACGTCACGCCACGTCTCGAACGCGGTCGCGGCCCGTTCGATGGCGGCGTCCGCCTCCTCCACCGACGCCAGCGGCACGTCCCCGATCGGCTCCCCGGTCGCCGGGTTCACCAGTTCCATCGCACTCCCCGGTACGTTCGCTCGCGGCCGGACGACCGACTGCCGTCCTCCCGCCGGATCATCCACCGCGTTCCCGGCCGGTCCCCCACCGGGCCGGGCCCAGCCGGCGCCGCCGGGACCCGGCGCCGTCGCCGGGTCACATCCGCTCGAACCCGCGGTACAGCTCCCAGTCGGTGACCGCGGCGTCGAACGCGGCCAGTTCGACCTCGGCGCAGTGCGCGTAGTGCTCGACCACGTCGGCGCCGAACAGCTCGTGCGCCACCGCACTGTCCCGCCACCGCGCGACCGCCTCGCGCAGCGTCGCCGGCACCCGCGCCCCGTCCTGCCGGTACGCGTTTCCCGCGCACGGCGGTTCCAACGCCAGCTCGTGCTCGATCCCGTACCGGCCGGCGGCGGTGATCGCCGCGACCGCGAGGTAGGGGTTGACGTCGCCGCCGGGCACCCGGTTCTCCACCCGCAGCGAGTCGCCGTGCCCGACCACCCGCAGCGCGCAGGTACGGTTGTCCAGCCCCCAGCGCACCGCCGTCGGCGCGAACGAGCCGTCCCGGAACCGCTTGTAGGAGTTGACGTTCGGCGCGTACAGCAGGGTCAGCTCCGGCAGACAGCGCAGCTGCCCGGCGAGGAACTGCCGCATGGTGGCGCCGAAGCCGTACTCGCCGTCGCCGGCCAGCGCGGGTGCGCCGGCGTCGTCGCGCAGCGAGCAGTGCACGTGGCAGGAGTTGCCCTCGCGCGCGTTCGGCTTGGCCATGAAGGTCAGCGACCGGCCCTGTGCGGCGGCGATCTCCTTCGCCCCGGTCTTGTAGATCGTGTGGTTGTCGCAGGTGGTCAGCGCGTCGGCGTAGCGGAACGCGATCTCGTGCTGGCCGAGGTTGCACTCTCCCTTGGCGGACTCCACCGTCATCCCGGCGCCGGCCATCCCGCGCCGGATCTCGCGCAGCAGCGGCTCGATCCGACCGGTGGCGAGGATCGAGTAGTCGGCGTTGTACTGGTTGGCCGGCGTCAGGTCGCGGTAACCCCGACGCCAGGCATCCTCGTACGAGTCGTCGTAGACGCAGAACTCCAGCTCGGTCCCGACGTACGGGTGCAGCCCGTGCCCGGCGAGCGCGGCCAGCTGGTCGCGCAGCACCTGCCGCGGCGCCACCGCGATCGGCTTTCCGTCCACTGTGGACACATCGGCCAGCAGCAGCGCGCTGCCGTCCCGCCACGGCAGTGACCGCAGCGTGGCGAGATCCGGCGTGAGCACCAGGTCGCCGTACCCGGTGTCCCAGCTCGACGTCGCGTACCCGTCCACGGTGTTCATCTCGACGTCGACCGCGAGCAGGTAGTCGCACGCCTCGGTACCGTGCTCGACCACCTCGGCGAGGAAGAAGTTCGCGTCGAACCGCTTGCCCACCAGCCGCCCCTGCAGGTCGCAGGCGGCGAGCACGACGGTGTCGACGCTCTCCCCGGCCACCCGCCGCCGCAGCTCGTCGATCCCCAACGCCGGCTCCCGCCGAATCGGCGTCCCGCTCTCCATAGACGTCTCCTCCGCGCGTGTCCGGCCGGGCCATGCACCGTGGCGGGTCGAGCCTAGATCGACTTCTCCGATCCCGCTGCCGCGCGGACCCGAGAGACCGCGAGAATTCGGACCGGCTGGTCAGTCCAGGGTGTTCAGTCCGGGATGCTCAGTCCGGGATGTTCAGTCCAGGTCTCCGACCGGCTCGACGAACGTCCCGCGCGCCGGGATGGTCCGGACCTTGCCCTGTTCGGCGAGCAACCGGAACGCCTTTCGGGTAGTCATCGGCGCGATCCCTGTGAGTTGCTGAATGTCCGATTCGCTGGGCAGCTTCTGCGTCGGCGCGTACTCCCCGGCCTCGATGGCGTCCGCCAGGACGCGGGCGAGCTGCCGGTAGACGGGCGAGGGCGCCCCTCGAGTAATCGTGTCCCAGCGCGGCATGAGTCGAAGCTACGTGCGCTGTCCCGCTCCTCCTCGCCAGTTCGCGGACTGGCCCGCTATAGCGCGACCTAGCGCAGTTGGTCTAAAGTGATCTCGCCGTCACAGACAAGCCGTTTGAAACCGCGATGCCAAGCAAGGGAGCGCCATGAGCCATACTCCGATCAAGGACGCTAGGCCCCGCGCGGGCGACGAGTGCTTCATCTGCCCGGCCGCCGGGGTGCCCGGCGTCGGGTCGTGGTGGGCGCTGGTCGTGTCCACCGTGGACACCCTCACCGAGGGAACCATGTACCTGCGGGTCGTTCCGCTCGACCAGGTCGGCAGCGCCGACGCGCGGGTGCGCACCTACTTCGTCCGGCTGTCCGGGCTGCTGGTGCGGCGGACGGCGTGAGCGTCCGCATCGCGCTGGGTTGGCTGTTCACCCTCGTGCTGGCGTTCGTCCTCGGCTGCTGCCACGCGTACCGGGGGCGCTGAGGCGCCGAGCTAGAGGTGGCGGAGCATGCGGGTGTTGCCGAGGGTGTTGGGCTTGACGCGTTCCAGCTCCAGGAACTCCGCGACCCCCTCGTCGGCCGAGCGCAACAGCTCCCGGCGCACGCCGGTGTCGACGGCGGAGTCCGAGTCGATCACCTCGAAGCCGTGCCGGGCGAAGAAGTCGACCTCGAAGGTGAGCACGAAGACCCGGGTCACCCCGAGGTCGCGGGCCACCTCCAACAGCTCGGCGACGAGCCGGTGGCCGACGCCGTGGCCGCGCTGCGCCGGGTCGACCGCCACGGTGCGGATCTCGGCCAGGTCCTCCCAGAACACGTGCACGGCGCCGCAGCCGACGACCCGGTCGCCGAGTTCGGCGATCCGGAACTCCTGGATGGACTCGTACAGGGTGACGGCGGGCTTGGTGAGCAGCCGGCGCTCCGGCGCGTACCGGTCGATCAGCGCACCGATCGCCCGCACGTCGGCCGTCCGGGCCCGACGTACGGTCAGCGTTGGAATCTCTATGCATTGAGTTGCATGTTCATCCACCTGGGCAGCATACACGCGAGTGGGAACCGGTTACGGTCGCGACGCGTCCGATCCGTGACCGAACACACCCGTCCGCCGAGGAGCGCCATGACCCGCACCCTGCGCCGAGCCGCGGCCACACTCGCCGCCGTCGTCCTCGGGTCGCTCGCGCTGATCGCCACCCCGGCGTGGGCCTGTGCCTGCGGCGCGGTCCTCACGCACGGGCCGGCAGCCACCGTCGCCGACGAGACCTCCCTGGTCGCCTACGACGGGCACACCGAGACGATCACCATGAGCCTCACCCTCACCGGCGACCCGACCGCCGCCGCGTGGTTCCTGCCGGTACCGGCGAAGCCGAGCTTCGCGCTCGCCGACGTGGCACTGTTCAACCAGCTCGCCACCCTCACCGCACCGCAGGTCGAACAGCCGCACGGCGGCGGCTGCGACCACGGTGCGTGCGCGGTACCGGGGCGGCCCGCGCCGCAGGTCAGCGTGCTGCAGCGGGTCCCGGTCGGCCCGTACGACGTGGCCACGCTGCGGGCGTCGGACGGCTCGGCGCTGCACGACTGGCTGGCCAAGCACGGCTTCACGCTGCCGGAGCGCCTCGCCACCGGCGTCGCCCCGTACGCGAAGCAGGGCTGGGACTACGTGGCGGTCCGGCTGCGGCCGGCCGACGGTACGACGTCGCTCGGCCGGCACCTGCCGCCGCTGTCGGTCAGCTTCGCCAGCGACGAGCTCGTCTACCCGATGCGACTGAGCGCCCTGGCGAGCCACCCGCAGACCGTCCGGCTGTACGTGCTCGCCGAGCACCGGATGCGCCCCACCGGCCCGCTGCCCACCGCCTCGGACGTGCGGTACGCGGGCTGGGTGGCGCCCGGTTCGGTCGGCGACCCGCTCGCCTCGATGCTGTCGCGGCGGATGTTCCTCACCCGTTTCGACCTGGTGAACCTGTCGCCGGCGCGGATCCACGACGACTTCCGGTTCGACCGGGCACCCGCCGACACGACCTACCGGGACACCTACTACGCCGGCGGCGGCGACCAGCTCGAGCCCCGGTACGACCCGGTGCAGGTGACGCTCGTGCTGCTCGGCGCCGGCGCCGTGCTGTTCGTCCTGCTGGCCGGTGTCGGCCTGACCATCGGCCGGCGCCGGACGCGTCGTCCCGCGGCGTGACCGGTCAGGCCGCGTTGCTGGTCGGTTCGGCGGCGCGGGCGCGCAGCGGGGTCGCCTCCACCGCCTGCTTGCGCGCCGCGGCGTCCTCGGACATCCGTTCGGCGATCATGCCGGCCTGGTGCGCGAGCGCCCCGACCACGGCCGGTACCAGCGGAAGCAGCCAGTCGGCGACGAAGCCGTGGCTGGACATGTTCGCCACCAGCACCGCGGCGCCGGCCGCGCCGCAGCCCTTCACCATGGCCCGCCACATCGCCCGGCCGGTGTCGACGATCGCCGCCTTGCGCGCGGAGGCGATGTCCGGCAGGTCGCGCAGCGCCCGAGCGTCCCGGCGACCGAAGTTGAGCCCGGCGACCGCGGCGGTCACCGAAGTGCCGAGCACGGACGCCCACAGCCCGCTGTGCGTGAACAGGGCGACCAGGGCGAGCACCACCAGCCCGGCGCCGACGGCGACCGCGGCCCTGATCCAGTCCGCCTTCTCCCCCGGATACCAGTAGTACTTGGTGACGCCCTCGCCACGGGTCTTGACGATCCGCCCCATCACGCTCACCTCGTCTGCCCTCGGGTTCGAGGAACCATCGGTAACTCTGAGTGGTCCCTTGATTATCCCAACGTAGCGAGCGCGCTGTCACGAGCCCGACCGAGGATACGCATAAATCTGACAGAAAATTCGGACTCTAGGGCATTAAAAGGATTCCTTTGTCGTAACATACGTCGCCGAGACGGTTCCCGCCAGGGTGCGCCATCGGTACCCACCGTGCCCGTCGGCCGGCACCGCCGCCACCCGCACCGCGGTCAGAACAGCACCGTGGCGAACGCGCCGACGGCGCGGAACCCGCACCGCTCGTACACCCGGCGGGCGGCGGTGTTGTAGTCGTTGACGTACAGGCTGACGGTCGGCGCGACCCGCTCCAGCGCGTCGGCGACCACCGCGGCCATCCCGGCCGCACCGAGACCCCGGCCGCGCCACTCCGGCGCCACCCACACGCCCTGCACCTGCGCGGTGTGCCGGGTCACCACGGCCAGCTCCGCCTTGAACACCACCCGACCGTCCACGAACCGGGCATACGCCCGGCGGGACCGCACCAGCTCCGCGACCCGCTGCCGGTAGACCCGCCCGCCCGCCTCGGCGATCGGCGACACGCCGACCTCCTCGGTGTACATCGCGACCGACGCCGGGAACAGCGTGCCCACCTCGTTCGAGCGGACCAGCCGCACACCCGGGTCCGGTGCGATCGGGGCCGGGTCGGCGGTCATCAGCAGCGGCTGGCAGGCCCGGATCTCCCGGGCCGGCGACCAGTGCGGCGCGAGCCGCTCCCACAGCTGGAGCACCGCCCCCGACTCGCCGACGATCGACGAACAGCGCCGGCCCTCCCGCCGCGCCAGCTCGGCGAACCCGGCGATCGCGTCGGCACCGGCCCGAACCGGGATCATGTTGGCGCCCAGCCAGCACAGCGACTCCAGCCGGCCGGGCGCGCCGTAACCGAACACCCGCGCGCCGGTCCGCCACCAGGTCAGGCCGCCCGCCTCGACCCGCTCGGCGACCTGCGCCGCCGCGATCGGCTCGGCGTCGAGCAGCCTATGCACATCGGCCCGGTCGGTGTCGCCCAGCAACCGGACCGGAACCGTCAACACGCCCCGTCTCCGGGCGCTTCTCCCCACACGCATCAAGCGTGCCAGACGACGGCCGCCGGTGTCGGCCGCATCCGCGGGAGCATCGGCACGATCCGCCGTCCGACCGGGACCGACCATCCGACCTCAGTGCACCTCGACCGTGGGGCCGAGGCCGCGCAGCTCCTCGGGCAGCTCGGCGCCGGACTCCTCGGCGATCCGCAGCGCCTCCTCGATGAGCGTCTCCACGATCTGCGACTCGGGCACCGTCTTGATCACCTCGCCCTTGACGAAGATCTGGCCCTTGCCGTTGCCGGACGCCACCCCCAGGTCGGCCTCGCGCGCTTCGCCCGGGCCGTTCACCACGCAGCCCATCACGGCCACCCGCAGCGGCACCGGCAGCCCGTCCAGGCCGGCGTGCACCTCCTCGGCCAGCTTGTACACGTCGACCTGGGCCCGGCCGCAGGAGGGGCAGGAGACGATCTCCAGGCCACGCTCGCGCATTCCCAGCGACTCCAGGATCGCGATACCGACCTTGACCTCCTCGACCGGCGGCGCGGACAGTGACACCCGGATCGTGTCGCCGATGCCCTCCGCCAGCAGGGCGCCGAACGCGGTGGCCGACTTGATCGTGCCCTGGAAGGTCGGGCCGGCCTCGGTGACGCCCAGGTGCAGCGGGTAGTCGCACTGCTGCGCGAGCTGCCGGTACGCCCGGATCATCACCACCGGGTCGTGGTGCTTGACCGAGATCTTGATGTCGCGGAAGCCGTGCTCCTCGAACAGCGAGCACTCCCACAGCGCCGACTCGACCAGCGCCTCGGCGGTGGCCTTGCCGTACTTCTCCAGCAGCCGCTTGTCCAGCGAGCCGGCGTTGACGCCGATCCGGATCGGGGTACCCGCGTCGGCGGCCGCCTTCGCGATCTCCTTCACCTTGTCGTCGAACTGCTTGATGTTGCCCGGGTTGACCCGCACCGCGGCGCAGCCGGCGTCGATCGCGGCGAACACGTACTTCGGCTGGAAGTGGATGTCGGCGATCACCGGGATCTGCGACTTCTTCGCGATCGCGGGCAGCGCCTCGGCGTCGTCCGCGGACGGCACCGCGACCCGCACGATCTGGCAGCCGGACGCGGTCAGCTCGGCGATCTGCTGCAGGGTGGCGTTGACGTCGGCGGTGACCGTCGTGGTCATCGACTGCACGCTGACCGGCGCACCGCCACCGACCGGGACCCCACCGACGTTGATCTGCCGTGACCGACGACGTTCCGCGAGCGCCGGCGGCGGAACCTCCGGCATGCCAAGACTGACCGTGGTCATACTGCGCCTCAATTCAGGGTGACCGGATTGATGATGTCCGCGGCCACGGTGAGCACGGACAGCCCACCGAAGATGATCACGACCGCGTACGTGATCGGCATGAGTTTCAGGTAGTCGACCCGACCCGGGTCCTGCCGGCCGCGGCGGGCGGCCCACCAGGACCTGACCTTCTCGAACCAGGCGATCGCCACGTGCCCGCCGTCCAGCGGCAGCAGCGGCACCAGGTTGAACACCCCGACGAACAGGTTGAGCTGGGCCAGCAGCATCAGGAAGAACCACCACGCGTGCAGCTCGACCGTCTCCCCGCCGAGCCGGCTCGCGCCGACCACGCTGATCGGCGTGTCCGCGCTGCGCTTCTCCCCGGCCAGCGCCGTGACCAGGTTCGGGATCTTGCTGGGGATGCGGGTGACCGCCTGCCCCATCTGCTGCGCGGTCTGCCCGTACAGCTCGGCGGCGTGCGGCACACCGGCGACCGGCCCGTACGTGGTGGTGGTCGAGATGCCAGCCTGGCTCGCGGTCTGCAGCACGATGCCCATCACCGTCACGTCCGACATGGTCGGGTCGTCGACCGTACCGCCGGTCGGGCGCGGCGCGGAGACCAGCGTGACGGTGGTGGTGTGGGTCCTGCCGTCGCGCAGGTAGGTCACCTTCGCCGGGCCGGCCTTGGTCTTCTTGATCCGGTCGGCCAGCTTCGCGTACGTAGGGGTCCGCACACCGTCGAGCGCGGTGATGGTGTCGCCGGCCCGCAGGCCCGCCTTCTTCGCCGGGCCGGCGATGTCCTTGGCGGTGCACCGGTCCGGGTGCTTCGCGTCGTAGGTGCGCTGCACGCAGGTGCTGACCTCGCCGAGCTTGGCCGGCACGTTGCCGGTGGCGTAGTCGGCGTACTTCGGGTTCGGCACACCGACGAACGCGGCGGCGATCCAGAAGATCACGAACGCCAGGACGAAGTGGGTCACCGAGCCCGCGACCAGCACCAGGGTGCGCTGCCAGACCGGCTTGCGCCAGAACACGCGGTGCCTGTCCTCCGGTGGGACCTCTTCCTCCTCCTCCAGCGGCGTCATCCCGTCGATCTTGACGAACGCGCCGGCCGGGATGGCCTTGACGCCGTACTCGACCTCGCCGCGGCGGAAGGAGAACAACGTCGGCCCGAAACCGATGAAGTACCGGCTGACCTTCATCCCGAAGGCCCGCGCGGTGAACATGTGTCCGGCCTCGTGGATCGAGAGCGACACAACGATGCCCAGGGCGAACAGGATCACCCCGATCGCGTACGCCATCAACGTCCCTTCCGGAAGGCGGAGCACAGCTGCCGCGCCCGCTCGCGCGCCCAGCGTTCGGCGGTCAGCACGTCCTCGACGTTACCTGGTACCCCGAAGGCCGGCGCCTGATCGACAACCGCCGCAATCGTGTCGACGATCGCAGGAAACGGTAGATCGCCGGCAAGGAACGCGGCCACGCACTCCTCGTTCGCGGCGTTGAACACCGCCGGCCGGCAGTGCCCGGCGGCGCCGACCTCGCGGGCCAGCGCGACGGCCGGGAACGCCGTCTCGTCCAGCGGCAGGAACTCCCACTGCTGCGCCGCGGTCCAGTCCATCGGCGGCGCGGCGTCGCGCACCCGGTCCGGCCAGCCCAGCGCCAGGGCGATCGGCAGCCGCATGTCCGGCGGGCTGACCTGCGCCAACGTCGACCCGTCGAGGAACTGCACCATCGAGTGCACGATCGACTGCGGGTGCACCACCACGTCGATGTTCTCGTACGGGATGTCGAACAGCTCGTGCGCCTCGATCACCTCGAGGCCCTTGTTCACCAGGTTGGCGCAGTTGATCGTGACGACCGGGCCCATCTCCCAGGTCGGGTGCGCGAGCGCCTGCTCGGGTGTGACGTCGGTCAACTCGTCCCGGCTGCGTCCCCGGAACGGGCCACCGCTCGCGGTCACCACCAGCCGCGCCACCTCGGCGGCGCGACCGCCGCGCAGGCACTGGGCGAGCGCGCTGTGCTCGGAGTCGACCGGCACCAGCTGACCCGGTTTGGCCACGGCCCGCACCAGCTCGCCGCCGGCGACCAGCGACTCCTTGTTCGCCAGCGCGACGGTGCGGCCGGCGCGCAGCGCGGCGAGCGTCGGGCCGAGCCCGACCGAGCCGGTGATGCCGTTGAGGACCAGGTCGCAGGGGTGTTCGGCGAGCTCGGTGGCGGCCTGCGGGCCGGCCAGGATCTTCGGGATCCGGTAGTCGCCGGTGGCCCAGCCGCGCCGCTGGGCCTCGGCGTAGAAGGCGAGCTGCAGGTCCTGCGTGACGCTGGCCCGCGCCACCGCCACCACCTCGACCGACAGCTCCAGCGCCTGCCGGGCGAGCAGCTCGACGTTGCCGCCGCCGCCCGCGATGCCCAGCACGCGGAACCTGTCCGGATTTCGGGTGATCACGTCAATCGCCTGGGTGCCGATCGACCCGGTCGATCCGAGCAACACCAGCTCGCGTGTCGTCATGCCGGCCATTGTTCCGTACCGACCTGACAGCTCACCGGGAGCCGACGAGCAGCCCGCGTTCAGCCACGAAGGCCCGCAGTTCCGCCAGGTCCGGCTCGCTGACGAGCTGCTTCGGCAGCTGCACCGCGACGTACTTCCCCACCAGCAGGTACACGTCGTCCGCGGTCTCCTCGACGCGCTGCAGGCCGTCCCAGCTGAAGCTCTGCGTGGCCGGCCTGCCGGTGATCGACACCCCGTCCTCGGTGAGCCGGTACTGCCAGCTCTCCCCGGCGTACGGCTGAGTACGGCGGATCCGGCGGACGGCCCAGGCCGGGTAACCGAACGCCAGCGCGGCGATGGCGACCGCGGCCACCAGCACGACGACGTCCGTCGGCTGGGCGCCGTCCAGGACCAGCAGCACGACCAGTACCGCCGCCGCGAGGCAGAGGACCACCCCGCTGGCGCGCAGGACGCGAAACAGCCGCCGGTACAGGAAGCGGACGAGCCGAGTGAGCCGCTCGTCGCCGGGTGGCAGCACGAACCGGATGTCCATCGCGATCCCTTCGGCGCGAGCTGGGCGCGACACAGCGTGGCGCGGCACAGCGTACGGGGCGAGCCGGCGCGCCACAGCGTACGGGGCGCCGGCCCGGCCGGGTACGCCGGCATGACCCACACCACGTGCCAGGGTCGACACGGCGCATTCGGATGTACGTTTGTCCACAGAATTTGTGGACGCCTGTACACAGAATGTGGACCGGACATGCCGTACGTTCTGCTCGCCGTCGCGATCGGCGCCGAGATCACCGCGACCAGCCTGCTCAAGCTCTCCGCCGGGTTCACCCGGCTGTGGCCGAGCGTCGGCGTCGTCGTGGGGTACCTGCTGTCGTTCCTGCTGCTGTCGCTGACGCTCAGGAGCGTGCCGGTCAGCGTCGCGTACGCGATCTGGTCCGGCGCCGGCACCGCGGTGGTCGCCGCGATCGGCATGGTGGTCTTCGGCGAGCCGGTCAGCCTGGTCAAGATCGGCGGCATCGCGCTGATCATCGCCGGCGTGGTGGCGCTCAACCTCGGCGGCACGCATGCCGGCTAGCGGGCCGACGACGGGCTCGATCGAGCCGGCGTGGCCACCGCCCGGCAACCACCCCGCGGCCTCCCGGCGCTGCCAGACTGGAGCGATGAGCGAACGCCGAGCCGCGGCCGGCCGGCGCGGGCGCAACGACCCGGGCCGGCGGGACCGGCTGGTCGACGCGACGGTCGCGGTGATCGCGGCGCGCGGGGTGGCCGGCCTGACCCACCGGGCCGTCGCCGACGCCGCCGGGGTGCCGCTCGGCTCCACCACGTACCACCTGGGCAGCCGGGACGAGTTGCTCGGTGCCGCGCTGCGGGCCGCGGCGGACGACTACAACCGCCGGCTGCGGGACCGGTTCGCCGCGCTGCCGCCGGACGCCGACCTGGCCGAGGCGCTGGTCGAGCTGATGCTCGACTGGCTCGGCCCGCAGCGCGACCGCACCGTGGTGGAGTACGAGCTCTACCTCGCCGCGGTGCGCCGGCCGGCACTGCGGGCCGCCGCCACCGCCTGGGTCGAGCAGATCACCGCGATGCTCGCCGAGCACGTCGATCCGGTCACCGCCCGCGCGGTGACCGCCACCGTGGACGGCCTGCTGATCGAGTGGCTGGTCGCCGAGCGTGCGCCGGACCGCGACGACCTGCTGCCGGTGCTGCGCCGCATCCTCCACTCCTGACCGCCCGACTCCCGACCGCCCGACTCCCGACCGGCGGGTGGTTCAGGAGGCCGGCGGGATCAGCGTGCCCGGGTTCATGATCCCGGTCGGGTCGAGCGCCGCCTTGGCCGCGCGCAGCACCGACAGCCCCGCGGTACCGATCTCGGTCCCGAGGAAGTCGCGATGGTCGGTACCGACCGCGTGGTGGTGGGTCAGCGTGCCGCCGGCGGCCAGGATCGTCTCGGTGACCGCGCGCTTCGCCGCCGTCCACTGGCCGATCGGGTCGGTCCGGTCGCGGGCGGCGAGCACGGTGACGTACAGCGAGGCGCCGGTGCGGTACAGGTGCGAGACGTGGCTGAGCACCATCACCCGGCCCAGCGAGTCGCGCAGGCTGCGCCGCACCTGCGCGTGCAGTCGGGGCAGCGCGCCGAAGTCGGCCGCCGTCTCCAGCGTCTCCACCAGCAGCCCGTGGTCGAGCAGCGTGTCCCGCAGGTTCGGCGCCGCGAACCTGCCGTGCAGCCAGGACCGGCCGGCCGCGGCACCGAGCGGCAGGCCGCCGTGCGCCCGCAGCGTCCGGGTCGCGGCGCGGTGCCGGAACGCCACCTGGTCCGGCTCACCCTCCCAGCCGAAGATCGCCAGACAGCCCGGGTTGCGGCCGCGGGCGGCGAGGTAGCCCCGGGCCAGCCGGGTCGGCAGCGAGCCGGACAGCAGGAACGTCGAGCGGGTCTCGTCCGGGTCGGACAGCCGGCACACGTCCGGCGCGAGCCCCGGCCCGAGCCGCTGGGCCAGCTCGCGCAGCGCGGCCAGACCGGCGGGCAGGTCCGGCAGCGACCAGCCCTCGTACCGGCGCTGCGGCGGGACGCGGCGCACCGCCAGGGTCGCCTCGGTGATCACGCCGAGGGTGCCCTCCGAGCCCACGGCCAGCGCGAGCAGGTCCGGACCGGCGGCGCTCGCCGGGCCCCGCCCCAGCCGCAGCTCTCCGGTCGGGGTCACGCAGCGCAGGGCGTGCACCAGCTCGTCGATCCGCCCGTACCCGGTGGAGGCCTGGCCGGCCGACCGGGTCGCCACCCAGCCGCCGAGCGTCGAGTACCGGTAGCTCTGCGGGAAGTGGCCCAACGTGTACCCGCGGTGCGCGAGCGCGCGCTCCACGTCCGGCCCGCGCATGCCGGCACCGAGGGTCGCGGTCTGCGCGGTCTCGTCCAGCGCGAGCAACCGGTTCAGCCGGGACAGGTCCAGCGCCACCACCGCGGCGTGCCCGCGGTGCGCGCCGGACACGCCGCCCACCACGCTGGTGCCCCCGCCGTACGGGACCACGGCCGTGTCGGTGTCCACGCAGGCGGCGAGCACGGCGGGGATCTCGTCGGCGGTCGGGGTGAGCACCGCGTCCGGCGCGCCCGACGCGTCCCCATCGCGCAGCCGGATCAGGTCGAGGTAGCTGCGCCCACCGGCGTGCGCCAGCCGCGCCGCCCGATCGGTACGCACGTGCTCGGCGCCGAGCAGCTCGACGAACCGTCGCCGGGTGCCGGCCAGCAGCGCCGAGGGCGGCAACCGCACCTCGCCCACCGGTACCGACGGGGTGTCCTCGGTCGCACCGAGCAGCCGGGCCAGCGCCCGCCGGGTCCGCGCCGACAGCGCGGGCGCCGCACCCGGTTCCCACCCGTTCCAGGCCGGCCCCCCGGGCTCGCCCCCACCCGGTTCGGGCGCGGTGGGTTCGATCCCGGCCGGTTCAGGCAAGGCTGGTTCAGGCAAGGTCGGCTCAGGTAAGGCCGGGTCAGGCCCGGACGGTTCGGGGCCGGTCGAATCGGGCCCGGGCGGGGCCGGGTCGAGGCGGTCCGGATCGGCGGGTGCCGGAACGCCCGGGCCCGGGTGGTGCTGCGACGGATCGGCCGACGGCGACGCCGGGGTCTCCGGGCGGGACGGTGTCGGGTTGCGCGACTCGGCTGGGCTCACGCGGTACAGTGTGACACATGACGTCGCTTCGTAACACCAACTCCGGCAGCGATGCCACGATCCTGGACGCGGCCCGCGAGTCCGTCCTGCAGGTCGGCGTCCGCCGCACCACCGCGACCGAGGTCGCGCGGCGCGCCGGCGTGAGCCGGATGACGCTGTACCGCCGGTTCGGTGACGTCGAACAGCTGCTGGTCGCGCTGCTGACCCGGGAGATCGGCGCGCTGCTGGCCGACCTCGCCGGCCAGACCGACGGGCTGGGCAACGGGCGGCAGCGGCTGGTCGAGCTGGCGCTGCGCGGCGTCGACCGGCTCGCCGCCGATCCGCTGCTGGCCCGGCTGATCGAGCTCGACCCGGAGCTGCTGCTGCCCTATCTGGTCGACCGCG
Source organism: Actinocatenispora comari (assembly GCF_017312725.1). GTDB lineage: Bacteria > Actinomycetota > Actinomycetes > Mycobacteriales > Micromonosporaceae > Actinocatenispora > Actinocatenispora comari. The sequence continues at coordinate 60,924 of NZ_BOPO01000019.1, read as the reverse complement.
CCGGCACCAGCCAGCTGCAGGCCCGGTCCGCCCTCGCGGCGGTGCTCGCGGAGGGGCAGGCCGACGGTTCGATCCGGCCCACCGACTCCGACGCGGCCGGCTGGGTGCTGCTGGTGGTGTTGCAGGCGTTCGTGTTCGGTGCCCGGATGCTCGCCGCGCAGACCGACCCGGCCGCGGTCCGCGCCGAGCTCGGCATCCTGCTCGACCGGTACCTGGCGGTTCGGTGACGGGGGTGGGTCGATGAGTACCGTGACGTTCCGGGCCGACGCGGCCGCGCGGCAGGCGCCCCGCAGCTGGCTGTCCGCGGCCCGGCGAGACCGGGAGCTGGCCCGGCTCGCCGCCGGCGGCACCCTCGACGTGCTGGTCGTCGGTGGCGGCGTGGTCGGCGCCGGGGTGGCGCTCGACGCGGCGTCCCGCGGGCTGTCGGTGGCGCTGCTGGAGCGCGACGATCTGGCCGCCGGCACCTCGTCGGCGTCCAGCAAGCTGGTGCACGGCGGGCTGCGCTACCTCGCCGCCGGCGACGTGCCGCTCGCCTGGGAGTCCGCCGCCGAACGGCACATCCTGATGCAGCGGGTGGCGCCGCACCTGGTGCGCTCGTTGCCGTTCGTCACCCCGTACGGGCCGGGGTTCGTCAGCCCGCACGGTGCGCTGGCCACGGTCGGCACCCACCTGGCCGACCTGCTGCGGCACGCCGCCCGGACCCCGGGTTCCCGGCTGCCGGCGCCGCACCGGATCGACGCCGAGGCGGCGGCGACGCTGGCCCCGGCGCTGCGGCGAGACGGCCTGGCCGGCGCCGTGCAGCACTGGGACGGCCAGCTGTACGACGACGCCCGGCTGGTCGTCGCGCTGGCCCGCACCGCCGCGCTGCACGGTGCGGCGATCCTCACCCGGTGCACGGTCGAGCGCGTCGACGGCGGGCGGGTGACCGCCGTCGACCGGCGCGGCGGCGGCCGGTTCGAGCTGCGCGCCCGGGTGGTGGTCAACGCGGCCGGGGTGTGGGCGGGCCGGCTGGACCCGGCGATCCGGTTGCGGCCGAGCAAGGGCACCCACCTGGTGGTCCGGGCCGACACGCTCGGCCTGCCCCGCGCCGGCCTCAACGTCGCCGTGCCCGGCGAGCACAACCGCTACCTGATCGCGCTGCCGGAACCGAACGGCACCGTCTACATCGGACTCACCGACGACCCGGTGGACGGCCCGGTCCCGGACCGCTGCGAGCCGACCGAGGCCGACGTGGACTACCTGCTCGGGGTGCTGTCCACCGCGCTGGACCGGCCGCTGACCCGCGCCGACGTGGTCGGCGGGTACGCCGGGATGCGGCCGCTGGTCGACGACGGCGCGCACCCGCAGTCCGGTACCGCCGACCTGTCCCGCCGGCACGTGGTGTCCGACAACGGGGAACGGCTGATCACGGTGGTCGGCGGCAAGCTGACCACCTACCGCCGGATGGCCGCCGACGCCGTCGACCTCGCGGTCCGCGCCTACCGGTTGCCGGCCGACCGGCGCGGCAACACCGACCGGCTGCCGCTGGTGGGCGCCGCGCCGACCGACCGGCTCGCCGCGGTCCGCGCGCCGCGCCGGCTGGTCGCCCGGTACGGGACGGAGGCGCCGCAGGTCGCCGCGCTCGCCGACGCCGACCCGCGCTTGCTCGAACCGATCGCCGACGGAGTCCCGGTGCTCGGGGTCGAGCTGGCCTTCGGCGTCCACGCCGAAGGCGCCGTGGACGTCGACGACCTGCTGCACCGTCGCACCCGCTGTGCCCTGGTCGCCGACTGGTACGCCGCGGCCCGCCCCGCCGCCCGCGCCGCCCTCGGCTGACCGCGGCGGCCGGCGGCGGGCGCCCGCCGCGGTCCTCGGTGGCGGAACCGTGCCGACCACGGCAAACGCGGCCTCGCGGCCCACGGCTTCGGGCGCCGGGACGTACCCCCGGGCGGGCTGGTCGCGGTCGGTGGTGATGAGGCAGGCTGGCGGCCATGACGACGCATCGGCTGCGGGCGACCGGGGTGATCGGCGCGCTGCTGCCGGCGCTGCTCGGGCTGGGTGTCGTGGCCGTCGGCGTCGATGCGGTCGTGCGGGCCGGTGGGCCGGTCGCCTGGGCCGTCCTCGTCGTCGGGCTGCTCGGCACCGTCGCCTGGTTGCGGCTGCCCTGGGCGCTGCGGCTCGACCGTGCCGGCGGCACCGTGGTGTTCCTCGGCCCGCTGCGCCGCACGGCGGTACCGGCCGGGCAGATCGCGGCGATCTCGGGCAGCTGGACCGGCGGGATGAACCGCTGGTTCCTGGCGTCGGTGTGGGTGCAGCGGGCCGACCGCCGGCTGGGCTTCCCCCTGCTGTCCGGCTTCCGCGATCCCGAGCAGGTCCGCGACGACCTGCTCGAACTCAACCCGGCGATCCAACTGCGGTCCTGACCCTCGCCCCGGGCGGGACCGTCGTCGCCGACCCTCGTCCCGGGTGACCGTCGTGCCGACCCTCGTCCCGAGCGTGCCCACGTCCCCCGCCGCCTCGTCCCGGGTCGCGGGCCTTGCCCCGCGACGCGCGAACCCTCGGACCGGCGCCAGCTCGCGTCGCGTGGGCCGCGGTCGGGACCTCAGTCGCGCAGGCGGAACGCGAGCTGGGTCTGCCACCGGTTCAGGTCGGGCTGCTCCGCCGGATCGGTCAGGAAGCGTTCCAGCCGGCAGCCCCAGTGTTCACCGTCGCTCGCCCAGGTCATGTCCCAGCGCAGTCCCTGCCCGGCCGCCCAGCCGAGCAGCCAAGCCGTCACCGGAACCAGGTCGTCCGGCCGGCCGAGGTGGTCGAGCGTGGCGAACCGGCCGCCGGGCAGTTCACCGGCCGACACCTCGCCGTCGGCCGGCACCGGCGCCGCGACGGGTACCCCCGCCTCGATCCGCAACGTCGCGGCCATGTCGATCACCCGGTACCGCAGGAACGGCGCTCCGGCCGGCGGCACTCCGCGGGCAGCCAGCCAGCCGAAGATCTCCGGGATCCGGTCGGCGATCGCGCCGATCGTGCGCATCGTGACGGCACCGGCGATCCCGACGTACGGCTGGGGCTCGCGGCGGACCACCTGGGGCAGGGCGTGCATGCTCATACCGGCGCAGACGAACCGCCCGGGGCCAACTCATCGGTGACCGGTCAGGTCACGCAGAACTCGTTGCCTTCCGGGTCGGCGAGCACGATCGCCCGGCCGGTCGGCTCGTCGACCTCCCACAGCCGCCGGGCGCCGGCCGCGACCAGCGTGGCGACGTGCTCGGTCACCCGCCGCCAGGCGTCCTCGCCGCGGTCACCGCCGGTGAGCTGGATGTCGAGGTGGACGCGGTTCTTCGCGGTCTTGCCCTCCGGCACCCGCTGGAGGAAGATCCGCGGCCCGGCGCCGTCCGGATCGATCACCGCGGCGAGGTCGCCGGCCCGTTCGGGCGGCACGCCGATGCGCTCGGCGAACCGCTCCCAGCTGTCGAAACCGGCCGGTGGCGGCTGCGCCACGTAGCCCAGGGCGAGCGCCCAGAACTCGGCCAGCCGGGCCGGATCGGCCGCGTCGAACGTCACCTGTACCTGATGTGCCATGCCGGCCACGCTAGCCGGCACTGCGGCCACCTTCCGGCCGCAATGCGATCGCACCGGCCGGCGACCGCCGTGGTGCGTCAGCTCTCCGGCTGCGCCGGCACTTCCCGGCGGCTGGAGCGGATCTCGTGGCCGACGCTGGTGATGCAGCGTCCGGACGCCAGGTCGAACTTCCAGCCGTGCATCTGGCAGGTCAGCACGCCGTCCTCGATCTTGCCGAACCGGGTCAGGTCGGCCTTGAGGTGCGGGCAGCGGCGCTGCACCACCCAGTCGCCCAGCACGATGTCCTCGGCGTCCGGCTTCTGCTCGGCGTACCAGCCCTCGGCGTAGTTGATCCGCTCCTCGGACAGGCACTTGAAGAACGCGTAGACGAACTCGTTGTACTGGCCGATCCGCGCCGCGGAGAACCGGCAGGACAGGAACAGGCTGTTCACCCAGTCGACCTCACCGGTGTACAGCAGGTGCTCGATCAGCCGGCGCTCGGTGCGGAAGCGGTACCGCACCTTCTCCCCCGCGTACGGCCGGACCTGGCGGTCCAGGAAGTCCACCACGATCGACTCGACCTGCTCGGCGTCGGTGTCGTCGTCGCCGTTCTTGCCGGTGACCAGGTCGAACCGGACCGGGCCGCCGATCCCCTTCGCCATCTGCTCGGCCTCGGAAAGGATCGGCTCGATCCGCTCCTTCATCGTCGCCAGCACGTCGATCTCCGGATGCGACCAGGACGCCTTCTCCGCCTCGATCACGATGCGCTGCCGCTCGCGATAGTCCCGGAGGTGCTGTTCCTTGTTGGCGAAGAACTCGGCGACGTCCGGCACCGGCTGCGTCACCTCGCAGCCGTCCGCGGTGATCTCGGCGACCGTGCCCGGCAGCGGGATCACCGCGTTGTCGTACCCCAGCTCGCGCAGATGGTCGACGAACACCTGCTGGTCGGGGAAGATGTTCCCCTCGTCCCCGAAGATGTCGTTGAACTGCCACAGCTCGTCGTCCAGGAAGCAGGGCGGGCCGGCGATCGGGAACACCCAGCTCGCGTTCAGATCGTCGATGTAGCGCACCGTCCGGTCGAACTGGCGGGCCCGCTTCTGCTTGCCGAACGCGGTCTTCGCCGCCTGCGGCAGCTCGTACACCATCGGGTACCAGATGGCGCCGGAGAACTGCAGCAGGTGCGCGTGCACGTGGCCCAGGTCGCGGAACACCGACAGGTCGGTCGGCCGCGCGTCGTTCTGGTTCAGCAGCCGGACCCCGTCGTACTCCACCCACAGCGACGAGTCGCCGATCGGGCCGTCGGTGGGCGAGGTCAGCGCCTGGATCATGACCTTCAGCCCGCCGTCGAGCTCGAGCACCTCGTCGCTGACGGTCTCGATGAAGTTGCGGAAGCCCAGCGCCTCCAGCTCGTCCCGCAGCTCGCTCGTCGGGTACGCCGGGAGCAGCACGGTGGTCTTCTTCGAGATGCGTTCCTTCAGGTTCTTCGCATCGAAGTGGTCCCGGTGCAGGTGCGAGACGTAGAGGTAGTCGGCCTGTCCCAACCGGTCCCAGTCGAGCCCGGAGTTGTCCGGGAACGGGAACCACGAGGCGAAGTAGGCCGGGTTGACCCACGGATCGGTCAGGATGCTGCCCGCGCCCGTCTCGATGAACATGCTGGCGTGACCGGTACCCGTCACTCGCACCGCTGCGGTCCTCCCCTTGCGTGCCTGCGTCCGCCCGCGACGGACCCCTCCCCCATCGGCGCCGCCACGGGTGCGGCACGACGAGTGCGGCACCCAGAGTAGTGCGCGCCGCCGCGTGCCGGGCGTGTGCCCACACCTCACTCGCTGCGGGGTCTGCCGGTTACCACACCGGCGGGCATGTCAAACTGACAGACGTTCATGCGCGTACAGGAGGCTGCCCCGTGTCCGGATCGTCCGAACAGATCACGTCGCCCGACCAGCGCAAGCCGCTCAACCGCAAGGCCGCCCGGGCCGGCGCGATCATTTGCGCGATCATCTGCCTGCTGATGACGATCGGCAACCACGAGGGCCACGTCGAGGACGTGTTCCTCGTCGTCACCGCCGCTCTGCTGGTGCTCGCCGTCGTGCTCGACTGGCTGCTGCGCAAGAACGGCCTGCGCCGCTGACCGCGACCTCGCCGAACCACACGAACGCCCGGGTGCCGCTCGCACCCGGGCGTTCGTCGTTTCGTACCGGCCGCGCGCGCCGCCCGCGACCCGACACCGCACGGCCCCGCACCGCACGACCCTGAACCGCACGGCCCCGCAGCGCGAACCCTCGCACCGCGTGGCCGGACACGGTGCGGTCCGGCATCGGGTGGCCCGACGCTTCCCCTCGCCGGGCCGGACCGACTCAGCGGGCGATGCCCCGCCGGGAGAACATGTCCCGCACGTCGCGCAGCGCGCCGTCGACCTCGGCCTCGAACAGCCCACCCTGCACCAGGCTGAACTGACCCGGATCCAGCTCGCTGTCCGAGACCTGCACGGTGGCCCGGCCCGACATCGTCGCCGCGATCGCGTCGAACAGCCGGTTCACCTGCTGTGGGTCGTAGCCGCTGCCGAACCGCCGCACCTGGAACGTGCGCCGGGCCTGCTCCAGCCGGTGCAGGTCGTCGGGGGTGAACGGCGAGTCCGCCGCCGGGATCTCGGTGGTCATGTCGACCTTGCCGTGCCGGCCCGGCTCGAAACCGGTCTCGAACCTGCCGGTCGGCGCCGGCTGCGGCGGCTGCTGCTCGTATCCGTGCCGGATCTCGCCGGTCGGCGGCTCGAACCGCGGCGGCTCCGGCTCGTATCCCCGCGGCTGGTCGAACGCGGGCGGCGGGTAGCCGGCCGGGTCGAACCCGCTGCCGGGCTGCGGTGGCGCCTCGTAGCCGCGATGGGTGTCGTAGCGCTGCTCGGGGGCGAACGACGGCGGCTCGGGCTCGAACCGCTCCGGCTCCGGCTCGTACCGGGACTCACGCCGACGGCCCTCCGCGGCCATCGGATAGTCGCCGGCCGGCTCGTAGTCCGAGCGCACCGGCGGCAGCTTCTGGGTGAAGTCCTCCGGCTGCGGCGCCGGCGGGCGCGGCATCGCCCGGCCGGCCGGGGCCGGCACCTCCGCCCGCCCGGCACCGGCCGGATCGGCGGGCGGCACCGAGGCGGCGGCGCGAGCCGGACGGACCATCGTCGGCTCGTCCTCGCGGACCGGGCGCGGCCGGTCGTCCCGGCCGCCGTACCCGTCCCGGCCGTACGGGTCGTGCTGCTGCGGGGCCGGGTCGTAGTCGCGCTGCGGCGGCGGCGCGTCGAAGTCCCGGCGCGGTGGCGGTGCGTCGTACCCGCCGTCGTAGCCGCCACCGTCGTAACCGCCACCGTCGTAGCCACCCGGGTCCTGCCGCGGTGCCGGCTCCCGGTAGGCGCCGAGGCTGTCGTCGCCCGGCGGCAGCGCGAACGCCGAGCCCGGACCGGCCAGCTGGGCCGGCTCCGCGGCCGGCATGCCGCCGCCCTCCTCCAGCGCGGTGAGCTGCCGCTCCACCCGGTCCAGGTGCATGTCGACCTGCCACTCGTCGTAGCCGCCGAACCGGACCCGGAACACGAAGTCGTGAACGTCGCGCGAGGTCACCGGCGACCCGAGGGGGCTGCCGGCCAGGGTGGCCTCAACGCGCTCGAGGAACTCGTCGACCTCGTCGACCTTGTATCCACGTCGCAACGCGCGCCGACGAAACCGTTGACCCTGTTGACTCACTCGCCCACCTCCGCAGCCGCAAGCTGTCCACACGCACCGTCGATCTCCCGCCCCCGGGTGTCACGCACCGTGGTCGGCACGCCGGCTGCCCGCAGCCGCCGGACGAACTCCCGCTCCACCGGCTTGGGACTGGCGTCCCATCGGCTTCCCGGGGTCGGGTTGAGCGGGATGAGGTTGACGTGCGCCAACCGATCCGACAGCAGCCGACCCAGCAGGTCGGCCCGCCACGGCTGATCGTTCACATCTCGAATCATTGCGTACTCGATCGACACCCGTCGTCCCGTTCGGGACGCATAGTCCCATGCCGAGTCCAGCACCTCGGCGACCTTCCAGCGGGTGTTGACCGGGACCAGCTCGTCACGCAGCTCATCGTCCGGGGCATGCAGCGACACCGCGAGCGTGACGTTCATCTCCTCCTCGATCAGCCGGCGGATCGCCGGCACCAACCCGACGGTCGACACCGTGACATGCCGCTGCGACAGGCCGAGCCCGGTGGGGGACGGCTCGGTGATCCGGCGCACCGCGGCGACCAACCGGGCGTAGTTCGCCAGGGGCTCGCCCATGCCCATGAACACGACCCGGGACAGCCGATGCGGCGCCCCGGTCAGCCCGCCGGCGGCGGCCAGCCGCGCGGCCGCGACGACCTGCTCGACGATCTCCCCGGTGGACAGGTTGCGGGTCAGCCCGCCCTGGCCGGTCGCACAGAACGGGCAGCCCATCCCGCAGCCGGCCTGCGAGGAGACGCACACCGTCACCCGATCCGGGTAGCCCATTGCGACGCTTTCCACCAGCGCGCCGTCGTGCAGCCGCCACAGCGTCTTGCGGGTGGCCCCGTCGTCCGCGGCCTGCTGCCGGACCGGTCGGGCCAGCACCGGCAGCAGCGCGGCGGCCAGCCGGTCACGGGAGGCGGCCGGGACGTCGGTCAGCGCCTCGGCGGCGTCGGCCGCCGCGGGGTCCAGCAGCCGGCCGAAATAGTGCTGGGACAGCTGGTTGGCGCGGAAGGCGGGCTCGCCAAGGGCGACCACGGCCTCCCGGCGGGCTGCCATGTCCAGGTCGGCCAGGTGCCTCGGGGTGGGGGGACGGCGTCGGGTCGTGGGCTCGGTGATCAACGGCAGAGCTGTCATGTCCTGGCCAGTGTCCCACGTCCACGCACGATTGCCCGCCCCGGCAGGTTGCACCCGATGCGCCCGTCACCCGGCCGGCGCGAGCACGCTCAGCAGCGCGAACGCCACGGGTACCGCGAACAGGATCGAATCGAGCCGATCCATCACGCCACCGTGCCCGGGCAGCAGGTTGCCCATGTCCTTGATGCCCAGGTCGCGCTTGATCATCGACTCGGTCAGGTCGCCGAGCACCGAGACCAAACTCACCGCGACGCCGAACACCGCACCGGCCCACAGCGGCTGGTGGAACACGAAGTACACCAGGATGGCGCCGGCGATCGCACATGTGAGCACGGAACCGGCGAAGCCCTCCCAGGACTTGCCGGGGCTGATCCGCGGTGCCATCTTGTGCCGGCCGAGCAGCACCCCGACCGCGTACCCGCCGGTGTCGCTGCAGACCACCATCGCCAGCGCCGCCACCACCCGCGCGGCGCCGTCCTCCGGTCGGGCCAGCAGCACCGCGAAGCCGGCCAGGAACGGCACGTACGCGGCGATCAGCGCACCGGCCGCCACGTCCCGGCGGTAGCCGGGCGGGCCGTCGGCGAGCCGCCAGATGAACACCGCCACCAGCGTGAAGACCAGGCCGATGGTCAGCGCCTCCAGGCCGCCGAACCAGGCCAGGCCCTGCATCGCCACCGCACCGGCGAGCAGCGGTACCAGCGGCGGGCGGGTGCGCTTGGCCGGCTCCGCGGCGCGACCGAACGCGCGCACCGTCTCCCAGGTACCGAGCACCACGCCGGCGGCCACGACGAGCAGGAACGCGGCCCGCTGCACGTACAGCGAGGCGAGCACGATCGCGCCGAGGCCGACGCCGACGCCGATCGCGGCGGGCAGGTTCCGGCCGGCCCGCGGCTTGTGCTCGTCGGCCGGAACGGGACCGCCGAACGGTGCCTCCGGGCCCGACCGGACGGGATCGGGCGGCACGTCGCGGTGCGTCGGATCGGCCGGCGTGACCGGCAGCTGACCGGTCGCCGCCCAGTCACCGTCCGCGGCGTCGGCGGCCCGGTCCGGCCGCGGACCCGCCTCGTACGCCGTCGCCGGGTCGACCGCGGGCCGCGCCGCGGTGACGTCCCAGCCGGGCTCGGCCGGGCCGTCCCAGCCCGGCGCGGCGGGTGCGGGCCGGTCGGCCGGGGTCGCCGGCGGCACCGATGCCGACCCGTCGGGGTCGTCGGCGTCCGCAGCGCGGTGCCGGCCGCGCGGCCGGGGCTGCTCGTACGAGGAGAACGGTCCGCTGCCTGCCATCAGACCTCGAGAAGCTCGTCTTCCTTGCGCTTCAGGATCTCGTCCACGCTCCCGGTGTACTTGTGCGTGACGTCGTCGAGGTCCTTCTCGGCGCGGCGGACCTCGTCCTCACCGGCCTCGCCGTCGCGCATGATGCGGTCCAGCTCCTCCTTGGCCTTGCGCCGGATGTTGCGCACGGCGACCTTCGCCTCCTCGCCCTTGCCGCGGGCGACCTTGACCATCTCCCGGCGCCGCTCCTCGGTCAGCGGAGGCAGGTTGATGCGCAGCTGGGTGCCCTCGTTGGCCGGGTTGACGCCCAGGTCCGAGTCGCGCACCGCGCGCTCCATCGCACCGATCTGGGACGCGTCGTACGGCTTGATGATCGCCATCCGCGCCTCCGGGACGGCGATGGAGGCGAGCTGCGGCAGCGGCGTCGGCGCGCCGTAGTAGTCCACCATGATCTTGGCGAACATCGCCGGGGTGGCCCGGCCGGTGCGCACCGTGGCGAAGTCTTCCTTGGCGTGCTCGATCGCCCGTTCCATCTTCTCCTCGGCTTCGAGGAGTGTGTCGTCGATCACCTTGTCGCCTCCTTAGGCGCGGTCTTGAAGGAGATTGTCGCCGACCGGCCGGGATGCGACACGGGCGGCCGACGGAGCGGTTCGGGTCACTTCGCCCGGGCGGGCGTGAGCAACGTACCGATCTTCTCGCCGAGAATCGCGTGCACCACGGTGTCCGCCCCCTCCGCGCCGAACACGAGCATGGTCAGGCCGTTCTGGTCGCACATCGCGAACGCGGCCGCGTCGGCGATGGTCAGGCCGCGCTGCAGCGCCTCGGCCAGGCTCATCGTGTCGACCTTGGTCGCGGTCGGATCCTTGCGCGGGTCGGCGGTGTAGACCCCGTCCACGCCGTTCTTGCTCATCAGCACGACGTCGGCCTTGATCTCCAGGGCGCGCTGCACGGCGACCGTGTCGGTGGTGAAGTACGGCATGCCGGCGCCGGCGCCGAAGATCACCACGCGGCCCTTCTCCAGGTGCCGGATGGCGCGCCGCGGGATGTAGGGCTCGGCGACCTGGCCCATCGTGATCGCGGTCTGCACCCGGGTCTCGACCCCGCGCTGCTCCAGGAAGTCCTGCAGCGCCAGGCAGTTCATCACGGTGCCCAGCATGCCCATGTAGTCGGCCCGGGCCCGGTCGATGCCGCGCTGGTTGAGCTCGGCACCGCGGAAGAAGTTGCCGCCGCCGACCACGACGGCCACCTGCACGCCCTGCTGCTGCACCGCGGCGATCTGGCGGGCCAGGTCGGCGACCACGTCCGGGTCGACGCCGACCTTGCCGCCGCCGAACACCTCGCCGGACAGCTTCAGCACGACCCGCCGGTACTTCCCGGACGGGGTCGGCGGAACCGCCGTGGCTTCCTCCGCGTCGCGTTGCGCCGCCGTGCTGCCTGCCGCCATGCTCTCGCCCTTCCCTGCCGCCCTCGATTGTCCGCGCTATGCACGGTACCGACCCGCCCGGTTTCCGCCGTGGTCGGCAGGCCGCCGGGCACGGCACCGAGCTCGGGCCGCCCGACCCGGTGCCGACCACACCACGCCGGACACGACCCGGCGCCCCCGCGGCGGTGTCCGCCGGATGGGGGCGCCGGTCGACGTACGCGCCTCGAGACCTGGGTCAGTCCTGGCCGACCTCGAACCGGGCGAACGCGGTCACCTGGACGCCGGCGGCCTCCAGGACCTGACGCACCGACTTCTTGTTCTCGGTCACCGACGCCTGCTCCAGCAGCACGTAGTCCTTGAAGTACGCGTTGACCCGGCCCTCGACGATCTTCGGCAGCGCCTGCTCCGGCTTGTTCTCCTCGCGGGCGGTCTGCTCGGCGACCCGACGCTCGTTCTCGACCACGTCGGCCGGCACCTCGTCGCGGGTCAGGTACTGCGGGCGCATCGCGGCGATCTGCATCGCGGCGCCGCGGACCGCGCCGGTGTCCTCGCCCGAGTACGAGACCATCACGCCGACGGCCGGCGGCAGGTCGGGGCTCTTGCGGTGCAGGTACACCGAGATCGGGTCGTCGAGCACGGCGAACCGCTTCACGACGAGCTTCTCGCCGATCTTCGCGGCCTCCTCGTCGACCGCCTTCGCGACGACGCGGCCGTCGGACAGCGTCGAGGCGAGCAGCGCGTCGAGGTCGGCCGGGCGGCTCGCGTCGACGTGCTCGACCAGCGACTGGGCGAACTCGATGAACGGGCCGGACTTGGCCACGAAGTCGGTCTCGCAGTTGAGCTCGAGCATCGCGTTGCCGGACTGGGCGACCAGGCCCTCGGCGGCGGTACGGCCGGCGCGCTTGCCGACGTCCTTGGCGCCCTTGATGCGCAGCAGCTCGGTGGCCTTCTCGAAGTCGCCCTCCGCCTCGGTGAGGGCCTTCTTGGAGTCCATCATGCCGGCGCCGGTGAGGTCGCGGAGCTTCTTGACGTCCGCGGCGGTGAAGTCAGCCATTGTTCTCTCTCTGGTTCAGCGGAAGTCCGAGTGGGAAAGTGCGGATGCCCGACGCGGGCCGGCGGCACGGTGACGCGCCGGCCGGCCACAACGTACGGGCACCGACACCGCGTTCGGTGCCGGTGCCCGGAAGTCGATCGTGCGCCACGTCGGGCGGCGGATCAGGAGTCGGCGCCGGCCTTGGCCTCGTCGCCGGGCTCGGCCGGCTTCTCGGCGGCGGGCTGCTCGGCGGCGGGCTGCTCAGCGGCGGCCTCGGTGGTCTGCCCGGCGGCCGGGTTCTCCAGCAGCTCGCGCTCCCACTCGGCCAGCGGCTCGGCGGAGGCGCCGGTCGCGGCCGGCTTCTCGGTGTCACCCAGGGCGGCACCGGCGCGGGCGATCTGGCCGTCGGCCGCCGCGGTGGCGATGACCTGGGTCAGCAGCGTGGCGGACCGGATCGCGTCGTCGTTGCCCGGAATCGGGTAGTCGACCTCGTCCGGGTCGCAGTTGGTGTCCAGGATCGCGATGACCGGGATGCCCAGCTTGCGGGCCTCGTCGACGGCGATGTGCTCCTTCTTGGTGTCCACCACCCAGATCGCCGACGGCACCTTCTGCATGTCGCGCAGACCGCCGAGGGTGCGCTCCAGCTTGGTCTTCTCCCGCTCGAGCGAGAGCCGCTCCTTCTTGGTCAGCCCCTGGTCGGCGCCGATCTGCTCGATCGACTCCAGCTCCTTCATCCGCTGCAGACGCTTGTGCACCGTGTTGAAGTTGGTGAGCATGCCGCCCAGCCAGCGGTGGTTGACGTACGGCATGCCGACGCGGGTCGCCTGCTCGGCGATCGCCTCCTGCGCCTGCTTCTTCGTCCCGACGAACAGCACGTTGCCCCCGTTGGCGACGGTGTTCTTGACGAACTCGTACGCCTTCTCGATGTAGTCGAGGGTCTGCCGCAGGTCGATGATGTAGATGCCGTTGCGGTCGGTGAAGATGTACCGCTTCATCTTCGGGTTCCACCGACGGGTCTGGTGCCCGAAGTGGACACCGCTCTCCAGGAGCTGTCGCATCGTGACGACGGCCACTGAGTTCTCCTCACATCGTGTGCGGGACGGGCCCGCACTCCCTGGTTGTCGCGGCGATCGGTGATCACCGCCCTGGTGCCCGATGTCCGCTCGGTACCCGTGGAAACGGGACCAGGGAGTCGGCGCCCACCGCGCATCGCTGCGACGGTGACGGGCACGCGAGGTCGACCGCGGCCGGCACCCGGGAGGATCACCCGGGCACGGCGATACGGTCGCCGAGGGTCAAGTGTACGCAGCTGGTCCGGCGCGCAGCGAGCGGCCGGACGGTCGGCCGTCCAGCCGGCGGTGGGCGGCCGGACCACCGGCCGCACAGCCGGCGGCGATCGGCCGGACCATCGGCCGCTCAGCCGGCCGCCATGGCACCGGCCAGTACCAGCACCACGCCGGCGAACAGCAGCGCGACGGGGCGGCGGGACAGCGCCGCGAGCCCCTCCCCCGGTCGTACCCCGAGGCGGCCGGAGAACAGCTGGTAGAACCCGGCGGCCAGCAGCGGCAGCCCGGGCAGCAGCAACAGCCCGGACACCACACCGCCGACGACCACGCCGTCGCTCATCAGCGAGCGCACCAGGACGACCGCGATCGGGATGTCGAACAGGATCGCCAGCGAACCGAACGCCCAGGCCAGCTGTGCGTGCGCCCGGTGCACGGTGCCCGCGCTCGTACCGCCGCCGGGGTAGACCGGCACCTGCTCGGTCAGCTGGGTCGGCTCGTGCAGCAGGTCCGACAGCGCCGCGTTCGGCTGCGGGACCGCCGCGGGCGGGGCGCTCTGCGGCTGGACGCCGGGCTGCGGTGGGACACCCGGCTGCTGGGGCGCGCCAGGCTGCTGGGGCACTCCGGACTGCTGGGGCGCGGCGGGCTGCTGCGGCGGTACCGGTGGGGCCGCCGGCGCCTGCTGGCCGAGCGCCTGTTGCTGGTGCGCGGACGACGGGCCCGCGGGGCCGGCCTGGTGCGCGGCCGGCTGATGCTGGGCCGGCTGGTGCTGGGAGGCGGGCTGCTGGCCGGCGGCCTGGCGGGGGGTCGTGGACGGCTGCTGCTGCGGCGCAGCCGGCGACACCGGCTGGTAGGCGGTCGTCGGCGACTCGACCGGCCGGGACGGCACCCCGTCCTCGTCGGTCAGGCGCAGGTCTTCCGGTCCGCCGGCGCGGCGGCCGGTCGGCTCCGCGCCGTCCGGTTGCGGGGTGTCCGGGTAGCGCGGGATCCGTTCGGCGTAGCGCCGTTCGCCGTCCCGGCCGGCCGAGTATCCCGGTGCGGCGCTCGGGTAGTCGACGTCGTGGTAGCCCTGGCCCGGGTAGCTCGAGGCACCCGCCTCGGCGGGGCCGCTGTCTCGGTGTGTAGCCACGACCGGGCACGCTAAGCCACCGACCCCCTGGGCCGAAAGACCGGTACACCACCGTGAGCGACCCCACAGAGTGGTTCGTTCCGACTTGTCACGATATCGACCCTCGTCTATTTGCTGGCAGGGTCGCGACGGCGAGGGCGGCGAGCTGGGCGAGCACCGCGAGTACCAGGGCGGGGCGGGCCGACGAGGTCGCGATCAGGCCTGCCGACGCGGCGCCCACGGCGTAGCCGGCCTGCTTGATGCTCACCCCGGCCGCGAAGACCTGGGTACGCAGTTCGGGCCCGGCGGCCCGGTGCCGGATCTCCAGCAGCGCGGACAGCTGCGGGCCGTCACCCACCCCGACCACCGCTGCACCGACCAGCGCGAACGGCCACGACGGCGCACACGCGAGGACCGCCAGGCCGGTACCCATCGTCGCGGTCGCCGCCACGACCTGGGCCGGCGCACCGATCCGTACCGGCCAGCGGGCCAGCGCGGCGGTCGACAGCAGCGCACCGCCCGCGGTCACCGACAGCAGCAGGGCGCCGGCGCCGGCCCGGCCGGTCAACGCCGCGCCGAGCACCGGCAACGCGACGGTCGCGGCCCCGATGCCCAGGTACGACAGGGCCGAGACCAGCGTCGCCGTACGCAGCGCCCGGTCGGCCAGCACCGCCCGGGCACCCCGCCGCAGCATCGTCCCGAGCGATGCACCCGGCGCCGCCCCGCGGACCGGCTCCGCCGTCACGGACCCGGCGTCCGGCGAAGCCGCCGTGGCGACAACGCCCTCCTGGGCCGGCACGGAGGCGGCACCCGGTTCGGCCCGCACCGGAGCCGCACCCGACCGGGCCGGCACCGACGCCGCGCCCGCAGCGAAGGCCGCAGCCGGCCCGACCGCCTCGGCCGCGGCCTTCGACTCAACCCCTGCGGAGGCGGCGCGCGACTCGGCCCCGGCGTAGCCGGCACCCGCGTCGGCCCGTGCGGAGGCGGAGGCGGGGTCCGGCCGGGCTGGCGAGGCACCGACGTCCGGCCTGGTCGGCGCGGTGGCCGTGTTCGGGTTGGCGCCCACAGTGGCCGTGTTCGGCCAGGCCGGCGCGGGCGTCGGTCCGGCGGGCGGCACGGTGGTCGGCCTCGGCGCGGCTGCCCGGTCGCTCGGCGCCGGCGGGCCCGACGGGAGGCCGAGGGCGAACGGGACCGCCGCGACCAGCAGCAGCGCGGCCGCCAGGACGGCGTGGGTCGGGTGCAGGGCGGCGGCCAGCACGCCGGCGAGGGCCGGACCCGCGAGCGCGGAGACCGCGAAGGACGCGGAGTCGGCGGCGTAGCCGCGCCGGATCGCGGCGGACGGGACGACCGTCGCCAGCCGCGAACTCCACCCCGCGCTGAGCGCCGGGCCGAACGCGCCGGCCGCGACGGCGACGAGTACCGCCGGCCACAGTGCCGCGCGGGCCAGCACGACGGTCAACAGTGCGAGTCCCAGGGCATAGCCGAGCAGGCAGCCGGCGAGGAAGCGGGGCGGGCGGCGGGCCCGGTCGAGCACCGCGCCGAGGACCGGGCCGCCGACCGCGGTGGCGGCGGTCAGCGCGCCGAGCACCAGCCCGGCGGACCGGGTGGAGCCGGTGGCGGCGAGACCGAGCAGGACCAGAGCGGGAGCGGACGCCTCGTCGCCGGCGCGGGCGGCGGTGGCGCCGGCGAGGTACCGGGCCAGCCCGTAACGGCTTCTCATTTGCAAGACGTTACACTGGCTGGCATGGACGGAGCTCAGTGGACCGCGGGGTCGGCACCGATCGAGGCGGCACAACGGGCGGTGGACCTCTTGATCGAGCTGCGGTCCACCGAGCCCGACCTCGCCGGCCGGCTCGCCGCGGTGCTCGCCGAGCACGGCGAGACGGGCATCGAGCTGCGCCCGGCCGAGCTCGACGCGCTGCGGGCCGCGGCCGAGCCGGTCGCCGCCGTGTTCGCCGCAGCCGACACGACCGCCGCGGCCGATGCGCTGAACGCCCTGTTCGCCCGGTACGCGAGGCCGCCCCGGCTGACCGCGCACGGCGGTACCGCCTGGCATCTGCACGTCGACGCGGACGACGACGGCCCCTGGGGCGAGTGGTTCGCCACCTCCTCCGGACTGGCCCTCGCGGTACTGCTCGCCGAGCGGCAGGCGCCGCCCGGCGGGGTGTGCGCGGCACCGGGCTGCGGCCGCCCGTTCGTCGCGCACGGCGCCGGCTCGCCCCGGCGGTACTGCTCCAGCAGGTGTGCCACCCGGGTCCGGGTCGCCCGGCACCGCTCCGGCGGCTGACGCACCACCCGCAGCGCCCGACATCGCCCCGCGGCTCACCCACCGAGGTCCGAGTCGCGCGACACGGCCGAGGCAGGCGCCGGACGACCATCGCCGGCCTCGTCGGCTGCGCACGGCAGCCGCGGAGCCGTCGGCCACGCTCTAGGGTGGCGCCATGACGAGCACAGGCACCGATCCGCTGGTGGCGCGGATGCACGAGTTCGGTACGACAGTCTTCGCCGAGATGTCGGCGCTCGCGGTACGCACCGGCGCGATCAACCTGGGGCAGGGGTTCCCGGACACCGACGGGCCGGCGGAGATGCTCGCGGCGGCGACCGCGGCGATCACCGGGGGGCACAACCAGTACCCGCCGGGGCCCGGGGTGCCGGAGTTGCGCGCCGCCGTCGCCGAGCAGCAGCAGCGGGACTGGCAGCTCGGGTACGACCCGGACGGCGAGATCGTGGTGACCGCCGGCGCCACCGAGGCGATCGCGGCGGCGATCCTCGGCCTGTGCGAGAACGGCGACGAGGTGGTCTGCTTCGAACCCTTCTACGACTCGTACGCGGCATCGATCGCGCTGGCGCACGCGGTCCGGCGGCCGGTCACGCTGCGGCCGGGACCGGCCGGCTACGCGTTCGACCCGGACGAGCTGCGCGCCGCGTTCGGCCCGCGCACCCGGCTGCTGCTGCTCAACTCGCCGCACAACCCGACGGGCAAGGTGTTCACCTCGGCCGAGCTTTCGCTGATCGCCCAGCTCTGCCAGGAACACGACGTGATCGCGGTGACCGACGAGGTGTACGAGCACCTGGTGTTCACCGACTCGGTCGCGCCGCACATCCCGCTCGCCGGGCTGCCCGGCATGCGGGAGCGCACCATCCGGATCTCGTCGGCCGGCAAGAGCTTCTCCTGCACCGGCTGGAAGGTCGGCTGGGCCAGCGGACCCGCCCGGCTGGTCTCGGCGGTACTGCGGGTCAAGCAGTTCCTGACGTTCGTCAACGCGGGGCCGCTGCAGCCGGCGGTCGCGGTCGCGCTGCGCCTGCCGGCCGAGTACCTGATCGGGGTGCGGGACCGGCTGCAGGCCGGGCGGGACCTGCTCGCCGCCGGCCTCGCCGAGGCGGGCTTCGGCGTGCACCCGTCGTCCGGAACGTACTTCCTGACCGCCGACATCGGCCCGCTGGGCGGCCGGGACGGGATCGAGTTCTGCCGGGCGCTGCCGGAACGGTGCGGCGTGGTGGCCGTACCGACCCAGGTGTTCTACGACAACCAGGAGGTCGGCCGCCAGGTCGTCCGGTTCGCCTGCTCCAAGCGCCCCGAGGTACTCGCCGAGGCGGCGAACCGGTTGCGCACCCTCGCCGGCTGAGGCGCCCTCCGGAACCGCGGCCGGCTCGTTCGACCGGCGCCGCTCCGATCGTGCCAGCCGGACCCGTCCGCCTGCCCGCAGGGCGGTGGAGCAGGTGCCCACGGGTCCTTCTCGGGCCACCGGCCGCGGGGTGAGCCTCTCCGCCCCCGACGAGCGGGAGAACCGAGGCCCGGCGTAGCCGCGTGGCTGGCCCGGCCGCCTGACGCAGGTCACCAGCCGAGCCGCTGCCTCAGACGGGTCACAGACGCAGCCGGATCGCCGGCCCAGCTGGGTCGCAGGCCCAGCTGGCACGCTGGCGCAGCCGGCACACTGGCGCAGCCAGGTCGCTGGCGCAGCCAGGTCGCTGGCGCAGCCGGCACGCTGGCGCAGCCAGGTGGCTGGCCGTGAAGGGCCTCCGGGACGCATTCGGGAAGCCGGTGCGCCGGCCCCCTGTCCGGGTCGTGAGGGTCTGTCCGGTGGTTGCGGGCCGACCTCGCGACCCGCGCCGCCTGTCCGGGGTCGTGAGGGTCTGTCCGGTGGTTGCGGCCGACCTCGCGACCCGCGCCGCACACGATGGCGCCGGCCGGCCCGGCACCAGAGCTGGCTCCGGCTTGCATGCGGACGAACGGGACTCGCTCGCCCGGCGGTGCGTCGATCACGGCGTAGCACACCGGCGCACGTTTTCCGGTCCGCTGTCCACAGGCGTCCTGGTTATCCACAGTTTGCGAGGTGGTGGTGGCAGCCGTTCCGTTTTGGGGCGACGCTGCCCGGGTGGGACGTATCAGCGGATCGACGCACCGAACCCGACACCCCAGCCTGCCGGCCGACGACCAGGATCCGGCCGGGCGCCCGACCACGCGGTCGCCGGCCGACCCGGGCGGCACCGGCGATCTCCGGTCGAGCGAGCCGCCCGACCGGACGCCACCGGACTGGGCGGATCTGGGCTGGGCCGCGGGCGACGACTGGATCGCCGCCCCGGACGCTCCACCCCGGCTGCAACTGGTCCCGGCGCCACCCGGCGAGCCGGCGGAAGCGATCCCGGTCCGGGTGGCCGGGGCGACCCGCGTCGGGAGGGTCCTGACCGTGCTGCGGGCGGCCTTCCCGCGTCGCCGCCGTACCTTGCCGGCGGACGGCCCAGGCGAGACCGGATCGACCACCGCGCGCTGGCTACACCTTGTGCCGTCCGGGACGTACCGACAACCGCATGATCCGGCGCCGGCGCGGCGGCCCGACGACGCCGGCGGCGTACGGGGCGGCGCTGAGACGGGGACGGGCAGCGTCGTGGTCCCCTTCGCCGCCCGGCGTCGTCGTCGGCGCGCGGTGTCCACAGCGGCGGCCGGCAGTATGCGGGTGGCCGGCGCAACGGAAACGACCGACGACCCACAGACGACGGGCACCGCGGAGGCAACAGGCGACCTGTGGCTGGCCGGTGACCTGCGTCCTGCTGGCTCCGAGCCGACGGCCGGCTCCGGACCGACAACTGGCGCTCCGCCGGTGCCTGATGCTCCGCCGGCGGCTGGCGCTCCGCCGGCGGCCGGTGATCCACGGACAACGGGCGCCTTGCCAGCGGTCGGTGAACTCCGGGCAGCCCGTGACCGGCGGGACGCCGGCGCTGCAGAGACGACCGGCGGTACGGGGACGGCTGGCGTCGACGAGTCGCCCGCGACGATGGTTCGGGTGCCGGCACGATCCGGACGGACCGGCGACGACGGGTACCAGGACGTGGGCGCCCGACCCGCACCGGTCGCGGGCGGGCCGGGTGGGCCGGTTCGTCCAGCCGCGGGCTTCGTCATCGACCTGCTGCGCCGGCGTGCTGGCCGATCGGGTCGGTCGAGCCGGGGCCGATGGATCGCCGCGGTGGTGGCGGTGGCAGCGCTGACGGTTTGCGGCGTGCTGGCAGCCCAGCAACCGGCCCGGGGCGGCCCCACCGGCCCGGCGCCGGCGCCCCGCGCCGGATACCAGTGGCCGCTGCCCGGCACCCCGGCGGTGGTGCGCGCGTTCGACCCGCCCCCGAAGCGCTGGCTGCCCGGCCACCGGGGTGTCGACCTGGCCGGCACCGCGGGGGTGCCGGTGCTCGCCGCCGGCCCGGGTGTCGTCGCGTTCGCCGGCCACGTCGCTGGTGTCGGCGTGATCAGCATCGACCACGCGGGCGGGCTCCGGACCACCTACCAGCCGGTGCGGCCGCTGGTACACGTCGGCGACCACGTCACCGCCGGCGAACGCATCGGCACCCTCGACGCCGGCCATCCGGGGTGCAGCCGGGCCGCGTGCCTGCACTGGGGGCTGCGCCGCGGCAAGCAGTACCTGGACCCGCTGGTCCTGCTCGGCTTCGGCCGGGTCCGGCTCCTGCCGCTGGCCACCGACCCCTCGACCTGAACCGCACCGGCGCCCCCAGCCACGCCGGCAACTCGGCGCCATCCCGGTTCGACCGGCCCGACTGGCCGTACCGGTCGGCGGCCTGCGGCCGGCAGTGGATCACCGACAGCGGCGACCGGCGAGCGCGGCACCGACGGTCGGTAGTCAGTAGCCGAGCGTCCCCGAAGGCCAGCGCACGGCGATCGACAGCCAGTGCCGTCGCGAGCCGTGTCGGTGCCGTCGGGGCCGCGATCGGGGTCGGGGGCCGGGCGTCGCGGGCGATCGGCGATCGATCACCGATGCTGTCGGAAGTCGACGGCGATGACGCCGAACGGCCGGCGGTTGGCGGGTTGGCTGGCAGCGCCGGCTGACGGGCGGTTGGCGGGTTGGCTGACGGCGTCGGCTGACGGGCGGCCGGTGGCCGTTACCGGGCTCGGAGCAGGGCGGGCAGGGTCCGTGCCAGCCCCTCGAAGTTGTCGGCGGTGTTGTAGACCTGGGCGCAGATCCGCAGCAGACCGATGCGACGCCACGCGCTGACCGCCACGTGGGTACGCAACCGTTCGGCGATCCCGTCGCGCAGCGCGCTCGCGGCCCCGGGTGTGGTGGCGACACCGGGTGGCAGCCGCACGACCCGCATGGCCAGTTCCGGCGCGGTGCGGACCGCCGGCGTTCCCAGGGCCTCGGTGAGCAGGCGCTGCCCGTACCGGGCGAGCCGGGCGTTGTGGTCTCGCACGACGTCCAGGCCCAGCGCGGTCATCGTGTGCAGGCCGGCCGGCGCGGCGAGCCATCCGGCGAGGTCCTGGGTGCCCTGGAACTCGACGTTGGCCGGGAAGCCGTTGTCGTACTCCCACGAGGCGGCGAGCGGCCGGATGCTGTCGCGGTGCGCCGGGGCGACGTACAACAGGCCGGTCCCGCGCGATGCGTACGCCCACTTGTGCAGGTTGCCGAACCAGGCGTCGACGCCCAGGGTCGACACGTCGACGTCGATCATTCCGGGTACGTGTGCCGCGTCGATAGCCACGAACACGCCGCGACGGTGCAGTTCCGCGGCGATCCTGCGCACCGGGAACAGCTTCGCGGTGGCGGAGCTGATCTGGTCGATGACGGCGACCCGGGTCCGGTCGGTGGTCGCCGCGAGGATCGCCGCGACCACCGCATCGTCGTCGTCCTCGAGCCCGACCCTGGCCTGCACGACGGCGGCGCCGGTCTCGGCGCACCGCCGGGCGGCCTCGATCCCGACCGCCCCGTACGCATGGTCGGTGAGCAGGATCTCGTCGCCCCGGCGCAGCGGTACCGAACCGAGCACGACGGCACAGGCCGCCGTCACGTTCGGCACCAGCGCGGTGCCGTCCGGATCGGCGCCGACGAACCGGGCGAGATGCCGGCGGGTGTGTTGGAGCCGTTGCACGATCCCGGGCGGTTTCAGGAACCGCATCGGGTCCGCTTCCTGTTCCTCCCGCAGCCGGGCCGCCGCCCGCTGGGTCGGGATCGGCGCCGCGCCGAACGAACCGTGGTTCAGATGGACGTACCCGGGGTCCAGGGTGAACAGCAGTCGAGCGCCCGGCAGGGGCTCGGGTGGCTTGTCGGTGGGCATGGCCACGGCAGTCGGCCTTTCACGCGCGGGGGTGTGCCTGTCGGTACGCGCGGCGGAGCCGTTCGACCGAGACATGGGTGTAGAGCTGTGTCGTCGCCAATGATGCATGACCCAGCAGCTCCTGCACCGAGCGAAGATCCGCTCCCCCGTCGAGCAGGTGGGTGGCGGCGGAGTGCCGCAGCGCGTGCGGCGCCACCGCCGGCACCCCTGCCTCGGCTGCGCGGGCGGCGACGATGCGGCGCACCGTACGGGGGTCGAGGCGGCCACCGCGCACCCCGAGCAGCAGGGCCGCGCCGCTGCGCGGTACGACCAGCCGCGGCCGGCCATGCCGCAGATACGCCCGGATCGCCTGCTCGGCGGGCACCCCGTACGGCACGGAACGCTGCTTGTCGCCCTTGCCGGTGACGCGGATCAACCGGCGCTCCTCGTCCACGTCGCCGAGGTCGAGGCCGCACAGCTCGGCGACCCGTACGGCCGTCGCGTACAGCAGCTCCAGCACCGCCGCGTCGCGCAGAGCCGCCGGATCAGGCGGTTGCGTACCGGCGGCCGGCGGTGCCGCATCGCCGTCCGAGGCACCGGTGACACTCGACACATCGGTGCCGCTGGCCGGCCGGCCGGCGCCGGGCGCCTCGACGAGGGCGGCGGCCTGATCGGCGGCGAGCACCGTGGGCAGCGTCCGCTCGGCCCGCGGCACTCCGAGCTGGCGCGCCTGATCGACCCGGACCAGGCCGGTCCGCTGCGCCCACCCGGAGAACGTCCGGGCGGCGGCGGCGCGGCGGGCCAGGGTGCTGCGGGCCGCGCCACTACCACGCTGGCGGGCAAGCCAGCTGCGCAGTACCGGCAGGGCCAGTGCGGCGTCGAGGGTGTCGGCGTGCATCCGCCCGGCATGGTCGAGCAGTTGGACGACATCGGCCAGGTACGCCCGGATCGTGTGCGTCGAGCGCGCCCGCTCATTCGACAGGTGTCGGGCGAACCCGTCGACCGCGTCGCGGAGGCCCTCCGGGAGCGCGTCGTAACGCGCCTCGGTGGAACTCCCGTTGCCGGCCATGCCTCGTACGGTGGGTGCGGCGGGAGCGACGGTCAAGCCGACGCGCCGCGGCCGTGCGCCGCACCCGGCCCGATCGGGCCTGCCGCACGCGGCCGGGTTGGTCAGCCCCGGATGCTCGGCCGCTCGCCGGGCGATCCGCTCGGCTTCTCCTCCGGCCGCAGGCGGTAGCCGCCGTCGGTCTCCTCGACGAAACCGAGCATCGACAGCAGCGGCACCGTCCGCCGGACCTGCTGCGCCGAGACGCCGGCGGCGACCGCGATCTCCTCCACGGTGGCGGCGCGGCGCAGCGGAACCGCGTCCAGCACGGTGGTGGAGACGGCGTCGAGGTCGTCACGGGCGGTACGCGCACCCTGCGGGATCGGCGCGAGGTCGTCGCCGATGCGGCCGACCTCCTCGATCACCTCCGCGGCCGTCGACACGAGCCTCGCCTCGTCCTGCCGGATCATCAGGTTGGTACCGACGCTCATCCCGGAGGTGATCGGACCGGGCACGGCCAGCACGATGCGCCCCAGTTCGCGGGCGCGGCGCGCGGTGTTCCGGGTGCCGCTGCGGGCGGAGGCCTCGACCACGACCGTCCCGCGGCAGAGGGCGGCGATCACCCGGTTGCGGATGAGGAACCTGTGACGCTGGGCGCCGGCACCCGGCGGCCACTCACTGAGCAGCAGGCCGTCCTGACCGATGCGTTCCAGCAGGCCGGCGTTGGCCATCGGGTAGCTGATGTCGAGCCCGCATGCCTGGACGGCGACGGTGAGCCCGCTCGCGGCGAGCGCGCCACGGTGAGCAGCCGCGTCCACGCCGTACGCCCCGCCGGAGACCACCGTCCAGCCGCGGTCGGCGAGCCCGAACGCGAGCTCCGCGGTGACGTGCGTGCCGTAGTCGGTGGCCGCACGGGCACCGACCACCGCGACCGCACGGTGTGCGGCCTCGTCGATGCGCCGCCCGCCACGCGCCCAGAACAGGATCGGCGGATCGGTGTGCGGGTCGGCCCGCGGATCGGCGTCGCGGCCGATCCGGACCAGATCCTCGACCTGCACCGGCCACTCGTCGTCCTCCGGAACGACCACCCGGCAGCCGAGTCGTTCGCCCTCGCGGGCCAGCTGCAGCGCGCGCTGCACCGGGTCACCGGCGGCAAGACGCGCGGCCGCGGCCGCACTGACCCGGCCCGGCACGGCGCCGGTGTAGAGCCGGCGCAGTACCTCGACCGGCCCGAGCTCGCGGACCAGAGCGCCGAGAGGCCGATGCCCCGGCTCGACCAACCAGCACAGGGCGACCCGGGCCAGGCGATGCTGTTGCCAGCCGATGGTCTCCGCGGCGCGGGCCAATCTGGCGCCTACCGGGTCGAGCCACGGCGTCCGCGTGCCGGTCGCCGGCAGGTGCAGCTGAACGGAGCGGTCCACCCCGCGAAAGCGGCCGGCGGCCAGCCCCGGCGCGACGTCCGGAGCACCGCCCCGCCCGGCAGCGCCATGCCCAGCGCCGCCGCCGCGAGCACTGTCGGCGCTGGCGCCGTCGCCGCGAGCACTGTCGGCGCTGGCGCCGTCGCACACGACCGGACCAGCTCCTGCCGGACCGATCCCGGTAAGAAGCGGGTCAGGGCCAAGCTGATCGGGGCCACGGGGGCCAGGGCCGGGAACCCGGCCGGGTGGCTGGTCGGAGCCCCGGTCGGAGGCCCGCTCGGGAGCCCGGTCGAAGGCCCGGTCGGGGGTCTGGTCGGCGGGCCGGTCGGATCGTTCGGTCATGTCCACCACCTCGGGTAGCCAGCTGGGTCTGGTCAGGGCGGACCGGCACCGCCGGCCTCGGGTGATCGCGTGCCGTCTCATGGCGTCGTCCTGGTGCGCAGCTCGATCGCCTCGGCCACGTCGCCGGCATCAGGGCGGGACCGGCCAGCCAGGTCGGCCACCGTCCACGCGATGCGCAGGACGCGGTCGTACCCGCGGGCCGACAGGGCGCCGCTGTCCACCAACCGTTCGGCGAGCGTGCTCACCGTGCGCGGCAGCCGCCACCGGCCGGAACGCAGCGTGCGGCCGGGAATGGTGGCGTTGAGCGGCCCGGCCGCGCCGGACCAGCGGGCCGCGGCGCTGTCTCGCGCCTGCCGGACGCGTGCCGCGACGGTGGCCGAGTCTTCCGGCACCTGACCCTCGATCAGCAGGTGCGCGGAGCGGACCGGGAGCAGATCGAGCTGCAGGTCGACGCGGTCCAGCAGGGGCCCGGACAGCCGGCCCAGGTAGCGGCGGCGCACCAACGGGCTGCACAGGCAGTCGCCGCCACGTTCGCCGCAGGGACAGGGGTTCGCGGCCAGTACGAGCTGGAACCGCGCCGGGAAGCAGGTGCTGCCGGCGGCGCGGGCGAGCCGGATCTCGCCGTTCTCCAGCGGCTCCCGCAGGGCGTTGAGCACCCCCGGCCGGTACTCCGGTGCCTCGTCGAGGAACAGCACGCCGTGATGCGCGAGGGAGATCGCGCCTGGTCGGGGCAGCCCGCTGCCACCGCCGACGATGGCGGCCGGCGTCGAGGTGTGGTGCGGAGCCTGGTACGGCGGTTGGCGCAGCAGCCCGGCGGCCCCGGCCAGCGCGCCGACCACCGAGTGCACCGCGGTGACCTCCAGCGCCTGCTCGTCGGACAGCGGCGGGAGCACACCCGGCAGCCGTTCGGCGAGCATCGTCTTGCCCGCACCGGGCGGCCCGAACAGCGCGACGTTGTGCCCGCCGGCCGCGGCGATCTCGATCGCGCGGCGGCCCCGTTCCTGGCCGACGACGTCGGCCAGGTCGGCGGTCGGGCTGCTCGGGACGGCGTCGTCGTCCGCCGCCGGGCCGGGCAGTTCCGCCTCCCCACGCAGGTGGGCGAGCAGCATCGAGAGCGTCTCGACGGTCTGCACGACGGTGTCCGGCACGAGCGCCGCCTCCCGGCCGTTGCCGGCCGGCACCAGCACCCGGTGCACCCCGGACCGTCCCGCGGCGAGCACCGCCGGCAGCACACCGCGCACCGGTCGCACCCGGCCGTCCAGGCCGAGCTCGCCGATCAGGGCGACGTCGTGGATGCGGTCGACCGGGACCGCCCCGGCAGCGCACAGCACCGCTGCGGCGACACCCAGATCGAACAGCGAGCCGTGCTTGGGCACCGACGCGGGCAGCAGGTTCACGGTGATGCGCCGGTTGGGCCACGGGAGCCCGGAGTTGATGACCGCCGCGCGGATGCGTTCCCGCGACTCGTTCACCGCGGCGTCCGGCAGGCCGGAGACGGTCATGCCGGGCAGCCCGGCGGACAGGTCGGCCTCGATCTCGATCAGCCGGCCGGCCAACCCGAGCAGGCCGACCGACAGCACTCGCGCGTATCCCATCGCCGGCGCCTCAGAACGCCGAGGTCAGGTGTTCGAGCCGGACGGCACCGCCGGGCGGGGCGAGCACGCTGATCACGTCGAAGCGCAGCGGGCCGCGGCGGGTGCCGGTGCTCTCCAGCCAGTCGAGCGCGAGGTGACGGATGCGACGTGCCTTCACCGCGCCCACCGCCGCCGCCGGCGGCCCGAACTGCTCCGATCGGCGCGTCTTCACCTCGCAGAACACCAGCGTCGCGGTGCGCGGGTCGAGGGCGACGAGGTCGAGCTCACCGCGGGCACAGCGCCAGTTGCGCGCCAGCACGGTCAGGCCGTGCGCGCCGAGGTGAGCGGCGGCCAGCCGTTCGCCGAACCGGCCGAGCGCCGTGCGCCGCTGGTACGGACTGGGCGGGTCGCCGAGCCGCCCCGAGCCTGCTGTGTTCATCGAGCACCTCCCGGATCACGGCAACCGTGCCGCGAACGGGACGCCCGATCGGGTACTCAGGGCAGATCTGTGGACACCGGGCACCCCTGTGGACAGAGGTGACGTCGGCCGGGAACCGTGCTATCCACCCGCACACACGAACGCACGGGCAGGCGTACGGGTGCTCAGGCGTCGGAGTCCGGGTCGGTACGTTCGTGCGGCGGCGCCGGCCGTCCGGGGCCGGGCGCCCCGCTGGCGTCGCCGCCGCGGGAGATGCGGCCACGGCCGGGCAGCGGCCGTTCGCCGGTGTCGATGTCGTCGCCGCCGGGACCGATGTCGGGGCGGTAGATGCCCTGGACCGGCCGCTGTCCCTCCGAGGTGCCGGGCATCGCCGGCGGGTTCGGTCCGGTGTCGGGAGGCATGTCCACCTCGCCCGGCGGGTCGCTGTCGTACGGCGTCTCGCGTGGTTCGTCCATGCCCTCGGGGTACCCGACGGCAGCCGGATCATCCCTGGCGACCGGGCCCGGTCCGAACGGCCGAAGCGGACCCGGCGCGAGGCGGGTCCGCTTCGGGGCGGCTCAGCCGGTGCGGGCGAGGGCGCCGATCAGGTGCCGAAGCTCGCGTCGTCCGGCAGCGAAATGTCCGGCTTATCGAGCTCTTCGATGTTGACGTCCTTGAACGTCATCACCCGCACGTGCTTGACGAACCGGGCCGGCCGGTACATGTCCCACACCCAGGCGTCGGTCATCTCCACCTCGAAGTAGACCTCGCCGTCGGTGTTGCGCACCGCCAGATCGACCGCATTGGCCAGGTAGAACCGGCGCTCGGTCTCCACGACATAGGAGAACTGGCGGACGATGTCGCGGTACTCGCGATAGAGCTGCAGCTCCATCTCCGTCTCGTACTTCTCGAGATCCTCGGCGCTCATCTCGTCGCGTCCTCCATGCCGATATTGTCGCCTACGCCGGCGAGCCGGTCGCCGCGGGGACGCGCCGACGCCCCGAGCAGATCATGCCTCGCCGGCATCTGCCAGCAAAAGCGTCGACGCCGGTAGGGCGGGTCGCAGCCGCCGGACCGCCGGGTCGGCCCGATCCGCCACGGCCGCGACGTTCACGTACGAGAAGCGGTGCTCGGGGCAGGGGCCGTGCTGTTCGAGGGCCGCCGAGTGCACCGGCGTGACGTAGCCCTTGTGCTCGGCGAAGCCGTACTGCGGCCACCGCTGCGCCAGCTCGGTCATCATCCGGTCCCTGGTCACCTTGGCCAGCACGCTGGCCGCCGCGACGCAGGCCGCGACCCGGTCGCCCTTCCAGACCGCGAGGCCGGGCACCCCGACCCCGTCGACCGGGAACCCGTCGGTGAGCACGTAGTCCGGCGCCGGCGCCAGCCGGGCGAACGCGCGCCGCATCCCGGCCACGTTGCACACGTGCAGGCCCCGGGTGTCCACCTCGGTCGGGCCGATCACCACGATCTCGTACGCGTCGGCCCGCGCCACGACCTCGTCGTAGACGCGTTCCCGGGCGGCGGCGGTGAGCAGCTTGGAGTCGGCGAGCCCCGGGATCTCGCCGCGCTTGCCGGCCGGCAGCACCGCCGCGGCGACCACCAGGGGACCGGCGCAGGCGCCCCGGCCCGCCTCGTCGGCGCCGGCGATGCGGGCGAAACCACGGCGGCGCAGCGCCTGTTCCAGCCCGTACATGCCGGATCCGCGACGGATCACGGTGCGCTGTGGCGCGAGCATCTGCCGGCAACCTCCGTGGAGCAGGGCGGACGAGCGCGCCACGCTACGCCACTCGTGGCCGTCGGCTCGTACCGGCCTCCCAGCCTACGGCGCGGCGCCGGCCGGGCGGCAGCGGCCACGGGTGCCTCGTCCTACGGCGCGGCGCGGCCCGGCGGATGGCCACGGAGGGTCCGTCACGGATCGGGCACCTTGTCGAAGGTGCGCGGTACGCCGAGGAAGCGCATCCGGCTGGGCGGCCAGTAGATCGCGAACGCGTCGCCGATCACCGAGCTGGCCGGGATGGTGGCCTCGACCGGGTCGCGGGTCCGCAGGTAGTGCTCCCGCGAGTCACCGGACTCCAGCCGGTGGTCGCCCATCACCCAGATCCGGCCGGTCGGTACCCGGACGTCGAACCTGCCGTCGGACGGCGGTTCCTGCGCACCGTTCGCGCCCCGGTACAGGTACGGGGTCTCGTCCAGGGCGTGCCCGTTGACGCTGATCCGACCGGCCCGGTCGCAGCAGGTGATGTGGTCTCCGCCGAGCGCGATGACCCGCTTGATGAAGTCCTTCTCGGCCGGGTCGGTGCGCCACGACACCGGCGAGCGGAAGACGATCACCTCACCGCGGTGCGGCGAGCGGAAGTCGTAGCTGATCTTGTTGACGAGCACCCGGTCGTTGATGTCGAGGGTGTGCTCCATCGACCCGGACGGGATCCAGAACGTCTGCAGGACGAACACCCGGATCGTGACCGCGACCAGCACCGCGATCACGATCAGCACCGGCAGCTCGCGCCAGAGCGAGCCGTGTTGCCGCGGCCGGGGCGCGTGCGCGGCCCGGTGCTGCTCGTGGGTTTCGGTCACTGCCGCAGCCTACGACGCCACGATCATCTTCGATGCCGAGACGGCGAGGAGGCGGGTACGACGACGCCGGGCGGCGGCCTGCTGGCTGCTGCCCGGCGTCCGAACGCGACGTCAGCTGGCGCTGGGCTCGCGCTTCTCCTTGATCTTCGCGGCCTTGCCGCGCAGGTTGCGCAGGTAGTAGAGCTTCGCGCGACGCACGGCGCCGCGGCTGACCAGCTCGATCCTGTCGATCACCGGGGTGTTCACCGGGAACGTGCGCTCGACCCCGACGCCGAAGCTGACCTTGCGGACGGTGAAGGTCTCACGCAGGCCGGCGCCCTGCCGGCGGATCACCACGCCCTGGAAGACCTGGACGCGGGACCGGGTGCCC
The DNA here is from genome assembly GCF_017312725.1 of Actinocatenispora comari. GTDB lineage: Bacteria > Actinomycetota > Actinomycetes > Mycobacteriales > Micromonosporaceae > Actinocatenispora > Actinocatenispora comari. The sequence goes on along the minus strand of NZ_BOPO01000019.1, from coordinate 31,154 downwards.
TCAACGACCCGGACCGAGACCTTGACGGTGTCACCGGGGCGGAAGTCCGGAACGTCTACCCGCTGAGACTGGGCATCGAGAGTGTCCAGCGTGTTCATCGCGACTGCTTCCTCAAACTCAAGGGCGCGCGTGAGCGCCGGGTGGAAACTTCTTTGGGTTGCGGGCCGTACCAGAGTCGAAGAGGCGATCTGGCGCCTGCGGCAACCCCACTACTCTGCCACACTCTCCGACTCGGGTGGATATCCACCCTCGGCGAGCGCAAGCTGGTCCGTCGCGTCCAGCGTACCGGGTGGCAATGCGGCGAGCAGATCGGGGCGGCGCCTCGCGGTACGGACGAGGGCCTGATCACGCCGCCACCGGGCGATCCGGCCATGGTCACCGGAGCGCAGCACGTCCGGTACCGGCCGATCCCGCCAGACCGGCGGTTTGGTGTACATCGGTGCTTCCAGCAGGCCACCGGTGTGCGACTCCTCGGTCAACGACTCGGCGTTGCCGAGGACGCCGGGCAGCAGTCGGGTGACCGCCTCGACCACGGCGAGCACCGCGACCTCGCCGCCGAACAGCACCACGTCCCCGAGCGAGACCTCCGTCACCGGCATCCGGTCGGCGGCCTCGTCCAGCACCCGCTGGTCGATCCCCTCGTACCGGCCGCAGCCGAACAGCAGCCACGGCTCGGCGGCGAGGTCGGCGGCGAGCGCCTGGGTCAGCGGTACCCCGGCCGGGCTCGGCACCACCAGCCGCGGTGGCGTCGTGCCGACCGGTACCAGCTCGTCGAAGGCGAGGCCCCACGGCTCGGGCCGCATCACCATGCCCGGCCCGCCGCCGTACGGGGTGTCGTCGACGGTGCGGTGCACGTCGGCAGTCCACCGCCGCAGGTCGTGCACCGACACGTCGAGCAGCCCGCGCTCGCGGGCCCGGCCGATCAGCGACAGGGACAGCGGCGCGAGGTAGTCCGGGAAGATCGTCAGGACGTCGATACGCACGATTCAGCCTCATCCGACCGGGTGGTCGTCACAGGTCGAGCAGGCCTTCCGGCGGTGTCAGCACCACCTGGCGCTCGGCCAGCCGCACCTCGGGCACCAGCGCGGCCACGAACGGCACCAGCGCCTCGTGCCCGTCCGGCCGGCGCACCGCGAGCAGGTCGGAGGCGGGCAGGTGGTCGACGCGGACCACCTCGCCGAGCGTCTCCCCGTCGGTGTCGACGGCGGTCAGCCCGACCAACTGCTGGTCGTGGAACTCGTCCGGGTCCTCCGGGGCGACCAGCTCAGCGGCATCGACGGACAGCTCGGTGCCGCGCATGTCCTCGGCCTGGTTGCGGTCGGCGATCTCGGCGAACGCCACGATCAACCGGACCCGGCCGGCGGCCACCGTGCGGCCCCGGGCGTACTCCACGGTCAGCGGCCCGACGCCGACCGGCGCGGTGGACAGCACCGCGCCGGTGGCGAAACGGATCTCCGGGTCGTCGGTCCGCACGTCGACCAGGACCTCGCCCCGGACGCCGTGCGGACGGACGATGCGTCCGACGGTCAGCTGCACGTCAGTAACTGTCGATGATCTCGACTCGAATACCGCGTCCGCCCACCGACCCGACCACCTGGCGCAGTGCCTTGGCGGTACGGCCACCCCGGCCGATCACGGTGCCCAGGTCGTCCGGGTGGACCCGGACCTCGAGCCGCTTGCCGCGGCGCGAGTTGACCATGCGGACCCGCACGTCGTCGGGGTGTTCCACGATCCCGCGAACCAGATGGTCGAGGGCCGGGCGGAGCACCTCAGGATTCCGCGCCGGCATCGGCACCGGCCGCCTTCCCGTCGGTCGCCGCCGGCGCGCTGTCGGCCTTCTCGTCGGCCTTCTTGGCCGGCTCCTCGGCCTTCTTGGCCGGCTTCTTCTTCTCGGTCTTGGCCTCCGGCTTGCCCGGCGTGTCGACGCCGGCGGCCGCCTTGGCCTCCGCCTCGTACCGAGCCTGCCGGTCCTGCTTCGGGGCCGGCACCTTCAGCGGCTCCGGGGCCGGCTGGCCCTTGAACTTCTGCCAGTCACCGGTGCGGGACAGGATCGCCTGCACGGGCTCGCTCGGCTGCGCACCGACGGACAGCCAGTACTGCACCCGGTCGGAGTTGACCTCGATGTACGAGGGGTCCTCCTTCGGGTGGTACTTGCCGACCTCCTCGATGACGCGGCCGTCGCGCTTGGTGCGGGCGTCGGCCACCACGATGCGGTACTGCGGGTTGCGGATCTTCCCCAGCCGCTTGAGCCGGATGCGTACTGCCACGGTTGTGTTCGCTCCTGTGTCGGAAAGCCGCGCGGGTCACGAGGCGGCGACCACGTGGGGCATGGTCGACGACGACGGATCCGTGCTGGCATGTTGACTGGCGACGCACCGGGTAGAGGGCGCCGGACGCGCGCCGGTTCAGCGGTCCATTCTGCCAGACCCGTCCCGGCCTCGACGACACGCCCTCAATCGGGCACCGGCACCCCGTCCGGCCGCTCCCCCGGGCGCCCCGCGGCGCCGTCCGCGGGTGCCGGTACGGCACCGACGCGCAGGGCCGGCGGCCGTCGGGTCGTGGCGGGGTCCGGCCGCGCGGGCAGCGACCAGGACGGATCCGGACGAAAGTCGCACCAGGTACCGTCGAACGGGACGCCGGCCCGCTCGGCGACCGGCCGGACCCGCTCCCCCTCGGCCCGCACCAGCGCCGCCTCGGCCGCGTCGAAGAAGCCGGGGTCGCCGATCTTGGCGGCGAACGACTCCTCGTCCTTCCACTGCCAGGCGTGGTCCGGCGTCACCCAGCCGTCGAGCTCCTGGTCGACCACGTCGATACCGGCGCCGTCGGCCCACAGACGATGCCGCTCCAGGTTGACGTACCAGCCCTCGAAGCTGTCCGGCCCGCTCGGCCCGGCGTCGGCGAAGAACCACCACACCGAATGGTCGACGCCCGGCAGGTAGCGGCGGACGACCCCCGAACCGGTCCACTCCGCCGGCGTCAGTTCGCTCGGCCAGTCGGCCCGCGGCACGTCGCGCAGCGCCTGCCCGGACCGGCCGCGCCGGCGCAGCACCGGGGTGCCGCCGGCCACCCAGACGACCAGTTCGTCGGCGTCGTGCCGGAGCACCCGGGCCGGGATCACCTGGCACAGCGCGCCGCCGAAGTAGATCCGCTCGACCAGCACGTCGCCGGGATTCCGCATCTTCGTCATGCCGGCAGCCTGCCCGCCCGGCCGGGCCACGACCACCGCGGGATGGCGTCGCTCACATCCGACCCCGAGCGGCGAGCGCCGACCCACCCGCCGCACCGGGGGCGAGCGCCGACCCACCCGCCGCACCGGGACGGCCCCGCCCGCCGGTACCCCCGGACGGCCCGGCGCACCGGAACGGCCGGGTCACCGACCGGTGAGGGTCGGAGGGCGCCGCCAGCCCTCCGGTACCGGGCGGGCCGGTCGCGGCCACGACGGGTCCGGGACGAAGTCCCGCCAGCTGCCGTCGAACGGGCACGCGCCGGCCTCGACGAGCGCGCGGGCCGACTCCCCGGCCGCCCGGATCGCCGTCGCCTCGGCGGCCGACCAGTACCGCGGCTGGCCGGTCTTGGCGGCGAAGGAGTCCTCGTCCTTCCAGTGCCAGCGGCGATCGGGGTCGACCAGCCCGTCGAGTTCCTGGTCCAGCGAGTCGACGCCGGCGTGCTCACCGTCGTCCCACAGCGCGTGTCGTTCCAGGTTGACGTACCAGCCGGCGAAGCGGTCGGGGCGGATCGGGCCGCCGGCGCGCCACCGCCACCAGACTGCGTAGCCGGCATCCGGCGGCACCAGGATCAGCGTCGACTGCGGCAGGGGCAGCGGCACCGGGACCAGCGGCCAGCCGCCGGCGGGCCACTCGTCCGGCGGCACGTCGCGCGGGTGCCCGCGGTCCGGCAGCACCGCGAGCCAGCTCGGCGACCGGTACGCGAGCCAGAGCAGCACGCCGGCGTCGTCGTGCCGTACCACCTGCGCCGGTGCGACCTGCTGCAGCTCACCCCCGAAGTACGAGCGGTGGTACACGATCCGTCCCGCCGAGAACTCGTCTGCCACCCGGCCATCCTGCCAGCAGCGCGACGGGCGGGGGTCCCGGCCGGTTCAGCCCGCGGGGGTGGCGAGTGCCTGCTCGGCGTGGTGGCAGGCGACCCGGTGGCGTGCGAGGCCCGGGCCGGCGGCGTCCGAGCCGGCAGGGTCCGGGCCGCCAGGGTCGAAGCCCGCGGGCCGGTCCGAGCCGGTGCTCGGGGACGGGGGCGCCAGCTCGACCGGGACGGTACGCAGGTCGGGCCGGTCGGCGTCGCAGGGGCCGGCGGCGAGCGGGCAACGGGGGTGGAACCGGCAGCCGGGCGGGGGCGCGATCGGGCTCGGCGGTTCGCCCGCCGGCGGCCGGGCGGTACGGCGCCGCCCGATGACCGGCGCCGCCGCGAGCAACGCCTGGGTGTATGGGTGCGCCGGCGCGTCGTACACCGCGTCGGTGTCGCCGGACTCGGCGAGCCGCCCGAGGTACATCACCGCGACCCGGTCGCAGACGTGCCGGACCACCGACAGGTCGTGCGCGATGAACACCAGCGCGACCCCGGTGCGCTGCTGCAGGTCCCGCAGCAGGTTGACGACCTGCGCCTGGACGGACATGTCCAGCGCGGACACCGGCTCGTCGCAGACCAGTACCGAGGGTTCGAGGGCGAGCGCGCGGGCGATCCCGATGCGCTGCCGCTGGCCGCCGGAGAACTGGTGCGGGTAGCGGGACACCACGTCGGCCGGCAGCCCGACCAGCTCCAGCAGTTCGGCGACCCGGCCGGCACGGTCGGCCCGGCCGGTGGTGCGGTGCACGACGAGCGGTTCGGCCACGATGTCGCCGACGGTCAGCCGGGGGTCCAGCGACGTGTACGGGTCCTGGAACACCATCTGGATGCGCCGGCGCAGCTCCCGGCGTTGCCGGCCGCGCGCGGTGGCGAGGTTCCGGCCGGCCACGGTGATGCTGCCGGCGTCGGGTCGTTCCAGCCCGACGAGCATCCGGGCCAGCGTGGACTTGCCGCAGCCGGACTCGCCGACGATGCCGAGCGACTCGCCGGCGCCGACGGACAGGCTGACGCCGTCGACCGCGCTGACCCGGCCGCGGCCGAGCCCGGCGGAGAAGGTACGGCGCAGCTCGGTGGCCACGAGGATCCTGTCATCCGGCGGCATGCAGCACCTCCGTCGCGCGGTGGCAGGCGACCCGCCGACCGGCGTCCACAGTGGACAGTTCGGGTCGTTGGGTGGTACAGGCGTCGACGGCCCAGGAGCAGCGCGGATGGAACGAGCAGCCGGGCGGTCGCCGCGCCGGCCCCGGTGGCGTACCCGGGATGGCGTGGAGCCGGCCGCCGGCGGCGTCCGGCCGCGGTACCGAGCGCAGCAGCGCCTCGGTGTAGGGGTGCGCGGGGTGGCTGAGCAGTTCCTCGGTCGGGCCGGTCTCGACGATCCGGCCGGCGTACATCACCGCGATGTGGTCGGCGACCTCGCTGACCACGGCGAGGTCGTGGGTGATCAGCAGTACCGCCATGTCGCGCTCGGAGCGCAGCCGGTCGAGCAGGTCGAGGATCTGCGCCTGCACGGTGACGTCCAGCGCGGTGGTCGGTTCGTCGGCGATCAGCAGGTCGGGTTCCAGCGCGATCGCCATCGCGATCAGGATCCGCTGCCGCATCCCGCCGGAGAACTGGTGCGGGTAGGCACGAACGCGCTGCTCGGGCCCGGGGATCCCGACCGTACGCAGCAGCTCGACCGCCCTGCCCCGGGCGGCGCGGCGGGACAGGCCGCGATGCCGGCGGAACAGCTCGCCGAGCTGGTCACCGATGGTCAGCACCGGGTTGAGCGCGGACAGCGCGTCCTGGAACACCAGGCTGATCCGGCTGCCGCGCACGTCGCGGCGCTGCGCCTCGGTCAGCGCGGTGAGGTCGAGGTCGCCGAGCCGCAGCTCGCCGGCGCTGACCCGGGCGTCGGACAGGCCGAGGATCGCCCGGGCGGTGACCGACTTGCCCGAGCCGGACTCGCCGAGCAGCGCGACGAGCTGCCCGCGGTGCACGTCCAAATCGACGCCGCGGACGGCCGAGATCTCGCCGTCGGCGCCGAAGCTGACCGACAGGTCCTGGACCCGCAGGGTGGGTGCGGCCGCCACGGCCACCTCCGTTCGATCCGTCGGCGGGACTGCCGACACCGCCACGATGTGCCCGACAATGACTTCGAGCAATGATCTGTTGCCTGATTCTTGCCGACATCTTGACTTCTGCGCCGCAGATTGGCAACCCTTGAGTCGTCCGGACCGCTGACGGCACGCACGGCGGTACCGGCACGTACCGACCGCGAAGAAGGGAACGCCATGCTCGAACCGGCCGCCCGCTACACCGGCTACACCGCCTGGGACTACCTGGAGCCGGACGTCGACTACCGTGCGTTCCGGTACGCGAAGCAGATCGGCCGGGTGCCCGAGTACGCCGGGCTGTCGCTGTCCGACGACCAGGCGAAGCGGGCCGAACGACTGCTGCGCGACGAGATCGTCATCTCGCTGCACGACCACGTCCAGGTCTTCCCTGAGGACATGGGCGAGCTGCGCGAGCACATCCGCCAGGGCCGCGAACCCACCGGGTACGAGGGCCTCGCCCGCTCCGGCATGACCGCCGTGTTCGACAACGGCATGGACGGCACCTGCTGCATCTCCTCCGACGCCGGCTGGAAGTACCAGGACGTCCTGTTCGACCTCGGGGTACGGATGGCGGACCTGGCGCACCAGGACTTCGTGGTGAAGGCGGAGACCGTCGCCGACATCCGGAACGCGCACGCCACCGGCCGGGTGGCCCACGTGTTCGGGCTGGAGGCCGCCACCATGATCGAGAACGAGGTGGACCGGCTCGACGTGCTGTACGGCTTCGGCGTGCGCCAGATCGGCATCGCGTACTCGGAGGCCAACACGCTCGGGTCCGGCCTCAAGGAGCGCGGCGACGGCGGGCTGACGTTCTTCGGCGAGCGCGCGGTGAAGCGGATGAACAAGCTCGGCCTCGCGATCGACATCTCGCACTCCGGCGACCGGACCGCACTGGAGGTCATCCAGACCTCGACCAAGCCGGTGTTCATCACGCACTGCGGCTCGCGCGAGGTGTGGCCGACCAACCGGATGAAGCCGGACGCGCTGATCGCCGCCTGCGCCGAGCGCGGCGGGGTGCTCGGGCTGGAGGCCGCGCCGCACACCAGCCTGTCCGAGGCGCACCCGAAGCACTCGCTGGAGTCGGTGATGGACCACTTCACCCACCTGGTGGACGTGGTCGGCATCGACCACGTGGCGTTCGGGCCGGACACGCTGTTCGGCGACCACGTGGGGCTGCACGACGCGTTCGCGAAGAACCTGTCCATCGCGCAGGCGCACGGGCACGTCGACTACCCCAGGGTCGAGTACGTCGACGGGCTGGAGAACCCGGCCGAGTGCTTCACCAACATCATCGGCTGGCTGGTCGCGCACGACTACTCCGACGACGAGATCCGCAAGGTCGTCGGCGGCAACATCCTGCGCGTGCTCGACGAGGTCTGGGTCTGATGCGCCGCCGGTCGTTCGCGGCGCTCGCCGCCACCGCGGTCGGTGCGCCGGCGGTCGGTGGTGTGCTGGCCGGCTGCGCGCCGAGCCCGCGCCCGGGCTCGCGGGCGGCCGGCGCCACCCTGACCGTCGCGACCACCACCGACGTGGTCAACTTCAACCCGCTGGTCGGCAACAGCCGCACCGACTACTGGATCACCGACCTGATGTACCCGCGGTTGCTGACCATCGACGACGCCGGCAACAAGCAGCCGTGGCTCGCCGTGAAGTACGGCTACCACGACCCGAAGACCGGGTACTACCGGATCCGCGACGACGTGCGCTGGAGCGACGGGAAGCCGGTGACCGCCGCGGACGTGGCGTTCACCATCAACGCGATCAAGCGGGACAAGCCCGCCGGCAACACGACCTTCGGCCAGCTGACGAACGTGGCGAGGGCGAGCGCGGCCTCGGCCACCGAGGTCCTGCTGCACCTGTCCAAACCGGACCAGACCGTCCTGCGCGAGGTCGGGTTCTGGATGAACGTGGTACCGGCGCACGTGTTCGGCAAGGTCTCCAACGTGGCGACGTTCGCCAACACCGGCGACTGGGTCGGCTGCGGGCCGTACACGCTGGTGTCGGCGGCGAAGGGCCAGGCGTACACGCTGGAGCGCACCGAGCCGTACCCGTGGGCGCCGGGCGGGAAGCCGAGCCTGGCCCGGGTGGTGTTCCGGGTGTACCCGGACATCAACACCGAGATCCTGGCGCTGCGCAGCGGCGAGGTCGACCTGATCGCGAACACGCTGCCGCCGGCGCAGGTGGACGTGCTGCGGCACACCACCGGCATCACCGTGCGCAAGGTGCCGGGGCTGGGCTACGCGCACCTGGCGTACAACATGAAGCACAAGCCGCTGGACAAGCTCGCGGTACGGCAGGCGCTCGCGCACGCGGTCGACTACGCGGCGATCCGCCGGGTGGTGCTGCAGGGCCAGGCGGTGTCGACGCACTCCAGCCCGATCGCCCCGGTGCTGACCGCCTACGCGGACCCGAGCATGGCCGAGTACCGGCACGACCCGGCGCACGCGCGGCGGCTGCTGCGGCAGGCCGGGTACCGTCCGGACGCGCACGGGAGGTTCCCGCTGTCGCTGCGGATGATCTACTCGTTGCAGGACGCGGTCACCGCGCAGTGGGCCAGCATGGTCGCCTCCGACGCGGCGAAGGCCGGTATCACCATCACGTTGCAGGGCATGGACCGCAACACCTACCTGGCCAAGACCGACGCCGGCGACTACGACATCTACGCCGGCAACTTCGCCATCATGGACGACCCGGTCACCAACATGGCGCTGACCTACCTGCCCGGCGGCGCGATCAACTACAGCAAGGTCGACGACCCGGCGCTGTCGAAGCTGATCACCGACGCGCAGGTCGCCACCCCCGACGAACAGCGCGAGCTGGTCGCGAAGGCGGCGCACCTGGTCCGGGACAACGTGTACGACAACGTCGTCTACATGCAGAACTTCTACGTCGCGCACCGCACCGAGTGGACCGGGTTCGTCGCGAAGCCCAGCGAGCTGCTCACCGTGGTCGACCCGGCGTCGCTCGCCCGGGTCCGGACCCGCAGTTGATGAGGACGTGGCCATGACCACCGCACTGCGATTCGCCGGCCGCCGCGTGGCGCGCGGCCTGCTCACCCTCTGGTTCGCCGTCACCGCGACGTTCCTGCTGCTGCGGCTGCTGCCCGGCAACCCCGCGCTGGCGGTGGCGAACCCGAACATGACCAAGCACGATCAGGCGCTCCTGCTGCACCAGTACGGGCTGGACCAGCCGCTGATCGTGCAGTACGGCAAGTACCTGTGGCAGCTGCTGCACGGCAACCTGGGCATCTCGTTCACCCAACAGGTACCGGTGTCGTCGGTGTTGCTCGCCCGGCTGCCGTGGACGTTGCTGCTGACCGGCTCGGCCCTGCTGGTGACGATCGCGATCGGGGTACCGCTGGGCGTGCTCGCCGCGACCCGCCGCGGCACCGTGGTGGACCGGCTGGTGCAGCTGGGCGGGGTCGTCGGCCAGTCGCTGTTCGTCCCCAGCGTGGGCATCTTCCTGCTGTTCTTCTTCGGGCTGTGGCTGCGCTGGCTGCCGATCGGCGGCGCGTACTCGCCCGACGCGGCCGGCGCCGGCTGGTACGGCAACGTGCTCGCGCATCTGGTGCTGCCGTGCCTGTCGCTGATGCTGCTGCAGATCGGCTCGTACGTGCTGACGCTGCGGGCCAGCCTGATCGACGCGCTCGGCGAGGACTACTGCGAGCTGGCCCGCGCCAAGGGGCTGCCGAACCGCGCGGTGGTGTGGAAGCACGCGCTGCGCAACGCGCTGCTGCCGACGACCACGCTGGTCGGGCTGCAGCTCGGGTTCCTGGTCGGCGGCGCGGTGCTGACCGAGACGATCTTCGCCTACCCGGGCATCGGCCGCGGCATCTACGAGGCCGTCACCCAGCTCGACTACCCGGTGCTGCAGGGCGCGTTCGTACTGCTCGCCGCGACCGTGGTGGTGGCGAGCATGCTCACCGACCTGCTGTACGGGGTGCTGGATCCGAGAGTGAGGACCCGATGACTGCACAGGCGCGTACCGACGCCCCCGCGGTGCTGGAGCCGGTGGCGGTCGCGGAGAGTTCGGCCCGGCGCACCTGGCGGGCGTTTCGCCGCAACCCGCTCGGGCTGCCCGCGGTGGTCGTCGTCGCGGTACTGATCCTGGTCGGGCTCTGCGCCCCGCTGATCGCCGCCGAACCCACCGGGTACGGGCCGGACGTGTTGCAGGCGCCGTCCGCGGCGCACTGGTTCGGCACCGACAACCTGGGCCGGGACATCTTCGCCGAGGTGGTCTGGGGTACCCGGGCGAGCATGCTGGTGGCGGTCTGCTCGTCGGCGCTGGCGATCGCGCTCGGCGTGCTGGTCGCCGTGGTCGGGGCGTACTTCCGGCGGCTGGACACCGCGGTCGGCACGCTGGTCGACCTGATGCTGTCGCTGCCGGTACTGCCGCTGATGATCCTGATCGCGGCGCTGGCCGGGCCGAGCCTGCCGGTGACCGTCGCGGTGATCGCCGCGTTCAGCTGGCCGGAGGTGACCCGGGTGGTGCGCTCGGCAGCGCTGTCGGTGGTGGGCCTGCCGTACATGGACGCGGCGCGGGTGATCGGCGGCAGCCACCGCTGGATCATCCGCAAGCACCTGCTGCCGGCGACCGCGCCGGTGATCGTGGTGTCGGTGGTGCTGACGGCCTCGCGCGCGGTGCTGTCCGCCGCCGGGCTGGCGTTCCTCGGGCTGTCCGACGCGCAGTCCTGGTCCTGGGGCCGGATCCTGTACGAGGCGCAGCAGTCCGGCGCGATGTCCAGCGCCTGGTGGACCACGCTGTTCCCGTCGCTCGCGATCCTCGCCCTGGTGGTGTCCGCGACGCTGATGTCGATCGCCTACAACGACGCCCGCAACCCGCGCAACCAGGGCCGCTGAATGTCCACTGTGGAGGAATCTGGGATGGCTTCGCTGAGCCAACGGCTGCCGGCCGAGCACTACCGCACCGTGCAGTCCGCGGTACGCGACCGGCTGGCCGGCGCCGGCCTCGACGCGCTGTGCACCGAAAACCCGGACGACGTCGCCTACCTGACCGGGTTCTTCCACCACCCGGGCGAGCGGCCGGTCGCGGTGCTGCTGGACGCCGACCGCACCGTACTGGTGCTGCCGGAGCTGGAACGCGAGCACGCGCAGGCCCAGCGGGCGGTGGCGGAGCTCGTCGCGTTCCCCGAGTACCCGGGGCTGCGACCGCCGCTGTCGTACCTGCCGGGCACCGACCGGCGCGACCGCGTCGGCGTGCCGGGCAGCATGACGCTGGCCCGCCGGGACGCGCTGGCCGCCGCGTTGCCCGCGGCGAGACTGTCGGTGACGCCGCTGGTCGAGACGATGCGGCAGGTCAAGTACCCGGCCGAGATCGCGCTGCACGCCGAGGCGGCCCGGATCACCGACCGGATGCTCGCCGCCGGCCGCGAGCTGATCGAGCAGGCCGTCGCCGCCGGCGGGACACTGCCCAGCGAAGCCGAACTCGCCGCGCACGTCGGCGCGGTCGGCACCGGCATCATGTACGCCGAGCACACCGACGTGGTGGTGGTCGGGATGCTCGCCGGCGGCCTGGTGTACGCCGGCGCCAACTCCGCCCACCCGCACGGCCTGCCGTCCGGGTACCGGCTGCGCGACGGCGACACGTTCATGCTGTCGCTCGGCTGCGCCGTCGGCGGCCGGTACGTGGAGGGCGAGCGCACGTTCGTGCTCGGTGCGCCGACGGCCGACCAGCGCCGCTACCACGACGCGGTACGCGAGGCGCAGCAGGTCGGCGCCGACGCGATCCGGGCCGGCGCGGTGTGCAGCGAGGTCAACCGGCGGTGCCTGCAGGTGATCGTGGACGCCGGCCTCGGTGGGTACCTGCGGCACCGGCAGGGACACGGGATCGGCCTGGGCATGCACGAACCACCGTGGCTCGCCGACGGCGACGACACGGTGCTGGCCGCGAACATGATCGTGTCCAACGAGCCGGGCCTCTACGTGCCGGGCCACGCCGGGTACCGGATCTCCGACTCGATGCTCGTCACCGAGACCGGCGCGCGCCGGCTGACGAGTTACCCGCGCGACCTCGACGACCTCGTCATCTCCCTGTAGCGCAACGGAAAGGCAGCACCCATGCGGTTGACGATCAACGACAACGAGCTCGCCGTCGAGGTGTTCGGCGCCGACAACGCCCCGGTACTGATCGCCCACCACGGCGCGCCGGGGCTGGGGTCGCGGGCCGAACCGCGGGCCACGTTCGGGCCGTTCGCCGACACGTTCCGGGTGATCGTGTTCGACGCCCGCGGATCCGGCGAGTCCGGCGGCAACGAGCCGTACACGCACGAGCAGTGGGCGGCCGACGTCGAGGGGCTGCGGCAGTGGGCCGGCGTGGACCGGTTCGTGATGGCCGGCGGCTCCTACGGCGGGTTCATCTCGATGGAGTACGCGATCCGGCATCCCGACCGGGTGTCCGCGCTGGTGCTGCGCGACACCTCGCCCGACCACTCCAACGACGACGCGGCACGGCGCAACGCCGCCGCGTCCACCCGGGTGACCATCGACATGGCGAAGCTGGACCGGATCAACACCGGCCAGGTGCGCGACGACGACGACCTGCGCGACTGCTGGCGCGAGATCCTCCCGCTGTACGACCACGTGTACGACCCGGCCGCGGTCGAGGCGAAGGTGGCGGCGACGCCCTACCGGTACGCCACGCACAACTACGCCTTCGCGCACAACCAGCCGCACTACGACATCAAGGCGCAGTTGCCGAGCATCAGCTGCCCGACCCTGGTCACGGTGGGGCGGGACGACTGGATCACCCCGGTCGCGTGCAGTGAGACGATAGTGTCGCTGATTCCGGACTCCCGGCTCGTGGTGTTCGAGAAGTCCGGTCATTCACCGCAGATCGAGGAGGCCGACGAGTGGCGGCGGGTGGTGCGTGAGTTCCTGCACGAGGTCGGCGCCGATGCCCGCTGACCGGTCCCGGCACCATCGGCCGACGCGGCACCGGGTCGAGCCGGGCCCCCGCCGATGAACGCGCCGGCGCTGGACGAGCTGAGCCGGCAGATCGTCGTCGCGCTCCAGGACGACGGCCGGGCCAGCTGGACCGACATCGCCACCGCCTGCGGCAGCTCGCTGTCCGCGGTGTCCCGGCGCGGCCAGCAGCTGCTGCGCGACGGCATCGTCCGGGTCGCCGCCGTCCCGGACACCCAGCACGCCGGGCCGGCCGACCTGTTCGTCCTGCGCATCACCTGCTCCCCCGGCCGGCAGGCGCGGGTCTGCGCCGAGCTCGCCGGGCGCGCCGACGTGCGGTTCCTCGCCCTGGTCAGCGGCGCGTACGACATCATCGCCGAGATCAACGTGCCGCGCGCCGACTCGCTCGCCGCCCGGGTGGTCGAGGAGATCCAGACCATCGACGGCATCGCCCGGTGCGAGACCGACCTGCGGCTGCACACCTACAAGGTGGCGCACGACTGGTACCGCGGCGGCGACGTCGACGCCCGCCCGGAGCCGCACGAGTGCGCGCCGGAGCACTTCGACGCCACCGACCGCGCCATCATCGCCGAGCTGCGCGCGCATGCCCGGGACAGCTTCCGGACCGTCGCCGGGCGGTTGTCGATCAACGAGTCCACCGTGCGCCGGCGGTTCGAGGCGATGCGAGACCGGGGCTGCCTGACCGTCACCACGCTGGTGCCGTCGGCCGCGCTCGGCTTCGAGTCCGAGGTGCTGCTGGACGTCACGGTCGCGCCGGCCCGGCTGGACGAGGTGGCCCGCGAGCTCGCCACCCACCGCGGGGTGCGCTACGTGGCGGCGATGCTGTCGGCGAACTGCCTGATGTGCGAGCTGATCCTGCCCACCGAGCGCGACCTGTTCCGGTTCACCACCGACACGCTCGGCGCACTGTCCGGGGTGGAGGGTTGGCGGGCCAGCATGGAGCTGCTCACCATCCGCCGCGGCTTCGTGGAAACGCCGTGGTGGCGCGCCCAACTCCCCTGCCACCCGGAGGCCTGACCGCACCGGTCGGCCCCAGCGCCCGGCCCGCGCAGCGCTCGCGCGACGCCGGTCGTCGACGCGGCGTCGCGCGGGCGCCGGTCAGTACGAGCGGGCCACGTACGCGGTGAGGTCGGGCTCGTCCTCGCTGTCGGGCACCGAGCCGTCGGCCCGGACCAGGCAGCGCACCGTGACCGCCTGCTTGTTCAGCTCCGCCTCACCGGCGGTGCCCAGCGTCGACCACGGGATCCGGGCGAAGCCGGTCGCCGCCGCCTCCACCGCGTCGGCGGCGGTGGTCACGTCGACGGTACGCGCCTCCCGGAACGCGAGCGCCTGGTCGTACAGCGCCTGCTGGTCGGCGGCCAGCGCGGTCTGGATCTCGTCCACCGCCTTGTCCACCGGTACCGGCGTCTTGCCCCCGGTGGAGCGGCGGGCCAGCACCACGTTGCCGGCGGCGAGGTCGCGCGGGCCGACCTCGACCCGGATCGGGTACCCCTTCAGCTCGGCGTCGACGGCGCGCCGGCCGAACGGTGTGTCGGTACGGTCGTCGAAGCCGACCCGCACCCCAGCGTCGCGCAGCGCGTCGCGCAGCTTCGCCGCCGTCTCCGGCACCGCATCCCCGGACTTGACCACCATCACGTGCGCCTGGATCGGCGCCAGTCGCGGCGGCACCCGCAGCCCGCTGTCGTCACCGTGGCACATGATCAGCCCACCGACCATCCGGGTCGAGGTGCCCCAGGAGGTCGTCCAGGCGTGCTCGCGGGACCCGCTGTCGCCGGTGAACTCGATCCCGAACGCCTTGGCGAAGTTCTGCCCGAGCTCGTGCGAGGTACCCATCTGCAGGGCCTTGCCGTCCCGCATCATCGCTTCCAGCGTGTACGTCCCGGTCGCACCGGCGAACCGCTCCGCGGCGGTCTTGCGGCCCACGATCACCGGCATCGCCAGCACGTTGACCATCAGGTCCTGGTACGCCTCGTGCAGGATGCGCCGCGCGTACGCCCGGGCGTCGGCCTCACTGGCGTGCGCGGTGTGCCCCTCCTGCCACAGGAACTCGCTGGTGCGCAGGAACACCCGCGGGCGCAGCTCCCAGCGCACCACGTTCGCCCACTGGTTGAGCAGCAGCGGCAGGTCGCGGTAGGACTGCACCCACTTGGCCATGAACTCGCCGATGACCGTCTCGGACGTCGGCCGCACCACGATCGGCTCGTCCAGGTCCTTGCCGCCGGCGTGGGTGACCACCGCGAGCTCCGGCGAGAACCCCTCCACGTGCTGCGCCTCGCGCTTGAGGTAGCTCTCCGGAATGAACAGCGGGAAGTACGCGTTCTGAGCGCCGGCCAGCTTGATCCGGTCGTCCATCTCGGACTGCATCCGCTCCCAGATGGCGTACCCGGTCGGCCGGATCACCATGGTGCCGCGCACCGGGCCGTTGTCGGCCAGCTCGGCCTTGTTGATCACGTCCTGGTACCAGCGGGGAAAGTCCTCCGCCTGCGGGGTCAGCACTCGCGCCATGGTCCGACATCCTATTCGCCCAGCAAGCCCCACCCATCGGCGGAGTCCCACGCCAGCCGAGGCATGCCTCGGGCGAACGCCGCCGTACCCGACCGAACAGGCGACTCCGAACGAGTGGCACCGACCCCGGCCACGACCAGCGGCTCGGACTTCTCCGCGGGCGATGTCGGATCGGGGGCGGGTCGTTCGTGGAGTATGTGGACGCGGGCGCCGGGTCCGCTCCGGAGAGGGAATCGACATGCCGATGTACTGCATCTACTTCAACCAGCAGTGGGTGGGTGACCACCCCGAGGAGTGGTTCGAGGAGCGTGGGCCGCTCGCGAAGGCGGTGGTGGACGAGATCAAGGCCGCCGGTGTGTACGTGTTCGCCGGCGGGCTGGAGGAGGACCACGGCCAGGCGTTCAGCGCGGACGCGACCAGCGGCACGCTGACGTTCACCGACGGCCCGTACGTCGAGACCAAGGAGTTCCTCGGCGGGTTCACCGTGGTGGACGTGGCCGACGAGGAGGCCGCGAGACTGTGGGCCGGCAAGATCGCGGTGGCCTGCGGCTGGCCCCAGGAGGTCCGCCGGGTCGGTTGAACCGTGCGGTGCCGCCGCCTCATTGCTGCCGGGCGGCGGTCACCACGTACCGGTCTTGACGCTGCGGACGAAGGACTGCCAGGCGGCGCGATCGACCGCCAGGCGGCCACCCCTGGCGTCCTTGCTGTCCCGCACGTACCAGGTGTCACCGCTGGTAGCGATCTCGACGCACTGGCCGCCTTGATTGCCGCTGCGGCTGCTCTTCCACCAACGCAGGTGACAGATGTCGTTCACAGCTCTCCCAACCTTGCTGCGACTGCCGCACTCGACTCTTCGGGCGACAAGGCCAAACCGCGCAGCGCGTCGAATCTCAGCCGCAATTGTGTCACCAATTCGGGGGTGATCACGAGTCGCCCACCACCTGGACCCTCGACGTAAACGACGTGCTCCCTGTTGGGCAGGTCGATAACGGTGTATGAGCCGTCCATGGCGGCATGAACGCCAGCGGTGAAGGGCATGATCTGGAGGCGGATGTGTTGGCGTTGGGCCATTTTCAGCAAGTGTTGGAGCTGGGCGCGCATCACGTCGGGGGTGCCGACCGGGCGGCGGAGTACCCCCTCGTCCAGGACGGCCCAGAGCAGGGGCGGGGACGGGCGGTCCAGGATCTCCTGGCGTTCCAGCCGGGCGGCGAGCTGGCGGTCGGTCTCGTCGGGGCTGTTGGGCGGCCAGCTCGCGCCGATCACGGTACGGGCGTAGTCGGCCGTCTGCAGCAGCCCCGGCACCGCCTGCACCTCGAACTCGTGGATCGCGGTCGCGGTCGCCTCCATCTGCACGAACGGCCGAAACCACGACGGGTACGCCTCGCGGGTGAGCAGCGGCCACAGCCGCATCAGCGCACCACCGGTACCCAACACCTCGTCGCACCGTTTGGTGAAGTCCTTGTTGGGTGAGCGGCGGCCGGTCTCGATCATGCTGACCAGGCCGGACGAGCAGTACACCCGCTGCGCCAGCTCGTCCTGGGTCAGGCGCGCCTCGATCCGGTAGCGGCGCAGTTCGGCGGCGAACAGCGCCGGCACGGACGGGGCGTCCGGGCCGGTCAACAGCTCGCGCACGCCGGGCGGCACGTCCGTACCGGGGTCGTGCGGATGCTTACCGGGTTCGTTTCGGGCCGCATTCGGTTCGTGGGGATCCGCACTGGGTTCACCAGGAACCTGCCCGTTCGTACCGTTCACGGGTTGAGCCTAGATGCCTACCGTCCGTACCGAAAGACCGGCAGGGTCCTGGACATGACCACCACACCTCGCGGCGCCGACGCCGCCCTCCGCGACCGACTGACCGCTCTCGTGCCCGGACTGGACCTCACCGCGACGCCGCGGCGGTTCCTGCTGGTCGACTACACCGACGACAGCGACACCGGCTCGCCCGAGATCGCCGGGTGGGGACTGCGGGTCGCCGACTCGGCGCTGGTGGTCCACCGCGACCACACGGTCAGCCAGTTCCGGCCCGCCCGGCGCGCCTTCGAGCGGCTGGTCGACTGCCACGACGAACTCCTCTGGCTGGACGAGCCGGTCGACGGCGGCACGGTACCGAGCGCCGACGGCTCCTCCGCCGAACCGGAGGGGAAGGACGGCCGGGCCCCGGATCCGGACTGAGACCGGCACGAGTCACGCCGCCGTCGGCACGTCGCCGCCTCGTCTCGGCCGACCATGACCCCGATCACGACCCGCTTGCGTTAGTCGTACTAACGATATAGCTTCACTCCCGTCGGAAACGTTAGTCAAACGAACGTTAGAAGGCCGTACGGATTGGGAGGTCACGATGACGACCGCGAGCCACACCTTCGGTACCGCGTTGATCGGCCAGACCGAGAAGGCGCTCAACGCGATCCTGGACCGGCAGCTTGCCGGTACCGGTGTCAGCGAGCCGCAGTGGGTGACGCTGACGCTGGCCGTCGTCGGCGGCGGGGACCTCGACCGGGACGACCTCGTCGGCCGGGTCGGCGCCGCCACCCGGTTCAGCCGGGCGGCGGTACACCAGCGGATCGGCGAGCTGAGTGCCGGGGGCCTGCTGCGCGACGGCGGCGACGGTCGCATCCAGGTCACCGACGAGGGGCGGGCCCGCTGGACGCAGGTTCGCGCCGCGATCGGCCCGATCACCGAGCGGCTCTGGGGCGACCTGCCGGCCGAGGACCTGGCCGCCGCCGGGCGCGTCCTGGCCGTCGTGCTGGACCGCGCGCACGGCGAGCTGGCCGACGCCTGAGTCGCCCGCCAGGGCCGGCTGCCGGGCTTCCACGGGCCCGGCAGCCCCGGTCACTGCGGCAGGGCGCGGCCGCGACGCTCGTACAGCGCCAGGACCTGCTCGCGCGGGAGCACGCCGCAGCGGTCCGCCCAGCGCTGGTAGTCCGCCGCGAGGTCGGCGACCACGTCGGGGTGCTCGGCGGCGCGGTCGTGCAGCTCGGTGCGGTCGGCGTCGATGTCGTACAGCTCCCACTCCCCCGGGTACTTGCGCACCAGCTTCCAGCGGCCCCGGCGCACCGCCGCGTTGCCCTCGTGCTCCCAGTACAGCGTCCGCTCCGGCGGCTGCTCGCCCCGCCAGGTCGGCGCCATGCTGACGCCCTCCGGCGGCAGCACGTCGCGCCCGTCGTACTCGGCCGGGTAGCTCGCGCCGGTCAGCTCCAGCACCGTGGCCAGCACGTCCGGCAGCTGGTGCGGCGCGTGCACGATGCGCGGCTGCGTACCGAGCCCGGCCGGCCAGTGCGCGATCAGCGGGGTCGAGATGCCACCCTCGTGCACCCAGTGCTTGTACTCGCGGAACGGCGTGTTGGACAGGTTGGCCCACTCCCGGCCGTAGGTGGCGTAGGTGTCCTCGCCGCCGGGCGTGATCGCCGGCGTGTTGCCCGGCCGCACCGGCTCCCCGGCGCGGGTCGTCTCGTCGTACGCGACGAAGCCGGTGATGAACTCGCGGACCGTCTCGACCGGCATCTCCTCGGCGCAGCCGCCGTTGTCGGACAGGAACACGAACAGCGTGTCGTCCAGCCGGCCGGTCTGCTCCAGCGCGTCGAGGACCCGCCCGATGCCCTGGTCCATCCGGTCGATCTGCGCCGCGTACACCGCCATCCGGGCCGCCTGCCAGTCGTGGTCGGCGGTGTCGTCCCATGCCGGTACCGCCGGGTCCCGATCGCTGAGCGCCCAGCCGCGGTCGAGGATGCCGGACTCGGTGAGCCGCCGCATCCGCTTACCGCGCAGCACGTCCCAGCCCTCGTCGAACCGGCCCGCATAGCGCGCCACGTCCTCCGGGCGGGCGTGCAGCGGCCAGTGCGGCGCGGCGTAGGCGAGGTAGAGGAACAGCGGGTCGTCGGCCCGCTCGGCGTGGTGCCCCCGGACGAACCGCACGGCGTTGTCGCTGATCGCGTCGGTGTAGTAGAAGTCCGGATCGGCGGTCTCGGCCTCGATGCCGGTCTCGTTGCGGGTCAGCGTCCGGGTCGAGTAGTAGCTGCCGGCGCCCTCCAGCGTCCCGTAGAACTCGTCGAACCCGCGCCGGGTCGGCCACGCGTCGTTCGGCGTGTGCAGGTCCGAGGACAGGTGCCACTTGCCGCTCAGGTACGTACCGTAGCCGGCGGCCCGCAGCACCTCGGCGATCGTGACGCACCGGTCGTTCAACGTCCCCGGGTAGCCGTCGGGGGCGTCGTCGTAGTTGAGGATGCCGATGCCGGTCTGGTGCGGGTGCAGCCCGGTCACCAGCGACGCCCGGGACGGGCTGCACCGCGCCGTGTTGTAGAACTGCGACATCCGCACCCCGTGGGCGGCCAGCCGGTCCAGGTTCGGGGTGGCTACTTCGCCGCCGTAGCAACCGATGTCGGAGAATCCCATGTCGTCGGCGAGCACCAGGACAACGTCGGGTCGTGCGGGCATGTGAGGCCTTTCCTCGTACTCGTGGGGCGGTGCCGGGTGCGCTGGGCCGGCCCGGCGACGGGACCGGGTCGGCTCAGGACGCCGGGGTGACGTCCGGAACGGGCGCCGCGGACGGTTCGGCGTGCAGGTCGCGCCGGTGCGTCTCCGGGAGGAAGACCAGGGACACCACGCTGATCACCCCGACGACCAAGACGTAGGTCGCGACCGGCCAGGACTGGTGGCTGTAGTGCGCGACCAGCGCGGTGGCGACCGCCGGCGCGATCGCACCGGACGGCAGGACGCCGAGCTGGTAGACGATGGAGATGCCGCTGTAGCGAACCCGGGTCGGGTACAGCTCGGCGAACAGGGCACCCTCCGCGCCGAACATCGTGCACGCGGCGATGCCCCAGCCGATGACGAGCGCGAGCCAGATCAGTCCGGTACGACCGGTGTCGATCAGGCCGAACAGCGGGAACGCGGTCGCCGCGGCGATCGCCGCGCCGGCGATGAACACCGGCCGCCGGCCGATCCGGTCCGACAGCCGGCCGGCGACGAGGATCGCGAAGAACCCGACCACCGCGGCGATCAGCAACCCGTCCAGCGCCACCGACTTGTCCAGCTTCAGCACCACGGTGAGGTAGGTGATGATGAACGCGTTGTAGATGTTGAACGTCAGGCTCTCCGAGAAGCGGGCGCCGACCGCGAGCAGCGTCGTCTTCGGGTGCCGGCGGAACACGTCGGCCAGCGGCAACCGCACCTGCCGCTTGGCCCGGACGATCTCCGCGAACGCGGGCGGCTCGCTGACCCGCAGCCGGATGAACATCCCGATGCCCACCAGCAGCGCGCTGAGCAGGAACCCGATCCGCCAGCCCCAGGAGGCGAACGCGGCGGAGCCGAACCGGCCCAGCACGTTGACCACCAGCGTCGAGGCGAGCAGCCCGATCGGGACGCCGAGCTGCGGCCAGCTGGTGTACCAGCCGCGCCGGCCCGTCGGGGAGTGCTCGGCGGTCATCAGCATCGCGCCGCCCCACTCGCCGCCCAGGCCGATGCCCTGCAGCATCCGCAGCACCAGCAACAGGATCGGGGCCGCGACGCCGATCTGCCCGTACGTGGGGAGCAGGCCCATCAGGAAGGTCGCACCGCCCATGATCATCATCGTGATCACGAGCATCTGCTTGCGGCCGAGCCGGTCGCCGAAGTGACCGAAGACCAGCCCGCCGATCGGCCGGGTGACGAACCCGGCGGCGAACGTGGTGAAGGCGATCAGGGTGCTCAGCAGCTCGTTGCCGGTCGGGAAGAAAGCCTTGTTGAACACCAGCGTGGCCATCGTCGCGTACAGGAAGAAGTCGTACCACTCGACGACGGTGCCGATCAGGCTCGCCACGGCGATCTGCCGGATCGAGGTGGCGCCCGCCTCGTCTGCGCGTCCACGCATCGGTGGCTCTCCCTTCCGGGTGCGGCACCGGGCTGGCGCCAGGATGATCGGATGCGGTACTGTCCCGCTGAGCGGGACATCGAATCGTAGAACGGGACAACGTTCGGCACAGACTCGCGCGCGTGCCGACCCCACGTCAACCCCCTCGCCATGCCCGGCGCGGACGGAACCCACACGAAGGACGCCACGTGAGCGAGTCGCTACGCCGAGGCATCGAGCTGTTGGAGGCGCTGCGCACGGCGGAGACCGGCCTGGGGGTCCGGGAGCTCGCGGCCCGGGTCGAGCTGCCGAAGAGCACCGTCGCCCGGCTGCTGCGAACCCTCGACGAGTGCCGCCTGGCCAGCCAGGACCCGGTCACCCGCCGCTACCGGCTCGGTCCGCGCACCCTCGCGCTCGGCGCCGCGTACCAGGCCCGGCTCGACCTGCGGCTGATCGCGGTGGGGCCGATGCGACGGCTGCGCGACCTGACCGGCGAGTCGGTCGGGCTGAGCGTGGCACTCGGCGCCGAGCGGATGTTCATCGAGGAGGTGCAGAGCGTCTCCGAGCTGCGCACCACCTCCGAGCTGGGCCACCCGTACCCGATCTGGGCCGGCGCGCCGGGCCGGGTGCTCATCGCCGGGATGACCGCCGAGCGGCGCGACGCGGTACTCGCGGACGCCGGTGCGGATGCCTGGCGGGTCGCCACCCCGGCGGGCCGCGACGGGCTGCTCGCGCTGCTCGACGAGATCCGCACCGCCGGGTACGCCTCCGCGAGCAACGAGTCGGTTCCGGGCGTCAGCGCGGTCGCCGCCCCCGTACACGACCACGCCGGCGCCGTCGTCGCGGCGCTGTCGATCTCCGGCCCGAGCGGCCGGTTCACCGACGCCGCCCGGCACGAGGCGCTCACCGAACTGTTCGGCACCGCTCGTGCCATCACCGCCGCGCTCGGCGGCCCCCATCCCTGACCCGGTCGCCACCCGCCGACCGGTCCGCGCCCCGCCGGCTCGTTTACCCGCTGCCGCCCTGCCGGATCCAGGCGACGACGGGGCGAAGATCGACGGCACCGGTGGTGTCCACCCGCAGGACCGGGCCGAGGGCGAGCGGCCGCGCGGTACGCGCCCAGTACGCCCAGCGCTCGTCGCCGTGCGGCTCGCCGACGTGCACCGGGTGCCGCGGCGACCGGTCGAGCGCCCGGCGCCGGGCCAGCTCGACCGGGACGTCGCACCAGATCTCCAGCGGGCGGGTCACGCCGGCGCGGGACAGGCCGGCGGCGGCCAGGTCTCGTACGCCCAGCCAGGTGCTCTCCAGCACCGCACCGCCGTACGCGTCCGCGAGCAGCGCCCACATCGCCTCGGACGCGGCCGCGCCGAGCCGGCGCGCGGCCGGGCCGTCGGTGAGGTACGCCGGGTCGTCGAGGTGGTCGGCGAGCGTCTCCTTCAGCACGTCCTTGCCGTACAGCGGGAGCCGCAGCGCCTCGGCCAGCCGGCGGGCCAGGGTGGACTTGCCCGCCCCGGACAGCCCGTTGACCAGGATCACCGTGCGCTCCGGCATGCCTGCCACCCCCGTACGAGTGAGCGCGCTCCGCGCCGCGAGGGACGCCCGACCCGGCCGCCGCTGCGACGGTGTTGCCATGCATCGATCAGCCGGACCCGACGACGGCGGGCCCTCCGACACGATACCGACGGTCCCGCTCGATCCCCCGCACCCCAACGGATACCGGGCGAGCTGGCCGCGGCGGGCGGTGCTCGGCTGGGCGATCCTGTCCGGCGGGCTGGGCGTGGCCGGGCTGGTGACCGGCACCGCGCTGTTCGCCCGGGCCGCCGATCCGCTGCCGGTCGCCCTGAACTGGTACCCGATCGCGGTCGCCGCGGCGGCGGCGCTGACCGCGCTGACCGACCGCGGCGCGGCCACCGGACGTGCCGTCCGCCGGTGCTACGCGGTGTGCTGCGGGCTGTCCGTGGTCACCGCCTTCGGGCTGCTGATGGACGTGATCACGCTCGCGGTGGCGCAACGGGTGGACAGCGCACCCGCCGCGGTGGCGCACGCGGTCGGCATGGTCGGCGTGGCGGTGCTCGGCGCCGCCGCCCGTTCCGGCGCGCGGGTCGGGCCGGTCGGCGCGGAGCCCCCGCTGCCGGTCCGACTCGCCGCGTACGCCGGCGCCGCGGCCTTCCTGCCGTACGCGGTGATGAAGACGGTGTGGGCGCTCGGCGGGACGTTCGCCGGGATCAGCGGCGCGCGGATGCTCGCGATCGCTTCCCGCAACGGTGCGTCCGGCCTGTGGCTCACCCTGGAGTCGTACGGGCTGGACGCCACCGCACTGCTCGCCGCGCTCGGCGTACTGTTGCTGTTCGCGCTGGTCCGGCCGTGGGGCCGGGTGTTCCCCCGCTGGGTACCGCTGCTGCGCGGCCGGCGGGTGCCCCGACTCGTGCTGCTGGTGCCGGCGTTGCTCGGCACGGCCACCCTCGCACCGTACGGGGTGGTCGGGGTGGCCGACCTGACCCTCGCCACCGCGGGCGTCGTCCCGGTCGCCCGCGGTGAGCTGCCGACCGCCGCGGACGCGCTGCTGGTCAGCTGGATCGGCCTCGGCGCCTTCGCCGCCTACGGCGTGAGCCTCGCCGTCGCCGCCCGCTGGTACTGGCGTCGCACCCGCTGACCTCCCGGGCGTCGGCGCGGCCGGCGCCACGCTCGCCGCCCACCGGCCCGCGACGCAGTGCCGCACCGGCGGGCACCGCCCCGGAAACGGGCGGCGGTCAGGTCGCGGGTTCCAGCCGGACCACGATCGCCTTGGAGGTGGGCGTGTTCGAGCCCTTCGCGGTGGAGTCCAGCGGCACCAGCACGTTGGTCTCCGGGAAGTACGCGGCCGCGCAGCCGCGCGCGGTCGGGTACGCCACCACCCGGAAGCCCGGCGCCCGCCGGTCCACCCCGTCGGTCCACTCGCTGACGAGGTCCACCGTGGACGCGTCCGCGACGCCCAGCTCGGCCAGGTCGTCCGGGTGCACGAACACCACCCGGCGCCCGTCGTGGATGCCGCGGTAACGGTCGTCCCGCCCGTAGATCGTGGTGTTGTACTGGTCGTGGCTGCGCACCGTCTGCAGCAGCAACCGGCCCGCCGGTACCGTCGGGAAGCTGATCTCGTTGACGGTGAACCGGGCCTTCCCGCTCGGGGTGCCGAACGTGCGCGAGTCGCGCGGCGGGTGCGGCAGCACGAACCCGCCCGGCGCATCCAGCCGCGCCTCGTAGTCCTCGAAGCCCGGCACGATCGCCGCGATCGCCGCCCGGACGATCCGGTAGTCGTCGGTGAAGTCGCGCCACGGCAGCTCGTCGCCGAGCACCGCGCGGGCCAGCTGGCAGACGATCGCGACCTCGCTGCGCAGCTCGTCGGACGCCGGGGCCAGCCGTCCGGTCGAGGCGTGCACGCAGCTCATCGAGTCCTCCACGCTGACCCGCTGCCGGCCACCGATCTGGATGTCGCTGTCGGTGCGGCCCAGCGTCGGCAGGATCAGCGAGGTGGCGCCGGGCACCAGGTGCGAGCGGTTCAGCTTGGTCGACACGTGCACCGTCAGCGCGCAGTTGCGCAGCGCCTGCTCGGTCACCGCGGTGTCCGGGGTGGCCGCGGCGAAGTTGCCGCCCAGCGCCATGAACACGCTCGCCCTGCCGTCCCGCATCGCGCGGATCGCCTCGACCGTGTCGTACCCGACCCGCTGCGGCACCTCGATGCCGAACCGCTCCGTCAGCTTCGGCGCCCAGGGCGGCAGCTTCTCCCAGATGCCCATGGTGCGGTCACCCTGGACGTTGGAGTGGCCGCGCACCGGGCACAACCCGGCCCCCGGCTTGCCGATCATGCCGCGCAGCAGCTGCACGTTCACGATCTCGCGGATGGTGGCGACCGCCTCGGTGTGCTGGGTGATGCCCATCGCCCAGCACACGATGCTGCGCTCGGCGCTCGCCAGCGCGTCCGCGGCGCGCTCGATCTCGTCCCTGGTCAGCCCGGTCGCCTCGGTCACCGTGGCCCAGTCGACCTCGCGCCGGGCCGTCCGGTACTCCTCGAACCCCTCGGTGTACCGGTCGACGAAGTCGCGGTCCAGCACCTCGGCGCGGCCCGCGAGCAGGGACCCGAACGCGGCGAACAGCGCCAGGTCACCCCCCAGCTTGACCTGCAGGAACTGGTCGGCCAGCGGGGTACCGGAGCCGACGATGCCGCTGGGCCGCTGCGGATTGCGGAAGGTGATCAGGCCCGCCTCGGGCAGCGGGTTGATCGCGATGATCCGCGCGCCGTTGTGCTTCGCGTGCTCCAGCGCGGTCAGCATCCGCGGATGGTTGGTACCCGGGTTCTGGCCCACGATCACCAGCAGGTCGGCGTGCTCGACGTCGTCGATGCTCACCGACCCCTTGCCCACCCCGATCGTCTCGGTCAGCGCGGTACCGGAGGACTCGTGGCACATGTTCGAGCAGTCCGGCATGTTGTTGGTGCCGAACGCGCGGGCGAACAGCTGGTAGCAGAACGCCGCCTCGTTGCTGGTGCGCCCGGACGTGTAGAAGATCGCCTCGTCCGGGCTGGCGAGGTCGCGCAGGTGGTCGGCGATCAGCGCGTAGGCCGCGTCCCAGTCGATCGGCTCGTACGAGTCGGAGCCGGGCCGGCGCACCATCGGATGCGTGAGCCGGCCCTGCTGGCCGAGCCAGTGGTCGGAACGGGTGGCGAGCTGCGAGATCGGGTGCGCGGCGAAGAACTCCGGCCCCACCCGGCGCAGTGTCGCCTCCTCGGCGACCGCCTTCGCGCCGTTCTCGCAGAACTCGGCGGTGTGCTTGTGCCCCGGCTCGGGCCAGGCGCAACCCGGGCAGTCGAACCCGCCGTCCTGGTTGATCGCGAGCAGCGTGCGGGTGCTGCGGGCCACGCCCATCTGGCGCAGCGCCGCGGACAGCCCGTGCGCGATGCCGCCGACCCCGGCGGCGGCCCGCTTCGGCGGCGAGACGGCCAGGTGCTCGTCGCCGCGATCGGACCGTGGCGCCCTGCTCGCCATCGCAACCGCCTCCCTGCCGAACGTGTCCCCGTCCGTGCCACCGACCCTAGTCCTGGGATCGGCTGCCGTCAGGTAGGCGGTGCGTCAGCGGAGGATGCGGCCGCGCAGGACGATCCGGGACGGCTCGCGGACCACGGTCAGATCGGTGCGCGGATCCCGGTCGTACACCACGACGTCGGCGAGGCCGCCCTCGACCAGGCCGGGCACGCCGAGCCACTCCCGGGCCCGCCAGGAGGCGGCGGCCAGCACGTCGATCGGCGCCATCCCGGCCTGCTCGTGCAGCAGCAGCATCTCCTCGGCGGCGAGACCGTGGTCGATGCCGCCGCCGGCGTCGGTACCGACGTAGACCGGGACGCCGGCGTCCACCGCGGCGCCGACCAGCCGCGGGAAGTTCTGCTTGAGCCGCCGCATGTGGTCGGCGTAGCTGGGAAACTTCGGCTCGGCCTGCGCCGCGATGTCGTCGAACGTGGCGACGTTGATCATCGTGGGCACCAGCGCGGTGCCGCGCCGGGCCATCTCGTCCAGCAACCCCTCGGACAGCCCGGTACCGTGCTCGACCGAGTCGACGCCGCAGCGCACCAGGAACTCGACCGCCTGCTCGCTGAAGGTGTGCACCGCGACCCGGGCGCCGGCCGCGTGCGCCGCGTCGACCGCCGCCGCCACGCTCGCCTCATCGAAGGTCGGCCCGAGATCGCCCGCGCCGCGGTCGATCCAGTCGCCGACCAGCTTGATCCAGCCGCCGCCGAGCCGGGCCTGCTCGGCCGCCGCCGCGGGCAGCTCGGCCGCGGAGACCTCCTGCGCGACGCCCCGCAGGTACCGCTTCGGCGGCGCGAGGTGCCGGCCGGCCCGCACCAGCCGGGGCAGGTCGGGCTCGTCCTCCAGCTGCGGGTAGTGCAGCGGCGAGCCGGCGTCGCGCATCGCGAGCACTCCGGCGTCCCGGTCGATGCGGGCCAGCGCGCGGGCGGTGTCCAGGTCGGTCACCGGGATCGCGCCGCGGGCGATGCCCAGGTGGCAGTGCGCGTCCACCAGCCCCGGTATCAGGTAGCCGCCGGCCACCACCGTCTGCGCGTCTCGTACCGGTTGGAAGGTGACCCGGTCACCGACCAGCCACACGTCGCGGACCTGGTCGTCGGGCAGCAGCACACCCCGCAGATGAAGCGCCATGATCGAACCGTAGCGGCCCGCCCGGGCGGCGCCGAACCGGACCCGGCACCGTCACCCGCCCCGGCCGCGCTTCCGGCGCGACCCGCGGCTCGTACCGGCCCGGCGACCGGCACGGGCCGGCTACTTCTTGCCGAACTTGGACAGGTCGATCTTGGGCATCTGGAAGCCGGGCGGCAGGCCGTTGTCCTTGCCGTCGCCCGAACCGCCGGCGCCGGCACCGGGCAGGCCGCCGAGCCCGGGCGGCAGCGCCGGCATGCCACCCGACCGCGGCTGCCGGTTCTGCTGCTTGCCCTTCTTGCCCTTGCGCTTGTTCTTCGGCGACTTCGTCGCCTTGCGCCGGCCGGGCAGCCCCATCATGCCGCCCATCTGCTTCATCATCTTCTGCGCCTCGGTGAACCGCTCCAGCAGCTGGTTCACGTCGGTGACGGTGGTGCCGGAGCCGTTCGCGATGCGCACCCGGCGCGACCCGTTGATGATCTTCGGGGTACCGCGCTCGGCCGGCGTCATCGACCGGATGATCGCGGTGACCCGGTCGAGGTGCTTGTCGTCGATGTCGGCGATCTGGTCCTTGAGCTGACCGGCGCCGGGCATCATCGACAGCAGGTTGCCGATCGGGCCCATCCGGCGGATGGCGATCAGCTGCTCCAGGAAGTCGTCCAGGGTGAACTGCTCGCCGCCGACCAGCTTCGCGGTCATCCGCTCCTGCTGGTCGGCCTCGAAGACCTTCTCCGCCTGCTCGATCAGGGTGAGCACGTCGCCCATGCCGAGGATGCGGGAGGCCATCCGCTCCGGGTAGAAGACGTCGAAGTCTTCCAGCTTCTCGCCGGTGGAGGCGAACATGATCGGCTGGCCGGTGACCTGCCGGACCGACAGCGCCGCGCCACCGCGGGCATCACCGTCCAGCTTGGACAGTACGACGCCGGTGATGCCGACGCCGTCACGGAACGCCTCGGCGGTGGCCACCGCGTCCTGACCGATCATCGCGTCGATGACGAACAGGACCTCGTCCGGGTCGGTCACGTCGCGGATCGAGGCGGCCTGCGCCATCATCTCGGCGTCCACGCCGAGCCGGCCGGCGGTGTCGATGACGACCACGTCGCGCTGCACCCGCTTGGCGTGCTCGATCGAGTCCCGGGCGACCTGGATCGGGTCGCCGACGCCATTGCCGGGCTGCGGCGCGTACACCTCGACACCGGCGCGCTCGCCGACGATCTGCAGCTGGTTGACCGCGTTCGGCCGCTGCAGGTCGGCCGCGACCAGCAGCGGGGTGTGCCCCTGCTCGCGCAGCCAGCGGCCGAGCTTGCCGGCGAGCGTGGTCTTACCGGCGCCCTGCAGGCCGGCGAGCATGATCACCGTCGGCGGCTGCTTGGCGAAGTTGAGCCGCCGCTCCTCGCCGCCGAGGACGCCGACCAGCTCCTCGTGCACGATCTTGATGACCTGCTGGGCCGGGTTGAGCGCCTGGGACACCTCGGCGCCGCGGGCCCGCTCCTTGACCCGGGCGATGAACTCCTTGACGACCGGCAGCGCGACGTCGGCCTCCAGCAGCGCCAGCCGGATCTCGCGTGCGGTGGCGTCGATGTCGGCCTCGGACAGCCGGCCCTTGCCGCGCAACTGGGTGAAGATGCCGGAGAGTCGCTCGGTCAGCGAATCGAACACGTCGAAGGTCCTCTAACTGTGGTCGGCGGGCAGGTCCACCGGCAGGCGGGCCACGAGCATCGGTCTTCGAGCGTACCGGGCGGACCGGGCGAGCCGCTGGCGTGTGGTCGGCGCACCGGACCAGGTACCACAATCGGTGCGTTACGCCCGCTCGACGACGCCCTGGCGGCGCGGCCCCCCGCTTCGTTCAGGTGGGCCCACCGCTTCGCTCAGGTGGTCGCCGCGGCGGTCACGGCGGCGCCGATCCGTGCCCGGTCCACCGTGCCGACCAGGTAGAAGGTGTCCACCGCGACCGCACCGAGGGTACCGATCCGGGCGGCGCGGACCCGGCCGCCGGCCGCGGCGATGGCCCGCGCCAGCCGGTACAGCAGGCCGATCCGGTCGGCGGCCCGTACCTCCAGCACCACCGCGTCGGAGGCGGCGCCGTCGTGCCACAGCACCGCGGGCGTCACCGCCGGGCCGCCCCGGTCGTACCCGCGTTCTCGCGCGGCGAGCCGTTCGGCCACCGGCAGGTCGCCGCGCAGCGCCCGACGCAGTTCGGCGGCGAGCCGGCCCGGCTCGGGCGCGGCGCCGAAATCCGGATTTACCCGGCATTCCACCGCAACGGCCGCGGGGACGGCATCGACGGACGGGTCCGCGGGACGCAGCGCAGCGGGGCCGGTGCGGAGGTCCGCCGGTGGGAGCGCGGTGACGTCGGCGGACAGGACGGTGAGCCGGTGCGCGGCGAGACAGCCGGCGACCGCGGCGAGCAGGTCCGTTCCGGCCGGGGCGACCACCGACACCCGGTCCGGGTCGACCTCGACGGCCGGCAGCGGGCCGGCGGCCAGCTCGCGCACCCGGGACGACGGCTGACCCGGGGTCGGCAGCGCACCGGTGGCGAGCGCCGCCCGTACCCGCCGGACCAGCGTGTCGACCAGCCCGAGCCGCCAAGCCGACGCGGCGACCGGGCCGGCCGCGGTGGCGTCGGCGACGGTGAGCGCGGCGAGCAGGTCCAGGTGCGCCACCTCCCCGACCGTGTCCGCCACCGCCGCGATCGTCACCGGGTCGGACAGGTCGCGCCGGGTCGCCACCTCGGGCAGCAGCAGGTGCCACCGGACCAGCCGTACCAGCGTCGCCACGTCGCCGGGCGGCCAGCCCATCCGGGCGGCGATCCGTTCGGCGCGGGCGGCGCCGGCCACCGCGTGGTCGGTACTGCTGCCCTTGCCGACGTCGTGCAGCAGCGCGGCGGTCAGCAGCAGGTCGGGCCGGGCCACCGTGTGCGCCGCGGCCGTCGCGCACACCACGGTCTGCACCAGGTGCCGGTCGACGGTGTGCCGGTGCACCGGCGCCGGCTGCGGCAGGCTGCGCACCGCCGACCACTCCGGGATCCACCGGGCGACGAGCCCGTACCGGTCGGCCGCCTCCCAGGCCGGCACCAGCCCGGGGCCGGCGCCGAGCAGCCGCAGGAACGCCCGCCGCACCGGTTCCGGCCAGGGTTGCGGCGGCGCCGGGCAGGCGGTGGCGAGCCATTCCAGCGTCGCGGCGGCGACCGGCAGTCCGGCCCGCGCCGCCGCGCCGACCGCGCGCAACGGCAGCGCCGGATCCGGCCGGCCGGGCGCCAGCGCCGTCCGGGCCAGCACCACTTCGCCGTCCTGCTCGACCACCCCGTCGTCCAGCGGGCGACGACCGGGCCCGCCCACTCCCCCGGCACGGCGCCGACCGGCGTACGGGCGGGGCCGGGACCGGCGCACCGACCGCCAGGCGTCGTCCAGCGCGTACGCGATGGTCCGCGCGTCGTCCGCCACCCGCACCGCGAGCGCCGTGCCGTCCGCTGCCGCCGGTTCGGCACCGTCGGCCCCGCCCGGCAACCCGCGCCCGGGCGGCGCCGGGCCCGTGA
>NZ_BOPO01000018.1 GCF_017312725.1 Actinocatenispora comari | reverse complement strand
CCGGCGGCGTCACCCTCGTGGCCCCCGCCGCGGTCTCCGCGGCGGTCAGCGGCGGGCGGTCGAGCTCGGTGTCGCCGTGGCCGGCCGCGGCCAGCCGGCGCAGCAGCAGCGCGCTGGCGGCGGCGAACCGCATCTCGGCGTACGGGTCGGGCGGCGAGGCGAGCCAGCCGAGGTGCCGCTGCACCAGCTCCAACCCGCGCGGCTCGTTGCCGGTACGGGCGCAGAACTCGACGTGTTGCGCGATCGAGGCGAGGTCGGAGTGCGACGACCGCAGCGACCGGTACGCCCGGCGGTGCGCGTCGGCGGCCTGCTCGTACCGCCCGGTGCGCAGGTAGGGCAGCAGCAGTGCGGTGAGGATCATCTGCGGCTGCTCGACGCAGGTCAGGTTGCCGGCAAGCACCGGCACCGACAGCTCGATGGCCTCCTCGTCGGCGCCGACGTCGGCCAGGTGCTCGATCCGTGCGGTCGGCTCGCAGCCGGCACAGTCGGACAGGTCGTCGCGCGGCGCGGCACACCACAACCGGTACTGTTCGGCCGCGGCCGCCGTGTCACCCAGGTGCCGCGCGACCAGCCACCGGTACTGGTGCACCGCGTGCAGGCTGTGCCCGCCGGCCCGGTAGCGGCGCTCCATGTCGTCGAGCACCGCCTCGGTGCGCGCCAGCGGCACCTCCGGGAACAGCGGCAGGTGCGCCACGATGTGCTTGAACGACCACATCACCTGGTGCACGAACCGGTCGTCGGTGGCGCCCCGGTCGAGCGCGGCGAGGCACCAGGCGAACGGCACGAACATCTTGCTGGCCTCGCCGGCGTACTGGTAGGCGGAGACCGCGAGGGCGCGCGCCGCGAACTGCAGGTCGGCCCACTCGCCGGCGTCCGCCGCGGCCACCACCGCCTCGATCGCGGCGACCTGGCCCGGGCCGTACGGCAGGTCCCACGCCGTGGACAGCGCCGCCCACGCACCGTCCTCGTCGTGCGTCATGCCTTCGTCGTACGCCATGGTCATGCCCTCTCGTCCTGCTCGGGTGGTACGGCCGCGTCCAGCAGGCCGAGGAAGGACCGGTTGATCAGCGTCACGTCCGCCGGCCGCACCGGATGGTGGCCGAGCAGCAGCGCCTGCCCGTACAGCGCCTGGGTCGCGGTGTGCGCCAGCCGCTCGTCGCGCAACCCGCACACCCGGCGGACCAGCTCGTTGCGGTGGTTGAGGACGAGCTGCGGGCGCTGCTGGGTGGGCTTGGCGAACGCGTCCAGCACGCCCGCCCACACCTCGTCGACCTGCGCCTTCGTCGCCTGCAGGTCGGCGGCGTGCGCGGCCGAGCGGTCCACCAGGTACAGCGCGGGGACGGTGGCCGGCTCGAAGCTGCGCAGCACCACCTCGCAGCCCAGCTCGTCCACCGCGCGCTGGGCGATCCGGCGGAACTCCTGCAGCGGCAGCTCCACCTCGGCCGGCAGCGGGTCGAACCGGGTGGCGAGCTCGCTCGGGTTGAGCCGGCGCACCCTCGGCCCGTCCGGCAGCGCGCCGAACCGGGCCACGATCTCCGCGTCGTAGGTGTAGCCGCCGTTGAGCACCGGCACGTCCTGCGCCGCGGCCACCGCCGCCAGCGCCCGGAACTCGTCCGCGGTCTGGGTGTACCGCACCTCGCCGTACCGCGCGGCGAACTCGGCGAGGGTGACCCGGCCGACGTTGGTCTCCATCGGCCACCACTGCGCGACCAGCCGCAACATCTCGTCGTCGTGCACCGCGAGCGCCTTGACGCCGAGGTGGTGCACGGCGAGGAACCGTGCCAGCCGGCCCGGATCGGTGTCGGCCAGCCGCACCAGCCAGCCGCGCAGCTGCGCGCCGATCGCGTCCTGGGTGGCGGCGAGCGCGTCGTCGGCGTACAGCGACTCGCGGCTCGCGGTGGGCCGCAGCTCGGTCGCGTCGACCACGCAGCGGACGAAGAACGCCCACTCCGGCAGCAGCCCGTCGACCGACTCGGCCAGCAGCATCCGCTTCAGGTACACCCGGTGCCGGGTGCGCTCGGCCGGGTTCGCCGCGAACGGCAGCACGTAGGCCACGCCGGTCAGCCCGGCGCCCGGCACCGACAGCTCGATCACGTCGAACGGGGTGAACCCGAGCACGTCCTGCGCGTACCCGACGAGGTCGGCGCGGCGGGTGCCGGCCGGCCGGTCGTCGGCCCGCCACGGCGGTCCGTCACCGGTGACCGGGGTGCCGTCGACGGTCACCGGGACCGGCAGCATCGACCCGTACAGCGTCGCCAGCTCGGTGACGGTCCGGGGGTCGAACCACTGCGCGCAGCCGTGCCGCGCGGTCAGCGTCACCGTACTGCCGGGCTCGTCCCGGTCGGCCGCCTCGACCCGGTAGGTGCCGTCGGCGCGGCCGACCCAGCCCAGCGCCGGCCCACCGGTCGCCGAGCGGGTCACCACCCGTACCTCGTCGGCGACCAGGAACGCCGAGAGCAGGCCGATGCCGAACTGGCCGAGGAACTCCTGCCGGGCGAAGCCCAGCTCGTCCCGCTTGCCGCTGCGGCCGATCGTGGCGAGCAGCTCGTGCACCTGCGCCTCGGTCAGCCCGATCCCGTTGTCGGACACCGACAGGGTGCCGTCGCCGGTGCGGATCGACACCGCCGGCGGCGGCCCGTCGGTACGCGCGGTCAGGGCATCGACGGCATTCTGCAACAACTCCCGCAGGTACACCCGAGGGCTGGCATAAAGGTGATTGCTGAGCAGATCGACCACGCCACGCAGGTCGACCTGGAAAGTGCGCTCCACGTTCCTCCCCTGTCTCGCCGAAGCAGGGTAGCCAGCGGGAGCGACAACACGGGGCACTCGGGGTTCCCCTTATGTCGAAAGTCAGGGTCGATGTACGACGCTCGCCGGACGACACCCGGCCGCCGGACACGTACGGTTCGATACGTGGCCATCATCACGACCCAGGCGCTCACGAAGAGATACGGCACGGCGGTCACCGCCCTCGCCGATCTCACCGTGCAGATCGAGCCGGGCATCACCGGACTGGTCGGCGCCAACGGCGCCGGCAAGTCGACGCTGATCAAGACGATGTTGGGGTTGCTCGCGCCCACCGGCGGGCAGCTGCGGGTGCTGGGCCTGGACCCGACCCGTCAGGGCGAGCAGGTGCGCGCCCGGGTCGGGTACATGCCGGAGAACGACAGCCTGCCGCCGGACGTGTCGGCAGCCGAGTTCGTCACCCACATGGGACGCATGTCCGGGCTGCCCCGCGCGGCCGCCCGGGAGCGTGCCTCCGAGGTGCTCCGGCACGTCGGGCTCTACGAGGAGCGATACCGCCAGATCGGCGGCTACTCCACCGGCATGAAGCAGCGGGTCAAGCTGGCCCAGTCGCTGGTGCACGACCCCGACCTGCTGCTGCTGGACGAGCCGACCAATGGCCTCGACCCGGCCGGCCGGGACGCCATGCTCGACCTGGTGCACCGCATCGGCACCGAGTTCGGCATCTCGGTGGTGGTCTGCTCGCACCTGCTCGGCGAGGTGGAGCAGATCGCCGACGGGCTGGTCGCGATCGAGGCCGGCCGGCTGCTGCGGGCCGACCGGGTGTCCAGCATGACCGCGCGGACCGCGGTGCTCGCCGTCGAGGTCGACGAGGGCGCCGACGAGCTCGCCGCGGCCCTGTCCGCTCGAGGGGTGCGGATCGGTCGCGACGGCGCGGCGCTGATGACCCCGGTGGAGTCGCCCGCGACGTACGACTTGGTGCGCGACGTGATCGTCGATCTCGGCCTGCCGCTGCACCGGCTGGAGGAGCGACGGCACCGGGTCGCCGAGCTGTTCGGCTCGCCGGCCGCACACGCCGCGGCGCCGGCACCCGCCGGGGCGGACGAGGGGAGGAGCGGCGATGAGTGAGTCGGCGACCGGCACCATCCACGACATCGGCTACCAGCGCTACACCGGTGCGCGGCTGGGCCGCAGCTACTCGGTGCGCTCGCTCTACGCGTACAGCCTGCGCACCGTGTTCGGGTTGGGGCGCGGGCCGAAGTCGAAGATCTTCCCGTTCTCGCTGGCCGGCATCCTGCTGGTCATCGCGGTGGTGGTGGCCGCGGTCAAGGCGCGGTTCAACGTGGCGATCCCGCCGCTGGACTACGCGAACTTCCCGGGCACGCTGAGCTTCCTGCTGATGCTGTTCGTGGCGACCGCCGCACCCGAGCTGGCCTCCCGCGACCTGCGCAACAAGGTGCTCCCGCTCTACTTCTCCCGCCCGATCGGCCGGGACGACTACGTGCTGGCGAAGCTCGCCGCGCTGGTCACCGGCGTGTTCCTGATCCTCGCCGTGCCGGAGCTGGTGATGTTCCTCGGCGGCGCGTTCTCCGCCGGTTCGGCCAGCGGCATCTGGGGCCAGTTCACCGATCTGGTGCCTGGCCTGGTCGTCTCGGCGATCTTCGCGCTGGTGCTGTCGGCGGTCGCGCTGCTGGTGTCGTCGCTGTCCTCGCGGCGGGCGATCGCGGCCGGCGCGGTGGTGGCGCTGTTCCTCGTCACCGAGCCGATCAACGGGGTGCTGGCCGCCATCGGCACCGGCGCCACCCGTGAGCTGGCCGGCCTGACCAGCATCACCGGCATCCTGGAGGGCCTGCGCACCTGGCTGTTCGCCGGCTCCGAGCTCGACATCGGTTCGTACGGCCCGGCCTACGCGGCCGCCGCCGTCGTCCTGGTCGGCCTGTGCACCGCGCTGTTGATCGTCCGGTACCGGAAGGTGGCGTCCTGATGAGCGAGCGTCAGCGAGCGAACCATGAGCATCGCCCATCGTGCCTCATCGGGCTTCCGACGAAGGAGGAAGGTCGATGAGCATCGGCACTGAACCGGCGACGAAGCCGGCCGCCCCGGCCGAGGCCGCCACGCTGGAGCTGTCCACCGTCTCCAAGTGGTACGGCAACGTCGTCGCGATCAACGACGTCTCGATGCGGCTCGGCCCCGGCGTGACCGGCCTGCTCGGCCCGAACGGCGCCGGCAAGACCACGCTGCTGCACATGATGGCCGGCATGCTCGCGCCGTCCCGCGGCACCGTCCGTATCGCCGGCCAGCCGGCCTGGCGCAACCCCGACGTGTACCGCTACCTCGGCCTGGTCACCGAGCGGGAGAACGTGCACGGCTTCCTGACCGCGCGCGAGTTCATCCGCGCCTCGGCGAAGCTGCAACGGCTGCCCGACGTGTCCGCCGCCACCCAGCGGGCGCTGGAGATGGTCGACCTGGTCGACGCCGCCGACCGCCGGATCGAGACGTACTCCAAGGGCATGCGGCAGCGCGCCCGGGTCGCCGCCGCGCTGGTGCACGACCCGCAGGTGCTGCTGCTGGACGAGCCGTTCAACGGGATGGATCCGCGGCAGCGGATGCACATGATGGACCTGCTGCACCGGATGGCGTCGGCCGGCCGCACCGTGCTGTTCTCCTCGCACATCCTGGAGGAGGTCGAGCAGCTGTCCGGCACCGTCCAGGTGATCGTCGCCGGCCGGCTCGCCGCCTCCGGTGACTACCGGAAGATCCGGCGGCTGATGACGAGCCGGCCGCACGAGTTCGTGCTCGCCAGCTCCGACGACCGGGCCCTCGCGGTCGCGCTGATGGCCGAGGACTCGGTCGCCGGCGTCGAGCTGACCGGCGGCCACGCCTCCCGCGGCGTGCCCGAGGGCGGCATCAAGGTCCGGGCCAGCGACTACGGCCGGTTCACCCGCGCCCTGCCGCGGATCGCCAAGGAACGCGGCATCCGGCTGTCCGCGGTGGTCCCGGCCGACGAGTCCCTGGAAAGCGTCTTCTCCTACCTGGTAGGTGCCAAGTGAGCGCACGCACGACGGTGGCGCCGGCCAGCGGGCCGCGCCTGTTCAACCCGACGATCGCCGGCATCACCCTGCGCGGCCTGCTCGGCCGGCGCCGGTCGCTGCTGCTGATCCCGCTGCCGCTGGTGCTGATCGCGCTGTCGCTGCTGGTCCGCACCGGCAACGTGCCCACCAAGGACGCGCTGCAGGTGGTGGTGACCGGTCTCGGCGTCGCGGTGATCCTGCCGCTGACCGCGCTGATCATCGGTACCAGCGTGCTCGGCTCGGAGATCGACGACGGCACGATCGTGCACATCCTCGCCAAGCCGGTCGCCCGGCGCGAGATCGTGCTGACGAAGTACCTGATCGCGGCGGTGGTCTCCGGCCTGGTGGCCGGCGTGTCGCTGCTGATCGCCGGCACCATCGTCGCGTCGGTGTCGGTCGGCGTCGGGTTCGCCGTCGCCGGCCTGATCGGCGCGTTCGTCTACTCGGCGCTGTTCGTGCTGGCGAGCCTGGTGATCCGGCGGGCGGTGCTGGTCGGCCTCGCGTACATCCTGCTGTGGGAGGGGCTGCTCGGCAACGTGCTGGACGGCACCAAGGTCCTCTCGGTGCAGAAGTACGTCTCCGAGTTCGCCGCCACGTTCTCCGGCAGCTCGCTGGTGCACGGGCCGATGTCGCTGATCCTGGCGATCGTGATGTCCGCGGTCCTCACGGTCGGCGCCCTGCTCATCGCGGTCGACCGGCTCCGCTCCTTCTCCATGGCCGGCGAAACCAGCTGACGCATCGGCACAGAGAGGGGCGCCACCGTTGCGGTGGCGCCCCTCTCCGCGTGTCGGTACCTGCTTGCGGCGTCGGGCCGGGGCTCGCGCCGGCCACCGGTGCGGTCACTTCTTGACGTAGACGCCCTTGTTCCGCACGACGGTGACGACACCCTCGTCGACCAGGACCGCGATCGCGCGCCGCAGCGTCTGCCGGGCCACACCGAGCTCCCGGGCCAGCGCCAGCTCGCCGGGCAGCCGTACCGGGTAGGTCCCGTCGGCGATGCGCTCCCGCAGGGTCCGCAACACCTGCTCCCACACCAGCTCCGGACTGTCCGGATCAACTGTCATGCGTCCATCTTCGACATCGACCGCAACAGCCGGTGCGGTCACTTGTTGACGTACATGCCCTTGCCGCGGACGACGACGAGCACGCCTTCGTCCACCAGGATGGCGACGCCGCGGCGCAGACTCGGGCGACTGACGCCAAGCTCGGTGGCGAGGTCGAGCTCGCCGGGCAGCCGGTTGGTGTAGGTCCCGTCCTGCACGCGGTCCCGAAGGATGCGCGCGACCTGGGCGTAGATCAGCTCTGGCGATTCCGGGTCGACAGCCACACCTGCACGGTAGAAGTTGCCAGGCATCGCTTGGCCTCCCGCAACATCATTTCAACTCACGTGACAACAGTAGACATCAGTTGACATGTGTCGTACCGTGAAGGCGTCGATACGGAGCGACCCCCGGCTGCTGGACAAGAGCAGGCCGGGGGTCTGACCGGTATTGGAGGTACCGGCTGTGGGGAAGCGTAAACCAACTGCGACATACGTGTTGTCCGCGGACGATATCCGGGCGGGTGACCAGGTGTTCATCTCGCCGAGTGCGGGGATCCACGGGCGCGGCTGCTGGTGGGGCATGGTCGTGTCGCGGATGCCGGCGCTGGTGAACGGGGCGGTCTACCTGCGGGTGGTACCGGTGGACGAGATCGGCGATGACCCGCAGGTGACCACGTTCTACGCCCGGTTGTCCGGGCTGCTGGTACGGCGGATGCCGTGAGCGTCCCGATCGCACTGGGCTGGCTGTTCACCCTGGTACTCGCGTTCGTGCTCGGCGCCGCCCACGCCCACCGCGACCGCTGACCGGCCCCGGCGGCGCGCCCACCCTCGACCACCGACGCCCGTACCTCGGCCGCCCTCCGGCATCGGCGTTCGGTATGGGTCGGCGGCAGGGTCAGCGCGACCGGGCGCGCAGGGCGTTCTTGTCGGGCTTGCCGAGCGGGGTGAGCGGCAGCGCGTCGAGGTACTCGACCCGGCTCGGTACGTTGATCTCCGGCAGCCGCGCGGTCACCACCGCGCGCAGCTCGTCCGCCGGTACCGGTGCGTCCGCGACCAGGTAGGCGACGATCGCCTCGCCGGTCGTCCCGTCCGGTGCGCCGACCACGGATGCCGCTCGTACCAACGGATGCTCGGTCAACGCCGCCTCGATCGGTGCGGCGTAACAGTTCCAGCCGCCGACGATGATCATCTCGCGGACCCGACCGACCAGGTAGAGGTACCCGTCGTCGTCGAACCGGCCCAGGTCGCCGGTGCGCAGCCAGCCGTCCCGCAGCACGGCGGCGGTCTCGGCCGGGCGGCGCCAGTAGCCGGGCATGACCGAATCGGAGCGCACCCAGACCTCGCCGATCTCGCCGACGGACAGTACCGCGCCGGCGGCGTCCCGGATCGTCACCTCGACGCCGGGCAGCACCCGGCCGGCCGAAGCGAGCAGCTCGGGCCGGTCGTCCAGGCCGCGGACGTGGTCGGCGACGGTGAGGGCGGTGATCGCCGGCGCCTCGGTCGACGCGTACCCCTGCTGGAAGACCGGGCCGAACGCGTCGACGGCGGCCCGCAGCCGGGCCGGCGCGATCGGCGCGCTGCCGTACACCACGAACGACAACGCGCTGGTGTCGGTGCTCCGGCGGGCCGGATGGTCCAGGAGTTGGCCCAGCAGAGCCGGATAGAGGTAGGTGAGAGCCACCTCGCCGCGCAGCGCGGCGAGCGAGGCGAGCATCGCGCCGGGCTCGAAGTCGTACGTCTCGACCGTGACGCCGAGCGTCAGCATCATCAGCGCCATGTCCCCGGCGACGTGCGCGATCGGTGTCACGGCAAGGAACCGCGCGCTGCCGGTACGGGTGGCGAGCTCGTCCCGGGCGGCGGCGGCACCGGCCAGCGCGGACCGGGCCGCGGCGTGCAGCGCGGCGTACGTGGTCGGCACGCCCTTCGGCAGCCCGGTGGTACCGCCGGTGTACGTGATCCGCGCGATGTCGTCGTCGATCGCGGCGACCGGCAGCGGCTCGCCCGACTCCCCGGCCGCCAACTCCGCCAACCGCTCGACCGTCACCGCCCGCACCCCCGCGCCGGGCACCTCGTCGTCCGTGGCCTCGCCCGCCGGGGCGGAACCGTCGAGCAGGGGGAGACCGGCGGCCGCGACGACGAGCTTCGGGTCGGCGTCGGCGACGATGTGCGGCACCGACTGCGTGGTCGGCCCCAGGTGCACGTGGGTGAACCGCACCCCCAGCAAGTACCCGGCGAGCCGGACGAGCAGCGCGTCCGGGGTGTTGGCCGCGAGCAGCACCAGCCCGTCGCCGCGCCCGACGCCGAGGCCACGCAGCGCCCGCGCGGTCCGGTACGTGTCGGCGCGCAGTTCGGCGAAGCTCCAGCTGCGGCCGGCCGCGACGAGCGCGGTGGCCGCACCGTGCGCGTGCAGGGCGTCGAGCAGGTCGGTCACGTACCGGGCGGGCATCGTTCCTCCAAAAACTAACGATGTTCATTTAATCTCGACCAGCATAGCCCGGTACCGTGCGGGCCATGCCCACCGACCGGACGCCGCCCCGCGGGACACCGGCCCACGGAAGGCCCGCCGACGCGGCAGCCGCGCACGGCACGGGTGGCGGGGCCCGCTCCGACGGGACGCCCGCCCACGGGTCCGGGAGGCCCGCCCACGGGTCCGGGACGACCGCCCACGGGCCCGGGAGGCCCGCCGACGCGCCGCCAGCCGAGGGGGTGCCCGGCGGCGGGGCCGGAGCGAGGCGGCGTGGTCGGCCGCGCAAGGACGAACCGGCGCTGACCGAACGGGTCGTCCTCGACGCCGGCGTACGCCTGCTGGCCCGCGACGGGCTCGACGCGGTCACCATGCGCGGCCTCGCCGCCGAGCTCGGGGTCCGCGCCGCCTCGCTCTACCGGTACGTGCGGAACAAGGACGAACTGCTCGACGCGCTCGCCGACGAGCAGTTCGCCGGAATCGACCTGACCCGGTACGTGCAGGACGACTGGCGGGCCGCGCTGACCGCGATGGCCACCGCGCTGCGCCGGCACCTGCTCGCCCGGCGCGACGCCGCCCGGCTGATCGCCGGCCGGTTCACCACCGGGCCACACTCGCTGCGCAACATCGAGGCGCTGCTCACCGTGCTGCGCGGCGCCGGGCTGTCCGACCACGACGCCGCGTTCGCCGCGTACACCTGCGTCACGTCGCTGTTCGGGTTCGTCGCCGCGGAGCAGAACCGACTGTCCGCCGAGGTCGCCGCCGGGATGGCGCCCCGCGAGTACCTGGACCGGCTCGCCGGTCGGCTGCGCGCGATGCCCGCCGACCGGTACCCGAACGTCGTCGCGCTGGCCGGCGAGCTGACCGCGCCGGACCTCGCGGCCCGGTTCGACTTCGCGATGGCGCGCCTGC
Source organism: Actinocatenispora comari (assembly GCF_017312725.1). Classification (GTDB taxonomy): domain Bacteria; phylum Actinomycetota; class Actinomycetes; order Mycobacteriales; family Micromonosporaceae; genus Actinocatenispora; species Actinocatenispora comari. Next base: position 20,362 of record NZ_BOPO01000018.1, on the reverse strand, counting down.
TCGCCGGCATCGACGCCCTCGTCGCGGCCGGCGAGCCCCGGTAAGCGCCTCGGTGAGCATGGTGCTATCCGACTGAGAAAGCGTTTTCCGCCGGTATGGCGTCGTGGCCGACCGCGGCCGGGCGGCCCGGCGGGCGAGCGGAGCGGGTTGTCGGTGGGCCGGCGTAGGCTTGCGGCACAACCCCTGGGCCTGCGATCCCGGGGGCCATTCTGCGTGCCCGCGCCTTGGAGTTGACCCGACACATGAAGCTCGCCGGCCTGCTGACCGCTGCCCTCGCCGACCCGGCGCTCGCCCGCGCCCGTGACACCGCGCGCGACCGCGGCCCGGCCGCTCAGCGGTTGGACCTGACCGCACCGCCGGCGCTGCGGCCGTTCGTGGCCGCCGCGATCGCCGCCGACGCGGCGGCCGGCGCGGGCCGCCCGGTGCTCGCGGTCACCGCCACCGAGCGGGAAGCCGACGACCTGGCCGAGGCGCTGCGCTCGCTGCTGCCGCCGGACGAGGTCGTGTCGTACCCGGCCTGGGAGACGCTGCCGCACGAGCGGCTCTCGCCGCGCTCGGACACGGTGGCCCGGCGGCTGTCGATCCTGCGCCGGCTGGCGCACCCGGTCGCCGGCGAGCCGGCGCAGGGACCGATCCGGGTGGTCTGCTCGGCGGTGCGCAGCGTGCTGCAGCCGCAGCTGCGCGGGCTCGGTGACCTGGCCCCGGTGCGGCTCGCGTCCGGTGACACCGCCGACCTGGAGGAGGTCGCGCGGCGGCTGACCGACCTCGCGTACAGCCGGGTCGACATGGTGGGCGGGCGCGGCGAGTTCGCGGTCCGCGGCGGGATCCTCGACGTGTTCCCGCCGACCGAGGAGCACCCGCTGCGGGTCGAGTTCTGGGGCGACGAGGTCGACGAGATCCGCCCGTTCGCGGTGGCCGACCAGCGCTCGTTCGAGCCGGCCGGCGACAAGCCCGTCGTCGTCGCGTCACCGTGCCGCGAGCTGCTGCTCACCCCGGAGGTACGGGACCGGGCCGCGGCGCTGGCCGCCGACCACCCGGGCCTGGCGGAGATGTGCGAGAAGCTCGCCGAGGGCATCCCGGTGGAGGGCATGGAGTCGCTGACCCCGGCGCTGGTCGGCGGCGACAACCTGGAGCTGCTGGTCGACTCCATGCCCACCGGTACGGTCGTGCTGGCCTGCGACCCGGAGCGGATCCGGTCGCGCGCGCACGACCTGGTGTCCACCTCGGCGGAGTTCCTGGCGGCGAGCTGGGCCGCGGCGGCGGCCGGTGGCGCCGAGCCGATCGACCTCGGCGCGGCGGCCTTCCACAGCCTCGCCGACGTGCGCGGGCACGCCGACGAGCTGGGCATGCCGTGGTGGAGCCTCAGCCCGTTCGGCACCGTGGAGGCCGACGCGCCACCCTCCTCCATCGAGGCCGAACTCGCGGAGATCGATCCCGAGCTGGCGTCCACTGTGGACGATGTGGTGCCGGACGACGCGGTCGCGCTCGGCGCGCAGCCCGCCCCGCTGTACCACGGGGACGGCGCCGCGCTGCTCGGCGACGTGCGCCGCTGGGTCGCCGACGGGTACGCGGTGGCGCTGGTCTTCGAGGGTCACGGGCCGGCGCAGCGCGCGGTCGAGCTGCTGCACGAGGCCGACCAGGGGGCGATCCTGGTCGACGCGATCGCCGAGCCGCCGAAGCCGCAGTCGATTCTGGTCGGTTGCGGTGGGCTCGATCGCGGGTTCGTCGACGAGACCGGCAAGATCGTGGTGGTCACCGGCAACGACGTCACCGGCGGCAAGGGCGCGTCCACCAAGGACATGCGGCGGATGCCGAGCCGCCGGCGCAAGAACGCGATCGACCCGCTGGAGCTCAAGCCCGGCGACTACGTGGTGCACGAGCAGCACGGCATCGCGAAGTACCTGGACATGGTGCGCCGCACCATCAACGGCGCCGAGCGTGAGTACCTGGTGCTGGAATATGCGCCCAGCAAGCGCAACCAGCCGGGCGACCAGCTGTTCGTGCCGACCGACCAGCTCGACCAGCTGACCCGGTACGTCGGGGGCGAGCACCCGACGCTGTCCAAGATGGGCGGCGCCGACTGGCAGAAGACGAAGTCCCGGGCGCGCAAGGCGGTCAAGGAGATCGCCGCCGAGCTGATCCGGCTGTACGCGGCGCGGCAGAACTCGCCGGGTCACGCGTTCGGCCCGGACACCCCGTGGCAGCGCGAGCTGGAGGACGCGTTCCCGTTCCAGGAGACGCCGGACCAGCTGGAGGCCATCGACGAGGTCAAGGCCGACATGCGCAAGCAGTACCCGATGGACCGGCTGATCTGCGGCGACGTCGGTTACGGCAAGACCGAGATCGCGGTGCGCGCGGCGTTCAAGGCGGTGCAGGACGGCAAGCAGGTCGCGGTGCTGGTGCCGACGACGCTGCTGGCGCAGCAACACTTCAACACGTTCACTGAGCGGATGGCGCAGTTCCCGGTGAACATCCGCACGCTGTCCCGGTTCAACACCGCGATCGAGACCGAGCAGACGCTGACCGGTATCGCCGACGGCAGCGCCGACATCGTCCTCGGTACCCACCGGCTGCTGTCCTCGCAGACCCGGTTCAAGCAGCTGGGGCTGGTGATCGTCGACGAGGAGCAGCGGTTCGGCGTCGAGCACAAGGAATACCTGAAGCAGCTGCGCACGCACGTCGACGTGCTGACGATGTCCGCCACGCCGATCCCACGCACCCTGGAGATGGCGGTGACCGGCATCCGGGAGATGTCGGTGATCGCCACCCCGCCGGAGGAGCGGCACCCGGTGCTCACCTTCGTCGGGGCGTACGCGGACAAGCAGGTCGCCGCCGCGGTCCGGCGCGAGCTGCTGCGCGACGGCCAGGTCTTCTACCTGCACAACCGGGTCGAGTCGATCGAGAAGGCGGCCCGCCGGATCCGCGAGCTGGTGCCGGAGGCCCGGGTCGCGGTGGCGCACGGCCAGATGGGCGAGGAACGCCTGGAAAAGATCATGCTCGACTTCTGGAACCGCGAGATCGACGTGCTGGTGTGCACCACGATCGTCGAGTCGGGCATCGACATCCCGAACGCGAACACGCTGATCGTGGAGCGCGCCGACATCCTCGGTCTGTCCCAGCTGCACCAGATCCGCGGCCGGGTGGGCCGCGGCCGGGAGCGCGCCTACGCCTACTTCCTCTATCCGGGCGAGAAGCCGCTCACCGAGCAGGCACACGAGCGGCTCGCCACCATCGCGCAGCACACCGAGCTCGGCGCCGGCATGTTCGTCGCGATGAAGGACCTGGAGATCCGCGGCGCCGGCAACCTGCTGGGTGGCCAGCAGTCCGGGCACATCGAGGGCGTCGGCTTCGACCTGTACGTGCGGATGGTCGGCGAGGCGGTGCAGGCGTTCAAGGGCGAGGCGCCGGAGGAGATCACCGAGGTCAAGGTCGACCTGCCGGTCGACGCGCACCTGCCGCACGACTACATCTCGGTCGAGCGGCTACGCCTGGAGATGTACCGCAAGCTCGCCGAGGTACGCGACGAGGCGGCGCTGGACGAGGTCCGTGCCGAGCTGTCCGACCGGTACGGGGAGCTCCCGACGCCGGTGGAGAACCTGCTCCAGGTGGCGAACTTCCGGCTGCTCGCCCGGCGGTACGGGTTGACCGACGTGTCGCTGCAGGGCCGGCACGTCCGGTTCAGCCCGATGCCGCTGCCGGACTCGAAACAGTTGCGGCTCAAGCGGTTCTACCCGGACGCCACCTACAAGTCCACTGTGGACACGGTCAGCGTGAACCGGCCGACCACCCGCCGGGTCGGCGGCGAGCCGATGCGCGACCTGCCGCTGCTCAACTGGTGTGCCGAGCTGATCACCACCATCCTGGACGCCCCGGCGCCGGCGAAGACGAGCTGACGGGCGTGGCACCGGTCCGCCCCGGTGCTACGCCGATCGCGGTACGGCGGTGCCATCCCCGGGCGGATGCCCGGGCGGCGCCCGCGGTGCTGTGCTGTGCGGGTCCGATTCGAAAGGTCCGGCACCCGATCGTCGGCGCTTCTCGGAGGTTGCGACCCGAGACGTCCCTTGCCAGGGCCTCGTACCGCACAGGGGAGTCCGTGATGAGCTCGACGCGACAGGTCGGTGCGCTGATGGTGATCGAGGCGGTCACCTTCGGTGTCGCCGGGTACCTGCACCTGAACGGCCGGATCCCGCTCGGTTTCGCCACCGTGCCCGGCGAGTGGCTGCCGCCGGCGACGGTCGCCGAGTGGCTGATCGGCGCGTTGCTGCTGGCGGCGGCGGTGCTGACCGGGCTGCGGGTGCCCGGCGCCGTCCCGTTCACGCTCGGCGCGCTGGGCTTCGGCATCGTCGGCGTGATCGTCGGGCTGAGCATCACCGCGAGCGGCGGTCGCACCGCCGACATCGTGTACCACGTGACGATCCTGGCCGCGCTGATCGCCACCCTGGGCCTGCACCTGCGTCGCGCCCGCCGCCCGCGCCCCGTCGGCACCGGCGCCTGATCGGGAGGGCCCGACCCCGCCCGGTGGAGCGGGCGGGGTCGGGCCGGCCCCGGCCCGGTCGGTACGAGGACCGGGCGGGGCCGGCGTCAGCGCGGGAGGGTGTTCGTCCACTCGCCGGTGACGGTCGCCGCGCGGTTGGCCGGCAGCCACAACTCGGCACCGTCGGCGGTGACGACGAAGTTCGTCCCCCGCACCCGGGCGGTCTCGGGGTCGATGACCAGCCGTGCGGTGTGGTCGCCGACCGGGAACGAGATCGCCCGGCCGCCGGCGACCGAGCCGAGGCTGCGCACCCCGGGCAGCGTCGCCAGTACCCGGAAGGCCGCCGCCCGGACCCGCTCGGGCGCGGGCAGCTGCGAGACCAGGCTCGTCAACGAATCGGCGACGAGCTCGTCACGCTGCGCGCGGCTGAGCTTCCCGCCGCCGGTCCGCACCGAACCGTCCGCCGCGTTGCGCTCGACGGCGTCGGTGATCCAGGCCCGGAGCGCGGTCGGGTCCTGCGGCAGTGACCGGAGCTGTCGCACGCTGATCTCGACGCCGGCCAGCCGCAGCGGGGTCGCCACGGGCAGTGCGACGACCGCGCCGTGCGTCTTCTCGCCGCGTACCCAGAGGTGGCCGTCCTGGCTGCGCCACGTCTCGGTGGCCGCGCCGGAGTCGGCGAAGGTCATCTTCAGGTGCCAGTACGTGCCGGTGCCGTCGGGCGTACCGGCGGCGGTCGTGGCGGCGGCGAGCAGCACGTGCTGGCCGGTCGACACGGTACGGGTCGTCGCTGTCCCCGGCCCGCCCGCGGCAGGGCCACCGCCCGGGGCGGACTGCCCGGACGCGACGACGGCACCGGCGGCGACCACCGCGGTGGCGCCCACCCCCACCGCCCAGCGACCGGTACGGCGGGGCCGGCGCGGGCTGCTCAGCATGGCGTGCTGCAGCCGGTGTCGTCCTTCGTCGACGACCCGGGTGGTCGGTTCCGGCGTGTCCAACAGGGTGGCGACTGCCTGCAGGTCCTCATCCATGGTGGGTCTCCTGGTCGAGTGCGGTACGAAGCTTGGTACGGGCTCTGTTGAGCCGGGAGCCGGCGGTGCCGGGCGGTATGCCGAGCGACTCGCCGACCTCGTCGTAGCTGAGCTGGCCGAGCGTCACGAGCAGCAGCACGTCGCGGTCGCGGGCCGGCAGCGACCGCAGCGCGCGCGCCAGTCGCGGGCGCAGTCGTCCGGCCGCGGCGCGGTCGACGGCGCGGTCCTCCGGGCTCTCGACGGCGATCTCCGCCGGCATCCGGGCCAGCAGCCGGTACCGGCGGGCCTCCACCCGCCGGTGCTGCCGGACCACGTTGGTGGCGATGCCGAACAGCCACGGCCGCAACGCACCCCGAGCCGGATCGAACCGGTCCCGCTTGGCGTACGCGACGAGGAACGTCTCGGCGGCGACGTCGTCGGCGTGCTGCGGCCCCAACCGACCGGCGACGTACCGGTAGATGACCGGGAAGTACCGGTCGTACACGGCGGCGAACTGTGCCGGATCGTCCCGCAACCCTGCGGCGAGTTCGGCGTCGCTGGACGTGTCCGCCGTACTGGCGGTCACGTCACTGCCTCGGTCATGCGTGTCCTCTTCTCGGAGTCGGTGCTGACACCAGGACTCCGTCGCAACCCCGGATCCCCTTCGCGCCACCGCCGCGCTGCCGGAGCCGGGGCCCCCCGGAGGCGGGTCAGGGCACCGGGACCGGTTCGCCGTCGCGGTCGGTGGCGGTCGCCGGCGCCGGCTCGGACTCGGCCAGACCGACGCGCTCGTGCAGCCAGCGCAGCGGCTTCGGGGCCCACCAGTTGGCCGAGCCGAGCAGCCGCATGAACGCCGGTACCAGCACGCCGCGCACCAGCGTGGCATCCACCAGCACGGCGAGCGCGAGTCCGATGCCGAGCATCTTCAGCATCGCCACCTGCGAGGTACCGAACGCGACCAGCACCAGCGCGATCAGCAGCGCCGCCGCGGTGATCAGCCGGCCGGTGCGTTGCAGCCCGGTACCGACGGCGGCCGTGTTGTCGCCGGTGCGCAGGTACTGCTCCCGGATCCGGGACAGCAGGAACACCTCGTAGTCCATGGACAGCCCGAACGCGATGCAGAACATCAGCACCGGCACCGTCATGTCCAGGTAGCCGGTGGCGATCGGATGCCCGACCAGCGCGCCGAGGTGCCCGTCCTGGAACACGAACACCATCGCGCCGAACGTCGCGGTCAGGCTCAGGATGTTCAGCACGATCGCCTTGACCGGCAGCACCACGCTGCCGGTGAACAGGAACAGCAGTACCAGCGTGGCGATCGCGATGATCGCGCCGGCCGCGGGCAGCCGGGACATCAGCGCGTGCGTGCTGTCGTACTGGTAGGCCGCCTTGCCGCCGACGAGCGTGTCGTGCCCGGGGGAGTGGGTGGCGCGCACGTCGGCGACCAGCTGCTGGGCCGCGTCGCTCTGCGGGCTGCGGGTACCGACGACGGTCAGCCACGCGTCGTCGCCGCTGCGGTACCGTGCGTTCGCCGCGGTCGGTGGCGCGACGCGCCGCCCGTGCACGTACGTGCCGGTGGCGGTGTCCACCCGGGCCACGTTGTCCACGGTGGACAGCCGGGCCGCGTAGCCGGGCAGCGCGGAGTTCGCCACGTCCCGGGTCACCACCTGGACCGACCGGTCGCCGGAGCTGTCGAAGTCGTCCCGCAGTTGCTGCGACGCCTGCTGCACCGCGGCACTGGCCGGCAACTGCCGGTCGTCCACCAGCCCGAACGAGATGTGCCAGAACGGGCTGCCCAGCACCGCGAGGACGACGATCACGCCGAGCCCGAACGGCACCGGCCGGCGCATCACCCGTACCGCCAGCGTGTGCCAGAACCCGGTGTCGCCGGTCACCGCCGGCTCCGCACCGCCGTCACCCGCGCTCTCGGTACCGGTGGCCCCGCCGGCGGCCGGCGTCGCCCGGCGGCGCGAGCGCCAGCGGGCGAGCACGTCGAGCTTGTTCACCCGGGTACCGAGCAGGGCGAGCAGCGCGGGCAGCACCAGCAGCGCGCCGGCCGCGGCGAGCACCACCACCGACACCCCGCCATACGCGAACGACTTCAGGAAGTCCAGCGGGAACACCGCGAGCGCCGCCATCGCGAGCGCCACCGTGACCGCGGAGAACAGTACGGTGCGGCCGGCGGTGTGCATCGTCGCCGAGATCGCCGCCCGTACCGTGGCGCGATCGCCCCGCCCGCCGCGCTCCGCCAGCTCCTCCCGGAACCGGGTGAGGATGAACAGGCTGTAGTCGATCGCCAGGCCCAGCCCGAGCGCCGTGGTCAGGTTCAGCGCGTACGTCGACACCGACGTGACGTGCGTCAGCAGCTCCAGCACCAGCATCGTCGTGACGATCGACAGCCCGCCGATCAGCAACGGCAGCACCGCCGCCACCACGCTGCCGAACACCAGGATCAGCAGTACCGCGGTGACCGGCGTGGCGATCGCCTCGGAGATCTTCAGGTCGTGCTGGGTCTGCTTGTTCAGCTCCGAGTAGACCTGCGCGGCGCCGGCGAACTGCAGGTGCAGCCCGTCCGCGTGCTCGGTCAGCTGCGGTGTCAACCGCTGCGCGGTCTTCATGTACGTGTCGTCGTCGCCGGACAGCCGCAGCGTGATCAGCGCCTGGGTACCGTCGGAGGACCGCAGGCTCGCCGGGTGCCCGGACGTCCAGTACGACTGCATCGCGGCGACGCCGTCGGCGTGCTGCGCCCACCGCGCCAGCCGGGTCGCCGGCCCCGCCACCGCCGGCTGGTCCGGCCGGCCGTCACCGCGGACCAGCACGATCAGGTTCGCCTCGCCGGCGTGGAAGTCGTCGGCGAGCGCGCTGGACACCCGGGCCGACTCCGAGTGCGCGTCGGTGAAGCCGCCGCCGGACAGCTTGTCGGCCACCCCGCCGCCGAACGCACCGGCCAGCGCCGCCGCCAGTACCGCCACCACCAGCACCGTCACCCGGTGCCGGGCAAGCACCCCACCCAACCTGGAAAGCACCATGTCCCCACGGTCGGCCCGAACCCGCGCGAACGCCTTGTACGTTTCCGCTGCCGGCCCCGGTGGCCTCGGTCACGCCGGTCCCGCGCCACCCGCAGCGGTGCGGCGGCTCAGACCCAGGTGAGGTTGCTGATCAGCTGGGACGGGTTGAGGCCGAACACGCTGCGGCAGACCCGGTTCATGTGCGCCGAGTCGGTGAAGCCGGCCGCGTGCGCGGCGGCGGTCAGCGTCGCGCCCTCGCGCAGCACCTGCACCACCTTCTGCAGCCGGGACCACCGCACGTACGCCCGGTACGGCAGCCCCAGCTCGACGGCGAACAGGTGCCCGAGCCGGCTCGCCGACAGCCCCACCTCCGCGGCCAGGTCCTGCAACTCCACCCCGGCCGCCAGCCGGGCCGGGATCAGCTCCGCGGCCCGCCGTACCGCCGGGTGCACCCGCGGCGCCGGCCCCGGTTCGGCCGCCGCCAGCTCCCGGACCACCTCGGCGACCAGCGCCGCGCCGGCCGGGTCGTCCGGTGCCGGCGGCCGGACCAGCTTCGTCGCCGGCGCCGCCGCGTCCACCCACGCCTGCGGCCGGTGCCGGTCGGCCCCGATCCGGGCCATCAACCGCTGGCCCTCCGGCCGCTCCGGATCCAGTACCGCGAGGACCGCCCGGGTGTCGTCCGGCGCGCCGTCCGGCCGCATCGGCTTGGCGTGCGACTCGCCGGGCGGCAACACCGCCGCGTTCGGCCCGCCGGGCCGCAGCTCGACGGTGTGACCGGCTTCGTCGGTAAGCTCGGCCACACCCTCGGTGACGAGGATCAGGCCGATCGCGATCGACGAGTGCAGCGGAATGTCGCTGACCGTGCCGTAATAGGTGAGTTGTCCCGGGTCCAGGTGGACGGCGCCGGCCCATGCCATGCACCGATTCCACCATCCGCGCACTGCGCGTCGTACCCCGGTGCTCCGCCGGGCCGGCCGACGCGACAGACTGGCAACCGTGACCGAGCATTCTCGTACCCTTCGGGCCGGTCGATCCCGCCGCTCCGGCAGGCGCGGCCTTACTCGGCGTGGCGCCGTCCGGCTGGCCGCCGTGTTCGCCGCCGCCTCCGCGGTCGTCGCCGGCGCCACCGCCTGCAACGTGCAGCCGGGCGCCGCGGCGTTCATCGACGGCAACCGGATCACCCAGGCCCAGGTCGACGACGTGTTCCAGTCGATCATCGACGCCCCGGCCTACCGCGGCATCCAGCAGGAGCAGGACGCCAGCCGGCAGCAGCAGGCCTACGCCAACCTGCGGACCAGCGCCGCCGGTGAGCTGATCATGCACGAGCTGACCCAGCGGGTCGCCGCCGACGAGCACATCGAGATCCCGCCGGCCGACTACGCCGGCCTGGCCCAGCAGACCGGCCTGCCGGAGGACAACAAGTACGTCCGGCTGGAGGCGGAGAACCAGGCGGCGATCAACACGCTGCGCAACGCCGCCTGGAACACCGCGCCGGACGACAAGTCGGTCCGGTCCGTCTACGACTCGCTGGCCCAGGACGCCGCCAGCAACGGCCTCGGGCTCAAGCCGTACGAGCAGATCGCGCCGGAGATCAAGAAGACGCCGAAGGTCGGGCAGACCGCGGCGCTGCGCGGCACCTTCGAGTCCGCGATCAAGAAGTACCACCTCGACGTGAGCCCCCGGTACGGCCAGCTGGAGTACCCGATCACCGCGCTGACACTGTCGACACCGGACGGCAAGTCGTTGACCGGCTCCATCCCGCTGCAGCTCGGCGAGGGCTCGCCGAACGTCGTGCACGTGGTCAGCGCCGCCGGCACCGCGGGTTGATCCGATGGGGCGGCCGGCGCGCATCGTGCTGCTGCACACCTCGCCGCGGCTGCCGGCCGGGCTGCTGACCGCCCGCGCCTGGCGGTTGCTCGCCGACGCAGTCGTGTACGCCGGCGCCGAGACGCCGCAGGCCGCGGCCATCCGTGCCGCCGGTACCGACGTGACGGTGCTGCCCGGCCCGGCGTCGGCGCAGGCCGACGCGCTGCTCGCGGCGGACGCCGACACCGTGGTCTGGCTGGCCGGCGCGGACGGCGATGGCCCGCTCGGCCAGGCACTCGCCGAGCGGCTGGTGGCGCACCCGGAGCCGGACGAGCGGCCGGTGCTGGAGGCCGAGTACGGCTCGTTCGACCCGCCCGGCGCGCGGCTGCTCGACGTGGTCGCGGTGATGGACCGGCTGCGCACCAGCTGCCCGTGGGACCGCGAGCAGACCCACGCCTCGCTCGCGCCGTACCTGCTGGAAGAGGCGTACGAGACGATCGACGCGATCGACTCCGGCGAGCGGGCGCACCTGCGCGAGGAGCTCGGCGACGTGCTGTTCCAGGTCGCCTTCCACAGCCGGGTCGCCGCCGAGTCGACCGCCGCGGACCGGTTCGACGTCGACGACGTGGCCGGCGAGCTGGTCGAGAAGCTGGTCCGCCGGCACCCGCACGTGTTCGGCGACGTGGCGGTCAGTGGCGCCGACGAGGTCGTGGCGAACTGGGACGAGATCAAGCGCGCCGAGAAGGCCCGCGACTCGTCCGTCGACGGGGTACCGCTCGCCCAGCCGGCGCTGCAACTCGCCGCGAAGCTGCAGTCCCGGGCCGAACGCGCCGGCGTCGAGGCGGCGTTGCCGCCGGCCACCGACCCCGACGGGGAACTGGGCAGCCAGCTGTTCGAGCTGGTCCGCCGCTCCCGCGCGGCCGGTCTGGACGCCGAGGCCGCACTGCGCCGCGCCGCCCTCCGCTACGCCACCGCGGTCCGCGCCGCCGAGGCCGCGCCGCCCGCCGACCCGGAGCCTGCCGCAGACACCACGCCCGCCGACTCCACACCGACCCCTGCCGCCGACGCCGGCACCGAGCCCGCTGGCACCACCGAAGCGGGATCCGCGGACGCACGACACGCACCCTGATTCGGTGTGCCGACCCGGCCACGGGATAACTTGTGATCTCCTGGGTAGGTACACCGGGTACCAACCGCACCGCAACCGGACCGCGCGGGCCGGCGGCGGAGCGGTACGGCAACCAGACGGGGGCGGCGATGCGACACCGGCGGGCGACGCGCGCCTCGGTGACCCGCCCGGCCCGTCGCGCACCGCGGAGGCGGCATGACTGACCAACCGGTAGACCCGCCCGTCGACGAGCGCGAGCTCGCCGACCGCCTGCACGGGACCGCCGTCGCGCACCCGGACGAGCCGTCCGACGACCCCTGGTACGGGCCGTCCGACCAGCCCGGCGGTGGACCGCTCGGCCGGGTCGGTGAGCTGATCCGGCAACGCCCGGTGGTCCTGGTGGCCGCGGTTGCCGCCGGATTCGTCCTCGGCCGGCTGGTGAAGCGCGTCGTCCGGTCCCGCGGTTAGCCCATCCACGAAGCATCCGGGAGCATCCATGACGGTGACGCAGCCCCAGGCCGAGCCGGTCCACCGGGCCGGGGACCCCGACGAGGATCGACCCATCGGCGCCATTCTCACCGACATCAAGGGCGATGTCGGCCGGTTGGTGGGCGAGCAGCTCGCCATCGCCAAGGCCGAGATGAAGCAGGAGGGCATCAAGGCCGGCATCGGCGGTGGCCTGATCGCGGCCGCGCTGCTCGGCGGCTTCATGATGCTGCTGTTCGCCAGCCTCGCCGCCGTGTACGGGCTGGGGCACCTGCTCGGCAACGGCTGGGCGGCACTCATCGTCGCCGGCGCCTGGCTGCTGTTCGCGCTGCTCACCGGGCTGATCGCGAAGTCGGTACTGGGGCGGCTGAACGGACCGCAGCTCACCATCGCCACTCTCAAGGAGAACCTGGAATGGGCGCGCAGCCTGAAAAAGTGACCCCGGAGCAGATCCGGGAACGGATGGCCGACACCCGCGCCTCGCTGTCCGCGAACGTGCACGCGTTCCGGGACCGCGCCACCCCGCGCGCCCTCGCCCAGGACCTGCTGCACCGGCGCCGCGGGGGCCGATCCCCTTTACCGGTCGGCTCGGCCGAGGAGTCCGGCTCGGCCGGCGCCGGGACCGAGGAGGCGCCGAATCCGGTCCGGATGGTGGCCGGTCTGGTCGGCCGGCAGCTCGCCGAGCGGCCGCTGCTGTGCGGGGCGGCGGCGCTGGTGATCGGCGTGGCGGTGGCGGTGCTGGTGCCGGGGCCGCGGCGGAAGTGAACGGCGGCCCGGTCGCCGCGGGGCGGGATCTCGTCGGGCGGCTCGACCGGTACCAGCAGAGCCGGCCGGCCCTGGCGTTTCCGCTCGCGGTGCTGAAGAAGTTCGGTCAGGACGCCGCGGGCAACCTCGCCGCGCTCATCGCGTACTACGCGTTCTTCTCGTTCTTCCCGCTGCTGCTGGTGTTCGTCACCGTGCTCGGCTTCGCCGTCGCCGGCAACACCGCGCTGCAACACCGGGTCGAGCACACCATCGCGGACCAGTTCCCCGGCCTCGGGCAGCAGATCATGCCCGCCGGTACCACCATCCACGGCAGCGGCCTCGGCCTCGCGATCGGCCTGGTCCTGGCGCTGTGGGCCGGCCTCGGGGTGGCGAACGCCGCGCAGAACGCCTTCAACACCGTCTGGCAGGTACCGCTGGAGGACCGGCCCGGCCTGCCCCGGCGCACCGCGCGCAGCGTCGTCCTGCTCGTGGTGCTGGGCGGCGACGTGCTGCTCACCACGGCGATCAGCGGCCTCTCCGCCGGCGCCGGCTCGCTCGGTGCGGGCGTCGGCCGCGGCGCGCAGCTCCTGCTGCTGGTCGCCTCGCTGCTGATGAACGTCGTGCTGTTCACCATCGCCTTCCGGGTCCTGACCGTACGGGACGTCTCCACCCGCGCGGTGCTCCCCGGCGCCGTGCTGGCCGCCGTCGGCTGGCAGATCCTGCAGTGGGTCGGCGGGTACTTCATCGCCACCAGGCTGCAGTCGGCCAGCAGCACCTACGGCACGTTCGCCATCGTGATCGGCCTGCTGACCTGGTTCTTCGTCCTCGGCCAGCTGGTCCTGCTGGCCACCGAGCTCAACGTGGTACGCGCCCGCCGGCTCTGGCCGCGCAGCCTCGCCGGCCCACCGACCACCGACGCCGACCGCCGCGCGTACCGGGGGTACGCCGCGATGCAGCGCCTCGCCCCCGGCGTCCGGATCGAGGTCCACTTCGACCCACCGGACGACTGACCGATCCGCCCCGATGCCCGCCGGGTCGGGCCGGCTGCGCCCGGCACGGGTCGGGCCAGCCCGGCACGGGGCCGGTGGTCGGTGCGACCGATCGGGCCGTGCGCTGACCTCAGCATTCGCGATTGGCCGCCGCGCCCCTTCGCGGAGCGTCGACGACGCCGGTACGGTCAAGGTATGTCGATCGACTTCCCGACGTTGGCCGAGCGGATCGTCACGGCGATGTTGGATCCGCTGACGGCGCACTATGCCGGCGCCCACGTGGCGGACGACGAGCTGATGGACTTCTCCCCGAGCGCGGTGGCCGACCAGACGGCCACGCTGCGCGACGCGTCCCACGCGCTGTCCGAAGTGGACGGTGAGGAGCTGGAGGCGGAGGAGCAGGTCGACCACGCCATGCTCAGCGCGGTCGTGGACGCCCGGCTGTTCGCGCTGACCGAGATCGCCGAACACGAGTGGAACCCGCTGCTGCACAACCCGGGGCCGCTGCTCGACGTGCTGATCTCCCGCGAGTTCGCGCCGCCGGAGGAGCGGCTGGCGCACCTGGTCAACCGGCTCGCCGCGCTGCCGGACGCGCTCGCCACCGCCCGCGCGGTGCTCACCGACTGCCCGCAGCTGCACGTGCGTACCGCGATCGACCAGTTCGCCGGCGTGGCCGACCTGGTCCGCGGCCGGGTCGACGAGCTCGCCGCCGCAGTGCCGTCGGCCCGCGACCGGGTCGAGACCGCCCGGTCCGGCGCGCTCGCCGCGCTCGCCGAGTTCGACGCCTGGCTGCGCGCCCGCGCCGACGTCCCCGGCCGCAGCCCGCGGCTCGGTCGGCGGCACTGGGAGGCCAAGCTCTGGCACACCCTGGACACCCCGCTGACCGCCGCGGAACTCGACCGCCGTGCCTGGTCCAACCTGTCCCAGAGTGCGGACCAGCTGCGCGAGGTGGCGGCCCGCATCGTCGGCGGCAAGCCCACCGACGACGCGGTACGGCAGGCGCTCGCCGCGGCCGCCGACCGGCGCCCCGACCCGGCCGACATCGTCGCGCAGGCCCGCGCCGACTTCGTCGAGGCGACCTCGTTCGTCGAACAGTTCGAGCTGGTCACCACGCTGCCCGACGAACCGTGCCGGATCGCCGAGATGCCCGAGTACGAGCGTGGCGTCGCCGCCGCCTACTGCGACGCGCCCGGTCCGATGGAGCGCCCGGGCCTGCCCACCCTGCTCGCCATCTCGCCACCACCGGCCGACTGGTCCGCCGAGCGGATCACCTCGTTCTACCGCGAGTACAACGACGACATGCTGCGCAACCTGATCGTGCACGAAGGCATGCCGGGCCACTACCTGCAGCTCGCGCACGCCCGCCGGTTCGGCGGCGCCACCCCGGTCCGCGCCGTCTTCACCTCCGGCACCTTCGTCGAGGGCTGGGCGGTGTACGCGGAGCGGCTGCTCGCCGAGCACGGCTTCGGCGGCCCGCAGGTACGGCTGCAGCAGCTCAAGATGCAGCTGCGCAGCACCCTGAACACGATCCTGGACCAGGCGGTGCACTGCGACGGGCTGGCCGAGTCCGAGGCGATCGGGCTGCTGACCACACACGGCTTCCAGGAGGAGGGCGAGGCGGTCGGCAAGTGGCGGCGCGCGCTGCTCACCTCGACCCAGCTCTCCACGTACTTCGTGGGATACACCGAGATGTCCGACATCGCCGCTGCCCGGCCCGCCGACACCGACCTGCGTGGCTGGCACGACGAGATGCTCGCGCACGGCTCCCCGTCGCCCCGCCACCTCCGCGACCTCCTCACCCGCGGCGTCCCCAACTGACACCAACGGCCCGCCGCCCCTCGTGAGGGCAAGCGGGCCGCTGAGGGCACTGGACGTCGTTGGCCAGAACGGCAGTTACTCGGAGATGCTCGGCCCGCCCGCGGCGAAGGCGATGAACTTCCGCCAAGCGTTGGCGCCGGTGTACAGCACGGGACCAGCAGGATCCTTCGAATCGCGGATCGCCACCGTTGCTCCGAGATCCATGGCCTCGACGCAGGCGCCTCCTTGGCCATTGCTGCGACTGCTCTTCCGCCAGACGCCGTGTGCCGGGGTCGAAACGGTCATTCCGGCCTCCCTGATCCTCTCGTGGGCGGCCGACATGCACCGTGCTCGTAAGGCTGATACGAGGGCACGCTGTTTTGACCGGCCCAGTCTGCAGGAAACAGGATACCGGGAACGGGTTGTCGTGAGACCCCTAGTCGCTCTCTGTGTCCTCCATGGCCAGCATCTCTTCCGCGATCTGTCGGATGAATGCGACGGAATCTTCTTCGGACAAGGCGATCTTCCGAAGATCTTCGAAAGCCGTCTCGAACCGGGCCAGCTGCGCCGGGTTGTCGCGCAACACCACATCCCGGGGCGAGGAGTCGAACTGCATGACCGGTGGGTCGAGCGGGTCGGCGAAATAGATGATCTGGAAAGCGCCGCCGAGACCCGGATGCGAGCCGGCCGAGAACGGGACGACCTGGACCGTTATGTCAGGCTGGGATGCCACGTCCGCGATACTGGTGATCTGGTCGCTCATCACGTCCGCACCGCCGATCACGCGCCGCAGTGCGGCCTCGTCGAACAGGGCATGGATCGTCGGCGGATCGTCGCGATCGAGGGCGTGTTGCTTACGCGCCATTCGAAGTTCGACCAGGCGGTCGACCTTGTCCTCGTCGATCTTGTCGGCTCCGCCCGACCGGATGATCTCCCGCGCGTAGTCCTCGGTCTGGAGGAGCGCCGGGCAGTAGGTGGAGTAGTAGGCCTTCAGCGCCGTCGCGTCCGTCTCGTAGCCCAGGTAGTCGAGATATTCGCCGGAAGGCACAAGATCCCGGTAGGAGGTCCACCACGGGCTCTGTTGCCGATCGGCGCGGGCCAGGCCGATCAACTCGTCGCGTCGTTTCGCATCCGTCACGTCGTAGAGATCGAGGAGCGCCTTGAGATCGTTGGTGGAGACGCCGACCTGTCCCGCTTCCAAGCGAATGATCTTGGAAGGGGACCATTCCATCTTCCTGGCAACCTCGGCCTGGCTCTTGCCGGCGCGCTCGCGTTCTTGACGCAGTTCGGTACGGAGGCGGCGCCGGATGAGTGGGCGCTGGCCAGCGGGCATCTCTACTCCCCGATGAGTAGACAGCGGTAAGGCAAGGCGCCAGGTGGCATCTGGCCTTACAGCGAGACGGTCAATGCTGAGTGCATGCTATCTCTCCGACATGTCGCCGATGGCCGGGGTTCGACATCTCACCTGGTGAGAGGGTCGGACTGGGACGCCCGGACCATGGCGAACCGGATCCCGTTGAAGATGCGCTCGTCGCGGGTCCAGAACAGCTGCACGGTGTGCCCCTGGTAGTCGGCCCACATCTCGAACGGTCGGGGGCGCAGCCGGCGGATGATCAGCGCCGCGGCGCCGAGGGCGAGCACGCCGATCGCGGTCAGTCCGAGCCCGATGGTCCAGGCCGAGGTCTGCAGGCTGCAGCTACCGGGCAGCACGAACAGCACGGCGAGGATCGCGCAGATCGTTCCGGCCGGGCTGGCCGAGCCGCGGGCGATGCGCAACCGCTGCAGCTGGTTCAGCTGGTAGCGCTTGCCCTGAACGACCAGCTCGTGGCTGGTCACCTGCACGCCGGCGCGGTCGTAGTAGACGGTCATCGCGACCACCTCCACGCCGGAGTCGCTGCCACGTTGGTCCTTGTGGGACTACGAAACAGCAGGGTGATGGGAGTAACATCCATGACAGCTCTCCGTTCCGGTCAGGCGACGGTGGTGAGCTTCGAGGGCGGTCTCGGCGGCATCCGATGGCCGCCCTCTCACACGTCTGGCTGTCGTCTCTGTGGACTTGTGCCGGCCCGCTCTCGGCGGTGTCTCGCGCAGGCGGCCGGCCCGCTGGACTTGTCGCCGAACCCCGACTTCGTCGTCGACGCCCGTCGTGACTGAGGGATCTCCCTGTGTCCGAGTATCCGCCGCCTGTCCGCAAAAGGGAAGGCCTCAAGATGCCATATGGCAGATTGTTTCCCGCAGCAGGCCGTCCAGCAGAACGCCCGAACGCCGCTCGCCGCCCATCGCATCGCCGTACGCAGGACGGATGACGGCGGAACGACGAGCAGCGAAGGGCACCCTTGCTTTTCGCCGCGGTCGGTCGGGTTGCGCCCGTTCAGTCGGATCTCGGACAGTTGGCGCCGGCGACACGCAGCGTGGTCAGTTCGGGGCGGGTGTGGCCCGCTGGTCGACCAGCGGCAGGTCCTGCCGCGGGCCGAACGGGTGACCGACCACGCCGGGCTGGTAGCTGGTCAGGGCCAGGTCGATGGGCCGGCCCTCGACGGTGCCGCGGAACAGCGCAGGCGCGCCGGAATGGGTCAGGCAGGCCGTGAACGGCGCCTTGACGCCGGTGACCTCCAGACAGCGGACCGGCTGCCCGCCGATCGTGCGCCGCTGCGAGTCGATGGTGCTGGCGCGCTGCTCGGCGGCGGTCCGGACGAGGCCCAGGATCTGCTCCGTGGTGACGAACCGGTCGTCGCTCGCGGCGGCCAGGGCACCGGCGTCCGGCGGTTGGGCCCGGTCGGTCGACGGGCGGTCGGTGACCGTGCAACGCGCCGTCGTGCAGCGGATCACGTGGGTCACCAGCCGCACGTACCGGCCGGAGAAGTCGGATCCGGAGAAGAACGTGTAGGACAGTCGGTGCGGGCTGCCCTGCTGGACGAGCACCGCGTTCCCCCCGTCGGCGAGCCGGTAGTGCGCCGTGTACGACCGGAGCTGGCCGTGGTCGAGCTGCGCGGCGAGGTCGTTGACCAGCACCGAGCGCCCGCGGAAGTGGTAGGTCCCGTTGGTCGAGCAGCCGGCCAGCAGCAACGTCGCCGCCAGGGACACCGCGATCGCGATGCGGCCGGTCGGGCTCCGCCGCGCTGGCGACGGGTGGCCGGTGACGGTCTGCTTCGGGGCCCCCTCGGGCGGGGCGGACGGGCACCGCCGAGCGGCGTTCGCGGGCATGGCACCAAGATTCCCGCGCGAGGCACCCCGGGCGCAAATCCGACCGGCCGGCCGGCGCGATTCGTCCCGTGGGCGAACTCCGGCCCGCGCGGGCGGAGCCAGGAAGACACCGAGCACACCGCGGACGGTCGGCGAGCCGGTTCCGGTCGCCTCGGCGGCGCTGGCTACGCTCGCGGGAAGACCGCCGGCGGTACGGGGCGGTGACGCGGACCGACCGCAGCGTGGCGGCTGGCGTGGGGGCCCGGTCGACGCGGCAGCGCGGCCCGGCTGGTGACACAAGGAGAGCGAGGCTACGTGGCAACCATCGAGGGCATCGTCGCGCGCGAGATCCTCGACTCGCGGGGCAACCCGACGGTCGAGGTCGAGGTCGGTCTGGACGACGGGGTGGTGGCCCGGGCGGCGGTGCCGTCCGGCGCGTCGACCGGCCAGTTCGAGGCGGTGGAGCTGCGGGACGGGGACAAGTCCCGGTTCGGCGGCAAGGGCGTCGAACACGCGGTGTCGAACGTGACCGAGGTGATCGCGCGCGAGCTGCTCGGCAACGAGGTGTCCGAGCAGCGGCTGATCGACCAGGTGATGCTCGACCTGGACGGCACCCCGAACAAGAGCAAGTTGGGCGCGAACGCGATCCTCGGCGTGTCGCTCGCGGTGGCGCGGGCCGCCGCCGACTCGGTCGGGCTGCCGCTGTTCCGCTACCTGGGCGGGCCGAACGCGCACCTGCTGCCGGTGCCGATGATGAACATCCTGAACGGCGGCGCGCACGCCGACTCGAACGTGGACATCCAGGAGTTCATGATCGCGCCGATCGGTGCGGCGAGCTTCCGCGAGGCGGTGCGCTGGGGTTCGGAGACCTACCAGGCGCTCAAGAGCGTGCTGAAGTCCCGCGGGCTGTCGACCGGGCTGGGCGACGAGGGTGGCTTCGCGCCCGACCTGCCGTCGAACGCCGACGCGCTGGACCTGATCACCGAGGCGATCGAGAAGGCCGGCTTCACGCCGGGCCGGGACATCGCGTTCGCGATCGACGCGGCGGCGAGCGAGTTCTACCGCGACGGCGCGTACCAGTTCGAGGGCGAGGCGAAGACCGCCGAGCAGATGTCGGAGTACTACGCCCAGCTGCTCGACGGGTACCCGATCGTGTCGCTGGAGGACCCGCTGGCCGAGGACGACTGGGCCGGCTGGGAGCACCTGACCGGTTCGGTCGGCGGCCGGGTGCAGATCGTCGGTGACGACCTGTTCGTGACCAACCCGGAGCGGATCGCGCGCGGCATCAACGAGGGCGCCGCCAACGCGGTACTGATCAAGGTGAACCAGATCGGATCGCTGTCGGAGACGTTCGACGCGGTGACGCTGGCGCACAACAACGGCTACCGGACGATGATGAGCCACCGGTCCGGCGAGACCGAGGACACCACGATCGCCGACCTGGTGGTGGCGATGGGGTGCGGGCAGATCAAGTCCGGTGCGCCGGCGCGGTCCGAGCGGGTCGCCAAGTACAACCAGCTGATGCGGATCGAGGAGGAGCTCGACGACGCGGCGCGCTACGCCGGCGCCGACGCGTTCCCGCGGTTCACCCGCTGACCAGCGGGCAGATCTCGACCCGGAGCCCGAACGGGAGGCAGTGATGGCGCAGCGCGGCCGGTCCGGTACCGGCAACGGCCCCGGTCGGCGGCCGGGCCGATCCTCGGCCGGTCGCGCCGCGGCACCCCGGCGTGGCCGTGACGCGGCCGCCCGGCCCGGCGCCC
>NZ_BOPO01000017.1 GCF_017312725.1 Actinocatenispora comari | reverse complement strand
GAACGGTCAGCGGTGCCGGGACGGTCGGCGCCAGACCCGGGCCGGCGACCCGGGCCGGCAAGCAGGGCCCGGCTGGGCGATGGTCACGGCCGGCGACCGCTGCCGGGCTGCGCCGACGGCCACAGCCGGGCGGCTCCGGGCCGGTTGGTCGCGGTCGGCCGGTCAGGCCGGCATGCGGCCGGCGCGCAGGCCGAGCAGCAGGACCAGGCCGACGAGCAGGTGCAGCCCGATCAGGGCGGCCACGGTGCCGCCGCCGACGGCGCTGCCCACCGGGCCCAGCAGCGACAGTGCCAGAACGATCGTCGCGATCACCGTCCAGACCGTGCGCGCCCGCCCGGTGAGCCGGTCCAGCAGTGCCCGGAGACCCCAGCCGACGAGGCCTGTCACGAGGGTGGCCGCGATGACGGCGACGACACCGAGGCGCTGTTGCCCGGTACCGACCGTGACGGTCAGGTCGAGGCCGGCGACCGGGGCGAGCAGCGCCCAGCCGAGGACCGCGGTGGCGACGGCGGCCGCGACGGTGAGCGCCCGGGCCCGCGTCGGGCGGGTGGTGCTGGCCATGGGTTCCTCCACGATGTCGTGCGCCGGGACGTCCGGTCGCGACAGCCACCCTCCCCCGCCGGCGCGGGCGCCGGCATCGGCCGACCGGTACCGGCCGGGCAGCCTCCGGTCGGCGGGTACCGCGACTTTGGTCGGTGTCGGGTGCGCCGGGGCGGGCGTTACGGTCCCGGTGTGTGCGACACGACCTGGCCCGACGAGCTGCCGGCGACCCAGCGGCGCCGGGTACCGGCACTGATCGGTGCCGGGATCCTCACCGTGGCGATGGCGGTACTGACGGGCCTGACGGTGTGGTCGCGGTACTTCACCGACACCGGCACGCTGCGCTGGCTCGATGTGGCGGTCGGGGTGGTCGCGGTGGCGGCGGCACCGGTGCTGCTGTGGCGGCCGGTGCCGGCCGCGGTGCTGCTGACGGTGCTCGCGCTCCTGTCGCCGGCGGCGACCCCGGCGGCGTCGACGGCGGCGCTGCTGGTCGCCCAGCGGCGCCCGTCCCCGGTCGCGGCCGCCGTCGCGGCCGGCGGGATCGCCGCGCAGGCGGTGCAGGGTGCGTGGCGGCCGTCCGGCGGCCTCACGTACGGCTGGTGGCTGGTGCTGATCGTCGCCGCCTACGGCGCGCTGTTCGGCTGGGGTGCGCTCGCCCGGTCGCGCCGTGCGCTGATCGCCTCGCTGCGCGAACGGGCCCGCCGCGCCGAGGCCGAGCAGGGCCGCCGGGTCGCCGAGGCCCGCGCCGCCGAACGGGCCCGGATCGCCGGCGAGATGCACGACGTGCTCGCCCACCGACTGTCGCTGATCGCCACCTACGCCGGCGCGCTGGAGTACCGGCCGGATGCGCCCGCCGAGCAGCTCACGCACGCGGCCGGGGTGATCCGTACCGGGGTGCACCAGGCGCTGGACGAGCTGCGCGAGGTGATCACGGTGCTGCGCGACGACGAGCATCCGGACACTCCGCCCCAACCCACCCTCGCCGACCTGGCCCGGCTGGTCGAGGAGTCCCGGGCGGCGGGGATGCGGGTACGGCTGGCCGACGAGGTCACCGACGCCGGGGCGCTGCCGGCCGCGACCGGGCGCACCGCGTACCGGGTGGTGCAGGAGGCGCTGACCAACGCCCGCAAGCACGCCGCGGGCGCGCCGGTGGACGTCACCCTGACCGGGGCGCCGGGCGGGCGGCTGGTCATCGAGGTGACCAACCCGGTGCCGGCAAGCCCCGCCCGGCCGGCACTGCCGGGCACCGGTACCGGGCTGATCGGGCTCACCGAACGGGTCCGGCTCGCCGGCGGGGAACTGGACCACGGCGCGGCGGCCGGCCGGTTCCGGCTGCATGCCTGGCTAGCATGGCCGGCGTGACCCCACCGGTACGGGTACTGCTGGTCGACGACGACGCGCTGGTCCGCGCCGGCCTGTCGATGATGCTGGACGGCGCGCGGGGCATCCGGGTGGTCGGCGAGGCCGCCGACGGCGCCGACGTGCCGGCCGCGGCCGACGCGCACTCCCCCGACGTGGTGCTGATGGATCTGCGGATGCCGCGGGTGGACGGCATCACCGCGACCCGCCGGCTGCGGGCGCGCCCGTCGCCGCCGCAGGTGATCGTGCTGACCACCTTCGACGCCGACGAGAACATCCTGCTGGCGCTGCGGGCGGGGGCCAGCGGCTTCCTGCTCAAGGACACCCCGCCGGAGCGCATCGTGGACGCGGTCTGCCGGGTCGCCGCCGGCGAGCCGATGCTGTCGCCGGGCGTGCTGCGGCGGCTGATGGACCGCGCCGCGCACCAGGCGTCCCGGTACGAGCGGGCGCGGGACGCGGTCGCCACCCTCAGCCAGCGGGAACGCGACGTGACGGTGGCGGTGACCCGGGGCCACAGCAACGCGGAGATCGCCGCGGAGCTGTCCATGAGCGTCGCCACCGTCAAGGCGCACGTGTCACACATCCTCACCAAGCTCGACCTGGACAACCGCACCCAGATCGCGCTGCTGGGCCACGACGCCGGGTTATGACCGCAGCCCGGTGTTGAGCCGGGCGGCCTGCCGGGTGAGGTGGTCGCGCTCGGGGATGGTGACCGCGGCGCGCGCCGCGGTGGCGTAGAGCCGGGCCGCGGTGGCCCGATCGCCGGCCCGTTCGTGCAGGTAGGCGGCGGCCGCGGGGTAGCGGGGCAGGCCCTCGTCGAGCTCGGCCAGGGCGGCGAGCCCCGCCTGCGGCCCGTCCGCCTCGCCGAGGGCGACCGCCCGGTTGAGCCGCACGATCGGGCTGTCGGTCAGCGCGACCAGCTCGTCGTACCACTCGACGATCTGCACCCAGTCGGTCTCGGCCGCGGTGGGTGCGTCGGCGTGCAGCGCGGCGATCGCGGCCTGCGCCTGGTACTCGCCGAGCCGGTCGCGGGCCAGCGCGGCCTGCAGCACGTCGACGCCCTCGGCGATCAGCCGCGTGTCCCACCGGCTGCGGTCCTGCTCGGCCAGCGGGATCAGCCGTCCGTCGGTGCCGGTACGGGCCGGGCGCCGCGCGTGGTGCAGCAGCATCAGCGCGAGCAGCCCGGCTGCCTCCTCGTGCATGGTGCGGGTGGCGAGCTGCCGGGTGAGCCGGATCGCCTCGGCGGCGAGGTCGACGTCGCCCGAGTACCCCTCGTTGAACGCCAGGTACAGCACCCGTAGCACGGTGGCCATCTCGCCCGGCTGGTCGAACCGGACCCTGGCGACGGTGCGCTTGGCCCGGCTGATCCGCTGCGCCATCGTCGCCTCCGGCACCAGGTACGCCGCGGCGATCTGGCGGGTGGTCAGGCCGCCGACGGCGCGCAGCGTCAGCGCGACGGCCGACGCCGGGCTCAGTGACGGGTGCGCGCACAGGAAGTACAGCTGCAGCGTGTCGTCGGTGGCCGGGGCCGGCTCGGCCGGCGGTTGCTCGTCGACGCGTTCCTCCCGCCGGCGCCGGGCCGCGTCGGCGCGGGCCAGGTCGAGGAACTTGCGCCAGGCGACGGTGACCAGCCACCCCTTCGGCTCCCGCGGCGGGTCGTCCGGCCAGACCCGTACCGCCTCGATGAGGGCTTCCTGCACGGCGTCCTCGGCCGTCGCGAAGTCGGCTCCGCGGCGGACGAGGACGCCGATCACCGCGGGCACCAGCTCCCGCAGCAGCGCCTCGTTCACTCGGTGGTGTCCGCGTGGTCGGCCAGGAACGGGCGCAGCTCCAGCCACTCGTGGATCGGCCGGCCCCCGGCGCCGGGCGCCGCGGACAGCTCACCGGCCAGCTCCACCGCCCGCTCGTAGCTGTCCACGTCGATCACCATCCAGCCGGCGATCAGGTCCTTCGTCTCGGCGAACGGGCCGTCGGTCACCGGCGGCCGGCCTTCGCCGTCGTAGCGCACGAACGTACCCTCCGGCGACAGCGCCACCCCGCCGACGTACTCCCCGTCGCGCTCCAACCGCTTCGCGAAGTCGTCCATGTACTTGAGGTGCGCGGTGACCTCCTCGGGCGTCCACCGGTCCATCGGTACGTCGTTGACCGCCGCCGGCGCGCCTCGGTAGTGCTTGAGCAACAGGTACTTGGCCATGGTGTTCTCCTCGATCCGGTACGGCCGCCTCCGGCCGCGTTCACCCCAGGGACGCGGCCGCCCGCGCGTTCTCGACATCCTCCCCGGAATTTTTCACGACTGGACCTCGTCGAACAGCGCGATGGCCGCGGCGGGGTCGGAACTGACCAGCCGCTCCAGCCCCGCCTGGGTGATCTTCGCCCACTTGCCCGCCCGGGCCCACATCCGTTCCTCGAACGCCCAGACCGTCTCGTCCGGGTCGGCGGGGTCGGCGGCGAGCGCCTCGGCGAGCTCGGCGCCCTCCAGCAGGGCGAGGTTCGCGCCGACACCCAGCGGCGGCATCAGGTGGGCGGCGTCGCCCAGCAGCGTCACTCCGCGCACGTGCGTCCAGGTGTGGTCGACCGGCAGCACGTGCAGCGGGCGGTGGGTGAACGTGTCGCCGCGGCGCAGCAGGTCGAGCACCGGAGCGGCCCACCCGTCGAACAGGGCCAGCAGGCGCGACCGTACGGCCTCGGCGTCGGCCGGGTCCAGGTCGGCGTGCCAGTCCACCGGGGCCCGGAACTGCGCGTGCACCCTGACGTGGCCACCGCTGCCCCGTTGCGCGACGAGCGCCCGGTTCACCCCGTACACGGCCATCGCCCCGTCGCCGACCAGTCGGCCGAGGTCGGGGTGGCGGGTGTCGATGTCGTCCAGGGCGGTCTCGACGGTGGTGACGCCGGTGTAGTGCGGCGTCACCGGGGAGAGCGCCGACCGGACCCGGGACCAGGCGCCGTCCGCGCCGACCACCAGGTCGAACCTCTCCTGCCGCCCGCCCGCGACGTGCACCACGACGCCCCGGTCGTCCGGGGCCACCCGCGTCACGCGGCATCCCCAGCGGACCTCGAGCGGGCCGAGCAGCAGGTCACGCAGCTGCCCGCGGTCGATCTCGGGGTTGGCGTCGTCGTCCGGGCGGGGCTGCCAGTCGCGCAGCACGGTGCCGTCCACGTCCAGGATGCGCATGGCCTGCCCCTCCGGACGAGACAGCACCCGGAACTGCGGTAACAGGCCGGCCTTGGCCAGGGCGAGCTGTCCCAGCCCCTTGTGCAGGTCCAGCGTGCCGCCCGGGGGTCGCGCGGCGGGTCCGGAGTCGCGTTCGAGGACGGCGACGGGGTGGCCGTGCCGGTGCAGCACGCGGGCGACGGCGAGGCCGCCCGGGCCCGCGCCCACCACTGCAATACGTTGTCTCATTCAATACACTGTATTGGGTGCTCCACGGCGGCTCGCACGCGGTTGTGGCAAGACTGATCAGAAGTTCATAGACACTGTCTACGAATCTCTGGTAGACAGTGTCTATGGAATCCGAGAGCTCCGTGCGCGACCGGCTGGTGGACGCCGGGGTCGAGCTGGTGTGCGCCGACGGTGCGGAGTCGGTGGGGTTGCGCGAGATCGCCCGGCGCGCCGGTGTCTCGCACGGCGCGCCCCGCCGGTACTTCCCCACCCACCGCTCGCTGCTCGCCGCGATCGCCCGCCGTGGCTTCACCGAACTCGCCGACCGGATCGCCGCCGACACCGACCCCTCGACGCCAGCACGGCAGCAACTGGCGACGGCCGCACACACCTACGTCCGGTACGCGCGGGAGCGCCCCGGCATGTTCGAGCTGATGTTCCGGCACGACCTGCTGCGCGGCGAGGCGGGTGCGGCCGGCGGGCCACCGCTGCGCGAGACGAGCATGCCGCTGTTCCACCACCTGGTCGCGCTGGTCCAGGCGCACCGGCCGCGCCACGACCCGCCCGCTGCCGTCGTGGCGATCGCGCTGTGGACCAACGTGCACGGCGTGGCACAGCTCGGCCGCTGGGGCGCCGTCGGGCTGGCGCTCGGCGAGGACGATCCCGACCGGGCCGCCGGCCAGACCGACCGGCTGGTCGACACGGTGCTGACCGCCCACCTGGGCCCGGACGATCTCGGGGGCCGGTGGTGAGCGCCGACCGGCTCGTCGCCGGGATGCCGCCGCGGTTCGCGACGCCGCGCCGGGAGCGGCGGTGAGTGGGGCGGTGTCGCGGTCGGCGGCGCTGGTCGCGAGCGTCGCCGGCGCCATGATGGTCGCCCTGGACGGCACGCTGTTGCTGCTGGCCCAGCCCAGCCTGCAGCGTGAGCTGCACGCGACGATGACGCAGGTGCAGTGGACCGGCACCGGCTACCTGGTCGCGGTCGCCGCGCTGCTGGTGGTCGCCGGCCGGCTCGGCGACCGGTACGGGCACCGGCGGCTGCTGGTCGCCGGAGTCCTCGGTTTCGGCGCCGCGTCGGCGGGCATCGCGCTGGCGCCGACCATCGGCTGGGTCGTCGGCCTGCGCGTGGTGCAGGGCGTGTTCGGCGCGCTGCTGCAGCCGGCGACGCTGGCCCTGCTGCGGCTGCGGTACCCGCCGGAGCGGCTGGCCACCCCGGTCGCGGTCCGCACCGCCGGGATCGGGATCGCCAGCGCCGCCGGACCGGTGCTCGGCGGCGTACTGGTCGCGCAGCTGGGCTGGCGCAGCGTGTTCGTGCTCAACGTGCCGGTCGCGGTGGCCGTCGCGGCGGTCGGGTTGGCGGTCCGGCTCCCGGCCGCCCGCCGCCGCCCCTCCCGCACCGACCCGGGCGGCGCGGCGCTGCTCGCCGCGGTACTGGCGCTCGGCGTGTACACGCTGGTCGGTGTGCCGGCGCGCGGCTGGACCGGGGCGGCCACGGTGCTGGGCGCCCTCGGTACGGTGGTGGGCGCGGCGGCGTTGCTCGCGCACGAGCGGCGGGCCGCCGCACCGATCGTGCCCCGTACGGTGGCCGCGTCGCGGCCGGTGACCGCGGCGATCGGGCTGCTGCTGGTCACCGCCGGTGGGCTGTTCGGTGCGCTGTTCGTCGCCACGTTCTGCCTGCAGGACGTGCTCGGCCTCGACCCGCTGGACGCGGGCCTGCGGGTGCTGCCGCTGACCGTACTGATGGTGCTCGGCGCCCCGCTGTCCAGCCTGGCGCTGCGCCGGTACGGGCCGCGCCGGGTCGCCGCCACCGGCGTCGCGCTGGTGACCGTGGCGCTGGCTGGGCTGGCCCGGTTCGCACCCGCCGGCGACGGCGTGGCGGTCGGGTCGACCTGTGCGCTGCTGGGCGTCGGGTTCGCGGCGGTGATGGTCACCGCCACCGGCACCGTGGTCGGTGACGCGCCGGCCGGGTACGCCGGGGTCGTCGGCGGCCTGAAACAGACCGCGATGAACGTCGGGCCCACGATCGGCATCGCCGTCGCGGCGAGCGTGCTGCAGGCCGGCCGACCCGCCGGTACCCCGCTGTCGGCCGCAGCGGCGACCCCGGCGCTGCTCGCGCTCGCCGGGGTCGCCGC
The DNA here is from genome assembly GCF_017312725.1 of Actinocatenispora comari. Taxonomy (GTDB): domain Bacteria; phylum Actinomycetota; class Actinomycetes; order Mycobacteriales; family Micromonosporaceae; genus Actinocatenispora; species Actinocatenispora comari. The sequence continues at coordinate 14,396 of NZ_BOPO01000017.1, read as the reverse complement.
CGTCGGCCTGTACCCTGCGCTGCGACTACCGACGACCCGCCGGGGCGCGGGCAGCCAGGAGGACTCGTGGCGTCGTACGACATCAAGCGTGAGCTGAGACAGTGCTACGCGCCCCGCAACACCGTGTGGGGCCTCGTGGACGTGCCCGAGCAGCGGTTCCTCGCCGTCGACGGCGCCGGGAACCCGAACACCGCACCGGTGTACGCCCGGGCCGTCGAGGCGCTGTACGCGACCGCCTACACGCTGAAGTTCGCCGCGAAGCGCACCGGTGACGACTTCGTCGTCGGCCCGCTGGAGGGACTGTGGTGGGCCGACGACCCGTCCGTGTTCACCGCCCGGGCCAAGGACGCCTGGCACTGGACGATGCTGATCAGCCTGCCCCCGTCGGCGACCGCGGAGCTGGTCGAGGCCGCGCGCACCGCGGCGCTGGCGAAGAAGCAGAACCCGGCGATCGCCGAACTGCGGCTGCACACCCTGCACGAGGGGCGCAGCGCGCAGGTGCTGCACGTCGGCTCCTACGACGACGAGACGCCGATCCTCGCGCAGCTGCACGGCGAGTACCTCGATGCGAACGGGCTGCGGCCGACGGGGCAGCACCACGAGATCTACCTGAGCGATCCCCGCCGTACCGCGCCCGCGAAGCTGCGCACCGTGCTGCGCCAGCCGGTCGTACCCCGGGACTGATCGCCGGCCGCGATCAGAGCGCGAGCGCGGCGTCGATGGTGGCGTCCAGGTACGCCAGGGTCTCCCGGCGGCGCGCCACCGGGTTGCGGTAGCCGCGGCGCCCCTCGGCCCCGCCGGTGCGCAGCGCCAGGCTCTCGTCCAGGATCCGGTGCCAGCGCGGGCCGAACGTCTCCCGCGCGTACCGGCCGGCGCCGCACTTGGACGTCATCTCGCCGGTGGCCAGCGTGTAGTGCAGCCGGCTGACCCCCAGCACCGTCCACACCGGGTACCAGCCGGTCAGCCCGACCGCGAACCACAGCGGGCTCGGCCGGCGGCCCTGGTGCCAGGCGGGACGCCAGTACGTGCGCAGGTTGTCGGCGGTGAACGCGCGCAGCGCCGCCGGGTCGTCCCAGACGTCCAGCTCGTCGGGCTGCGGGCCGCGCACGGCGATGCCGTACCGGGCCAGCTCGCAGAACGTCACCGGGTTGATCCCGGACCGCCCGGCCGCCACGAACCGGCCCGACTGTGCGCACGGCACGTCGCCGCAGCCGTCCGGCCCGGCGGCGAGTTCGGCCTCGGTCAGAAAGCAGCCGTCGAACGACGGGCGCGGCTGCGCGGCGGTGACCCGGGCGTGCGCGTCGGCCAGTACCGCGGTGTCCGCCTCGGTGCGGCGCGACAGCACGGCGACGACGTCGATGTCGCTCGCGGTGCGGAACGGGCCGCGGCCGACACCGCTGGCCCGGAAGTCGCCCAACGCCACCGACCCGACCAGGTAGCAGCCGACGACCAGGCGCGGCCGCGTCGACGGTGGACAGGAACACCGACACGGCCCGCCGCACCTCGGCCGGCAGCTGTTCGTTCGCCATGCGCGGCACGCTACCGGGCACGACGCGACGCCCGCCCCGGCCGAGGCGACCGGAGCCGGGCGGCGGCTACCGACCGGTGCGGCCAGCCGGGCGGCGGCTACTGGCCGGTGCGGCCGTCGATGCACTCGCGGAGCAGGTCGGCGTGGCCCGCGTGCCGGGCGTACTCCTCGACCATGTGCACCAGCACGTCGCGGATGCTCACCGTCTCGTCGCCGAGCGGTACCTCGCGGCCCAGCTCGGCTTCGTCGAGCTCGTCGAGCCACGCATCGGCCCGGGCGATCTGCTCCTTCCAGCTGGCGAACGCCTCGTCCACCACGGACTGCTCGCCGATCGCGCCGTTGAAGTCGGCGTCCCGGTCGTCGGCGGTGCGGTACAGCCGGGCCCGGTCCGGGTGGCCCTGCAGGACCCGCTCGAACCAGTGGTGCTCGACGCTCGCCATGTGCCGGACCAGGCCGAGCAGGCTCATCGTGCTCGGCGGCACCGAGCGGCGGGCGAGCTGCTCGGGGTCCAGCCCGTCGCACTTCATCCCCAGCGTCAGCCGGTAGTTCGACAGGTATCCGCGCAGCGTCGCCTTCTCCCCCACCGGGTTGCCGTAGTCGCGGGGATCCTCGGCGCCCTCGGCCCACATGTCACTCATGGCGTCGAGCCTGCCCGGTGACGCAACGTGGCCGCAAGCGGATTGGGTCACCGGCCCGCCGTGCCCCGCGGCCGGAACAGGTAGTTGTTGGCGTGCACGCACACCGCGTCGACCGGCTGCCAGCCGCGACGCCACGCGTACATCTGGTAGTCACGCTCGGTCAGCCAGTCGGCGACCTCGTCCGCGGCGTAGGAGTACCGGGCGGTGTGCCGGGCCTCGATCTCGATCAGCATCGTCGGCCGGTACCGCTCGATCACCTGCCGGCCGCCGTGCAGCACGTGCAGCTCCCCGCCCTCGACGTCGATCTTGAGGAAGTCCAGCCGGGTCAGGTGGCCGTCGGCGGCCAGCCCGTCCAGCGTCTCGACCGGCACCGGCACGTCCACGTGGTACGGGTACTCGGCGTTGGAGCCCACGCCGTGGGTGTGCCAGTCCAGGAACGACCGGCTGGTGGCCGGGCCGCGGTCGTCGAACGGCACCCGCATCGACAGCCGGCCCGGCTCGGCGCCGACCGCCACCGGGTGATGGCACACGTTGCCGCGTCGCCGCGCACCCAGTACCCGTGACCACACCGGATGCGAGAAGGTCACCGGCTCGAAGCTGTGCACCCGCCCGGTGGGCCCGGCCAGCTGCGACATCGCCTGGCAGTACAGGCCGGCGGCGGAACCGACGTCCACGCAGACGTCGCCCGGAGCCACCAGCCCGGGCAGCGTGTACAGCTCGGTGTCCAGGTACGGCGTCCAGCGGGCGAGCAGGTTGGCCACCGTGGCGGTCACGGCCGGCCGGTCGAGGCGGTGCATCGGTCTCCTGACATCGAGGGACGACCCGGCAGACGACCGGTCGGCGACGACTCGGCGACCGCTCGGGCCACCGGCGCTCACCGACCGGTCGGCGGGACGGGCTCGACGCTAGGCGCCGGCCACGTCGCGCGTCATCGGCGCACCGGCGTACGCCTCGCGGACAGCCCCGGTGGCGCCGCGGTAGCCGCCGGGCGGATGCCGCCGCGCCCCGACGCGCCGCACACTCGGTCGGTGAGTACGTCGACAGTCGTTGCCCGGCAACGGACTCCGCCGCGCGCCCGCACCAGCCTGGTCCGGGCGATCGCCGCCGCCGGCCGCCCCTGGCCCCGTCCGGCGGCGGCCGGTCGCCTCGGCCGGCCCTACTGCCCGGAGCCGGTCGAGGTGACGCCGACGGCGGTGCACGAGTACCTCACCGCGTTGACCGAGCCGGCGCGACGGCGGCTCGCGGCGCGCTTCCCCGCCGCGGTCGGCACCCTCGACGGCGCCCCGCCGGCCATGCGGTACGCGGCGAACAGGCACCGGATGCGGCCCACCCGGTTCGGCACCTGGACCGGCCAGTACCTGCTGTTCGATCCGTCCCCGCCGGGCCGCGTCGCCCTGGTGTACGGGGACCTGTCGACCGCCGACCGGCTTGCGGTGCTGGTACCTGGCGCCGACAGCCGCCTCGCCGACTTCGCCCGCGGCCTCGGCGGCCAGCGACACCGGGCCCCGGCGGTACAGGCGGTGAACCTGTACCGGGTCGCCGACGCGCGACGCCCGCGCCGGGTCGCGGTCGTCGCCTGGCTCGGCTACCGCGCCCCGCGCGGTCCGCATCCCGAGGTGGCGCGCGAGAAGCTCGCCGCCGCCGGCGCCGCCGAGCTGGTTCGGTTCGTCCGCGGCCTCGCGGTGGTGGCGCCGCGAGCGGCGATCACGCTGCTGGGCCACAGCTACGGCTCGGTCGTGGTCGGCCTCGCCGCGGCCGCACTGCCGCCGCCGGTACGCGACATCGCCGTGTTCGGCTCGCCCGGGCTGGGCGTTGCCACCGCCGCCGAACTGGGTACCACGGCACGGATCTGGGCGGCCTGCGCGCCCGGCGACTGGACCCGCTTCGTACCCGGCGTGCGCCGCGGCGGGTTCGGCCACGGTCGCCGCCCCACCGACCCCGCGTTCGGCGCCCGCCCGTTCTGCACCGCCGGTGTCGCCGACCACGACCACTACCTCGCCCCCGGTACCGGCTCCCTGGCCGCCCTCGCCGCCATCCTCACCGGCTAGGTGCATCCGGCCGCCGGAGCAGGCGCGGATGCTCGCACAGACCGTCCAGGTCGGCATCCGACAGCACCATCGCGTCGATCTCCCGCCGATCCTCGATCGTCGCCTTCGCGAGCCGGTGGTACCCGTCCAGGATCACCAGCCGGCCGCGATGCCCGACGACGTGGACCGGGAAGCGCAGATCCGCGGCCAGCACCCGGCGCAGGTGATCGCCGAACCGGTCCGGTGCGTCGAGCACCTGCCGCGGCGTGACCTGGAACCGCCGGCCGTCGCGCTGCCACAGCGGCAGCTCCAGCAGCCACCCGAACTGCTCGACGGGCAGCCGCCGCACCGGCAACCGCAGTCGCCACAACCGATCCAGCCGCCACGGCACCATCGGCAGCGCCGCCCGCACCGCACCGGAGAAGCGGTGCGGGGCGGCCACCACGGCCGTTTCGTCACTGACGTTGTCGGGTTGCAGTGCGCCCGTCGGCGAGGCGCTGCTGGGGGGCGGTCGGTACTTCGGCTGGGGATGGGACGCGCGCAACGACTGCATCAGGGCTGGTCGAGGGCGGTGGCTCCAGGCTGGTCGAGGGCGGTGAGGTAGGTGTCGAGGTGAGCGGCGGCGGTGAGCAGGGCGCGGCTGCGGGTGGTGATGCGCTCCTGCCAGGTGTCGAGGAACGCGCGCAGCGGCTGCGTCCCGCCTGCCTCGCGCAACGACTCGACGAACTGGCCGACCTGGGTCAACGGGTACCCGCCGCGGCGTAGCTGGCGGGTGATCTCGGCGTCGCGCACCGCGCCCGGCCCGTACTGCCGGTAGCCCGTCGCCTGGTCCCGGTCGGGGCGCAGGATGCCGTCGGCCTCCCAGGCGCGCAGCGTCGCGGCGTGCACGCCGAGGCGGCGGGCGAGCTCACCGACGGTCAGCGGCCGGCCGTGCCGCGGTGCCGGCGGGGCACCGGACAGGGCGCCCAGCGCTGACGCCACCTCGGCGCGGGTGTCTCGTTCGGCGCCGAGTTCGACGTGCGCGGCGTCGATCAGCCGGTACGCCGAGTCGGGGTCGCCGCGGTTGACCGCATGCATGATCTCGACCGCCGTCCGGTGCCCGTGCCCGCGGCGCAGCGCCAGGAACGCCCGCAGCGCCTGGGCGTGCAGCGGTGTGTACCGCCGGTACCCGGTGGCGGTGCGCCCGGTCGGCGGGAACACGCCGGCCTCGTCGTAGTTGCGGATCGCCTGCGCGGACAGCCCGTGCTCGCGGGCCAGGTCGACCGGTCGCACCCACACCCCCGATGGAGGCTGTGGCCGAAGAAGCCCCGGTGATGTTCGGGAAGCCTCGCTGAGTTCGTCGAGGATACCGCCCCAGGCAGAGCCAGCCGGACGGGTGCGGGGTCGGCGGCGCACGTGCAGCCGGAGACGGTCCCGCACCGCACGAACGGTGGCAGCACCTCGACGTGTCCCCAGGCGTGGCGAGTCGACCCGGCCTCGGAGCGAGGGCAGGCCGCACCCATCGAACGATGCGCGCCCCTTGAGGCATCGATGCAACATAACGGGAATTATGTGGTGCAGCTCCGAGCGCCTCCTTGAGCGAGTTACTGGTTAATCAATATTGATAATTCGTTAATGTGGGCCGGGACGCCCGCGGGATCCCCCGGGAGATTCGTCAACGACGTAACTGGGTGGGTCCCTCGGGTCGGCTAAAGAGACGCACCGAATCGTGGCTTCGGACGTCCCGACGCGGTTCGGGCAGTCACGGACCGGGTCGCGGATCCGGCGGCCCCGGAACCGGGGCACCGACTGTACCTACTGGTATGTACACTGCGGTCGTGGACGCGCAGGAACGGCTGATCGAGAGCACCCGGGCGCTGTTGTGGGAGCGCGGCTATGTCGGGACCAGCCCGAAAGCGATCCAGCAGCGGTCCGGCGCCGGGCAGGGCAGCATGTACCACCACTTCGCCGGCAAGCGGGAGCTGGCGCTGGCGGCGATCCGCCGCACCGCCGAGCAGCTGCGGGCGGCGGCCGACGCGGAGCTGTCCGCCCCCGGTACCGCGGCGCAACGCATCACCGGCTACCTGCGGCGCGAGCGCGAAGTGCAGAAGGGCTGCCCGATCGGCCGGCTCACCCAGGACCCGGACGTGATGGCCGATCCGCTGCTGCGCGAACCGGTCGAGCAGACCTTCGACTGGCTGCGTACCCGACTCGCCGAGGTGCTCGCCGCGGGCCGCGACGCGGGCGAGCTCGATCCCGGCCTCGACCCGCGGGCCACTGCCGCGGTGATCGTCGCGGTGCTGCAGGGCGGGTACGTGCTGGCCCGTGCGGCGGGCCGCGACGACCCGTTCGACCAGGCCGTCACCGGCGTGCTGGCGCTCCTGACCCGACCCGGCGGCTGACCCGCACCCGACCCGTCCGAGAGGATCCGATGGACCACGACCAGCAGCACTCCCCAGCCCCCGTCACCCGTACCGTGCTGATCGATCAGCCGCTGCCGGCGCCGTTGCCGGTGCAGCGGGTCGAGGTGCGGCGCATCGTGATCGCGCCCGACACCGCCGGCGGGCTGCACGTGCACAACGGGCCGGTGTTCGGCTCCATCGAGTCCGGCTCGGCGGTGTACCAGATCGACGGTGCGCCCGAGACGGTCCTGACCCCGGGCGACACCTTCTACGAACCGGCCGGGGTGCGCATCGCCCGGTTCGACGCGCTCGGCGACGGAGTGACGTTCCTGGCGTACTTCCCGCTCACCGCCGGCCAGCGGGCCGAGCTGGAGTTCCCCGAGCGCTGAACGGCCCACCTCGCCGGGCGCCGACGCCGGGCGTGCTTGTACCGTGTGGTGGACCGCGACACCGGCCGAGGAGGTGAGACCCATGACCGCAGCAACGACGTGGGTGCTCCCCGTTCCCGTCACGGTCGGCGACTGACGCAGGTGTCGCCGGGAGCGCCGCAGGCACTCCCGAAAGGCACCGTTCATGGACTCCGCACCATTCACCGCCGCGCCGTCGTCGACCGACCCGGCCGAGCGGGGCGGCACCCCCGCAGGCCTCCCCGCGCCGGACGACCCCGCCCGGACGCCCGCCGGCCACGACGTGATCATCGCCGGCTGCGGGCCGACCGGCGCGGTGCTCGCCGCCGAACTGCGACTGCACGGCGTGCGGGTACTCGTCCTGGAACGAGACACCGAGCCGGCCTCGTACGCGCGGGTCGTCGCCCTGCACGTCCGCAGCATCGAACTGATGGCGATGCGTGGCCTGCTGGAGCGCATCCGGCCACACGCGCGGCAGCGCCCGGCCGCCGGCCTGTTCGCCGCGATCGACGCACCCGCGCCGCGGCTGGACTCCGCGCATCCCTACCTGCTGGGCATCCCGCAGCCGGTACTGGTCCGCCTGCTCACCGAGCACGCGAGCGAGCTGGGCGCGACGGTACGGCTCGGGTGCGCGGTGACCGCCGTCGAGCAGGACGACGAGGGGGTCACCGTCGGGCTCTCCGACGGCGAACGGCCGCGTGCGCGCTACCTGGTCGGCTGCGACGGCGCGCACAGTACGGTGCGCCGGCTGCTCAGTGTCGGCTTCCCCGGCGAGCCGGCGAGGACCGAGACGCTGATGGGTGAGCTGCAGCTGGCCGCCCCGCCGGAGGAGGTCGCCGCCCGGGTGGCCGAGATCGGCAGCAGCGGGCATCGGTTCCAGCTGCGACCCACCGGTGCCGGGACCTACAGCGTCGTGGTCCCGGTCGCCGAGGTCGGCGAGCGCTCGGCACCACCCACCGTGGCCGACTTCGCCCGCGAGCTGCGCGCCGTCGCCGGGACCGACTTCGGCGTGCACTCCGCGCGCTGGCTGTCCCGCTTCGGTGACGCCACCCGGCTGGCGGAACGCTACCGGATCGGGCGGGTGCTGCTCGCCGGCGACGCGGCACACATCCATCCACCGACCGGCGGCCAGGGCCTCAACCTGGGCGTGCAGGACGCCGTCAACCTCGGCTGGAAGCTCGCGGCGCAGGTCCGCGGCTGGGCGCCGGACCCGCTGCTGGACACCTACCACACCGAACGCCATCCGGTCGCCGAGCAGGTGCTGGACAACACCCGGGCCCAGATGGAACTGCATGCCACCGACCCCGGCACGCAGGCCGTACGCCGGTTGCTGACGGAGCTGATGGACTTCGAGCAGGTGAACCGCCACCTGATCGAGAAGATCACCGCACTCGACATCCGGTACGAGGTCGGCGAGCCGACGGGTCGATCCAGCGGCGAGCCGACGGATCGGCCCCGCGACGACAGTCGCGAGGCGACGAACCGGGCCGCTGACGAGCCGGACCAGCGGCCCGGCGGTGCGGGTCGCGATCTGCTCGGTCGCCGCCTGCGCGACCTCGACGTGCGGCGGGGACGTCTCTACGATCTGCTGCATCGCGGCCGCGGGCTGCTGCTGGACCGCACCGAGCGGCTGAGCGTGGCCGGCTGGGCGGACCGGGTCGACCACCTGCCGGACCGGACCGCGGCGCTGGATGTTCCGTGCGCGCTGCTGCGGCCCGACGGCCACGTCGCCTGGATCGGCGACGATCAGCAGGACCTGGACGACCACCTGCGCCGCTGGTTCGGCAACCCCGTCTGAGCGGCGAACGGGTCGCGCGGTGCGGCGGCTCCCGGTCGGCGCCGCCGGTGGCAACATCGGCGGCCGGCCACGACGGCCGGCGGCGCAGGAAGGTCGAAGCGAGCGTGGCCCGGCTGCACTGTCGGCCGCCGAGGCCACCGGGTTCGACGCGGCGGTGACCCGACTGGTCCAGCCGTGGGCGGTCGACGGCCGGCTGGAGCTGGCCGTCGACGCGACCGTGTCGTGGGGTCGGGTGCGGACCCCACGAGCCGTCCGCCGGATCACGGCTCCTCGACGATCGCCGCGGGCGCCGGGAACGGCGGGTGGTCCGCGACGGTCATCGAGTCGTACAGGCGGGCGCTGTTGGTGGCGAGGCGCAACACGGCGCGGCCGGCACGGGTGGGCAGCGCGGCGACCAGCCGGGAGACCTGGGCCAGCCCGGTGACCCCGAGCCGGGACGTGGGGATCAGGGTCTTCGCCGCGCTCAGGGCGGACGCCCGGCTGCCGCGCACGTACGGCGTCATGATGCGCTCGTAGCAGGCGAAGGCACGCTCATGGTCGCCACCAGCCGTCGCCAGCTCCCCGGCCAGCACGTACGCGCCGACCATCGCCAGGGTGGTGCTGCCGCCGACGGCCGGGCCGGGGCTGTAGCCGGCGTCGCCGACCAGCGTCACCCTTCCCCGCGACCAGGTGTCCATCCGTAGCTGGCTGATCGAGTCGAAGTAGAACGAGGGGGTGCGGTCGAGCTCGGCCAGCCAGCCGTCGACCTCGGTGTCCAAGCCGGCGAACGCGTCGCGCAGCAGGTGCTTCTGCCGGGCCACGTCCCGGTGCCGGTAGTCGAGTTCGTGGTCGCTGCGGAACAGGAACAGTACCCGGGCGTCGCCGAGGTGCGGCGCGCCGTACATGCCGGCGGTGCGGCCGACGCCGACGTGGATGCGCAGCTCGCGGTCCAGCCCGGGGTTGGGCAGGCTCAGCACCCCGAAGTACGCGCCGATGAAGGAGCGCAGCGGCGCCTCGTCGCCGAACGTCAACCGGCGCACCGTGGAGTGCAGCCCGTCGGCGCCGATCACGAGGTCGTACCGGCGAGGTGCGGCGTGCTCGAACCGCACCTCGCCGTCGGGGTCGATCGCGGTGATCGAGTCGCCGTAGCGGTACTCGACGTCGTCGCGGCTGGCGTCGCGGACGATCTGGCTCAGGTCGTCGCGCATGATCTCGAGGTGCCGCCCGGACGCGGCGCCGAAGATCCTCTCGAGGTCGACCCGGACGCCGCGGCGCGCGCCCTCCGGGTACACGGTCATCCGGTTGGTGCCGGTGGCGCGCTGCTCGACCCGGGCGAGGGCGCCCATCCGTTCCGCGATGTCGACCGCGGGGCGGAACAGGTCGACGGCGTGGCCGCCGGTGGTGCGTGGGGCCGGCGTCCGCTCCACCACGGTGACGGCGAATCCGTGCCTGGCCAGCCAGTACGCCAGGACCGGTCCGGCGATGCTGGCGCCGGAGATGAGAACCCGCATGGCATGCCTCCTTACTTACCGATAGGTAAGCGTACCCGTTTACCTATCGGTAAGTAAGGTAGGGTGGCGGCATGCCTCGCCCGTCCGACACCAAGCAGCGCATCCAGCGCACCGCCCGGGAGCTGTTCGCCCGGCAGGGCGTGCACCGCACCAGCCTGCAGGAGATCGCCGACCGGCTCGGCATCACCAAACCGGCGCTGTACTACCACTTCTCGTCCCGGGAGGAGCTGGTGCGCAGCATCGTGCAGCCGATCATCGACGAGGAGGAGGCGTTCCTCGCCGCGCAGGAGGCACTGCCCTCGGTCGACCCGTACGCGCTGCTGGACGGGTACTTCGACTTCCACTACCGGCACCGCGCCGAGATCATGCTGATGCTCAGCGAGCTGACCACGTTCGCCGAACTCGGCCTGATCGAGGTCGTGCTGGCCTGGCGCCGCCGGTTCGGCCGGCTGCTGCACGGCACCGAACCCACGCTGGACCAGGCCGCCCGGGCGGTCGTCGCGTTCGGCGGCATCCAGGACTGCACGATCCAGTTCCCCGACGTACCGCAGGAGCAGCTGCGCCGGGTGGCCCTCGACGCCGCGTGCGCGGCCCTCGGCCTCGACCCACCGCACCGGTCCTGACCCGCCCGGGCGGGTCAGGACCGCCGAACCCGGCGGGACCGGAGCGGGCGGCCGAGGACCGGCTTCGGTTCTCGGCCGCCCGGAGAAGTGGATCGGGCCAGCCCGGGCGGGCCGCCGACGGTGGTCGTCAGCGCAACCAGGTGCTCGCCCGGGTGGCGTACCCGGGGTCCATCGCGGCGGCGAGTCGCAGCTCGGCGGCGGCGTCGTCGGCGCGCCCCTGCCGTTGCAGGGTGCGGCCGAGCAGCAGCCGTCCGTACGCGTCGTCCGGGCGCGCGGCGACCAGCTCGCGCAGCACCGCCTCGGCCCGGCCCAACTGCGCGGAGCCGAAGTACGCCCGGCCGGCGAGCTCCAGCACCGCCGGCTCCCGGTGCTCGTCGAGCACCGGGGCGAGCAGCCGCAGCGCGCCGAGCGGGTCGCCGCCGGCCAGCAGCGACTCGGCCCACCGGTACCGCTCGACCGGCCCGTCGCCGGTCTCGTCGTCCGGCCCGGCGGCGGCGCTGATCTGGGTGCCGTCGGCGGCGCGGAGCAGGTCGAGGATGGCCTCCGGCGGCTGGGCGCCACGCAGTGCCGTGCGGCCGACCACGATCGTCGGCGAGGCGACGATGCCCCGGGCCCGGGCGACCAGCAGCGCGTCGGTCACCTCGTCGGCGCCGGCGCCTTCGGCGAGCACGTCGGCGCCCAGCCCGGCGTCGGTGGCGATGCGCGCCAGTACGGCCGGGTCGCTGATCGGTGCACCGGCGACGAAGTGCGCGTGCAGCAGGGCCTCGACGACCCGGCCCTGCGTCGCGGCACCACCCTGCCGGTACGCGAGGGCGACCAGCCGGTGCGCGTCGGTGGGGTCGACCCGCCAGGCGGCGCCGAAGCGGGGGCCGATGCCCTCGTCGGCGGCGGCCGCGGCGGCCCGCATCCGGGCGGCGGCAGGTGCCTCGTCGGGATCCGCGCCGCAGCTGCTGAGCGCGGCGGCGACCTGCGGGTCCTGCAACGCCTGCCCGAGCCGCACCGGCCGCGGCGGCGCGGTCGGGTCGATCCGGTACGGGCGCCAGTGCAGCTCGGGCGGTTGGCCGGGCCAGTCGGCGAGGGCACGCTCGATCCGCCGCTTTGCCACGTACGCCCAGCCGCAGACCAGGTCGGCCCAGATCTCGATACGCATGCCACCACGGTAACCGACAACTGTCGTTTAGCCAACAGGTGTCGTATAGTGGCGGGGTGAACCCCGACGATCCACGGGCCCGCCGCACCCGCGCCGCGCTGCGCGACGCGGCGCTGGCCCTCGCCGCCGACCGCCCACCGGCCAGCGTCACCATCGCCGCGGTCGCCGCCGCCGCCGGCGTCAACCGGGCCACTGTCTACCAGCACTACCCCGACCGGGACGCGTTGCTCGCCGACGCGATGGGCGATGCGGTCACCGCCGTGGTCGACCAGGCCGCCCTGTGCCCGCTGCGCGCACCCGGCGAGGTGCCGCCCGAGCCGCTGGTGCGGCTGTTCGAGCAGATCGCCGCCCGGCGCGCGCACTACGCCCGGCTGCTGTCCGCCGACGGCTCGGCCCGGTTCGCCGCCGAGTTGCGCGACCGGCTCGCCGCCGCGCTGCGCGACCGGTTCGCGGCCGGTCAACGACCCGCCGTCGGCCCCCAGGTGCCGGCCGGAGTGCACGCCGCGTGGTTGGCCGGCGCGCTGGTCGGCGTCATCGCCGACGCATCGGCCGCCACGTCACCGGTGGCCCCGGAACGGCTCGCCGCCGCCTGCTGGACCCTGATCACGACCTGACCGGTGGGCCGCCGCGCGACCAGCGCGACGACCGGCATCCGGGGCCGGTCGGTTGGCAAGGCGTCGGGCAACGAGGTGCCGGGCGCCGTGCCCCTCTCGGACTGCGGGCAGTTCGAGCAGCGGGGCCGGCGCGGTGACGATCGGCGCCAGCCCCGCTGCCGCAAGGGTCAGGGCCGGGCCGCCCGTGCCTGGTCGACGTCGGCGATGGTGTACCTGCCGCCGCAGGCGGTCAGGGGCGGGCGGCGCGGGCGTACCGGTCGGCCAGCGCCGCCACCGCGGTCACCAGCTCCGGCGGGTCGAGCACCTCGAAGTCGGCGCCGAACATGCCCAGGTACACCGCGAGCATGTCGATGTTGTCGGCGCCGGTGCGCAACAGGCAGCTGTGCTCGTCGACCGGGTCGATCTGCCCGGCCGACGCGGGCATCCGCTTCGCGAGCTCGTCCGCGCCGACCAGCACCCGGACCGTCGCCTGGTAGCGCCACGGCGCGGTCGACACCCGGCGCGCCACGTACTCGGCGAGGTCGTCGGCGGGCAGCGGGCGGGGCGTGAACCGCGGCCCGGTCGGGATCCGCGGGGTGATCCGGTCCACCCGGAACGTGCGCCAGTCGTCGCGGTCCAGGTCGTAGGCCACCAGGTACCAGCGGCGGCCCCACGCGACCAGCCGGTACGGCTCGACCGTACGCACCGTGTCGTCGCCGTCGTGGCTGCGGTAGTCGAACCGGACCCGTTCGGTGTCCCGGCACACCGCGGCCAGCGTGGTCAGCACCTGCGGGTCGACGGTCGGGCCGGCCGCGGCCGGTACCCGCAGCACCGACACGTTCAACGCGCGCACCCGGTGCCGCAGCCGCGGCGGCAGCACCTGCTCCAGCTTGGTCATCGCCGACAGCGCCGTCTCCTCGATGCCGGTCACCGCGCCCCCGGCCGCGGTGCGCAGCGCGACCCCGACCGCGACCGCCTCCTCGTCGTCGAGCAGCAGCGGCGGCAGCGCCGCACCGGCACCCAGCCGGTACCCGCCGAGGGTGCCGGTCGCCGCGGCCACCGGGTAGCCGAGCTCGCGCAGCTTGTCCACGTCGCGGCGCACCGTGCGCACGCTGACCCCGAGCCGCTCCGCCAGCTCCGGCCCGCCCCAGTCGCGCCGCGACTCCAGCAGGGACAGCAGGCGCAGCAGTCGCGCCGAGGTTTGCAGCATGAGACGCAGTGTGGCACCCGCTGCGGCCAGGATCCGACCGCAGGTCGGCGCGCCGCGGTACCTAGACTTGACCGACATGGCCGACCCCGCCACCGAACCCGCCGCCGACGCCAGCCAGGCCGAGGCGCCCACCCGGCCCTGCGCGTACTGCGGGAAGCCGGTGCCGCAACGCATCGGCGCCGGGCGCCCGTTCCGGTACTGCCGGGACAACGACGGCGGCTGCCAGCGGGCGGCCCGCAACTCGCGGATGCGGGAACGCCACGCGCCCGGCCTCACCGGCCAGATCGCCCGCTCCTGGGAACTGGTCGACCGGCTGGAGCAGCTGACCGACACGCTCGCCGAGTCGCTGCACGCCGAACTGTCCCCCGCCGGCGTCGAACGCCAGGTCGCCCAGGTACGGGCGGAGACCGCGGCGCAGCTCGCCGCGGCGCACGCCGAACGCGACGAGGCCCGTACCGAGGCGCAGGCCGCGCGGCAGGGCCACCGGGATGCCGAGGCGAGCGCCGCGCAGGCGCTCGAGGCGGCGGAGGCCGCCGCCACCGAGGCCGGTT
>NZ_BOPO01000016.1 GCF_017312725.1 Actinocatenispora comari | reverse complement strand
GCGGCGCCGGGCGGGGCCGCAGGCTCCGGTGCGCCCGCCAGCGATCCGAGCGCCGGTGCGGCGCCGGGCGCCGGTGCCGCACCCGGTGGGTCGGTGGCCGGACCGCCGGCCCGACCCGACGACACCGTGCCGGGCGTCAGCTGGCCGGCCCCGCCGGCCGGCCTACCGGTGCCGTCCCCGGGCGGCGAGCCACCGCCGACGTTCGGTGCGCCCGGGTCGCCGCCCTCCGGCGGCGGGTCACCATCAGCGCCCGGGTCGCCCTCTGGTGGCGGGTCGCCATCGGCGTTCGGGTCGCCGTCGGGTGGCGGGTCGCCATCGGCGTTCGGGTCGCCGTCGGGTGGCGGGTCGCCATCGGCGTTCGGGTCGCCGTCGGGTGGCGGGTCGCCGTCCTCGTTCGGTGCGCCCGGGTCGGCTTCGGGTAGCGAGCCACCGCCCTCGTTCGGGGCGCCCGCGCCGCCGGCCGATCCTCGGTCGAACGGTGGCTCGTCGGCCTCCGGTACGGCCCGGCCGCCCGGTTCCGCGCAGTTTCCCGGGCCGGCGCGGCCGACCGGCTCGGACTGGTCGGCTGATCCCTTCGCGCCCGGCGGTTCGGCCGACGCGTTCCCGCCGCCGCCGGCGGACGCATCGCCGGCCGCGCCGATGGAGCCGGTCGACTGGCCGGACGCGCCCCGCCGATCCTGAGCGCGCCACATCGGCGCCCGGGGTCGGCCGATCGGGTGGACACCGGTCAGTTGACGCCAGCCGGTACCTGGAAGTCGGTGAGGGCGGCCGGCACCGCGGACAGCGCCGCGACCAGGCTGGTCTCCCGACGCAGCAGGCCGAGCTCGCCGCGGAGCCGGTGCGCCGCGTCCGGCTCGGCCAGCAACTTCTGCCGGTCGGCCACGGTCAGCGAGGCGCTCGCCGCGACCAGGTGCGACAGTACGGCCGGGTCGTCCGGCAACTGGTCCTGGGCCGCCTCCGGCGACAGCGCGTCCGGGCCGGCCACCTCGGCGAGCTCGCGCAGGTACCGGCGGAACGCGGCGAGCACGCTCGGCACCAGCGCCTCGGCCCGGCGCAGGTCGCCCGGGTCGGCCTGGTCCGGCAGCCAGTCGACGGAGGCCTGCAGGTACGGCGCGGATTCGGTGTCCACGTCCAGCACGGTGAACCGGCGGCGACCGACCGCGACCACGTCGTACCGCCCGTCCGGGTGGCTGGTGACCTGCCGCAACTGGGCACTGCAGCCGATGTCGTAGAGGCTGGTGTCGTCGTGGTCACCGGTCTCGGTGCCGCGCCGGATCGCCACCACGCCGAACTCGCGGTCGTCCTCGTCGGGCCGCCGCAGCAGGTGGGCCACCAGCGCGCGGTAGCGCGGCTCGAAGATGTGCAGCGGCAGCACGACCCCGGGGAACAGCACGGCCCCCAGCGGGAACAGGGGAATGGCGTCGGTCACAGTACCGAGCCTACGGGTTGCCGGCCGTCGAACCGAACGACCACGTGCTGCGTGCCTGGCCGGTTCCGGCCGGGTACGCCGGAATGTCGGTGCGGTCCGGGTCGCCGTTCCCGTCCCCGGCCGGTACCGGTCGTGGTGCGCTACACCACCGGTTCCCGCAGGTCGGGACGCCTAGACTTGACGCGTGCTGACTCGTGTCGACCTGCGCGGTACCACCACCGATCCGCGCGACGTGCTGCCCCGTGCCCAGCTCGACGTGGCGGCCGCGATCGAACAGATCCGGCCGACCGTCGAGGCGGTGCATCAGCATGGCGCGTCGGCGGTGCTGGCTGCCACCGAGCGGTTCGACCGCGTCCGGCCGCGCCGGCTGCGGGTGCCGGTGGAGGCCATCGCCGCGGCGGCCGGCACGCTGGACGACGCGGTCCGCGCCGCCCTGCAGACCTCGATCGACCGGGCCCGCGCGGTGCACGCCGACCAGCGCCGCACCGACGTCACCACCCAGGTCGTCCCGGGCGGTACGGTCACCGAGCGCTGGGTCCCGGTCTCCCGGGTCGGGCTGTACGTGCCGGGTGGGCTCGCGCCGCTGCTGTCCAGCGTGGTGATGAACGTGGTGCCGGCGCAGCTGGCCGGCGTGACCTCGATCGCGCTCGCCTCGCCGCCGCAGCGCGACACCGGCCTGCCGCACCCCGGCATCCTCGCGGCCTGCGCCCTGCTCGGCGTCGACGAGGTGTACGCGATGGGCGGCGCCCAGGCGATCGCCGCGTTCGCGTACGGCCTGCGCGCCGAGACCGCCGCCGACCCGGACGATCCGGGTGCCGGTGCGGCGAGCGGCTGGCTGCTGGAGCCGGTCGATCTGGTGACGGGGCCGGGCAACATCTTCGTCACCGCGGCGAAGCGGATGCTGCGCGGCGTGGTCGGCATCGACTCCGAGGCCGGTACCACCGAGATCGCGATCCTCGCCGACGACACCGCCGACCCGGTGCACGTGGCGGCCGACCTGATCAGCCAGGCCGAGCACGATCCGGCCGCGGCGAGCGTGCTGGTCACCGCGAGCGAGTCGTTGCTGGCGGCGGTGGAGGAGCAGCTCGCCGTGCAGGTGCCGGCGACCCGGCACCACGAGCGGGTGGCGACCGCGCTGTCCGGCAAGCAGTCCGGGGTGGTGCTGGTGGACGACCTGGACCACGGGCTGCGGGTGGTGGACGCCTACGCCGCCGAGCACCTGGAGATCCAGACCGCGGACGCGGCGCGGGTCGCGGCCCGGGTGCGCAACGCCGGCGCGGTCTTCGTCGGGGCGTACTCGCCGGTGTCGCTCGGCGACTACGCGGCCGGCTCCAACCACGTGCTTCCCACCGGTGGCTGCGCGCGACACTCCTCCGGGCTGTCGGTGCAGACGTTCCTGCGCGGCATCCACGTGATCGACTACTCGCAGCAGGCGCTGCGCGAGGTGGCGCCGCACGTGGTGGCGCTGTCGGCGGCCGAGGACCTGCCGGCGCACGGCCAGGCGGTCACCGCGCGGTTCGGCGGTGCGGGGTGACCGACGGCAAGACGACCCGCACCGGGTCGAGCGGCGGCGCGGTGACCGGTACCGGGTCGAGCGGCGGCGCGGCGAGCGGTGTCTCGCTGGCCGACCTGCCGCTGCGCGACGACCTGCGCGGCCTCGAACCGTACGGGGCGCCGCAGCTGGACGTGCCGGTCCGGCTCAACACCAACGAGAACTCCTACCCGGTACCCGACGAGGTCGTGGCGGCGATGGCCGCGGCGATCGGGGCGCAGCTGCGCGATCTCAACCGGTACCCGGACCGCGACGCGGTGGCGCTGCGCACGGACCTCGCGGCGTACCTGAGCGCCCGGCACGGCCGGTCCGTGGATGCGGCGCAGGTGTGGGCGGCGAACGGCTCGAACGAGATCCTGCAGCAGCTGCTGCAGGCGTTCGGCGGCGCCGGCCGCACCGCGCTGGGCTTCACCCCGGCGTACTCGATGCATCCGCTGATCGCACTGGGCACCGGCACCGGCTGGCTGGACGGGCCACGCACGGCGGACTTCGGCATCGACGCCGACGCCGCGGTCGCGCTGATCGAGGCGCGCCGGCCGGAGGTGGTGTTCGTCTGCTCGCCGAACAACCCCACCGGTACCGCGGTGTCGGTGGAGACGCTCGCCGCGATCGCCGCGGCGGCACCCGGCATGGTGATCGTCGACGAGGCGTACGCGGAGTTTGCCCGGCCCGGCACGCCGACGGCGCTGGAGTTGCTGGACGCGTACCCCCGACTGGTGGTGACGCGCACCATGAGCAAGGCGTTCGCGCTGGCCGGTGCGCGGGTGGGCTACCTCGCCGCGACGCCGGCGGTGGTGGACGCGCTGCAGCTGGTCCGGTTGCCCTACCACCTGTCGGCGCTGACCCAGGCGGTCGCCCGGGCGGCGCTGGCGCACGCGGACGCGCTGCTGACCACCGTGGATGCGCTGAAGATCCAGCGCGACCGGATCGTCGCCGAGCTGACCGCGATGGGGCTGCGGGTCGCGGCGAGCGACGCGAACTTCGTCCTGTTCGGCGGCTTCGCCGACGACGACCAGCGACGGGTCTGGCAGGCGCTGCTGGACGCCGGCGTGCTGGTCCGCGACGTCGGGCTGGCCGGCTGGCTGCGGGTCAGCGCCGGCACCCCCGCCGAGACCGACGCCTTTCTCACTGCGTTACGTTCGGTGCATCCGGTGGGTGTCGCCGCGCCGAGCGGGTGAGCCGGCGTGCCGACCCCGAATCCCGATCCGAACGCGAACCCGCGGAGCTGCGCATGACGAGGACCGCCCGGGTGGAACGCACCACCGGCGAGACCAAGGTGCTGGTCGAGATCGACCTGGACGGCACCGGTGGCGCCGACGTCGCGACCGGCGTCGGGTTCTTCGACCACATGCTCAACCAGCTGGCCAAGCACGGCGGCTTCGGACTGGTCGTGCACACCGTCGGCGACCTGGACATCGACGCGCACCACACGCTGGAGGACACCGCGATCGCGCTGGGGCAGGCGTTCGCGGCGGCGCTCGGCGACAAGGCCGGCATCCAGCGGTTCGGCGACGCGGTGGTACCGCTGGACGAGGCGCTGGTGCAGGCGGTCGTCGACCTGTCCGGCCGGGCGTACGTGGTGCACGACGAGCCGGCCGACCTGGCGCCGATGATCGGCCCGCAGTACCCGACCAGCATGACCCGGCACATCTGGGAGTCGTTCGGCAACAACGCGAAGATGACGCTGCACGTCAACGTGCTGCGCGGGGCCCGGCCGGGCCAGCGGCCGGACGCGCACCACGTGGTGGAGGCGCAGTTCAAGGCGGTGGCCCGGGCGCTGCGGCAGGCGGTCACCGCCGATCCGCGAGGCGGTGGTGTGCCCAGCACCAAGGGGCTGCTCTAGGCGGTGTGGTGCAGTCCGGCGTGCCGGCGGTTCCGCGACGTGCCCTACCGGCGGTCGGTGCGAGGTGGCCAGGGCGTGGCGCCCGCCACACCGCCCGCGGGTCCGGCCGCGGCCGGACCACCGACGGGATGCATGGCCTGCTATACAGGCGGGACGGTCCGGCCGGCGGCGCGGGTCGCGTGGCGGGGACACGAAGGGCCGAGGTGCCCGCGAGGAGCGGGCGGGAGGGACAGCAGTGCAGAGCATTCTGCCCATCGCGCTGTTCGCACTGGGCGGGGTCCTGCTCGGCGGCGCATGGTCGATGAAGCAGCAGGGCGGGTCCAAGGCGGTCCTGGTGGGCTTCGTGGTGCTGGCCGCGGTCGCGGTACTCGGCGGGGTCGTCTGGCTGCTGCCCAAGGGGACGTTCTGAAGCGCCCCGCCGGTCGGGAGAGAGGGAGTCAATGACGCGTCGGGTGGTGGTCCTCGACTACGGCTCGGGCAACATCCACTCGGTGCACCGTGCGCTGCAACGGGTGGGCGCCGAGGTGACGGTCGCGACCGATCCGGCCGAGGGCGTCGACGCCGACGGCCTGGTGGTGCCGGGCGTCGGGGCGTACACGCACTGCGTGAACCAGCTGGACGCGATCGGTGGCCGTTCGGTGGTGGCCGACCGGGTCGCCGCCGGCCGGCCGGTGCTCGGCATCTGCGTCGGGCTGCAGATCCTGTTCGACGCGGGCCGCGAGCACGGCATCCTGACCAAGGGCCTGGGTCTGCTGCCGGGCGAGGTCACCCGGCTGCTGGCCCCGCGGGTACCGCACATGGGCTGGAACACGGTGACCTGGCAGCCCGGCGATCCGCTGTTCGCTGGCCTGGACCCCGACTCGCGCTGCTACTTCGTGCACTCGTACGCGGCGCGGCCGTCCCGGTCGTTGCGCGCCGCCGGTGCCCGGATCGCGACCAGCGTGCACGGCGAGGTGTTCGTCGCCGCGGTGTCGCTCGGCGCGCTGTCGGCGACCCAGTTCCATCCGGAGAAGTCCGGTGACGTCGGTGCGACGTTGCTGGCGAACTGGGTGTCCGGGCTGTGACGCCGTCCACTGTGGACGGTCCTGACGAGGGGAAACGCTGCACGATGTTGACGCTGCTGCCGGCGGTGGACGTGGCCGACGGCCGGGCCGTCCAACTGGTCCAGGGCAAGGCGGGTTCGGAGCGGGTGTTCGGCGAGCCGCGCGCGGCCGCGCTGCGCTGGCAGCAGCAGGGGGCGAGCTGGATCCACCTGGTCGACCTGGATGCCGCGTTCGGCCGCGGCTCCAACGCCGAACTGCTGGCCGAGGTGATCGGCTCGCTGGACGTGCAGGTCGAGCTGTCCGGCGGGATCCGGGACGACGAGTCGCTGCGCCGGGCGCTGTCGACCGGCGCCCGGCGGGTCAACATCGGTACCGCCGCGCTGGAGGACCCGGACTGGTGCGACCGGGTGGTCGGCGAGTACGGCGACCGGGTCGCGATCGGCCTGGACGTGCGGGGGACCAGGCTCGCCGCGCGCGGCTGGACCCGTGACGGCGGCGAGCTGTACGACGTGCTGGCCCGGCTGGAGGCGGCCGGCTGCGCCCGGTACGTGGTCACCGACGTCAACTCCGACGGCATGCTGCGCGGTCCGAACCTGGACCTGCTGCGCGACGTCTGCGCGCACGCCACCGCGCCGGTGATCGCCTCCGGCGGGGTGTCCACACTGGACGATCTGCGCGCGCTGGCGGCGCTGGCGCCGGACGGCGTGGAGGGCGCGATCGCCGGTACCGCCCTGTACACCGGGGCGTTCACGGTCAACGAGGCGCTCGCGGTGCTGCGCGAGGCGGCGCAGTGACGGCGGCTCGCGTGTCCTCCGGCGGCCCGTGGGAGCAGCGGTACGGCTACTGCCGGGCGGTGCGCGCCGGTGACCGGATCGTCACCGCCGGCTGTACCTCCACAGTGGACGGTGCAGTGGCGCACCCGGGCGATGCGTACGCGCAGACCGCGACGGCGATCGCGATCGGGCTGGACGCGCTGGCGAAGCTCGGTGCCGGCCCGGAGGCGGTGATCCGCACCCGGATGTACGTGGTGGACATCGACGCTCACGCGGACGCGGTCGGCACCGCGCACGCCGCGGCGTTCGGTGCCGCGCCGCCGGCGGCGACGATGGTGCAGGTGGCCCGGCTGATCGACCCCGACCTGCTGGTCGAGATCGAGCTGGAGGCCTGGCTGGGCGAGGAGGGCTGACGTGACCATCGCGGTACGGGTGATCCCCTGCCTGGACGTCGCGGACGGCCGGGTGGTGAAGGGCGTCAACTTCACCAACCTGCGCGACGCGGGTGATCCGGTGGAGCTGGCCGCCGCCTACGACGCGGCCGGGGCCGACGAGATCACGTTCCTCGACGTGACCGCCTCGGCCGAGGACCGGTCGACCATGTTCGAGGTGGTGCGGCGTACCGCCGAGAGCGTGTTCATCCCGCTGACCGTGGGCGGCGGGGTGCGCACCGTGGCGGACGTGGACGCGCTGCTGCGCGCCGGCGCCGACAAGGTCGGCGTGAACACCGCCGCGGTGGCCCGGCCGGAGCTGATCGGCGAGGTGACCGAGCAGTTCGGCCGGCAGGTGCTGGTGCTGTCGGTGGACGCCCGGCGCAGCCGGCTGACCCCCAGCGGGTACGAGGTGACCACGCACGGCGGCCGCCGGGGCACCAACCTGGACGCGGTCGACTGGGCGGTAAGGGCGGCCGACCTGGGGGCGGGCGAGATCCTGCTCAACTCGATGGACGCGGACGGCACCAAGACCGGCTTCGACCTGGAGATGATCACCGCGGTACGGGCGGTGGTCGACGTTCCGGTGGTCGCGAGCGGCGGCGCCGGCGCCGCCGAGCACTTCCCGCCGGCGGTGGCGGCCGGTGCGGACGCGGTGCTCGCGGCGAGCATCTTCCACTTCGGCGAGGTCAGCATCGCCCGGGTCAAGCAGGAGCTCGCCGCCGCGGGTCACCCCGTCCGCTGACCGGCCACGGCCGGCGCCGGGACCGTCCACAGCGGAATCATCAGGTGCGCCAGCGGGCCGATGGACACGGCGTAGATCAGGGTGCCGAACCCGACCTGGCCGCCGAGCAGGAACCCGGCGGCGAGCACCATCAGCTCGATGCCGGTGCGTACCACCCGGACCGAGTGGCCGCGGGCGGCGAGCCCGGTCATCAACCCGTCCCGCGGGCCGGGGCCGAACCGGGCACCGATGTACATTCCGGTCGCGACGCCGTTGAGCGCGACGCCGGTCAGCAGCAGCACCCAGCGCAGCCAGAGCGGGTCCGGTGCCGGTACCACCTGCAGGGTGGCGTCCAGCGCCAGTCCGATCAGGACGGCGTTGCTGATCGTGCCGAGGCCGGGCCGCTGCCGCAACGGGATCCACAGCAGCAGGACCAGCACGCCGACCCCGATCACCAGCCAGCCGATCGGCAGCCCCAGCCGGCGGGCGAGGCCCTGGTGGAACACGTCCCACGGGTCCAGACCGAGCCGGGCCCGCACCATCAGCGCCGAGCTGGCGCCGTAGCAGACGAGGCCCACGTACAGCTGGATCAGCCGGCGCGGCAGCCGGATGCCGGTGAGGCGGGCGGCGAGGCGGCGGGTGGGCGTCGTCGCGGCTCGGGTGGCGGAGAGGGGCACGGTGTCCACCATGCAGGCCAGTTCGCGCCCCAGCTAGAGCCAATCTTGCGGAACTGGCCTGCTCGTGCTGAGGTGGTGGCATGGAAGCGGTGGCCCGGGTGGGGGCGCCGGCGCTGGCCCGCCGGCTCGGTGACTGGCGTCGCACCGGCGGCAGCGACTACGTGGCGCTCGCCGTGGCGGTACGCGGACTGATCCGGGACGGTCGGCTCGCGCTCGGCGTCCGGCTGCCCGCGGAACGCTCGCTCGCGGTCGAGCTCGCGGTCAGCCGCACCACCGTGACGGCGGCCTACCGGCTGCTGCGCGACCAGGGGTACCTGCGGTCCCGGCGCGGCGCGGGCAGCGACACGGCGCTGCCGGAGGGGCAGCGGCTGTCCACCAGCGGGCTGTGGGCCCCGGACGACGAGGCGCTGATCGACCTGGGCTGCGCCGCCCCGCCGCCGCCGGCCGAGCTGACCGCGGCCGCGCGGCAGGCCGCCGACGAGCTCGCCGGGTACGCCACCAGCCACGGCTACTACCCGGCCGGGCTGCCCGAGCTGCGGTCCGCGATCGCGGACCGGTTCACCGCCCGCGGGGTGCCGACCGGGCCCGCCGAGATCCTCGTCACCAGCGGCGCCCAGCAGGGGCTCGACCTGGTGCTGCGGCTGCTGACCGCGCCGGGGGAGCGGATCCTCGTCGAGTCGCCGAGCTACCCGAACGCGCTGACCGCGCTCACCGCGGCCCGGCTGCGCGCCGACCCGGTTCCGGTCACCGACGGCGGCTGGGACCTCGACCCGGTGCTGCCGGCGATCACGGCCGGCCGGTACCGGGTGACGTACCTGATCCCGGACTTCCACAACCCCACCGGCGCGGTCCTGCCCGAGCCGCAGCGCGCCGCACTGATCGCCGCGGCGTACCGGGGCGGCGGGTTGCTCGTCGCGGACGAGACGTTCGCGGAGCTCTCGCTCACCGACCGGCCGGCGCCGCCGCCGATGGCCGCGCTGGACCGGCACCGGCGGGTGATCACCGTGGGCGGCATGTCCAAGTCGTACTGGGGTGGGCTGCGGGTCGGCTGGATCCGCGCCACGCCGGCGCTGATCCAGCGGCTCGCCGCGGTCCGGGCCGGCGTCGACATGGGTGGTGCGGTGCTCGACCAGCTGGTCGCCCGGGCGCTGATGGCCCGCGCCGCGACGATCCTGCCGGTCCGGCGCCAACTGCTGCGCACCCAGCGCGACGCGCTGGTCGGCGCGGTGCGCGAGCACCTGCCCGGCGCCCGGTTCCGGGTACCGGACGGCGGCCTGTGCCTGTGGGTGGAGCTCGACGAGCCGGTCGCGAGCGCGCTGGCCCGGGCCGCCGAGGCGTACGGGGTGCGGCTCGCGCCGGGCCCCCGCTTCGGCACCGAGGGCACGTTCGAGCGCTACCTGCGGCTGCCGTTCGCGCGGCCGGCGCACGAGCTGGTCGAGGCGGTACGCCGGATCGCGGCCGCCCGCGCCGACCTGGACGCGCTGCCGCCCGGTCGCCCGGCCGTCCCCGCCGTCGTCGCCTGACCCGGCAGCGGGCCGGCCCTCGTTCGGCGGGTCGCTCGGCGTGCCGGCGCTCCGTGCGGCACGGCCCGTCCCGGGCCGCTCGGGGCGCTGGCCCGGACGTGACCTAGATCGCCTCCGGTCTCGAAATGTCGGCGCCATGGGGCATCGTCGTACCCGGAGAAGGTAAGGGGTGGGTGTGGCGGTGTCCGGATACAGCACCGGGTACGACCGCGGGGTCGTGCTGCGCGGGCTGAAGCTGCTGGGTCGGTCCATCCGGGACGAGCCGGCGACGTTCGCGATCGGGGCTCTCGGCAGCGTGCTGTTCGCGGTGATGACCGTGGCCAGCGCGTACGTGATCGGGGCGGTGGTCGGTGACGTCGCGGTGCCGGCGATCGAGGCGGGCCGGGTGCCGGCCGGGGCGCTGGCGCTCGGCGGCGCGGCGATCCTCGGCGTCAGCGTGCTCAAGATCGTCGGCATCCTCGGCCGGCGGCTCGGTGCCGGGGCGATGCAGTACCGGCTGCAGGCCCGCTACCGGCGGGCCGTGACGCAGCGCTATCTCGACCTGCCGATGTCCTGGCACCAGCGGCATCCGACCGGTGCCCTGCTGTCGAACGCCAACAACGACGTGGAGAGCGCGTTCATGCCGATCGCGCCGTTCCCGTTCGCCGTGGGTACGGTCACCATGCTGGTCACCGCGATCGTCGCGCTGCTGGTCACCGACTGGGTGCTCGCGCTGGTCGGCGTCGCGGTGTTCCCGACCGTGTTCGTGATCAACGTGGTCTACTCGCGCCGGTCCGCGCCGCTGCAGGCAGCGGCGCAGCGGCTGCGCGGCGAGGTCGCCGCGGTCGCGCACGAGAGCTTCGACGGCGCGCTGGTGGTCAAGACCGCCGGCCGGGAGGCGGCCGAGACCGCCCGGTTCGCCGTGGTCTCCGACCAGCTGCGGGACGCCTCGATCGCGGCCGGCCGGGTCCGCGGCCTGTTCGACCCGCTGATGGACGCGCTGCCCAACGTCGGCACGCTCGCCGTGCTGGTGGTCGGGTCGGTCCGGTTGGCCGCCGGCGACCTGACGGTGCCGCAGCTGGTGTCGGCGGCGTTCCTGTTCAGCGTGCTGGCGTTCCCGGTGCGGGCGATCGGCTGGGTGCTGGGCGACCTGCCGCGCGCGGTGGCCGGCGCCGACCGCGTCGACGGCGTACTGGCGGCCGAGGGCGGGATGGCGCACGGCGCGGCGGAGCTGCCCGGCACCGGCGCGGTGGAGCTGACGTTCGACCGGGTCCGGTTCGGCTACGGCGACGGCGCCGACGTGCTGACCGACGTGAGCTTCACCGTGCCGGCCGGCCGCACCGTCGCGCTGGTCGGAGCCACCGGCTCGGGCAAGTCCACCCTGACCCAGCTCGCCGCCCGGCTGGTCGACCCGACCGACGGCACGGTCCGGCTCGCCGGCCGGGACGTGCGCGAGCTGTCCGCCGCCGCGCTGGCCTCGACGGTCGCGCTGGTGCCGCAGGTGCCGTTCGTGTTCGACGACACGGTGCACGGCAACGTCGCGCTGGAGCGCACGGGCGTCGGCGCCGACGACGCCGCCGCGGCGCTGCGGCTGGCCCAGGCCGACCGGTTCGTCGCCGCCCTGCCGGACGGTGCGGACACCGCCGTCGGGGAGCGTGGCGCCAGCCTGTCCGGCGGCCAGCGGCAGCGCGTCACGCTGGCCCGCGGGCTGGCCGGCCGACCCCGGCTGCTGATCCTCGACGACGCCACCAGCGCCGTCGATCCCCGGGTCGAGCAGGCGATCCTCGCCGGCCTGCGCACCACCGGCACCGACACCACGGTGCTGGTCGTCGCGTACCGGCGGGCCACGATCGCGCTCGCCGACGAGGTGGTCTACCTGGCCGACGGCCGGGTCGCCGCCCGCGGCACGCACCGCGAGCTGCTCGCCACCGTCCCCGGCTACGCCGAGCTCGTCACCGCCTACGAGGCCGCCGACGCCGACGCCGACGACGAGGTGGAGGTGGCCGGGTGAGCACCGACGTACGGGTCGAGCCCGCGCCACGCCGCACCGCGCCGGCGGCGCCCGACGGTACGCTCGTCACGCTGCGCCGCGGGCTGGCGCTGTCGCCGGAGCTGCGCGCCGGGCTGTCCGGCACCCTCGCCCTGGCACTGGCCTCGACGCTGGGCAAGGTGGCGGTACCGATCGCCGTGCAGCAGGGCCTCGACCACGGCATCCGCGCGACCGGCGGGCCGAACCTGGGCTACGTCGCGACGGTCGGCGCGCTGACCGTGGTGCTGCTGGTGCTCGCGGTCGGCTCGGCCTACCTGATGAACTACCGGCTCTACCGCAGCACCGAGACGGCGCTGTCCGGGCTGCGAATCCGCACCTTCGGCCACGTGCACGCGCTGTCGGTGCTGCACCAGCAGGACGAGCGGCGCGGCGCGCTGGTCAGCCGGGTCACCTCCGACATCGACCAGATCTCCCGGTTCCTGCAGTTCAGCGGCGTGAGCCTGGTGGTCAACGCCGGGCAGGTGGTGGTCGCGACGGTCGTGATGGTCGTGTACTCGTGGCCACTGACGGTCGCGGTGCTCGCGGTGTTCGTGCCGCTGGCGTTGGTGATGCCGCGGCTGCAGCGCTGGCAGCAGACGGCCTACCGGGCGGTCCGGGAACGCGTCGGCGTGCTGTACGCGGCGGTCGCGGAGAGCGTCGTCGGCGCGCCGGTGATCCGGGCCTACGGGGTGTCCGGCCGCACCGCCGGCCGGCTGTCCGACGCGATCGAGCGGTACCGCTCCGCCCAGTACGGCGCGCAGCGGAGCAGCGTGGTGATGTCGGCGCTGAGCGAGGGCGCGTCCGGGCTGACCAACACCCTGGTCGTGGTCGGTGGCGTGGTGCTCGGCGCCGGCCTCGCGCACGAACTGGGTGCCGGGTTCAGCGTCGGCGAGCTGACCGCGTTCGTGTTCCTCGCCGGGCTGTTCGTGCAGCCGATCCAGATGTTCACCGAGACGCTGACCGAGGCGCAGAACGCGGTCGCCGGCTGGCGCCGGGTGCTCGACATCCTGGACGCCGAACCGGAGGTCGTCGACCCGGGTGAGCAGGCCAGCCCGCTGCCGGCCGGCCCGCTCGCGGTGCGGTTCGCCGACGTCGGGTACGCCTACCCGGGCGGCGGCGCGGAGGCGCTGTCGGACGTGGCCGTGACGATCGCCCCGGGCACGGCGGTCGCGGTGGTCGGCGAGACCGGCAGCGGCAAGACGACCTTCGCGAAGTTGCTGACCCGGCTGATGGACCCGACCCGCGGCCGGGTGCTGCTGTCCGGGACACCCCTCTCCCGGGTCGGGTTCGCCGAGTTGCGCCGGCGGGTGGTGATGGTGCCGCAGGACGGGTTCCTGTTCGACAGCACCGTCGGTCGCAACGCGGCGTTCGTCCGCCCCGACCTGTCGGATGCGGAGCTGACCGCGGCGTTCGCCGAGCTGGGGCTGGCCGACTGGTTGGCCGGCCTGCCGGCCGGGCTGGACACGCCGGTCGGCGAGCGCGGCGAGCACCTGTCGGTGGGCGAGCGGCAGCTGGTCGCCCTGGTCCGGGCGTACGTGGCCGATCCCGACCTGCTGATCCTGGACGAGGCGACGAGCGCCGTGGATCCGGCGACCGAGGTACGGCTGCAGCGCGCGCTGGACGCGGTGACCCGTGGCCGGACGACGGTGACGATCGCGCACCGGCTGTCCACCGCCGAGGCGGCGGACGAGGTGCTGGTGTTCGACGGCGGGCGGATCGTGCAGCGCGGCCCGCACGAGCAGCTGGTCGCCGTGACCGACTCGGTGTACGAGCGGCTGCACGCCTCCTGGTTGGAACAGACCCGCTGACCGCCGGCGTCGCCTTTACTCGGCCGTGAGGCCCGGGGCGCTCGCCGACCACGGGGCGCGACGCTCACCGTGCACGGCGCGGGCGCTGGTCGAGGTCGGCGCGCCGAGCCGGTGTGCACGACCTGGCGGGTGGCGCGGGCTCACATGGCGAAGCGGGCCTCGCGCAGCGCCTGCACCGACTCGCTCGGGCCCTCGGCCGACAGCCGGGCGGCGTCCTGCCGCCCGGACGCGAACACCAGCAGCTCACCGGGCGGGCCGGTCAGCCGCACGTGCGGGCCGGCGCCGACGGTGCGCTCGCCGTACTCCGGCGCGGCCAGGGTGACCCGGACCGGCAGCCGACGCATCGACACGGTGGTCAGCATCGACAGCCGGCGCCAGAGCAGCTCGTTCAGCTCGATCGGCAGGTCGCGCGGCTGCCACTCCGGCCGGGCCCGGCGGACGTCCTCGTGGTGCAGGAACATCTCCATCGTGTTGACCAGCTCGTCGGTGAGCGGGTTGGACACCGGGCTCCACCACGGCGGCGCGGCGAGCAGATCCAGCAGGACGTCCCAGTCCTGCTCGGCGTAGCCGTGCCGGACCCGCTCGGACCAGCCGGCGAGCGGCCGGACCAGCAGGCCGACACCGGAGTCGGGGCGCCGCTCCCGGGCCAGCAGGTGCGCGACCAGATCCCGGGCGTCCCACCCCTCGCACAGGGTCGGTGCGTCCGGGCCCACCTGCCGCAGCAGCGACACCAGTTGCAGCCGCTCACCGTGCGCATATGCCGTCACCCCGATCACTCTAGTGACGCCCCGGTACCGGTGGGCGACGACGGACCGGCCGGCGCCGGGTCGGCGGCCGCGGCGCCGGTGGTTCGAGCCGCGGGTGGGAGGCGGGTGGGGCGCCGTTGCCCGTACCATCCCGGACCATGCCAGCAGCAAGCGTCGGGATTGCGGTCGGGATCGCGGTGGTGTGCCTGGCCGGGTGGCTGCTCGTCGCGGTACGGGGTCGGCCGGCGGCGAGCGCACCGCTGCGGCTGGTGACCACGGTGGCGCTGCTGCTTGCCGGTGGCGCCGCCGGCTACGCCCTGCCGTACGGGCCGCAGCCGGTGCCGATGGTGGCCGGCGCGGTGCTCGGCTACCTGGTGGCGCACACCGCCGGCTGGCTGTTCGACCTGCTGCGCCGGCGCGGCCTGCGCGGCACGGCGCTGCCCCGCAACGCGCCGGCCGTCGCCCGCGAGTACCGGCTGCGCACCGTCCTGCTGCCCGGCGCCTCGGTGGCCGGGCTCGCCGCCGGCCTCGGTGCCGCCGGCGGCCTGCTCGGGCTGCTGGTGCTGGTCGCCTTCGTGGTGCTGCGCCGGGAGTTCGTCGGTGCCCCGCTGGTGGCGCTGGTCGCGGCGGTGGTGGTGGTCCTGGTCCCGGCGGGGATGCTGCGGGCCCGGTGGATGCGCGACGTCGCGCTGCGGCTGTCCGACGACGAGGTGGAGCTGCGTTTCCTGGGCCCGGACGGGCGCTGGCGGGTGCGCCGGGCGCCGCTGGAGGAGATCCGCTCGGTGACGGTGTTCGCCGACCCGTACGGCCGGGCCCGGTGGCTGCGGGTGGACGCCGGCGAGACCCGCTTCGAGCTGCGCTGCTCGCCCGGGCTGGCCGGTCGCGGCGCGGCCGAGACCCTGCGCCGGGCCACCCGGGATCTGCTCGGCCGGCCGGGGTGGCGGCCGGCGAGCGGGGTGCGGCCGTACCGGGCCCGCTGGGGCGCCCGGCGGTACCGCGGCCCGGCGCGCGACAATCGGTGACTGTGAGCAGTCTCGACCCCGCGATCGCGGCCCGGCTCAAGCGTGGCCCGGACGGCCTGGTGCCGGCCGTCGCCCAGCAGTACGACACCGGTGAGGTGCTGATGCTCGCCTGGATGGACGACGAGGCGCTGCACCGCACGCTGACCACCGGCCGGGCCACCTACTGGTCGCGCAGCCGGGGCGAGTACTGGGTCAAGGGCGACACCTCCGGGCATGTCCAGCATGTCCGGTCGGTCGCCCTGGACTGCGACGGCGACACCCTGCTGGTCCGGGTCGACCAGGTCGGCGCCGCCTGCCACACCGGTACCCGCACCTGCTTCGACGGCCGTGACCTGCCACTGACCGCCGACGCCGTGCCGTCCGACGTCGTAGCGTCCGAATCCGCCTCGCCGGCCGAGGCCGGCACGCAGACCGATCCCGCGGAAGGGAGCATCCGGTGACGACCGGAGCCGTGAGCCCGGACGAGGCCACGTTCGCCGAGCTGGCCGCGCAACGCCGGGTGGTCCCGGTGACCCGGCGGCTGCTGGCCGACTGCGAGACGCCGATCGGGGTGTACCGCAAGCTGGCCGGCGGCCCCGGCACGTTCCTGCTGGAGTCGGCGGAGGCGACTGGTACCTGGTCCCGGTACTCGTTCGTCGGGGTGCGCAGCGCCGCCGCGCTGACCGTCCGGGACGGCCGGGCGCACTGGCTGGGTGAGCCGCCGGCCGGGGTGCCGACCGACGGCGACCCGATCGAGGCGCTGACCGCCACCGTCGCCGCGCTGTCCTCGCCGCCGGTGGCCGGCGAGCCGGCGCTGCCGCCGCTGACCGGCGGGCTGGTCGGGTTCTTCGGCTACGACGTGGTGCGCCGGTTCGAGAAGCTGCCGGAGCTGGCCGCCGACGAGCTCGGCTTCCCCGACCTGGGTTTCCTGCTCGCCACCGACCTGGCCGTGCTCGACCACGTGGACGGCTCGGTGCTGCTGATCGCCAACGCGGTGCTGCCACCCGACGCCGGCCCCGCCGAGCTGACCGCGCAGTACCACCAGGCGGTCGGCCGGCTGGACGCGATGACCACCGCGCTGAGCCGGCCCACGCCGCCGATGGTGTCGACGGTCGAGAAGGTACCGCCGGTGCACCTGGCCGGCCGCACCCCGGCCGGCGGGTACCAGAAGGCGGTGGAGGCGGCGAAGGAGGCGATCCGGGCCGGCGAGTGCTTCCAGATCGTCCCGTCGCAGCGGTTCGAGGCCGACACCGCGGCCGACCCGCTCGACGTGTACCGGGTGCTGCGGGCGACCAACCCGTCCCCGTACATGTACCTGCTGCGGTTCGGTGGCGTCGACGGCGCCGGCGGGCACGAGGCGTTCGACATCGTCGGCTCCAGCCCCGAGGTGCACGTGAAGGTGACCGGGCGCCGCGCCCTGATGCACCCGATCGCCGGCACCCGGCCGCGCGGCGCCACCCCGGAGGAGGAGCGCCGGCTGGCCGAGGACCTGCTCACCGACCCGAAGGAACGCGCCGAGCACGTGATGCTGGTCGACCTCGCCCGCAACGACCTCGGCCGGGTGTGCGTGCCGGGCACGGTCGAGGTGCCCGAGTTCTTCACCATCGAGCGGTACAGCCACGTCATGCACATCGTGTCCACCGTGGTCGGTGAGCTGGCCGAGGGGCGGACCGCGTTCGACGCGCTGCGGGCCACGTTCCCCGCCGGCACGCTGTCGGGTGCGCCGAAGGTACGGGCGATGGAGATCATCGAGGAGCTGGAGCCGGTGCGCCGCGGCCTGTACGGCGGGACGGTCGGCTACCTCGACTTCGCCGGCGATCTGGACATGGCGATCGCGATCCGCACCGCGCTGATCCGGGACGGCCGGGCGTACGTGCAGGCCGGCGGCGGCATCGTGGCCGACTCCGATCCGGACGCCGAGGACACCGAGACCCGCAACAAGTCCGCGGCGGTACTGGCCGCGATCGCCTCCGCCGAGACGCTGCGGCAGGCCCGCTGATGTCCGACCGCCGCGCCGACACCCACCCCGGCACCGATCCCACCGCCGCCGACCAGCCGGCGCCTGACAACCCCGAACCCGACCGCCCGGAGTCGGACCAGCTGGCAGCCGAGCGCGCCGGATCCGACGACGCCGACCCGGACCGCGCTGGATCCGACGACGCCGAGCCGGGCCGCGTCGAGTCGGACCGCGCCGAGTCGGACCGCGTCGAGTCGGACCGCGTCGAGACGGGCCGCGCCGAATCCGACCGCGCGGAGCCTTACCGCACGGAATCCGACCATCCCGGGTCGGATCGCGTCGGTTCCGGCGGCGCCTCGGCGCCCGGTGCGGGCAGCTCGGACGAGTCGACGGGCACGACGGAGGTGGCCGGGCCGGTGCTCGGCCGGGAGACCCCGGAACCGGACGACGCGCCGGGCCCCGACGCCACGACCTCCGCCGCCCGGGACCGGTCGGTACCGGGTCGGTCGGTACCGGGTCGGTCGGGGGCGCGGCGTCCGTCGACCCGGGGACAGCTGGTGCTCGCGGTCGTCGCCTGCACGCTGGGCGCCGGCATCGCGCTGTACGCGGCGTCCAAGAACTGGTCGGTGCAGGCCGGCCGGCCGCTGGGCCCGCTGCACCTGCAGCAGACCGGCCGGACCGGCACCGAGATCACCCCGGTCGTACCGACCCTGGCCCTGATCTCGCTGGCCGGGGCGGGTGCCCTGGTCGCCACCCGGCGGATCGGCCGGTTGCTCGTCGGCGTACTGCTGATCCTGACCGGGTTCGGGGTGGCCGCCGGCGCCGGATACGGGCTGTCGGTCGCCACGCACGACCCGGGCAGCGTGACCGCCGGTTGGGCGATCACCGCGCTGGTCGGCGGCCTGCTCGTCGCCGTCGTCGGCTTCGGCACGGTGCGCCGGGGCCGCAACTGGCCGACGATGGGCTCCCGGTACGAGCGTCCCGCCGGCCGGGCCGCCCGGGTCGGCGCCGACGACGACGCCGCGAAGATCTGGGACGCGATCGACGACGGCCACGACCCGACAGTGCGCTGACCCGGGCCAGGTCACGCTCGGCCGCGTCACGGTCGGCCGCGTCAAGGTCGGCCGCGTCAAGGTCAGGCGCGCCGGGTCGGTCGCCGGCGACCGATCGACCCGCGCGCGCCTCGTGCGCTGACCCGACCGCTCCGGCTCGCCCGGCCCCGGCCCGTCCTGCTCGCCCGGACGGCCGGTCCTGCTCGGCCGGCCCCGACCCGTCGTGCTCCTCCGGCCCGACCGGTCCCGCTCGGCCCGACCGGTCCCGCTCGGCTCGACCTGTCCTGCTCGGCCCGGCGGTCCCGGGCTCCGCGTGCGCGGTGGCTGGTCGTACCGCTGTGTGAACCCGCCGACACCCCGGCTGGGCCAGCATCGATGGCGGCGCATAACATCGGCCGAGGATCCGCCGGGTATGCCCGCCGTCCCGCTGGGTGCGGCAGGTCACGGCGGTTGCCGTACTACAGCCGACGAGGGGAGTCCGCGGTGAACGCAGACGCGAGCCGGCCGCAGACATCGGGTCCGTCGCCCTCCGGCGACGTGCTGACCGAGATCCTCGCCGCGGTCCGCGCCGACGTCGCCGAGCGCGAACAGCAGACCCCGTTGGAGCAGGTGAGAGCGCTCGCCGCGGCCGCCCCGCCGGCCCTGGACGCGTTCGCCTCGCTGCGCGCGCCGGGTGTCGGGGTGATCGCCGAGGTGAAGCGGTCCTCGCCGTCCCGCGGTCAGCTCGCCGAGATCCCCGACCCGGCCGAACTGGCGGGGGAGTACGCCGCGGGCGGCGCCCGGTGCGTGAGCGTGCTGACCGAGAAGCGGTTCTTCGGCGGCAGCATCGAGGACCTGATCGCGGTGCGGGCCGCGATCCAGGTGCCGATCCTGCGCAAGGACTTCGTGGTGTCCAGCTACCAGGTGCACGAGGCGCGGGCGCACGGCGCCGACCTGATCCTGCTGATCGTCGCCGCGCTGGAGCAGAACGCGCTGGTCGGGTTGCTGGAGCGGACCGAGTCGCTGGGCATGACCGCGCTGGTCGAGGTGCACAACGAGGCGGAGGCCGACCGCGCGCTGGAGGCCGGCGCGAAGGTGATCGGCGTCAACGCCCGCGACCTGCGCACCCTGGAGGTCGATCCGTCGGTGTTCGAGCGGATCGCGCCCGGCCTGCCGTCGACGGTGGTCAAGGTGGCCGAGTCCGGCGTGCGCGGTACCCACGACCTGATCCGGTACGCCTCGGCCGGCGCCGACGCCGTCCTGGTCGGCGAGGGGCTGGTCACCCAGAAGAGTCCGCGGGACGCGGTCGCCGAGCTGGTCACCGCCGGGTCGCATCCGGCGACGCCGCGCCCGGCGCGCTGAGCCCGTACGGCGCATCGCAAAGGAGACGGTGGCGACCATGGCACCGCAGCACGGACCGGGCGAGTCCGGTCACCACCCGACCACCGACGGCTCCACCGCGCGGGGCGCGGCCGGCCGGCCGGACGACCGGCGTGCCGGCCCGGACGCCGCCGGCCACTTCGGCCGGTTCGGCGGCCGGTTCATGCCGGAGGCGCTGACCGCCGCGCTGGACGAGCTGGGCGCGGAGTTCGACAAGGCGATCGCCGATCCGTCCTTCGTCGCCGAGTTCGACCGGATGCTGCGCGAGTACGCGAACCTGCCCAGTCCGCTGTATCTCGCCCAGCGGTTGTCCGCGCGGGCCGGCGCCCGGATCCTGCTCAAGCGTGAAGACCTGAACCACACCGGCGCGCACAAGATCCGCAACGTGCTGGGGCAGGCGTTGCTGGTCAAGCGGATGGGCAAGCGGCGGGTGATCGCCGAGACCGGGGCCGGCCAGCACGGTGTCGCGACCGCGACCGCCTGCGCCTACCTCGATCTCGACTGCGTGGTCTACATGGGCGCCGAGGACACCCGCCGGCAGGCGCTCAACGTCGCCCGGATGCGGATGCTCGGCGCCGAGGTGATCCCGGTCGAGACCGGCAGCCGCACCCTCAAGGACGCCATCAACGAGGCGTTGCGCGACTGGGTGGCCAACGTCGACACCACCCACTACCTGCTCGGCACCGCGGCCGGTCCGCACCCGTTCCCGGTGCTGGTCCGCGAGTTCGTCCGTGGCATCGGCGACGAGGCACGGGCGCAGGCTCTGGAGCTGACCGGTGGGTTGCCGGACGCGGTCGCCGCCTGCGTCGGTGGCGGCTCGAACGCGATCGGCGCCTTCCACGCGTTCGTGCCCGACGCCGACGTCCGGCTGTACGGCTTCGAGGCGGGCGGCGACGGCGTCGAGACCGGCCGGCACGCGGCGTCGATCACCGGCGGCGCGGTGGGGGTGCTGCACGGTGCCCGCACCTTCCTGCTGCAGGACGCCGACGGGCAGACGGTCGAGTCGCACTCGATCTCGGCCGGCCTGGACTACCCGGCGGTCGGGCCGGAGCACGCGTGGCTGGCGGAGACCGGCCGGGCGAGCTACCAGCCGGTCACCGACGCCGAGGCGATGGCCGCCTTCCAGCTGCTGTGCCGTACCGAGGGGATCATCCCGGCGATCGAGAGCGCGCACGCGCTGGCCGGCGCGTTGCGGGTGGCGCCGCAGCTGGCCGCCGAGCTCGGCCGCGAGCCGACGATCCTGGTGAACCTGTCCGGCCGCGGCGACAAGGACATGGAGACGGCCGGCAACTGGTTCGGCCTGCTGGACGGGGCGGAGGTCCGGTCGTGAACGAGCCGCAGGTGGCCGAGCCGGTGGTCGGGCGGCGGGCGGGGTCGGCCTTCGGTACGGCCCGCGAGCAGGGCCGGGCCACGCTGGTGGGCTACCTGCCGGCCGGGTTCCCGACGGTGGCCGAGGCGATCGAGGGCTGCCGGGTGCTGGTCGACTCGGGTGTCGACGTGATCGAGATCGGCCTGCCGTACTCGGATCCGGTGATGGACGGGCCGGTCATCCAGCGCGCCGCGGAGCGGGCGCTGGCGAACGGCTTCCGGGTCGCGGACGTGTTCCGCACCGCCGAGGCGGTCGCGGCCGCCGGCGTGCCGGCGCTGGTGATGACCTACTGGAACCCGATCGAGCGGTACGGGGTGTCCGCGTTCGCGCGCGACCTCGCCGCCGCCGGCGGTGCCGGGCTGATCACCCCGGACCTGACGCCGGAGGAGGCGGGCGACTGGATCGCCGCAGCCGAGCAGCACGACCTGGACCGGGTGTTCCTGGTGGCGCCGAGCTCCACCGCGCAGCGGATCGCGACGACCACGGCGGTGTGCCGCGGCTTCGTCTACGCGGCCAGCGTGATGG
Source organism: Actinocatenispora comari (assembly GCF_017312725.1). GTDB lineage: Bacteria > Actinomycetota > Actinomycetes > Mycobacteriales > Micromonosporaceae > Actinocatenispora > Actinocatenispora comari. The sequence continues at coordinate 38,430 of NZ_BOPO01000016.1, read as the reverse complement.
GCGTGACCGGGGCTCGCGAACAGACCGGTCAGGCGGCCCCGGCCCTGGTCGAACGGGTACGGCGGGCCACCACGGTGCCGGTCGGGGTCGGCCTCGGCGTCAGTACCGGCGGGCAGGCGGCGGAGGTCGCCGGATACGCCGACGGCGTGATCGTGGGCAGTGCGCTGGTGCGCTGCCTGCTGGACGAGCCGGACCCGGCCGCGGCGCGTCGGCGGCTCGGTGCGCTGGCCACCGAACTCGCCGAGGGTGTGCGCAAGCGCTGACCCGGTGCTACCCGACCTGACCGGTTGCGGCCGGTAGGGCGGTCGGTTGCCCGTGGCGGACCTGGTTCGGGCCGGCCGGGGTGCCGGCTCGCGCCGGCGGTGGGCGCGGGTTCAGGCGGGGAGCGGAACGGCGGCCGGCGCGCTGCGGTGGACGTCGGCGACCACACCACGGCGTCCGGCGGCGAGGTCGGCCAGTACCGCGGTCACGGTGGCGGTGTGCGGGCTCGGCACGTCGTCCGGGTCGTACCAGCCGACGCGGCAGATCATCGCCGGCGCGTTGACGCACGGTTCACCGCCGACGGCGTGCGCCCGGAAGGCGTGTACCAGCAGGTCCGGCAGCGGCTCGGCGGCATCGGCGGGGCCGGTCAGCCGGTACAGCCCGATCAGCTCGTCGACGGCGACCTCCAACCCGGTCTGGGCCCGGATGTCGCGGACGGCGGCGTGCGCCGGGTGTTCGCAGTGCTCGATGCGCCCGTTCGGCAGGCCCCAGAGCCGGTGCCCCTGGCTCTGCCGGCAGAGCAGGACGCGGCCGTTCGGGTCGGTGACGACCGCCGCGACCGCGTAGGTAAGGGAGTCCATTTCGCCGATCGTAGGCCAGTTTCGATGCACAGTCACCGGTCGGTTCCGGTACGTGATCGCCCGCGCGGAGGGCTGTGCTGACGCGGCTGCGCACGCCCGGTACGTTGGCCAACTGTGAACCTTGCCTCCATTCCGAGCCCGAGCCAGTCGGTGGTGCATCTCGGTCCGCTGCCGTTGCGGGCCTACGCCTTGTGCATCGTCGTGGGCATCGTGCTGGCCTGCGTGATCACCGAGCGCCGGCTGCGGGCGCGGGGCGCCCCGGTGTGGACGGTGCTGGACATCGCGGTCTGGGCGGTGCCGTTCGGCATCGTCGGGGCCCGGATCTACCACGTGATCACCGACCCCGAGCTGTACTTCGCGGCCGGCAAGGACTGGGTCGGCGCGTTCAAGATCTGGGACGGCGGCCTCGGCATCTGGGGTGCGGTGGCCGGCGGTGCCCTGGGCGCCTGGATCGCCTGCCGGCGCCGCGGCCTGCCGCTGTCGGTCGTGGCCGACGCGCTGGCCCCCGGGTTGCCGGTGGCGCAGGCGGTCGGCCGCTGGGGCAACTGGTTCAACCAGGAGCTGTTCGGCCGTCCGTCGAACCTGCCGTGGGCGGTGCAGATCGACCCGGCGCACCGCACCATCGGCTACGAGCAGTACGCGACGTATCACCCCACCTTCCTGTACGAGTGCGTCTGGGACCTGCTCGTCGCGCTCGCGGTGTGGCTGCTGGACCGCAAGTTCCGGTTCGGCCGGGGCCGCGCCTTCGCGCTGTACGTCGCGCTGTACGTGTTCGGCCGGTTCTGGGTGGAGTCGCTGCGCATCGACCATGCCAACACGTTCTTCGGGCTGCGGCTCAACGACTGGGTCAGCATCGCGGTGTTCGTCGCCGCCGTGCTGTACGTGGCGCTGGTGCGCGGACCCCGGCTCAACGTGGTGGCCGACTCCAACGGCAAGCTCACCGTGGTGCCGGAGGGCGCCGCGGCCGCCGCCGGCGCCGAGACCCTGGTGCCCTCGACCGACGGCGGGGCGGAGGCGACCGCGCCGCCCGGGGACGCCGAACCCGACGGCGGCGGGTCCGCACGGGAGGACCCGGACCCGGGCGACCCCGCCGCCGAGGATCCGGATCCCGGCGCCGCCGAGGGCTCGGACACCGAGCGGCCAGCCACCGGTTCGACGGGCGAGCAGCCCGACGGGGACTCGCCGGGCGAGCGGCCCGACGGGGAGGTCGCCGAGGCGGAGAAGTCCGACTCGGGGAAGTAGCCAGTGCGGGAGGCCCGGCCCGGGGCCTCCCACCGCGCTCAGGCGCCGGTCGGCGCGCTGATGTGCACCGGCGTGCCGTAGTCGGACAGGTCGGTGGTGCTGTCCACGGTCATCGACCCGCTGCCGACGCCGGTCATGGTCAGGGTGCTGTGCTCGCGCACCACCCGACCGGCCGAGTCGAGCCACACCTCGACCGGGATGCTGTCGACACCGTGTTCGGACAGCGTCGTCAGTGCCTTCTGCGCCTTGGCGCCCTGCTTGGCCGCCGCCTTCTTCAGGTCGACGGTCGCCTTGTAACCGGTTACCTTGACGCCGCGGATCGTGCTGGTGCCGAGGTTGGTCACCGAGGACGACGCGCCCTGCAGGTAGGTCAACGCCTGGGTCGGGTCCATCGGCGCGCCGCTGGTCAGCGACGAGATGTCGATCTTGCGCCAGGACGAGCCCATCTTGAGGTACTCGTACCCGTCGACCATGATCGCCTCGATCTGTCGGCCGCCGGTCTGCACGGTGACCTGCTCGGCCGGCGGGTCGAACCGCACCACCCCGGACATCGTGGTGGTGCCGGCCGCCGAACCACCGGTGATCTTGGTGGTGGACGAGATCTTCGCGGTCTTCGCGTCGGTGGTCTTGCCGTACGCCCGCTGCAGCGCGACCTGCAGGTCCGCGCCGGTACCGGTCGAGCCGGCGGTGCTCGGCGAGCTGGACGCGGCGGCGTGCTCGCCACCACCGCCTGAGGCGGACGAGCCGCCCGGGTTGCAGCCAGCGGCGAGGCCCAGCACCGCGACGGCGGCGGCGGACACGGCAACGTACCTGATGCGCATGTGGCTTCTCCTTGACGTCATTGCCCCTCGGTGCAGGGTACGGTCCGACACCCAGCGCGCCGACAGCGCATCGTTCCACTGTGGACACGGACGGTTCCGGTGGCGGCCGGATCGTCGGTGCCGCCGCGTACCGTACGGGCATGTTGGTGAGTACCGTGATCCTGCCCATCCACCGCTGGCCCGAGGCGCGCGAGGTCTGGCAGCGCGCCGAACGGCTCGGCGCGCACGCCGGCTACAGCTACGACCACCTGTCCTGGCGCTCGTTCGCCGACGGCCCCTGGTACGGGACGGTCCCGATGCTGTCCGCCGCGGCGCTGGTGACCGACCGGCTGCGGCTGGGCACCATGGTCACGTCGCCGAACTTCCGCGATCCGGTTCCGCTGGCGAAGGACCTGATGACCCTCGACGAGCTGTCCGGCGGCCGGATCACCGCCGGCGTCGGCGCCGGCTCGGCCACCGGGTTCGACGCGACGGTCCTGGGCGGGCCGGCCTGGTCGGCCGGTGAGCGGGCCGACCGGTACGCGGAGTTCGTGCGGCTGCTCGATGCCCTGCTGCGCGAGCCGGACACCACCTCGACCGGGCGGTACTACTCGGCGCACGCGGCGAAGATGATCCCGGGCTGCGTGCAGCGGCCGCGGCTGCCCTGCTACCTCGCCGGCACCGGCCCCCGGGGGCTCCGGCTCGCGGCCGAGCTGGGCGACGGGTGGATCACCACCGGTCCGGCCGGCCGGCCGGCCGAGGACCTCACCGACGCGCTGGCCGCGGTCGGCGACCAGCTGCGTCGGCTTGCCGAAGCCTGCGCCGCGGTCGGCCGGGATCCGGCGACGCTGCACCGGGTGCTGCTGACCGGCTTCCTGCCCGGCGAGCCGTTCGGCTCGTTCGACCAGGCGGTCGAGCTGGCCGGCGCCGCCGCGCGGCTCGGCATCGACGAGATCGTGGTGCACTGGCCGGTGCCCGACTCGCCGTTCGCGCTGGACGAGACGCTGTTCGAACGCATCCTGACCGAACTGCCCGGCCAGCTCGGCTGACCGGGCATCGCGCCGCAGCGGGTATCGCGCCGCACGCCGTGGCTCGCCGGCGGTCGTGCCGCCGACGAGCCCGGGCCGACCGCGACCCGGTCACGCGGTCGGGGTCGACACCTGCCAGAGCCGGTCGAAGTTGCCCCGGTACGCGTCGTGCGCGGCGGCGCCGTCGATCTCCAGGATCGTCTCGTCGTTCTCCCGCAGTGAGGAGAAGTCGAGGTTCGCCGATCCGGCGAAGGTCAGCGTCCGGTCCGGCCGTCCGGCATAGTTGCCCTCGATCAGGAAGTACTTCGAGTGCACCAGGTAGCCGTCGGCGTTCTTCAGCCGGCGCAGCGTCAGGCCGGGGTGGCCGGTCAGGTTGGCCACCTGGTTGCTGTCGGTGTAGACGACCTCGACCCGGCAGCCGGCGTCGGCGAGACCGGTCAGCGCGTCCGCCACCTCGGCCCGGTGCAGCGCGAACGCCGACACCCGGACGATCGACCGGTGGTCGCCGGGCGTACCGCGGCGGTGGTTTCCGGTGCAGCGCACCCGGTCCAGGATGTCGACGACCACGTCGCCGGTCTCCTCGGGCAGGAACCAGTAGCGTTCCGCGCCGGCCCGCCCGGTGGTGAAGTAGTCGTTGTTCGGCACCATCGCGGCCAGATCGGCGAAGTACCGGTTGTACGCGTCGTACAGCCGGCGGTTGCGCACGATCGTGTAGGCGTTGTTGAAGTACTTCTCCACGTTGAGCGCGGTCTGGTTGGCCGACGCCTGGATGACCACGTACGGCACCCGGCCCACCGAGGAGAAGGTGAAGAACTTGTTGTGGTTGATCGGGTTGACGCCGCCGTGCGCGATGCAGGCGCCGCCGGTCATGCAGACCCGTACCCAGGAGCCGGGGGACGGGTAGTCGCCGAGCGCGGCGATCAGGTTCTGGCTGGCCGCGGCGCTGGTGTACTTGGCGTCCAGCACCACCCGCACCGTCACGCCCCGGTCGTGCGCGGCGACCAGCGCGTCGGTGTAGTCCTGGTCGGTCAGCGCGTACATCGACGAGCGGATCGTGGCGCCCGGCGCGGTGGCGTCGATGGTGGCGATGATGCGGTCCTTGATGGCGTTCTGCTGTGCCGCGGTGCCCAGCGGGTCGTTGAACACCGCGCCGGTGCTCGGCACGTACCCGGTGGCCGCCGGCTGCTGCGCGGCGGCCGGCGCCGTTCCGCCCGCCACCAGCGCCGCCACCAGCAGCGGCACCGTCAACAGGGCTCTCACCCGTGGTCGCATCTGGGCTTCTCCTTCCCGGCCGCCACACCCGTGGCGGCCCAGCCTGGTGCGGCCACAGCCTGGCCGGGCCGGCGGGCGGCGGGAAGGGCGTTGCGCGATGCGCGACGGCGGCACCGATCGGGCGGCGGCCGGTGCCACGACCGTCGGGCCGGCGTGGTCGGAGTCGGCGCGGTGCCGATCGGCTGGCCGGCCGGGCCGGGGGGCCATCGCCCGGCCCGGCCCGAGAGTTCAGGCGGGTTCGGCGATGCAGGAGGTGCCGATCCGGGTGAAGCCGAGCCGGGCGTACAGCGCGGCGACGTCCTCGTTGTCGGCGGACAGGAACACCACCCGGACGCCGGCGGCGAGCACCGCGCGCACCACGGTCGCGGTGACCGCGAGCCCCAGCCCGCGCCGCCGCGCGACCGGCAGCGTACCGACGCCGACGACCTCGGCGACCGGGCCGACGCGCTGCGCGCTGCCGGCCGCGACCACGCCGCGCAGCGCCTCGGCGCCCTCCAGCCCCAGCGGGCTCTCCGCCAGCGCCCGGACGTGCCGGCCGGTACGGATCAGCTCGGCCTCGGCGGCCACCCGCGCGGCGTCGAGCATGCCGGTCTTCTCGTCCCGTTCGGCCGGGCCGGCGGCGCCGACCGCGGTACCGCCGTCGGCGAACGCCAGGTCGGCCACCGCGCTGCTGGCGGCCAGGTCGGCGGCGAACGTCTCGTCGTCCGGGTCCAGCAGCCGCAGCGCGGCACCGATCGGCACCCGTACCGGCGGGGGATCGTCGGTGGTCAGCACCATCAGCGGCGCGAGCTGCACGGCGAGCCCGGCGGCACGGGCGGGTTCGATCAGCCCGGGGGTGGTCTCGTCCACCCACTCGAACGCCTCCGGCAGGCCCAGCTCGCGCTGCCGGGCGCGCACCGCGGCGATGTCCGCGGGGGTACCGGCGGGTGCGCCGAGCGCCGGGCGCGCGTAGAACGGGTGTCCCGGGACACCGTCTCGGACAAACAGGTCGAAACCGGCGATGCGCTCGACCCGGCAGCGGTCCCGCGGTACCGCGTCACAGAACGTTTCGAGCTCGCCGAACAGGGTGTCGGAATCGGTCACGGGAGCCGACACTACGGGGGAGGTCTCGGGCCTGGCCAGCCGACGGTGCGACCGCGGCGGACGCGTGTGAAATATGCCCGCCGACCGCTCGTGTGCCCGGCCGGGTTGATACCGTCGGAAACGACGGAGTGGTGAGGTCGTTCACGACGAGGTGACCCGGGCGCAACGCCGGTCGGTCTCGTACACTCCAATGTCAGCATCGGGCCGATGGCGTCCCGCCCCTTATGCACATTTCCGCCGGGCGGCACGTCGCACCGGCGTCCTCACCAGCATGGAGGCCCGATGACGCTGCCCGCCACCGGTGTCCCCGCGATCGGCCCGCCGCACGGTCCGGACCGCGCCCGCGCCGGGCTGTACGACCCGGCGTACGAGCACGACGCCTGCGGGGTCGCGTTCGTCGTCGACGCGCACGGCCGGCGCTCGCACCGCACGATCGAGCGGGGCCTGTCCGCGCTGATCCGGATGGAGCACCGGGGCGCGGCCGGGGCGGAGCCCAACACCGGTGACGGCGCCGGCCTGCTGATCGGCGTACCGGACGAGTTCTGCCGCGCGGTGGCACCGGTGGCCCTGCCGGCCGCGGCGCCGGACGGCAGCCCGCGCTACGCCACCGGGCTGGTGTTCCTGCCGGCCGAGCCGGCCCAGGCGGCGCACGCCGAGAAGATCCTCACCAAGTACGCGCTGGCCGAGGGCGCCGAGGTGCTCGGCTTCCGCGACGTCCCGACCGACCCGGCCGGGCTGGGCGCGACCGCGCGGGCCGCGATGCCCCGGATCCGGCAGGTGTTCCTCGCCGCCGCCGACATCGCCGACGGCACGCCGCTGGCCGGCCTGGCGCTGGAGCGGGTCGCCTACTGCGTGCGTCGGCAGACCGAGCGGGAGACCCGGGAGCGGGGCATCGGCGCGTACTTCCCGTCGCTGTCCGCACGCACCATGGTCTACAAGGGCATGCTGACACCGCGCCAGCTCGCCGCGTTCTACCCCGACCTGTCCGATCCGCGGGTGACCTCGGCGATCGCGCTGGTGCACAGCCGGTTCTCCACCAACACGTTCCCGTCCTGGCCGCTGGCGCAGCCGTTCCGGCTGGTGGCGCACAACGGCGAGATCAACACCATCCGCGGCAACCGGAACTGGATGGCCGCCCGCGAGGCGCTGCTGTCCTCGACGCTGCTGCCCGGCCGGATCCGGCGGCTGTTCCCGGTGTGCACGCCGGGCGCGTCGGACTCGGCGAGCTTCGACGAGGTGCTGGAGCTGCTCGCGCTGACCGGCCGCAGCCTGCCGCACTCGGTGCTGATGATGATCCCGGAGGCGTGGGAGAACGACCCGCGGATGAACCCTGCGCACCGCGCGTTCTACCAGTTCCACGCCTGCCTGATGGAGCCGTGGGACGGCCCGGCCTGCGTGGCGTTCACCGACGGAACCCGGATCGGCGCGGTACTGGACCGCAACGGGCTGCGGCCCGCCCGGTGGTGGCGCATCGACGACGGTACGGTCGTGTTCGCCTCCGAGGCCGGCGTGGTCGACCTGGACCCGGCGAGCGTGGTGGCCAAGGGCCGGTTGAAGCCCGGCCGGATGTTCCTGGTCGACACGCAGGCCGGCCGGATCGTCGACGACGACGAGATCAAGGACGAGCTGGCCGCCGCCGAGCCGTACGACGAGTGGCTGGCCGCCGGGCTCGTCCAGCTCGCCGACCTGCCCGCCCGCGAGCACATCGTCTACACCCACGACAGCGTGGCGCGCCGGCAGCAGACGTTCGGCTACACCGCCGAGGAGCTGAAGATCCTGCTCGGGCCGATGGCCACGACCGGCGCCGAGCCGCTCGGCTCGATGGGTACCGACACCCCGATCGCGGTGCTGTCGAAGCGGTCCCGGCTGCTGTACGACTACTTCACCCAGCTGTTCGCGCAGGTGACGAACCCGCCGCTGGACGCGATCCGGGAGGAGCTGGTCACCAGCGTCGCCACCACGATCGGGCCGGAGCACAACCTGCTGGAGGCCTCGCCGGCCAGCTGCCGGCAGATCGTGCTGCCGCACCCGGTACTGGACAACGACGAGCTGGCGAAGATCCTGTCGGTCGACGAGGACGGCGACATGCCGGGCTTCAAGGCCGTCCGGGTCTCCGGGCTGTACCGGGTAGCCGACGGCGGCGAGGGCATCAAGGCCCGGATCACGCAGATCTGCCGGCACGTGTCCGAGGCGATCGAGGACGGGGTGCGCATCCTGGTGCTGTCCGACCGGGACACCACCGCCGATCTCGCGCCGATCCCGTCGCTGCTGCTGACCGCCGCGGTGCACCAGCACCTGGTGGGCGAGCAGACCCGTACCCAGGTGTCGCTGATCGTGGAGTCCGGTGACTGCCGCGAGGTGCACCACGTGGCGCTGCTGCTGGGCTACGGTGCCGCCGCGGTCAACCCGTACCTGGCGTTCGAGTCGATCGAGGACCTGATCGCCGCCGGCACCATCACCGACCTGGCCCCGCGCGCGGCGGTCGGCCGGTACGCCAAGGCGCTCGGCAAGGGCGTCCTGAAGATCATGTCGAAGATGGGCATCTCCACGGTCGCCTCGTACACCGGTGCGCAGGTGTTCGAGGCGATCGGGCTGGCCGACGACCTGGTGGCCCGCTACTTCACCGGGACCACGTCGCGGATCGGCGGTATCGGGCTGGCGGAGATCGCCGCCGAGATCGCCGACCGGCACGCCCGCGCGTACCCGCGGAACCCGGCCGAGGCGACGCACCGGGTGCTGGACGTGGGCGGCGAGTACCAGTGGCGGCGCGAGGGGGAGGTGCACCTGTTCAACCCGGAGACGGTGTTCCTGCTGCAGCACTCCACCCGGTCCCGGCAGTACGACATCTTCGGCCGGTACACGTCCACTGTGGACGCTCTGAGCGCCGAGTCGGGTTCGCTGCGCGGACTGTTCCGGCTGCGCACCGAGCAGCGCACCCCGGTACCACTGTCCGAAGTGGAGCCGGTCGAGGCGATCGTGCGGCGGTTCGCGACCGGCGCGATGAGCTACGGCTCGATCTCGGCCGAGTCGCACACCGACCTCGCCATCGCGATGAACCGGCTCGGCGGCCGGTCCAACACCGGCGAGGGCGGCGAGGACGTCGACCGGCTGTACGACGCCGAACGGCGCAGCGCGGTCAAGCAGGTGGCGTCCGGCCGGTTCGGCGTGACCAGCGAGTACCTGGTCAACGCCGACGACATCCAGATCAAGATGGCGCAGGGCGCGAAGCCCGGCGAGGGCGGCCAGCTGCCCGGCAACAAGGTGTACCCGTGGGTCGCCCGCACCCGGCACTCCACGCCCGGCGTCGGGCTCATCTCGCCGCCGCCGCACCACGACATCTACTCCATCGAGGACCTGGCGCAGCTGATCTTCGACCTGAAGAACGCCAACCCGGCCGCCCGCATCCACGTCAAGCTGGTCAGCGAGGTCGGCGTCGGTACCGTCGCCGCCGGGGTCGCGAAGGCGCACGCCGACGTGGTGCTGATCTCCGGCCACGACGGCGGGACGGGCGCCTCCCCGCTCAACTCGCTCAAGCACGCCGGCGCGCCCTGGGAGCTGGGGTTGGCCGAGGCACAGCAGACGCTGCTCGCCAACGGACTGCGCGACCGGGTCCGGGTGCAGGTCGACGGGCAGCTCAAGACCGGCCGCGACGTGGTGGTCGCGGCGCTGCTGGGCGCCGAGGAGTTCGGCTTCGCCACCGCGCCGCTGATCGTGCAGGGCTGCGTGATGATGCGGGTGTGCCACCTGGACACCTGCCCGGTCGGTATCGCCACCCAGAACCCGGCGCTGCGCGAGCGCTACACCGGCAAGCCGGAGTTCGTCGAGACGTTCTTCACCTTCCTCGCCGAGCAGGTCCGGGAGTACCTGGCGCAGTTGGGTTTCCGCACCCTGGACGAGGCGATCGGTCAGGTCGAGCTGCTGGACGTCGCGCCGGCCGTCGAGCACTGGAAGGCGGCCGGGCTGGACCTGACGCCGATCCTGACCGCGCCCGGCCCCGACACCGGCGCCCGCCGGGCGATCCGGGACCAGGAGCACGGCCTGGAGTCGGTGCTCGACGTCAAGCTGATCGAACTCGCCCGGTCCACGTTGGACACCGGTGAGCCGGTCACCGCGTCGCTGCCGATCCGCAACACCGACCGTGCGGTCGGCACCATGCTCGGCTCCGAGCTGACCCGCCGGCACCGCGGCGGCCTCGCCGACGACTCCGTCGACATCACCTTCACCGGTACCGCCGGCCAGTCGTTCGGCGCGTTCCTGCCGCGCGGCATCACGCTGCGGCTGCACGGCGACGCGAACGACTACGTCGGAAAGGGGCTGTCCGGCGGCCGGCTGGTGATCCGCCCGGACGCCACCGCGCCGTTCGCCGCCGCCGACAACATCATCGCCGGCAACACCGTGCTGTACGGGGCGACCGGCGGCGAACTGTACGCCGACGGCATCGTGGGGGAGCGGTTCGCGGTCCGCAACTCCGGTGCGGTCGCCGTGGTCGACGGCTGCGGCGACCACGGCTGCGAGTACATGACCGGCGGCACCGTCGCCGTGCTGGGGCCCACCGGGCGCAACTTCGCCGCCGGCATGTCCGGCGGCACCGCGTACGTGTACCGGCTCGATCCCGGGCTGGTCAACCGGGAGCTGGTCGACCTCGGTCCGCTCGCGCCCGAGGACCGGCAGCGGCTGCGCGAACTGGTCGAGGCGCACCACGCGCAGACCGGCTCGGCCCGGGCCGCCGAGCTGCTCGCCGACTGGCCCAGCGCGGTCGAGCAGTTCAGCACGGTGCTGCCCCGCGAGTACGCGCGGGTGCGCCGCATCATGGCCGAGGCGCAGCTCTCCGGCGCCGACGTCGACGCCGCGGTGATGGCGGTGGCCGGCAAGCCGGTCCCGGCAGCCACCGGTGCAGGGAGGTCCGATGCCTGACCCGAGGGGATTCCTGGCGCACGGCCGGTCGCTGCCGGCCAGGCGACCGGTGCCGGTGCGCATCGCCGACTGGCACGAGGTGTACACCAACCACGACCCGGCCGCGTTGCGCGACCAGGCGGCCCGCTGCATGGACTGCGGCGTACCGTTCTGCCACAACGGCTGCCCGCTCGGCAACCGGATCCCGGAGTGGAACGAGGCGACCCGTACCGGCGCCGAGGCCGCCGCGATCGAGCAGCTGCACGCGACGAACAACTTCCCCGAGTTCACCGGCCGGCTGTGCCCCGCGCCGTGCGAGGCCGCCTGCGTACTCGGCATCGCTGACGATCCGGTCACGATCAAGCAGATCGAGGTCCAGATCATCGACCAGGCGTACGACTCCGGGCTGGTGACGCCGCAACCCGCGCCGGCCCCGTCCGGCAAGCGGGTGGCGATCGTCGGGTCCGGGCCGGCGGGCCTCGCCGCCGCGCAGCAGCTGGCCCGGGCCGGCCACGAGGTCGTCGTGTACGAGCGGGACGAGCGCGTCGGCGGCCTGCTGCGCTTCGGCATCCCCGACTTCAAGCTGGAGAAGACGCACATCGACCGGCGGCTGGAGCAGCTGACCGCCGAGGGCGTCCGGTTCGTGACCGGCTGCGAGGTGGGCGTCGACGTGGCCGCCGCCGACCTGCGCGCCGAGTACGACGCGGTGCTGCTCGCCACCGGCGCGCTCGCCGGCCGCGACGTGGACACTCCCGGTCGCGAGCTGCGTGGCGTGCACCTGGCGATGGAGCACCTGGTCGCCTCCAACCGCGCAGTCCACAGTGGACAGATCTCGACCCTGTCCGCGGCCGGCCGGCACGTGGTCATCATCGGCGGCGGCGACACCGCGGCCGACTGCCTCGGGGTCGCGCACCGGCAGGGCGCGGCCAGCGTCACCCAGCTCGACCTGTACCCGGAGCCGCCGGCGAGCCGGGACGGCGCCCGCGACCCGTGGCCGACCTGGCCGACGATCCTGCGGATGTACCCGGCGCACGAGGAGGGCGGCGCACGCGAGTTCGCCGCCGGCGCGTACGAGTTCGTCGACGACGGGACCGGCGCGGTCCGGGCCATCCGGATCCACCAGGTCGACGTGTCACGGGTGGACGGCCGGCGGGTCGTCACGCCGGTACCCGGCAGCGAGCGCGAACTGCCCGCCGACCTGGTGCTGCTCGCGATCGGCTTCGCCGGTACCGAACCGTCGCCGCTGCTGTCCGGTCTCGGGCTGACCCGTTCCCCGCGCGGCACGTTGGACTGCGGCGCCGACTGGCAGACCGACGCCGAGGGCGTGTTCACCGCCGGCGACGCGCACCGCGGCGCCGCGCTGATCGTGTGGGCGATCGCCGAGGGCCGGGCGGCCGCCGCCGCGATCCACCGCTACCTCGGTGTCCCCGGCGACCTGCCGGCACCGGTCGACGCCGCCGCCCAGCCGCTCGCCCTGCCCCGCTGACGCACGAGCCGGGCCCGGCCGCGGGCCCGGCTCGCCGGGCTACGACCGCGTCGCGGGCACGGCTGCGGCGCGTCGGGAACGGCCGCGGCGGCTGGTCGCCGGCCCGATCCTCACGGCTCGTCGAGGGCGGCCAGCACGGTGTTGTGGGCCTGCTGGTAGATCACCGAGCTGCGGTAGCTGATGATCTCCCGGCGCCGGCTGAGCCGATCGACCAGGAACGCGTGCAGGTGGTCGAGATCCTGTACCGCCACGTGGATGAGGAAGTCGTCGCCGCCGGCCACCACGAACGCCGACACCACCTGCGGCAGGCCGGCGACGAACTCGGTGAAGCTGTCGATCACCGTACGGCTCAGCGGCCGGATCTGCACCGCGACGAACGCCTGCACGCCCCGGTTGAGCGCGGCGGTGTCGATCTCGGCGTGGTAGCCGCGGATCACACCGCGCCGCTCCAGCGAGCGAACCCGTTCCAGGCAGGTCGACGGCGCGATGCCGAGCTGGCGGGCCAGCTCGCGGTTGGTCTGCCGGGCATCGCGCTGCAGCAGCTGCACCAGCGCCGAATCAAGTTCGTCCATGGCGCTCAGTATCCCCTCGTTTCCGAACGAAGTTCGGTGGGAGGCTTTTCGTTCCGGGCAACTGGCTAGCGTTCGGTCCGACTTTCGGATTGGGGAGGCGGCCATGCCCGAGCGACGACTCGGTATCGGTACCGGCGTGGCGCTGTATGTGGGCGCGGTGCTTGGCCCCGGCGTACTGGCGCTGCCGGCGCTCGCCGTCCGTACCGCCGGGCCGGCGTCGGTCCTGTCCTGGGCGTTGCTGTGCGCGATGTCGGTACCGGTCGCGGCCGCCTTCGCGGCGCTCGGCGCGCGGCACCCGGGACGGGGCGGGGTGGCGAGCTTCGTCGGCCTCGCGTTCGGGCCCGCAGCTCGGGCCGTGGTCGGCTGGTGGTTCTACCTCGCCGTACCCGTCGGGGTGGTCGCTGGGGCGCTCGCCGGGGCCCGCTACGTGGCCGGCGGCGCCGGCACGGTACCGGTCGCCGCGCTGCTGCTTGCCGCCGCGTTGGCCGCGAACCATGCCGGGCTGCGCGCCACCGGCCGCATCCAGCTGGCGCTGGTCGGGCTGCTGGTGGCGTTGCTGGTCGCCGGAATCGTCGCCGCCGTACCGCAGGCGCACCCGGCGCGGTTCGTCCCGTTCGCCCCGCACGGACCGGGCTCGGTGCTCGCCGCCACCAGCACGCTCTACTTCGGCTTCGCCGGGTGGGAGGCGGGCACCCACCTGTCCGCCGACTTCGCGCAGCCGCGCCGGGCACTGCCCCGGGTCACCGGCGTGACGCTGGTCGTGGTCTCCGCGCTCTACCTGGGCGTGGCGTCGGCGACCGTCGCGGTGCTCGGCTCCGCCGGCGGCCGCAGCGCCGTACCGCTGGCAGATCTGCTGGCCCGGGGGCTGGGCGGCGTTGCCGGACCGGTCACCGCGGCCGTCGCGGTGCTGCTGTCGTTCGGCGCGATCAACACGTACCTCGCGAGCGCCGGGCGGCTCGGCACCGCCCTCGCCGAGAGCCGCGCGCTGCCGGGCACGCTCGCTCGCACACCGCGGCGCTCGCTGACCCTGGTCGCCGTACCGACCGGGGGCCTGCTGGCGGTCGTCGCCGGCGCCGGGCTGCCGCTGGAACTGTTGCTGCGGGCCACCAGCAGCTGCCTCGCCGCGGTGGTCGTCGCCGGTCTCGCCGCCGCGGTGGTACTGCTGCCGCGCCGCTCGGCGGTGCGCCGGGGCGCCGCGGCCGGCGCGGCCGGCACCACCGTGGTGCTTCTCGCCACCGGGTGGCTGGTGCTGTTGCCGGTCGCGATCGCCGCGGCCGCGATCGGGTACCGGCGGCTCACCGGACGCCGGGCGGTGGCCGGCCCGCACCGCGACCGGGCGCCGCGGGTACCGACGAGCCCACGCTAGAGCCCCAGTTCGGACAGCGCGGGCAGGTTCTGCCGAACGATCTGTCGTGCCTGGTCGGCACCGTCGGCGTCCAGGGCCTGCTGGGCGAGCCGGACACAGTCGTCCTGGTCGACGCGGGCGAGTACCGCCTCGACGTCGGCCAGCGCGGACGCGCTCATCGACAGCGACGAGACGCCGAGCCCGACCAGCACCGCCGCGAGCGCCGGATCAGCGGCCGCCTCCCCGCACACGCCGACCGGGCGGCCCCGCGGCGCGGCGCCCTGGCAGGTCTGCGCGACGAGCGCCAGTACGGCGGGCTGCCAGGCGCTGCCGAGCGACGCGAGCTGCGGCAGCATCCGGTCCGCCGCCATCGCGTACTGCGTCAGGTCGTTGGTGCCGATGCTCGCGAACGTGGCCGTGCGCAGCAGGTGCCGGCTGAGGATGGCCGCCGACGGCACCTCGATCATCACCCCGGCCGAGGTCAGCCCGTACCGGCCGCAGCGGTCGACGAACGCGTCGGCCTCCGCGGCGGTCGACACCATCGGCGCCATCACCCACACCTCGGCCCGCTCCGCCGCGGCCGCCTCGGCGATCGCCGCGAGCTGCTCGTCGAGGATCTCGGGCGCGTACGTGGCGACCCGCAGCCCGCGCACGCCCAGCGCGGGGTTCGGCTCGTCCGGCACCCCGAGGAAGGGCAGCGGCTTGTCGGCGCCCGCATCCAGGGTGCGCACGACGACCTTGCGATCCGGGAACGCGGCGAACACCTCGCGGTAGCTCGCGACCTGTTCGCAGCGGCGGGGCGCCTCGGTCCGGTCGAGGAAGCAGAACTCGGTACGGAACAGGCCGACGCCCTCGGCGCCCGCCTGCGCGGCGGCGGCGGCGTCGCCCGGCGCGCCGACGTTGGCCAGCAACGGGACCGGCCGCCCGTCGCGCGTGGTGCACCGGCCCGAGAACGTACGCCGCCGCCGCGTCACGGACCCGGCCCGGGCCACGAGATCGGGGCCCGGATCGAGGTGCACCGCGCCCGCGCCGGCGTCGACGACCAGCGCGGTGCCGGTCGGAATGTCGTCGGCGCCGGCCACGCCCAGCACGGTCGGGATGCCCAGCGCCCGGGCGAGGATCGCGGTGTGCGAGGTCGCGCCGCCGCCGCTGAGCACCAGCGCGAGGACCCGCCCGGCGTCGAGCCGGGCGGTGTCGGCGGGGGCGAGGTCGTGCGCGACGAGGACGAACGGGTGACCGGGTTCGGGGATGCCGGGCGCCGGCCGGCCGAGCAGGACGGCGACGATGCGGTCCCGCACGTCGCGCACGTCGCGGGCGCGCTCGGCGAGCACCCCGCCGAGCCCGGCGAGCTGGTCGGCCAGCGCGGTACCGGCGGACCACACGGCGGACTCCGGGGTCAGCCGCTCGTTGCGCACCAGCGCCTGCGCGGCGGCGACCAGTGCGGGGTCGGCCGCCATCACCGCCGTGGTGCGCAACAGCTCGGCGCTGGTGCCGCTGGTGCGGTCGGCGGCCGTCGACAGCTCGCGCCCCACCTCGGTCGCGGCCTCGGCGATGCGGGCCGCTGCCGGGTCGGTCGAGGTGCCCGGCGGCAGCTGCGTTCGGGGCGGTTCGGACACCGTGGGGCTCATCCGGATCGCCTGCCCCGACACCAGACCGGGCACGACCCCGAGGCCGCGCAGTGGTGCCGCGGTGTCGCGCTGGGTCGCGCTCATTCGGTGGCCTCGATCAGGGCGCCGAGCTCGGCGAGCAACGCGGCGCTGTCCGGTGCGTCGCTGCTGAGGACGACCACGTCGCCGCGGCTGAGCCCGAGCCCCATCATCGCGAGCATCGAGGCGGCGTCGACCGGCATGCCGTCGTCGCCGGCGCGGGCAAGAGATACCGGGAGACCGGCGGCGGCGACGCGCTGCGCGAGCGCGGCGGCCGGCCGGGCGTGCAGGCCGTCGGGGGACTGGACTACGGCGCGCTGGGTGGGCATTTCCCTCCTTGAACAGGGTTGGATCCGCGGCCCGGACCGAAGGTCAGGGCTTGTGGTGGTCGACACCATACTGTATACCGTTTCGCATGACGCAGATCCTCGTCGTCGGGCACGGTGACTTCGCGACGACCCTCGTAGAGACCGCAAGGATGCTCACCGGTACCGCCGGCCGAGCAGTCGCCGTACCGTTCCCCGTCGGTACCGGCGTCGACGAACTGACCGCGCAGGTGTCCGCGGCCCTCGACACGCTCGTCGCCGCGGGCGGCGCGGGCGACGACCCGGAGCGCGTGCTGGTGCTGGCGGACGTCGCCGGCGGTTCCCCGGCCCGCGTCGCGCTCGGCGAAGCGCTGGCCGGGCGGGCCGAGGTCGTCACCGGGGCCAACCTGCCGATGCTGATCGATGCGCTGTTCGGCGCCGAGACCACGCCGGCCGCCGAACTCGCCCGCCGAGTAGCCGCGTCAGCCCAGGCCGGGATCCGGAACCTGGGTTCGCAGATTCGTGAAGGAGGTGTGCCCGCATGAGCTTGGCCCAAGCCGCGCTGATCGCCGTCGTGGTCGCCCTGGCCTATCTCGCGCGCCGGATCGGTGGCGATCCCGGCCTCGAACGTCCCATCGTCCTGGGCCCGATCGTCGGCCTGATCCTGGGTGATCTGCAGACCGGGATCATCGTCGGCGGCTCGCTCGAACTCGTCTTCATCGGCGCGTCGCCGATCGGCGGATCCGTCCCGCCCAACGTCGCCATCGGCGCGGCGATCGGTACCGCCCTCGCGGTGGGCAGCGGGCACGGCGTGCAGGCGGCGCTGGTGGCGGCCATCCCGGCTGCCGTGGTGGGTACGTTCTTCGAACTGTTCGCGAAGACGGTCTGCTCGTTCTTGGTGCACCGCGCCGACCGGGCCGCCGCGGAGGCACGCGGAAGATCGATCATGGCCGTCGTCTGGGCCGGAAACGCGGTGCACTTCCTCGCGTACGCGATCCCGACGTTCCTGGTGCTGCGGTTCGGGGAGAGCGCGATCCAGTCGCTGCTGTCCGGCCTGAACGAGCACGTCCAGGCCGCGCTCAACACCGCGGCGGCGCTGCTGCCGGCGGTGGGCTTCGCGATCCTGCTCTCGGTGCTCTACAACAAGATGCTCTTCCCGCTGTTCTTCGTCGGCTTCGCGGTCGCCGCCTACACCGACTTCAGCGTCATCGGCATCGCGATCCTCGCGACGGCGCTGGTCGCCGTCATCATGCGCCGTCCCTCCTCGTCGGCTGCCGCACCGCCACCGGCACCGACGGCGCCGCCCGCGCCGGCCGAGAAGGACGCCGACAGTGCCCCGGCCCCGGTCACCACACGGCTCGTCTGAGCGGAGGGTAGGAAACCATGAGCGACCCCAAGGCCACCCCGGCGTCGCAGCCGGACACCGCCGAGACCAGGCGGGAAATCCGCCGGCTCACCTTCCGTGGCCTGCTGGTGCAGGCCGGCTTCAACTACGAGCGATACCAGAACCTCGGCTTCTGGTGGATGATGCGCCCGCTGCTGGACAAGCTGTACCCGGGCAAGGCGGAGCGGGCCGCCGCGTACCAACGACACCTGGTCTACTTCAACACCCACCCGTGGCTGATCGGCCCGATCGCCGGCGTGACCGCCGTGATGGAACGGCAGCGCGCCAACCGCGCGGAGAACATCGACGACGAGACGATCAGTTCGGTCAAGATCGGCCTGATGGCCCCGCTGGCCGGCATCGGCGACTCGCTGGTGTTCGGCACCCTGCGCCCCATCCTGGGCGCGGTGTGCGCGGCGATGGCCGTCACCGGCAACATCGCCGGCGCCCTGATCTTCTTCTTCGGGCTGCTGGCCATCCAGTTCGGTATCCGGTTCTGGACCACGTCCGCCGGCTACCACACCGGGGTGCGGTTCTTCGACCGGATCTCGCCGGAGACGATCGACCGGATCCGGCGCGGCGCCACGATGGTCGGGCTGGCGGTGGCGGGTGCGCTGGTGGCAACGCTGCTCAAGGTGCAGACGCCGTGGACCTACACCAACGGTCACCAGAAGATCAAGCTGCAGGACCAGCTCGATGCGGTACTGCCGGCGATGCTGCCGCTGGCCGTCACCCTCCTCGTGTTCGTCCTGCTGCGCCGCCGGGTCTCCCCGGTCTGGGTGCTGCTCGGCACGCTCGTGGTCGGCCTGGTCCTGGGCTACCTCGGCGTGCTCGGCTGAGGTGTGGGGGAGGGGAGGTGGCGGTGCAGAACCTGGACGGCGTGGCGCTGGTCGGCGCGCGCGTGCTGCGCTCCGACGGCCGGCTCGAACCCGCGTCGATCGAGATCGAGGATGGCCGGATCGCCCGGGTCGTCGAGGGCGCCGAGGCGACGGCGGGCCGGATCCGGTACGACCTTGCCGGGCGGATCGTGGCACCCGGGATGATCGACACGCACGTGCACGGCCGGCTCGGCCACCACGTCATGAGCGCGACGCGAGCGTCCGTCGACGTGATCGGCCGCGCCCTGCTCGCGCACGGCACCACGTCGTTCGTCGCCGCAACCGCCACCGTCGAGTACGGGCGGCTGCTCGGCGCGGTCACCGGTCTCGCCGGGCTCGTCGGCCCGGTCGAGGCCGGTGCGGAACTGCTGGGCATCCACCTCGAGGGCCCGTTCCTGAGCCCGGTGCGCCGCGGGGTCCATCCGCTGGCGCATCTGGTCGCGCCGACACCGGAGCGGCTGGATGCGCTGCTCGAGGCGGCCGGTGCCGCCCTGCGCATCTGTACGCTCGCCCCGGAGCTGGACGGGGCGAGCGAGGCGATCAAGCGGCTGGTCGCCGCCGGGGTACGAGTGGCGGCGGGGCACACCGATGCGAGCTACGCGCGCACCGCCGAGGCGGTGGCGGAGGGGGTCACGCGGGCCACTCACCTGTTCAACGGGATGCCCCCGGTCCACCACCGCAAGCCGGGGCCGGTGCCGGCGCTGCTCGCCGATCCGCGGGTACGGGTGGAGCTGGTCGCGGATGGGGTACACGTCGCGCCGGAGCTGGTCGGCGTCCTGCTGCGGGCACCGGACCTGCGCGGCCGGGTCATGTTCGTCTCCGACGGTACGGACGTGGCAGGGCTTGCGGACGGCCCGCACCGGCGGTGGGAGGGTACCCCGGTGGTGATCAGGGGCGGAGCCGCGACGACGCTGGCCGGCGCCGTGGCGGGCGGCACCGGCACCGTGCTGGACGGCGTCCGGCTGGCGGTCGACCAAGGGGTGCCGGTCGAGGTGGCGCTCGCGGCCGGTTCGCACGTCCCCGCCGACTCGCTCGGGCTGACCGACCGTGGCCGGATCGCCCCCGGCCAGTGGGCCGACCTGCTGGTGCTCACCGAGACACTCGACATCGAAACGACGATTCTGCACGGGGTCGTGCGGCGTGAGGAGAGCTAGTCACATGGACATCACCGTGATCCGGGTCGACGACCGTCTCATCCACGGTCAGGTCGTCTTCGGCTGGACGCAGGCGTTGGGCATCGAACAGATTCTGGTGGCCGACGATGCCACCGCCGCCAATCCGACCCAACGCGATCTGTTGTTGCTTGCCGTACCGACCGGGGTGGTCGCCGATGTGCTGTCGATCGACGACGCGGCGAAGGTGATCGCAGCGTCGACCTCGCGCATCCCTACCATGGTTCTGGTCAAGGGTCCCCGTGAACTCCAGACCCTCAAGCGGGCGGGTGTGCCGATGACGGAGGTCAACGTCGGCAACGTGCACACCGGTCCGGGGCGCCGGCGGCTGACCAAGGAGGTGCACGCCACCGACGAGGAGATCGCGATCTGGCGGGAGCTTGCGGCGGAGGGCGTGCAGCTCGAGGCGCTCTGGCTGCCGGGGCAGACGCGGACCGATCTGGGGAAGCTCGTTGCGCAGCTGGCTGACTGAGGAGGACGCGCCGTGGCGGTTGACCGAGGCGACGCCGGATCGTCCGCTTCCCCTGCGATCCCTACCATTCAGCGCTCCAGCCTGCAGGAGCAGGTGCGAGACGCGGTGGAGGAGATGATCGTCTTCGGCGTGCTCGCGCCCGGTGAGCGGCTTGCCGAGGGAGCGCTCGCGGCCCGTCTCGGCGTCAGCCGGCAACCGGTACGGGAGGCGCTTCGGGCGCTGGCGTCGGACGGTTTCGTCGACCTGTCGCCGGGGCGAAGCGCGACCGTGCACGCGCCGACCATGCGAGAGATCCGCGAGGTCTTCCACGTGCGCGCGATCCTGGAGGCGGACAGCTGCGCCCTCGCGGCCCGTACCATCGACGAGGCGGGCGTCGAGTGGCTGGACGCGATCTGCGCGGACGGGGAGGCGGCGCTCGCCGACCGGGACACGCGGCGGCTGATCGATCTCAACGGCACGTTCCACGGGGCCATCACCCGCATCGGCGGCAACAACGCCGCGTTCGAACTCCTCGAGCGGCTCCAGCGGCGGATCGCCTGGCATCTGACCCAGATCGTGGTGGACCGCGCGCCCGATTCCTGGGTGGAGCACCGGGCGATTCTGCATGCGCTGGCCGATTCCGACGCCGATCTCGCGTACCGGCGAATGCTCGAACACGTCCACCATTCTGTCGAGGCGATCAAACTCCACCAGTCCTGATTCCTCCAATCCGCCGGTAGGCTGATCGAGCAATGGTCGCCCGGCTTCCCGACGTGCCCATATTTGTGTGCAGGAATAAGAGTGGTCGAGTCGGTCGATCAATATGCTTGTGCATTCGATCAGTGCCGATGCCTGATCCCAAGAATGCATGGACCAGTCGCGCAACAATTGTTTACGCTGCTCGATGTCGGGTGCCGAGACGCATTGCGCCCGATTCCCCGCTCTCCCGTTCGCACAGGAAGTGGTGATCCATGTCCCACGCATCCGCGCGCATCGCCCGTGCCGCCATCGCCGGGCTCGGTGCCGCGTTGCTGGCCACTGCACTCGTCCCGACCACGGTCGTCGCCGCCGGTACTGCCCGGACCACGACCGGCGGCGCCGCCGTCACGCTCACCGAACCGGCCGCCGCCGGTGCGCCGGCCTACACGGTGACCATCCGCAAGGATCCGGTCCAGATCACGACCAGCCGCGGCGGCCGTACCGTGCTCGCCACGACCGGTCGGTCCGCGTCGCCGGCGACCGCGCCGCTGACGTTCACCGCCGGGGGCTCGACGTACGCGGCGAGCCGGGTCACCGGCGCCGAGTGGGCCGCCGGCACGCTCACCCTCACCATGGCGACGACCAGCCCCGGCGACCTGATCACGCTGCGGCTCACCCCACACGCCGGCCAGTACGACATGGCGTGGACGGTCACCGGGACCGGCGCCGGCCCGGTGGACACCGTTGCAGAGAACTTCGACCTGTCCTCGGCCGGCTACTGGTACGGGCAGGGGCTCACCAGCACGCCGCAGGGCGGTCCGATCCACGACCAGCCGTGGCCGCTCAACGCCGGCGACGTCGACAACACGGCGATGGGCCCCTCGTCGCACGACCGCAACAACCCGTTCTGGTACACCTCCAGCGCGAGCGGGCTGTGGGTCGACACCAACGACGACATGAACGTCCAGATCAACCACGAGCGCAGCGGGCTCGGCAGCTTCACCGTCACCCGCACCGACCGCTTCGCCAGTACGGTGTTCGTCGAGTCGACGCCGCGCGCGGTGTACGAGGACTACGTCGCCATCGCCGGCACGCCGCAGACCGTCGACGACCCCGACTCCGCCTTCGCCACCCCGACCTGGAACAGCTGGGCCGAGTTCAACACCGACGTCACCCAGGCGAGCTTCCTCGACTACGTGCGGAAGCTGCGGGCCAACGGCATCCCCGGCCACGCCGTGCAGATCGACGACGGGTGGAACAGCAACTACGGCGACTACACGTTCGACCCGGTCCGGTTTCCCGACCCGAAGGCGATGTCGGCGCAGGTCCACCAGCTCGGCTACGACCTCGGGCTGTGGATGACGATGTGGATCAACAAGGGCACGAAGAACTTCGACTACGCGAAGCAGCACGGCTACTTCTTCAGGTCCAAGGCCGACCCCGACCAGGTGTGCCTGGTGCCGTGGTGGAACGGTGAACAGGGTGCCGGGATCGTCGATCTGGCCAACCCGCAGGCCCGCGCCTGGTTCAGCGGCATCATGCACCACCTGATGGACACCTACGACGTGCAGGGGTTCAAGTTCGACACCCGGTTCTACGACCCCTCCTGCGCGCCCGACGCCGGGTACAGCACGCGGGACTACCTGGAGCTCGCCCACGAGTACGCCGACGACTTCGACATGGAGGGCCTCGGGCTCACCGCCGCCTGGACCGGCACCCAGAAGTACGGCTTTGCCATGCGCGACAACGACAAGGGCACCGACTGGCACTCCTTCCAGGCGTCCCTGTCCCAGGTGCTGTCGCTGAGCACCATCGGCTACCCGTTCGTCGAGACGGACATGATCGGGGGCTCGTCCGGCGCGCCGGAGGATCCGCCGAGCAAGCAGGTACTGATCCGGTGGGCGCAGGCCGCCGCGCTCATGCCGCTGGAGTACGCCTCGACCTCGCCGGTCAACCCGCGCTACGACCAGCAGACCATCGGCGCGTACCGGGACGCGATGCTGCTGCACGAGCGGCTGACGCCCTACATCCTGCGGCAGGTGCACGCGGCGGTGCACACCGGTGATCCGATCATGCGGCCGGTCTTCTTCGACTTCCCGGCAGATCGGGCCAGCTACACCCTCGCCAACGAGTGGATGCTCGGCGGCTCGCTGCTGGCCGCGCCGGTCGACACCGACACGACCGCACGCGACATCGACATCCCCGCCGGCCGGTGGTACGACGTGCTGCACCACCGCACCTTGCGCGGCCCCACCACGCTGCGCTCGTACGGCGCGGACCTCTCGCAGATCCCGATGTTCGTCCGGCTCGGTACCCGGGACACCGGGATGCTGATGTCCGCGCTGCACGGGAATGCCGGCCGGTAGGCGCCATCGGGCCGCGTCGCCGCCGACGTCCGGCGGCGGCGCGGCCCGCGTCGCACCGGCGAACACGCTGGACACGGCCGCCGGAATCCGGTGACCGTGGGCAAGGGAGAGTGGTCCATGACAGACGGCATGCCCCTCGCCGATCTCGGGTCGCGCAAGCGCGGCCGGCGGTTCGTACGCATCCTGGAGGCGGTCGCCGACCGCGGCGCGATGACGTTGCCCGAACTCGTCGCGATGCTCGGCGTGTCGGCGGCGACGGCGCGCCGAGACCTCGCCGAACTCGCCGACCACGGACTCGTCCGGCGCACCCATGGCGGCGTTCGAGCCATCGATTCCGGGGGCGAACTTCCGGTCGATCTGCGCGACACCCAGTGCCCGGTCGCCAAGCTCGCGATCGCCCGGGCGGTCGCCGCGCGGGTACCGCGGGACCGGCACGCCGTCGCGCTGTCCGGCGGTACGACGACGGCGCGCGTCGCCATGGAGCTGTCCCGCCACCCGCTGCTGACCATCGTCACCAACTCGCTGACCATCGCAGACCTGGTACACACGCATCCGGACCTGCGGATCGTCACGACCGGCGGCTCGCTGCGCACCCAGTCGCTGGAGATGGTCGGCGCCCTGGCCGAGCGCACGTTCGGCGCCCTGAACGTCGGCACCGCGATCCTCGGCGCCGACGGCATCGCTGCCGGGGCGGGAGTGACGACGCACGACGAGACCGAGGCGCGAACGAACCGGGCGATGGCCGCCAGCGCGCAGCGCGTCATCGTGGTCGCCGACGGCTCCAAGGTCGGACGGGTGACGCTGGCCCAGATGGTGCCGATCGACGGCGTGCACACGCTCGTCACCGACTCGTCGGCCGATCGCGGCGAGTTGGACCGGCTCCGCGCGGCCGGCGTCGAGGTCGTCGTGGCCTGACCGCGCCCGCCCCGGCCCAGCGATCTGGTGCCGTGCCTGCGCCGATCGCCCGCGTCGAGCACCGGTGGTGACTCGGCTCGTCACCGTGGCCGCGGCGGGCGCTGGCGAGTCGTCGGTAGGCTTGCGTGCCGGCGGCGATCGGCCGGTGGGCAGGGGGTGAGCGGCGGTGCGACCCGAATGGCGGGAGCACATCGCGGAACTGACCGAACAGTTCGCGCAGGCGCGCAGCGGTCTGATCGAGGCGCAACGTCGGACCGCCGAGCTGACCGCCACCGCCCGCGACGCCGACGGGCGACTCGGCGTCACCGTCGACCACCAGGGCCGGCTCACCGCCGTCGAGCTGGGGCCCGCGGCGACCAAGCTGCCCGCCGCGGAGCTGGGCGCCTTGATCGTCGCCGCCAGCCGCGCCGCGGCCGCCAAGATCGACACCCAGCGCGCCGAGTTGCTGGCCCCGGCCGTCCCGAACGAGGTACGCGAGCGGCTCGACGCGGTCCGCGACGAGCACGGCCGGCTCGACCTCGCCCGGATGTTTCCCGACCCGTACCAGGAGCGTCGGCCATGAGCCGGATGGAGATCGACACGCACGCCGTCCGGCGGTACGCGCCGGGGCTCGGCGACGTCGCGAGCGACCTCGCGGATGCCCTGTCCACCCTGAAGGAGGCGCTCGACGCCGACGACGGCGCGTGGGGCGACGACAAGTACGGGCAGGCGTTCCTCAAGAACTACGGCAAGCCGGCGAAGTCCACGGCGCACAGCATCAAGCAGGTCGTGCACGGCATCCGGCAGATGCGGGCGAACCTGGTCACCGCGGCGGACAACTACGACCAGACCGAGGATGCCAACACCTTCACCACCTGACAGGACGTACATGACCGACTGGACCCCCGGTACCGAGTTCGAGCGTGCCCTCGCCGCCACCGTCGAGGCGCGCGACCTGGCCGGCTACCTCGACGTGTTGGTCGGCGGCGAGCTGGTGCTGCCGGTGGACGACGACGTGGTCCGCCACGACAACTGGATCACCTTCGCTTCCGGTGACACGCACGCGATCGCGTCGTTCACCTCCGGTGCGGCACTGACCGCCGGGACCAACGGCAGGTTCACCCTGTTCCGCAAGCAGTCACTCGCCGACCTGGTCGCGCACTGGCCGGACGAGCGCTGGCGGCTCGGCGTCGACGTCGGCCTGCCGATCGGCGCGATCTTCGACCTCACCCAGCTGCGCGCGGCCCTCGGCATCGCGGCACCATCCGTGTCCCCGTCCGGCATGACGCCCTCCGCGACGGAGTCTGCGTCCGGAGTGGCGCCTTCCGCGGCGGCATCCCCGTCCGCGACGGCGTCCCCGTCCGCGGCTGCGTCCCCGTCCGCGACGGCGTCCCCGTCCGCGGCCGGCCCGTCCGTGGCTGCGTCCCCGTCGGCGGCCGGCCCGTCGATCGGCTCCCCGCCACCTGCGGCCGCGACCGCTGGGCCCGGCCTCGCCGGCGACCCGGCTGTCGGAGAGCGCGGCACGTCCTCCCGCTCGGCATCCGCCGAGGGGAGTGGCTTGCCCTCGTCATCGGACGGCGTCGAGGCGAGCGCCGCGTCGTCTCCGCCGGAGAGCGGCGGGGCGCCGAGCGTCATGCAGAAGGTGGTGCCGCCCGACCAGCTCGACCGCTACCTCGACGACGGGTACGACCTGGTGGCCGGCTACGTGTACAAGCTCGCCGACGTGGAACCGCTGCGCACCGTGTCCGACCTCGTCGCCGGGCTCGGCCTCGACTACGCGGGATCGCCGTTCAGCCGCGACGACGAGTACGTGTGGGTGATCCGCTGGCGGCCGGTGATCACGAGCGTGTTCCGGGTGCCGTGGGGCGGTACGGACACCGCCGCGCTCGGCGCCTGGGGCGACCGTGGCTGGGTGGTGGAGCACCCGCCGTTCGCCGGCAACGGCTTCGCCGTCCATCCATCGATCCCGATCCCGGAGTGGAAGGTCGACAGCACCCGGATCACCTCCGGCGCCGAGCTGTACCGCATCGACCAGGACGGCCGGCAGGATCTGGTCGCCGTGTACAGCTCGTCGAGTGCACGCTGGAACCGGCTGGCGGGAGGGGGACGATGATCCGCGAAGGGCTCTACCTGATCTGGCACGGTGAGCCGTACCCCGCGAACACCGACGGGTACCGGGTCTTCATCTACACCGACCACGCCACCGACGGCTTCCGCGAGACGGCACCCGGCCGGTACGAGCGGGACGTCACCGACGAGGACGACGTCGCCGGCGCCTACCTCTCCACCGTCGGCACCTGGCGCGGCGTCCCGGTCAAGGCGCTGTACGACGACGGCGAGCAGGTCCGCATCGAGTACACCGGCGGCCAGGCCCCGGTCGCCGAAGCCCTCGGCATGGACCGCGTCGACAAGGGCGTCTACCAGACCTGGGCCCCCCGCACCGACCTCCCCGACCTCCACGAAACTGCCCTGACCTGAGGCTGACGCGTTACGTTCTCCGACGGAGGAGGATCCCGGCTGTGAGTTCCGACGAATCGCCACCGGTCGACGGATTAGTTCCAATCGGTGCGACCGTGACGGCCATCTATTGGTGGAACGAACCCGACAAGTATGCGGGACCGGCTCGTTTCGATACGGTGTCGAAGGCAATGGACTACAACATGTCCGGGCATGTGTTGGTTGAGCTGGAGCTTCGCACCGTCGACGGCAGCTCGGTGATGCTTTATGGCGGGGTGCCCTTCACCGAACTCGGCCTCAGGATGTCGCCGCGGCAAGATCCGGGCGTCCAGCCTGCGCCCGGTGCCGTCCTGCTGTCAGCGATCCTCTGGAAGGATCGAGAAAGCTGGCGCGAATCGTATGAGCGTCTCGGCCTGCGAAAGGATAGGTCGCTCACCGCGCTGATCAGTTACGAGTACACCGAGCTGATCTTCAAGAACCCGGACGGATCGCAGTTCGTACTCCTCCCGATGCGACACCCGATGGGCGATGACGCACGCGAGCCTGTCGATCCGGCGGCCCTGCGCAGATGGGCAACGGGCTCTTCTTGATCGTCTGAAGCGGCACATCCGGCGACCGTCAAGCGGAGGGCGCGGTGCTCTGCCACGTGCCCGAATGATAGACCGCGAAAAGCTCTTCATGCCCATCGCTCGTGATGCGCCACATCTCGGCGCCTTCCTGTAGCGCCACGGCGTGGTGCGTGTCGTTCTGGTTGTCGGTCAGCAGCTCCGGTGCTCCTTTTCTGGCCTCGGCGCTGAACCCGCTGCCAGAGAAGGGGGCTTTGCCGTCGTAGAGCTTTCTGGGAGTAGCGTCGCCGCGCTCGCCCGCGACCCTCATCATTCCTTGACTGCTGGGTATGACGATCTCGTGTTGCGCTTGTTGTTCGGTGACTCTCATGCGGATTGCATATATTTCGCCTTGGTCCGGAGAATACGGCGTCTCCTCATAATCAAGGCGCAGTCCTTCGACGATGTCTCGCGGTGTCCTCAGGTGCGTGACATCGACGAGCTTGGTGATAAATCCCGTAATGCCACCGAACAGGCCGCTCACGTATTGAGGGATGTCCTCTTTCGGGAAGACCTTCTGGATGACGCGGTGGGTGCCGTTGGTGTCGTCGGGCTCGATGAGTCGTGACTCGTTGCGTATGGCATCGAGCGGCGCGCGATCGGCATCGCTCATGGACTCGAACTCCGACTTCCGTCCATCCGGGATCGGGGTGTCGACCTTGCCGCGGGCCTCGTTGAAGAGGTCCTCGGCGGTGCGGCCGTCATGGCCATGAAAGTACTTGTCGACGAACGTCTTGAGGCGTGCCGCGAAACCCTTGCCGGCGTAACGCTCGTCGGTTGAGCGGAACTCGACGCGGTGCCAGCCAGCATCGTCCTCGAGACGAACCCACTCACGGCCCTCGTGGTGAACGGTGTTGATCCCGTCGCCGGGGTCGGGGAAGCCGGGGCGGTGCGGGTCGTAGCCGAGCTTCTCGATCGTCTCCGGTGAGGTCGTCGGCCGCTGGGCACTCGCCGTGTCACGATCCTCGGGGGCCGCACGGTCCTCAACAGAAGTCCGACCGGCGTCGCTGTCGTCGCGAGGCCCTTCAGCCGCGTCGCGGCCTGGCGTGGAGCGCCGATCGACGTGCGCTGGAGTCGAGGTGCGAGCGGCGTCTTGAGTTGATTCCGGGCCGGCTGGTACGGCTGTCCTGTCCGGGCCCGGCGTGTCAGCGTCGGCGCGGCGTGCCGTCGTGCCGGTCGTGTCGGTCGTGTCGGAGTCGGCGGCGGGTGCGTTGCTGGTAGGGCGTGCGGGCGGGTTGAGTACGGCATCGATGCGGTTGACGGCGGTGGTCGAGCCTCGTCCGGTGCGGTCGTGCACCTCCTCGCGTGCCGGCGAGGCCTGCGTTTCGTTCGCTGTCCGAACACGGTCGGCCGCATGACGAGTGTCGTCCGGGCCCGACTGCCGTGAGTGATCGGTGGTGGGGCCACCGGCTTGTCGCGAACCATCGGCCGCGGCGCCGCCATCGTCGGCCGCCGGCCGGGAGCGGTCGACTGAGGCGCCGCCATCGCCGCCCTGCCGCGAACCAGCGTGGTCACCCCCACCGTGTCGTACGGCGGGCTGTTCGGCTCCGCCGGGCCGAGTGCGGTCGGCGGCGCCACCGACCGCGCGTTGCCTGTCCCGGTCGTCGTGCGTTGCGCCCGCGTGCGTCTCGTCCGGGTTCGGTGCGAGGGGGCGTTCGATGGTCCGGCGTGGACGCTCGGCGGCGGAGGAATCGCCGCCCGCGTGCCGGGTGGGCTCGGCGGCGGTGCGGGTACGATCCGGCGCCGCGTGGGTGGTCGACCGCGCGGACTCCGTTCGTCCAGTGGTGGTCGCACCGGAATCCACCTGGGCGGCGGCACTGCCGTGCGCGACGACGCCCGTCGCCGACGTCGTGCCGGTGTCCGGTGTTCCCGGGGGCCTTGCCGCATCCACCGTCGCGGACGTGTCCACTGTGGACGTGTCGGTGGCCGGTCGGGACGAGGAGGCGAGGAGCGTCTCGGGCGGATCGGCGTCGGGGATCGCGACGTGGTCGCCGTGCGGCGGGGAACTGGCCCATTCCTCCGCCTTGCCCCTGGCGAAGCCGATCGCGCCGCCCGCCGCGCCACCGGTCGCGCCTTCCGCGACGTCGTGCCAGGACGCCGGCTCACCGGTCACCGCGCCGACCGCGAACGGTGTCGCACCGCCGACCACCGCGCCCTTGACCGTCTGCCCGAACAGGTTGTCGCCGAAGACGACGCGACCGAGCCCGGTCTTGTTGCCCAAGAGATCGGCGCCACCACCCAGCACGGCGCCGGCTCCCGCGTTGAGCACGCTGTTGCCGGTACGCGCGAAGTTCCAGCCGCCCTTCTCGTCGCCCTGTGCGGTCATCAGCAGCTGCGCGCCGAAGTCGGGCAGCTCGCCCTTGAGAGTGCTCTTGACGCCCTCCTTGACCAGCTGCTTGACCGAGAACTCGGCGGCCTTCTCGGCGGTGCGTTCGGCGATCTTCTCGACCACCATGGTGGCGACGCGGCGGGCGGCGAGCTGGGTCAGACCCTCCTCGACGGCGATCTCGACGAGCGAGCCGCCGAACGTGGCGGCCGCCGCGGAGATCATGATGGCGATGTCGATCGCCAGCAGGATCAGCATGACGATGAACGTGTACTTGGCGTACTCGATGTCCTCGGCGCAGCCCTCGCACAGCTTCGCGAGCCCGTCGCACGCCTCCCTGAGCTTCGACAGGTACGCCTCGTCGTCGCCGGAGTAGGCCGACCAGGTCCTGTCGAACGCGCGTCCGTCGGCGGCGTCCAGCGCCGTCACGACCAGGTCGGCCGCCTGGTCACCGTTGTCGGAGGCGTCGCCGAGGGCGGTACCCATCGCGGTCCACGCGTCGGACAGCCGGCGCATCGCGTCCTCGTCGCCGCCCGGCCAGTCCGCCCCCACGACCCAGCTGAGCCACTCCAGCCACTCCGGCACCTCGTAGCTCACGCCCGCACCCATCCCGCCTCGTCCGGGGCGTGCGACGGACCGCCGGGTGGGTCCTCGTGGCGGTGGGCGGGACCGACCGTGGCGGTGTGGTCGCCCATCGACGTTTCCTCCCCGGAGATCAGGTACGGGGAGGAACGTAGCGCAATGGTGCAATCACGACCGCCGGTTGCGAGCCGCCCGGTCGCCCGGACGAGAAGCCGTGGTCAGTTGAGGTCGGAGGTGCCGCGGACGGCGAAGACGATGATCCCGCCGATGATGCCGCAGACGATGGCGGCGATGGTCCAGCCGCGGGCTCGGGAGAGCTGGCGCTCCATCTCGTCCATGTCGTTGCGGTCGCGGGCGCCCATCGCCAGCGCGGAGAAGACGATGCCGACGATGCCGAACGGGGTGCAGCAGCACACCGTCGAGGCGATCGACAGCCCCAGCCAGGTGCCCGGGTTGGAGCCGCTCGACTGGCTGGCGTAGTCGTACTCGCTGGGCATGCGCACCGTCCCGGGGATCGTCAGGCGGTTCCGGTACCGACGTCGCAACGGTAGCCATGGCGGACAAGTCCCGGGCGTACCGGTGACCTACCCGTGATCCGTCGCCGTGGGCCGCCCCAGACTGTGGGATCTTCGCCGTTTCGGCGCTGTCGCCAAACGATTTCCGGTCCTCGCTGCGAAGTCCCGCGGATGCCTCTTTCCGCTGATCGGACAGGGTGGGACGGGCGCCACAGTGGATCCGGCGTCGGGTATAGCCTGGCTGCCGTGACACGTCGAGCGAAGATCGTTTGTACCATCGGGCCAGCGACGGCGACGCCCGACCGGATGCGTGGCCTGGTCGAGGCCGGCATGGACGTTGCCCGGCTGAACTTCAGCCACGGCACCCACGCCGACCACGAGGCCGTCTACCACATGGTCCGGCAGGCCGCCGACGAGGCGGGTCGGGCGGTGGGCATCCTCGCCGACTTCCAGGGCCCGAAGATCCGGCTCGGCACCTTCGCCGACGGCAAGGTCGAGTGGAAGACCGGCGACTCGGTGGTCATCACCGCCGAGGACGTCGAGGGCACCGCCGAGCGGGTCTCCGTGTCGTACAAGAAGCTGCCGGCCGAGGTGCACTTCGGCGACCGGCTGCTGGTCGACGACGGCAAGATCGCGCTGGAGGTCACCGACGTCGACGGCCGGGACATCCGCTGCCTGGTGGTCGAGGGCGGCCCGGTGTCCGACCACAAGGGTCTGTCGCTGCCGAACGTGGCGATCAGCGTTCCGGCGCTGTCCGCCAAGGACGCCGACGACCTGCGGTTCGCGATGGGCCTCGGGGTCGACCTGGTGGCGCTGTCGTTCGTCCGCTCGGCCGACGACATCAAGCCGGCGCACGAGATCATGGACGAGCTCGGCGGCCGGGTCCCGGTGATCGCCAAGATCGAGAAGCCGGAGGCGGTCGACCGGCTCGACGCGATCGTGGACGCGTTCGACGGGCTGATGGTGGCCCGTGGCGACCTGGGCGTCGAGCTGCCGCTGGAGCGCGTGCCGATGGTGCAGAAGCACGCGGTGCAGCTGTGCCGGGAGAACGCCAAGCCGGTCATCGTCGCCACCCAGATGCTCGACTCGATGATCGAGAACTCGCGTCCCACCCGTGCGGAGACCTCCGACGTGGCGAACGCGGTGCTCGACGGCGCCGACGCGGTGATGCTGTCGGCCGAGACCTCGGTCGGCCGGTACCCGGTGCTGACGGTGCGCACCATGGCCCGCATCGTCGAGTACGCCGAGTCCGGCGAGTTCTGCTGCCCCGGCCTGCAGCACGACCCGCGTACCCAGGGCGGCGCGATCACCGCCGCGGCGGCGCACACCGCCGAGGTGATCGGCGCGAAGGCGCTGGTGGCGTTCAGCCAGACCGGCGACACGGTGCGGCGGCTGTCCCGGCTGCACTCGTCGCTGCCGCTGCTCGCCTTCACCCCGGACGACAAGGTCCGCCGGCAGCTCGCGCTGACCTGGGGCGTGGAGACGTTCCTGGTGCCGTTCGTGCACCACACCGACGACATGTTCCGGCAGGTCGACCAGGCGCTGCAGGAGGTCGGCCGGGGCCAGTCCGGTGACTCGGTGGTGATCGTGGCGGGCAGCCCGCCCGGTACCCCGGGCTCCACCAACACGGTCCGGGTGCACCGGCTCGGTTCGCTCGCCGACACCGTCTGAGCGTCGTGCCCGACCAGCACGACCCGGACGACCCGACCGGTCCGGCGGGCCGGTCGGATCCGGGCGGCGGGCAGCTGACCGGGCAGGCCGCGGTCGACGACCTGCTCGACGTGCTCGACCTGGAGACGATCGAGGTCAACCTGTACCGGGGACGCAGCCCCGCGGTGGCCCCGCAGCGGGTGTTCGGCGGCCAGGTCGCGGCGCAGGCACTGGTCGGCGCCGGCCGTACCGTCGACGCCGACCGCACCGTGCACTCACTGCACGGCTACTTCGTGCGGGCCGGCGACTCGTCGATCCCGATCGTGTACTCGGTGGAGGTCATCCGGGACGGCCGGTCGTTCTCGGTGCGCCGGGTGACCGCGATCCAGCACGGCCGGCCGATCTTCTTCATGTCGGCGTCGTTCCAGCGCGCCGAGGCGGGCCTGGACCACCAGGCGCAGCCGCCGGCCGACGTGCCGCCACCGGAGTCGGTGCCGACGCTGGCCGAGCGGATGGCGCGCTACCCCGAGCGGCTCGGCATCTGGTCCCGGGTGCCGCAGTCGGTCGACGTGCGCTACGTCGGCGAGCCCGGGTGGGTGCGCAGCGGTGACCGGCCCGCCGAGGTACACCAGCGGGCCTGGTTGCGGGTCGCCGGCCGGCTGCCGGACACCCCGCTGCTGCACGCCTGCGCGCTGACCTACGCCTCCGACCTGACCCTGCTCGATTCCGTCCTGTCCTGGCACGGCGAGGTGTGGGGCCCGGACGGGTTCGCCGGCGCCAGCCTGGACCATGCGCTGTGGCTGCACCGCCCGTTCCACGCCGACGAGTGGTTCCTGTACGACTGCTCCAGCCCGTCGGCGTCCGGCGGCCGCGGCCTCGCCACCGGCCGCATCTTCACCATCGACGGCCACCACGTCGCCACCGTCGTGCAGGAGGGCCTCCTGCGCCGCGTCGGCAACTGACGCCCGGCCGCCGGCCGTGCCGGTGACGGACGTCCCGGCCGCCGGCCACGCCGGCGTCGTTCTCTCGGTCGGTGGCGCCCGGTCGTGGTCGGCCGGTCGGTTCGTGTGTCCGGCCGGCCGTTGACCTGTCGTGTTCTGTGTGCTTGAGTTTGAAGCTGTCCGATGCGGAGATGTTCTTCCCTCCGCCCGTGCGTCGTGTCAGCTACCCCGAGCCGTGGCCCACCTGCACATCGAGGTGAGCGTACCTGTGCATCCGGGCGACCGTCGGGGTCGACGGTGCCCAGTGGCTCGGTGATTCAACACAATCACACATTGCGAGGGAGCCACCCCATGCACCTTGCACACCCGCGCCGACGGCGCCGCCCGGGACTCGCCGCGGCCGCCGCGCTGTCGGTACTGCTGGTCCTGGCGTTCGCCGGGCCCGCGCGAGCCACCGCCGACGACCCCGCCGCCGGCACCGCGACCGACGTCGTCGGCGCCACCCCGCCGATGGGGTGGAACAGCTGGAACCAGTTCGGCTGCGACATCAGCGACCAGGTGATCCGGCAGGAGGCCCGGGCGCTGGTGTCCACCGGGCTGCGCGACGCCGGGTACGTCTACGTCGACATCGACGACTGCTGGCAGGCGCCGGAACGGAGCGCCGAGGGTGCCCTGCAGGCCGACCCGACCCGGTTCCCGCAGGGGATCAAGCCGCTCGCCGACTACGTCCACTCGCTCGGCCTCAAGCTCGGCATCTACGGCAACCCCGGCAAGCGCAGCTGCGCCCAGCGCAACCGCGGATACCCCGGGCTGTCCGGGTCGCTGGGCCACGTGCAGCAGGACGCCGACACCTTCGCCTCCTGGGGCGTGGACTACCTCAAGTACGACTGGTGCGGCGCCAACGAGTACGGCGTGGACCGCGCCACCGCCTTCGCCCAGATGCGGGACGCGTTGCGGGCCACCGGACGCGACATCGTGTACAGCATCAACCCCTCCGACGGCAACGCGCTGGGCGCGACGGGGTACTGGGGCGACGTGGCCACCCAGTGGCGCACCACCGGTGACATCAAGCCGGTGTGGGACCAGGGTGCCGCCGGAGTGGTGAACATCCTCGACAAGCAGGTCGGGCTCGCTCGGTTCGCCGGCCCGGGGCACTGGAACGACCCGGACATGCTGGAGGTCGGCGTCGTACCCGGCGGCTACACCGCCGGGTATCCGGGGCTGACCGACACCGAGGCGCGTGCCCACTTCGGCATGTGGGCGATGCTGGCCGCGCCGCTGATCGCCGGCGCCGACATCCGTGACCTGGACGCCACCTCGCGGGACATCCTCGCCAACCGCGAGGTGATCGCGGTCGACCAGGATCCTGCCGGGATCGAGGGCAGCAGGATCCGCGACGACGGCGACCAGGAGGTGTGGGCGAAGCCGCTGGCCGACGGGAGCGTCGCGGTGGCGCTGCTGAACCGTTCGGCGACCAGCCGATCGATGTCGACCACCGCCGCCGCGGTCGGACTGGCCGGCGACACCACCGGGTACCGGGTCCGCGACCTGTGGGCGCACGACAGCACCGAGACCGCCGGGGTGGTCGGCGCGAACGTGCCGGCGCACGGCGTCGCGCTGTACCGGGTGACCCCGATCGACAACCCGACGCAGGAGCCGCCGCACACCGGGCTGCAACTCACCGGCCTCGGCACGGTGACCGGCGGCGAGCCGGTGACGGCGACCGCCACGTTCACCAACCACGGGGTGCTGCCCGTGCAGAGCGCCGAGCTGGGGGTGTCGGCACCGCAGGGCTGGCAGGTGCGGGCGACCTCGCCGACCTCGTTCCCCGCCGTCGCGAGCGGCCGGAGCGTGCAGGCGACGTTCCGCCTCACCCCACCGGAACCGGACCGGCTGTTCCCGGTCGACGAGCTCACCGCGACCGCCGAGGGCCGCTGGCACGGTCGGCTGCGGTGGAGCACCTCGACCACGGTCACGGTCCCGATGACCAGCCCGCCGGTGCGCGCGCCGTACCGGACGTACTCGTCGGCGACCGACGCACCCGCCCGGTACGCCCAGCTGGACGACACGTTCGGGATCTCCGGCGCGGGGTCGGACCTGTACAAGAACGCCGACGCGTACACCACGGTCTACCGGCCGGGCGCCGTCACCGGCTCGGCCACGGTCGAGACCACCGTGACGGGCGCCGACCGGCTGTCCGGGTTCGGCAAGGCCGGGATCCTGGTACGCGACGACGCCACCGCCTCCGACACCGGCCCGGAGGGCGTGATCCTGCTCGTCTCCCCGTCCGGCGGCATCCAGCTGGAGTGGAACTCCACCGGCGGTACCCGGATCAACGCGGTGACGCCGCCCAACGGCACCATCCCGTACACGCTGCCGGTGCACCTGCGGCTGGTGCGTACCGCGGCCGACACCTACGCCGGCTACTACTCGCTGGACGGGACCAGCTGGCATCCGGTCGGCACCGCGACGGTGCCCGGTCAGGGTGCCGTCCAGGACGCCGGCATGTTCGTCACCTCGCACGCCACCGGCAGCCCCGCCACGGTGCGGTTCACCGGGTTCACGGTGTCGTCGCAGTAGCCCGGCGGAGCATCGGGCGCGGCGTACCCGGTCGCGAAACCGTTGCGGCGTAAGCGGATGGGGCCGCTCCGGGCGGCCCCGTCCGCCTGGTCAGTTCGTGGCGAGGGCGTCGGTGACGAACTGGTCGACGACACCGTCACCGACCTTGACCGGGGTCTTGCCGTCGATCGGGTCGACCGGTGCGGTCGCGGCCGCCACCTGGTCGGCGATCGCGGCCCGGTCGGCGGCCGCCCGGTCGGTGTCGCCGTCGCGCTGCGCCTGCAGCAGGTCCAGCGCGGTGGTCATCGCCCGACCCCAGGCGGCCATCGAGGTCAGCCACGGGTCGGTCTCGGTGACGAACGACGGCTCGGCGTGCTGCCGGATCACCCCCGGCGCCGCCGCGAACCCGGCCACCCGCCGCTCGAACGTCGCGATGCCGTGCGCGTCGTGCGCCGCCCAGGCCGTCCAGAAGTCCTTGATCGCCGCGGACAGCTCCGGCGCCTGCTCCCCGGTGATCTTCGGGACCTGGTACTCCACGTCGGCGAACGCGCGCAGCGCCGCGGCGAGCCGATGGTTGCCCCCGGCGTACTCGTCGATGCCGGCGGCCCAGGAGCGCTGCGGGTCGTAGCCGCTGTCGTTCCAGCAGAAGTCGGCCACCGTGTACAGGGCGATCTTGCTCGCCGCGGCCTGGTTCATCGGGTTCGCGGTGTCGCCGGCCAGCACGCCGGACAGCCCGGCCTGCCGGTGCAGGTACGGCGCCATCTCCAGCCGGCCGCGCAGGTAGTCGTTGACCGGGTAGTTGTCCCACAGCAGGATGTCGTGGCCGAACACCTGCTTGGCCTGCTGCGCCTGCTCGACGGTGACCTCGTGCGCGATCACCCCGATGCCGGTCCACATCACGACCACGTCGGGATCGAGCTGCTCGCGCAGCGCCTTCTTGTACGGCGACTCGGTGACGTCGTAGTACTCGGTGGCGACCGTCTGCAGCGGCGTCACGTCGGCGTGCTTGCCGATGAACGCGTCTTTCACCGCGTCGAGCAGGTACGACTGGGCGGCGCCCGCGGCGGCCGCGCCGGTACCGAACTTCTGCGCGTCGGCGTCGCAGTTCCACTTCGTGTAGCTGATGTCGTCCAGCGGGATGTTGAACGAGCGCACCCCGATCGCGTACACCTGCTCGAACTTCGCCACCAGCTTCGCCAGGTCGTCGGCCGACGAGTAGCACACCGACAGCCCCGGCGACAGCGCGTAGGTGAACCGCACGTGGTTGACCTTCGCCCGGTCCACCAGCTCGGACAGCTCCGCCAGCTGCGCGTCCGGGTACTCGTCCCGCCACTGCGCCCGCAGGTACGGGTCGTCCTTGGGGGAGTACTCGTACGTGTTGAGCTTGTGCGCGCCGTAGTAGTCGAGCTGGTCGAGCCGGTCGGCGTGCGACCACGGCGTGCCGTAGAAGCCCTCGATGGTGCCGCGGATCGGCATCGCCGGCCAGTCGCGCACCGTCACCGCCGGCAGCGCGTGGTGGCCGATCAGCTGCCGCAGCGTCTGCACCGCGTAGAACGTGCCGGCACCGTCCACACCGGACAGTGCCACCACGCCGTGCCCGCGCTCCAGCCCGCTGGCCAGCACGTACCCCTCGGCGGCCAGCCCGGCCGGGCCGTCGGCGTGCAGCCCGGCCAGCGCGCCGGCGGTCGCCGGGTTCTCCGCCGGCCCACCCAGGTACACCGTCAGCGCGCCGGCCGGCGCGGCCTGCGCCGGCGACACGGTACGCACGTGCCGCACCCCGGCGGACCGCAGCGTCGCGCGCAACGCGGTGCGGGCCGCGGAGTCGGTGCCGGTACCGGCGACCACGGTCACCGTCGACGGCACCGCGAGCGTGCCGCGGCCGGGTGTCACCTGCTGCGGCGTCGGCGCGATCCGGGGGACCGCGGCCGGTGCCGCGCTGGCGGACGTGCCGGCCACCGACGCCGAGAGGGTCGCCGCGGCGAGCAGGATCGCGGCGGCAGCGGGCAGGGCGCGGAACACACGCATGGGACCTCCTGCGACAGCGGCGCCCGGCGCGAGGGGCGATGCGACACAACGTACGCGCGGCATCGACGCCGGGTCGGGTCCCATCAGCTCACGTACCGCCGGAGATGTCAAGATCTGTTCGATATGACGGGACATCGAGCGTTTTCGCGCCCGGCCCGGCCGTCCGTTCCGCCCCGGTGCCGCCGCCGGCCGCCCCGGCGGGGGAGAATCGACGGCCGGGAGGAGGTGCCGTGCAGATCAGCCTGCTCGGGCCGGTGGAGCTCGACCCCGCCGGCAGCGACGGTCACGCTGGCAGCACCGGTCACGCCGGCAGCGTCGGCCGGGGCGGCAGCGCCGACAGCGTCGGCCGGGACGGCAGCGCCGACAGCGCCGGGCGCGCCGGTGCCGCCGGTCGAGGCGGTGCGGCCGGTCG
>NZ_BOPO01000015.1 GCF_017312725.1 Actinocatenispora comari | reverse complement strand
CGCCGGCGGCGGTCGTCCCGGTGGCGGCGGTGGCCGTCCGGGTGGCGGCGGCGGTGGCGGTGGCTTCCGCGGCGGTGGCGGCGCCGGTGGTGGTGGCGGCTACCGCGGTGGCGGTGGCGGCGCCGGTGGTGGCGGCGGCTACCGCGGTGGCGGCGGCGCGCCGGCCGGTGGTGGTTTCCGTGGCGGCGGTCGGCCCGGTGGTGGCGGTCGCGGTCGCGGCGGCACCAGCGGTGCGTTCGGCCGGCCGGGTGGCCGCCCGAGTCGTGGCCGCAAGTCGAAGAAGCAGCGCAGGCAGGAGTTCGACAACCTGTCGGCACCGACGATGAGCTCGGGTGCGCCGCGTGGCCAGGGCCAGACGGTCCGGCTGCCGCGGGGTGCCTCGCTGTCCGACTTCGCCGACAAGATCGACGCGAACCCGGGTTCGCTCGTCCAGGAGATGTTCAACCTGGGCGAGATGGTCACGGCGACCCAGTCCTGCACGGACGACACGCTGCTGCTGCTGGCTGAGCACCTGGGCTACGCGCTGGAGATCGTCAGCCCCGAGGACGAGGACCGCGAGCTGCTCGCGCAGTTCCACATCGATCTGGACGCCGATGTCGACGCGGCGCGGCTGGTGTCGCGTCCGCCGGTGGTGACCGTGATGGGTCACGTCGACCACGGCAAGACCAAGCTGCTGGACGCGATCCGGTCCACGCACGTGGTCGAGGGCGAGGCCGGTGGCATCACCCAGCACATCGGTGCCTACCAGGTCGAGGTCGAGCACGAGGGTCAAGAGCGCAAGGTGACCTTCATCGACACCCCGGGCCACGAGGCGTTCACCGCCATGCGTGCCCGCGGTGCCCAGGTCACCGACATCGTGATCCTGGTGGTCGCGGCCGACGACGGGGTGATGCCCCAGACGATCGAGGCGTTGAACCACGCCAAGGCGGCCGAGGTGCCGATCGTGGTCGCGGTCAACAAGATCGACGTCGAGGGCGCCAACCCGGCGAAGGTCCGCCAGCAGCTGACCGAGTACGGCCTGGTCGCCGAGGAGTACGGCGGCGACACGATGTTCGTCGACATCTCCGCCAAGTCGCGGATCAACATCGACGGCGTGCTCGAGGCCGTCCTGCTGACCGCGGACGCGTCGCTGGAGCTGACCGCTCCGGTGGACGGGTCGGCGCACGGTGTCGCGATCGAAGGGCACCTGGACAAGGGCCGTGGCCCGGTCGCCACCGTGCTGGTCCAGCAGGGCACCCTGCATGTCGGTGACTCGATCGTCGCCGGGACCGGCCATGGCCGGGTCCGGGCGATGCTCGACGAGTACAGCCGGCCGGTCGAGGAGGCCGGGCCGTCGCGTCCGGTGCTGGTGCTCGGTCTGACCGCGGTGCCGGGTGCCGGGGACACGTTCCTGGTGGCCGAGGACGACCGCACCGCACGGCAGATCGCCGAGCAGCGGGAGGCCCGCAAGCGTGCCGCCGCGAACGCGTACTCGCGTGGCCGCGCAACGCTGGAGACCTTGATGGAGCAGGTGAAGGAGGGCCAGAAGGCCACCCTCGCCCTCATCCTCAAGGGCGACGTGTCCGGTTCGGTCGAGGCGTTGGAGGACGCCCTGGTCAAGCTGGACATCCCGGAGGAGGTGCAGCTGCGCATCATCCACCGGGGCGTCGGTGCGATCACCGAGAACGACGTCAACCTGGCGTCCGCGACGAGCGACTCGACGGCGACGATCATCGGGTTCAACGTCCGGGCCGAGGGCAAGGTGCGCGACCTGGCCGAGCGCGAGGGCGTGGAGATCCGCTACTACACGGTGATCTACCAGGCCATCGAGGAGATCGAGGCCGCCCTCAAGGGCATGCTCAAGCCGGAGTACGAGGAGTTCGAGCTCGGTACGGCGGAGATCCGTGCGGTCTTCAAGTCGAGCCGGATCGGCAACATCGCCGGCTGCATGGTCCGCTCCGGTGTGGTGCGGCGCAACGCCAAGGCGCGCCTGCTGCGTGATGGCGCGGTGGTCGCGGAGAACCTGTCGATCGCTTCGCTGAAGCGGGAGAAGGACGACGCGACCGAGGTCCGCGAGGGCTTCGAGTGCGGTCTGACGCTCGGTGGCTACAACGACATCAAGGTCGGTGACGTCATCGAGAACTTCGAGATGCGCGAGAAGCCGCGCGCCTGACGCGCGACGTGTGACGGCACTGGCCGGACCCCGCTCGGGGTCCGGCCAGTGCCGTTTCGGTGGGTCGTCGCCGACCGGTGCCGCGGCGGCTCGGGTCGCCGCGTACGCCCGATGCGGCGGGACCGCGACGGCCCGCCGGGCGGCGGCAGGTGCCGCGTCGGGCTCGGTGTCAACGACGCTCGCGGTGCAGCAGGATGCCGCCGACGACCAGCCCGATGCCGGCCAGTTCGGCCGGGGTGGGTACCTGGTGCAGGATGATCAGGCCCAGCACCGCCGCGGCGGCCGGGAGCAGCGCGAGCAGCAGCGCGAAGGTGGCCCGGGGCAGCCGGGCCAGCGCGAGCTGGTCGGTCAGGTACGGGATGACCGACGAGCAGACGCCCACCCCGGCGCCCCACAGCAGCCACCACGGATGCCCGAACGCGGGCAGCGCGGCCGGTAGGCCG
This sequence comes from Actinocatenispora comari, assembly GCF_017312725.1. GTDB lineage: Bacteria > Actinomycetota > Actinomycetes > Mycobacteriales > Micromonosporaceae > Actinocatenispora > Actinocatenispora comari. The sequence goes on along the minus strand of NZ_BOPO01000015.1, from coordinate 56,020 downwards.
ACCGGGGTGGCGGCCACCGCGGCGATCACCATGGCGGCGGCGAGCCGGTCGATGCCGCCGGTGGCGGCGCCCGGCCCGGGTTTGCCGTCGGTCCGGTCGGCGGTCGCGATGCGGGCCGCGAGGACGACGTAGAGCAGGAACAGCGCACAGTTGCCGAACGCGAAGAGGAAGCCGAGCCCGCTGCCGCCGATGCGTACCTCGGTGAGGGTGGCGACGCCGCCCACGGTGACGGCGAGGGCGATCAGGTTCCGCCGGCTGCGTACCCCGAGGGCGGCGAGCAGGATGGTACCGAGGAACTCGACGGCGCCCACGGTGGCGAGTGGCAGCCGGGCCACGGCCAGGTAGAACAGCGAGTTCATGGTGGCGAGGACCGCACCGAGGGCGAGCAGCAGCAGGCGTTGCCGGCCGTCGAGCCGGGCGAACAGCCGCCAGGGCCGGCGCCACAGGCCGAGCAGCAGCGCGGCGCTGGCGATCCGCAGCCACGCGACGCCGAGCGCGCCGACGTGCACGAACAGCAGTACCGCGAGCGACGGGCCGAGGTAGTGGAACACCGCGCTGGTCAGGAAGTAGCTGGTGGGAGGCAGCCGGCCGATCGTCCGGGCGACGAGCCCGATCCGAGTGGGTCCAGGCTGAAGTGTGGTCATGACGCCATCCTGGGAGGCACTCTGGCAGGAGAGAATGGCAATCTGAAGGTGGTGGCGATCAATTGCCTCAGAATTCACGGCGGCAGGCGACGGTGTCGGGAGCCGCGGGCCGGCGGCCCGCGAACGGAGGCCCCGGGCCGCACGAGCTGCTCGACGCGACGAACGTCCGGCTGCTGCGCGAGCTGTCCGCCGACCCGCGGATGAGCATGTCGGCGCTGGCCCGCCGGCTGGACATGTCGGCGCCGGCGGTGACCGAGCGGGTGCAGCGGCTGGAGCGGGCCGGGGTGATCCGCGGTTACCGGGTGACGCTGGACCCGGCGGCGCTCGGCCTGCCGCTGACCGCGTTCGCGCGGATCCGACCGGTGGCCGGTCAACTGACCCGGATCGTCGAGCTGGCGGAGGAGCTACCGGAGATCAGCGAGTGCCACCGGATCACCGGTGAGGACTGCTTCCTGCTGAAGCTGCACGCGGCGAGCATGGCCCACATCGAGTCGATCCTGGACCGCTTCCTGCTGTACGGGCAGACCACCACCTCGGTGGTCGTCTCGACGCCGGTGCCGAGGCGCTGCCCGCCGCTGCCGGACGTGCCCTGACCGGTCCGGGACGGCGCGGTCAGTCGGCGAGTTCGAGCACCAGGAAGGCGAGCAGGAAGCTCGCCACCAGGACCACGCCGGCGACGATCGGGGCCAGGCCGCGGCCACCGGGCAGTACGCCGGTGGCGATGGTGCGCCGGCCGCGCCGGTAGCGCACCGCGCCGAACACCAGCCCGGCGATCGCCACGACGGTGAGGACGGTGCCCGCTCCGACGCCACCGCGGCCGCCGAACCGGGCGGCGGCGAGCCCCAGCGCCAGCACCCCGAGCGCGGAGCGCAGCCAGGACAGGTACGTGCGTTCGTTGGCCAGGTGGTCCCGCCAGGCGGCGCTGCGGTCCAGCGTGGGCCGGTCGGCGTCGGGTCCTGGCTCGTCGGGCACGGCCCCATGCTGCCACCGCCGGGGCCGTCCCGGCGGCACGCTGGCACAATCGTCGGCGACCCACCGACAGCGAGGAGCACCGCACCGCCATGGCCGAGTACGCGATCCTGCTGTTGCCGTCGCTGAACCGGGTGTACTCGCAGACCGCGGTGACGCTGACCCGGCGGGAGCTGGCGGTGTTCGACGCGACGGTGCTGGGCGGCAAGCTCGCCGACGTCACCGAGACCGAGATCGCCGGCGTGCCGTACGTGACGTTCACCGCCGAGGCGCTGACCGACACCGACCTGGCTCAGCTCGCCAACCTCTCCTCGCGGTACGCGATGTTCGAGCGGGTCGGTGAGCTGCTGCGGCCGGTGACCGCGACCCCGCTGGACCTGTTCGGCTCCGACCTGCTCACCATCCTCAAGTACCCGGGGAAGACGAACGAGCAGTTCACCAAGCTGCTGCTGAACGTCACGGCGCTGTCCACCGACCGGCCGGGCGACCTGCTCGCCCGCAAGCTGCGGGTGCTCGACCCGATGTGCGGCCGCGGCACCACCCTCAACCAGGCCCTGATGTACGGGCTGTCGGTCGCCGGCGTCGACATCGACGCGAAGGACATCGACGCGTACGCGGCGTTCCTGAAGACGTGGCTGCGGGCGGCGCGGATCAAGCACAAGGCGCAGTGGGCGCCGATCCGGCGCAACCGCTCGGTACTGGCCCGCCGGTTCGACGTGGAGCTGGCGGCGACCAAGGAGCAGTACCGGGCCGGCGAGACCGTCGACCTGACCGCCATCATCGGCGACACCGTCCACATCGGACAGTTCTTCCGGCACCGGTCGTTCGACGTGCTGGTCGCGGACGCACCGTACGGCGTCGCGCACGGCAGCCACGGTCGCAGCGTGTCGCGCAGTCCGGTGGAGCTGATCGCCGCCGCCGCACCGAGCTGGGCACAGCTGCTGCGACCCGGTGGCGCGATCGGGCTGTCGTTCAACACCCACGTGTCCCGCCGCGCCGACCTCGCCGCGATCCTCACCGATGCCGGGCTCACGGTGCTGGACGGGCCCGCGTACCAGGGCTTCGAGCACCGGGTGGACCAGGCGATCGTGCGCGACCTGCTGGTCGCCCGCCGGGACTGACGCGGGCCGCGGCCGACGCCGTCGCGCCGCCCGCTACCGTGATCACGTGTATACCGGTACCGCGCTGTTCGACGTCCTGCTGCCCGACGACAGCACCTCGCTGAAGGCCAAGCGGTCGTACGTGCGGCCCGTCGTCGCGGCGCTGCGCAAGCTCGACGTGGCGGTCGCCGAGGTCGGCGACCAGGACGTGCACCGCCGCAGCCAGCTCGGTGTCGCCGCCGTCTCCGGTGACAGCGGCCACCTCACCGAGGTGCTGGACGCCTGCGAGCGGCTGGTCGCCGGCCGCCCCGAGCTGGAACTGCTGTCGGTACGTCGCCGCCGCTACGGCGCCGACGACTGACCGGCCGTCACCCGCATCCCGTCAGTCGACCGCGGGATCGCATCCCGTCGGTCGACCGCGGGCGCTCAGGCGGCCGCCTCCGCACTCGCCGGCACGCCACTGGGCTGTTCCTCCGGCTCGTCCGGCAGCACCCGGATCCGGCGGACCGGGCTGGGCAGCACGAACAGCACGCCGGCGAGGGCGCCGACGGTGGCGATCCACAGCGCCGGCCGCAGCCCGAGCGCGGCGCCGAGCGCTCCGCCGAGCAGCGACCCGATCGGCCGTACCCCGTAGTTGACCGACTGGAACGCGCCGGAGACGCGGGCCCGCAGCCGGGCCGGCACGATCGCCGCGGTGATCGACCCGAAGGCGATGTCGAGCATCATCACACCGAGCCCGGCGCCGAACTCCGAGCCGAACACCAGCAGCAGCGCGGTCGGTCCGGGCCGGTCGGCCAGCGGTACCAGGATCAGCGGGGCGGGGAACAGCACCATCCCGATCAGCGCCGCCGGCCCGATCCCGATCAGCCGGCCGAGCCGCGGAGTCAGGAAGGCGCCGAGCAGGCTGCCGATCGCGCCGGCGCCGAGCACCAGCCCGAGCGTGCCGGGGGAGATGCCCAGCGCGGTGGTGGCGTACAGCGTGAACAGCGCGGCGAAGGCGAAGTTGAACAGGTTCATCACCGCCGTACCGGCGAGCGTCGCCCGGATGGTCGCGGACCGGCGCAGGTAGCTCAGCCCGCCGACGAGCCCAGCCAGCCCGGTGCGTTCGGTGGGCGGCTCGCTCGCCCGGATGCCGCGCAGCAGCACCGCCGAGGCCAGGAACGACACCGCGTCGGCGAGCAGCGCGAGCGGCGCGCCCACGGCCTGCACCAGCAGGCCACCCAGGCTCGGCCCGGCCAGGTACGACGCGGCCCGGCTGCCGTGGATCAGCGAGTTGGCCGCGACGAACCGCTCCCGCGGCACGACCGCGACGAACATGCTCGCGTCGGCCACGTCGAACAGCACCGACAGGGTGCCGGTCCCGAAGGCGACGAGGTACAGCTGGGTCAGGCTCAGCGTGCCGAACACCGCGGCGACCGGCACCGTGGCGAGCAGCGCCGCGCGCAGCAGGTCGGCGAGCACCATGGTGCGCCGGCGCCGCCCGTACCGGTCGCTCGCGGCGCCGGCGAGCAGCGAGAACAGCAGCGCCGGCAGGGTGCCCGCCGCGGTCAGCAGCCCCATCTGGCCCGGCCCGGCGTGCAGCACGAGCACCGCGGCGAGCGGCAGCGCGAGGGTACGGATCTGGTCGCCGAGCAGCGAGACGGTGTGGCTGCCCCACAGCCGGCGGAAGTCGGGTGCGTGCAGCATGCGCAGGGTGCCGGCGCGGGTCACGATCGTCGGCCGATCGGCAGCGCGACGTCGAGGTACATCACCCGGCGGGCACCGTCCGGCCGCAGCGACTCGTCGTCGGTGCGCGGCAGGTACGGCGCGATCAGGGCGGCGGTGCGCTCTGCCACCTCGGTCATCTCGTCGGCGGTCAGGTAGACGTCGTGGTCGCCGAACGGGGCCTGCCGCCACTCGTCCGGTTCGTCGTCGCGCCGGCCGATCCAGTCCAGCATCGCCACCAGGTAGCGCTCGGCGATCACCGCGGACAGCGCGTCGGTGGCGGCGCGCACGTCCAGGCTGGCCGGGCGGCTCGGCCAGCTGGTGGCGCGGGCGGTGGCCTGCCACGGCCGCTGCCGCCCGGTGCCGCCCGCCGCCTCCTCGACCAGCCCGTACTTCGCGAGCTGGCGCAGGTGGAACGAGCAGCTGGCGGACGACTCGTCGAGCAGCTGGCCGGCGCGGGTGGCGGTGAGCGGGCCCTCGCGGCGCAGCAGGCCGAGCAGGGCGAGGCGCAGCGGGTGGGCGAGGGCGCGCAGGGCGCGCGGGTCGGTGAGTTCCACGACGGGCTTCGACATGCATGCCACCATAGCTTTGAAAAGTTAGCCTTGGAAAGGGTACTTGGCATCGAACGGGCGACGGGCCGCCGAGGCCGTTCGGCGCCATCCCCAGTACTGTCGAAGGGTTCGAAACGAGAGCTGGAGGAATCATGTCGGACCCCGCCCGGGTGCGCCGGTACGCCGAACGGATCAAGGAGCTGGTCGCGTCCGCGTTGCGCAAGCAGGTCAAGGACCCGCGGCTGGGCATGGTGACGATCACCGACGTCCGGCTCACCAACGACCTGCACGACGCCACGCTGTTCTACACGGTGCTCGGCGACCCGACCGAGCAGGCTGCCACCACGGCCGCCCTGGCCAGTGCGAACGGGTTGCTGCGCAGCATCGTGGGCAAGCGGCTGGGGCTGCGGTTCGCGCCGACGCTGACGTTCGTGATCGACGAGGTGCCGGAGCAGGCCGACCACATCGAGCAGCTGCTCGCCGCGGCCCGCGCCGCCGACGCCGAGGTGCAGCGGCAGGCGGTCGACGCGCAGTACGCCGGCGACGCCCAGCCGTACAAGGTGGACGAGGACGACGACGAGGACGAGCCGGACGACGAGGCCGACGAGCCCGACCGTGACCTCTCGCACGCCCGGCCCGGCGGACCCGCGTGACGGCACCCGCCCCGATCGCCGAGGCGGACTGGGCGGCGGCGCTCGACCGGCTCCGGTCGGCCGGTTCGATCCTGCTCACCTGCCACCTCAACCCGGACGGTGACGCGCTGGGCAGCATGCTCGGCGCCGGGCTCGGGCTCGCCCAGCTCGGGCTGCCGGTGCGGGCGAGCTTCCCCAGCCCGTTCGAGCTGACCGGGGTGCTGGCCGAGCTGCCCGGCCGGGAGCTGCTGGTACCGCCGGGTGAGGCGCCGGCCGCGCCCGACCTGCTGGTGTCGTTCGACGCGAGCAGCGTCGACCGGCTGGGTGACCTCGCCGACCGGCTGCACACCGCGGCGCACACCCTGGTGTTCGACCACCACGCCTCCAACCCCGGCTTCGGCGAGGTGAACCTGGTCGACCCGTCCGCCGCCGCCACCGCGGTCCTGGTCGACGAGCTGCTGCGCCGGCTCGGCGTCGAGCTGACCGCGCCGATCGCGGAGTGCCTGTACGTCGCGCTGTCCACCGACACCGGCTCGTTCAAGTTCTCCGCCACCACCCAGGCGGTGCATGAGCTGGCCGGGCGGCTCGTGGCCACCGGCATCCCGCACGCCGAGCTGAGCCGCAAGCTGTACGACACGCGGCCGTTCGGCGCGCTCCGACTGCTCGCCGACGTGCTCGGCCGGGCCAGCCTCGACCCGGCCGCCGCGTCCGGCGCCGGGCTGGTGGCCAGCCACGCCACGCTGGCCGACCTGGCCCGGCACGGCCAGCCGCCGCAGGTGCTGGAGACGCTGATCGGTGACCTGCGTACCGCGCAGGAGGCCGAGGTCGCCTGTCTCGCCAAGCAGGCCGCCGCGGACGAGTGGGTGGTGTCGTTGCGCAGCAAGGGCGCGGTCGACGTGGGCCGGGCGGCGGTGGCGCTCGGCGGCGGCGGGCACCGGTTCGCGGCCGGTTTCACCGGCCACGGCAGCGTCGAGCAGGTACTGGCCTCCGTCACCGCCGCGCTCGCCGATCGCTCGCCGGAGCGCTGAGCACCGCGACGGTTTCGCCCGTTGTGACCGACGGATCCGGGCAACGGGCTGTCCCGCCGCCGGCCGGCGGATGAGAATCGGAAGACGTGGATCAACAGTCTCCGGCCGCGGCCGAGTCCGCGCCACCGCGCTGGTACGCGCCCGCCCGGGTGGTCGGCTTCGTCGGCGCCTCGCTCGCCGTCGGTGCGTTCCCGTCGTTCTCGCTGCGCTCGACGATCACCATGATCGGGATCGGCGGCGCGTTCTTCTGGCTCGGCGTCACCCGCCGGCTGACCCGGCACCCGGCGGTGCGCCAGGTCGCCCGGCAGGCGCTGTGGTGGCTGGTACCGGTGCTGGTGTTCGCCACGTTCGAGCTGGTCAGCTTCGCGCTCGGATCGACGGCGGCGCATCCGACGCTGTCCGCGCTGGCCGACCCGGTGCTGCAGCACTACTGGGCCCGGGCGGCGGTGTTCCTGGGCTGGATCACCGGGTACTGGGCGCTGGTGAAGCGATGAGCGAGCGGGCGAATCGGCAGTCGTGCGTGTCGTGCTGCCTCGTCGGCGTTGCGGCGAAGGAGGAACGGCGATGAGCGTGACGCGCATCGCGACGCTCGTCGCGTACGGGCTGGCCCTGGTGCTGATCGTGACGCTGGAGGTGGCCGGGCGCCGGGAGGGTTCCCGGGTGCCGACGCTGGCCCAGCTGTGCGGCTTCGTCATGCGGTACCGGGTGGGCCGGGTGCCGTTCGGCCGGGTGGCGCTGCTGGGCTTCTGGTGGTGGGTCGGCTTCCACTTCTTCGCCCGCTGAGGTCGTTGCCGGCCGGCCGAATCCGCCGACTGCGCTGGATGACGCCACGATCACAGTCCGCATGCTGGGAAGTCGGGTGCATCCACTGGAACGAACGTTAACTTGGGTCGGGACGTGCGTGGCAACGCAGCGCGTCCAACGGTTCACCCGGAGCCGACGTGGATCCGTCGGCTCCAGCCGTGCCGAGCGCCTTGCTCGCAGCCGTGGCGGCCTTCGTTCGCCGCGGTCGCGTGCCGAGCGTGTCCGTCCGGCCGACGCGCGGGTCACCCCCGCCGTGGTCCGACGGGGCGACCCGACAGTGAGGTCGGGCCTCGACAGCACGGCCCGACATCCGATGCCGGGCCCCACAGCCGATCCGACAGCCGGCCGCCCCGCGGCCGGGGCGTGAGGGGAACTGCCATGCCGACCACCACCGTTCAGCCACCGGCCAAGCCGACCGCGACCGACCCGGAGCGCGCCCGCAAGCAGGAGCGCGACGAGCAGCGCCGGGAGGCACAGCGCGCGCTGCAGCGCTCGCTGGAGAGCCGCTGGTAGCCTGCGCCGGGTGCGGATCCGCGTCCTCGGCAGCTGCGCGGCCTGGCCGGCGCCGGGCCGCGCCTGCACCGGTTTCCTGATCACCGACGCGGCGCGACAGCTCGTCGTCGACCTCGGGTACGGCACCGCGCCGCGGCTGTTCGCCGCCCTGCCGGCCGACCGGCTCGACGCGGTCGTGCTCACGCACGCCCATCCCGACCACGCGCTCGACCTGCACGCGCTGCTGCGGGCTCGGTACTACGGCTTCCGCGGCACCGGCCTGCCCCGGCTGCCGGTGTACGCGCCGCCCGGCCTGGCCGAGGTGCTCGCGCCGCTGGAGGGGCCGGACGGGGCGGAGCTGCTGGCGGCGGCGTTCGACTGGCACGAGTACCGGCCGGGCACCTCGATCGTCCTCGACCCGTTGCGGATCGACCTGGTCGCGCTGCCGCACTACGTACCGAACGTGGGGGTCCGGGTCACCGGGCCGGGCGGCGTGTTCGCCTACACCGGCGACACCGGGCCGGATCCGGCGGTGGCGCGGCTCGGCGAGCGCGCCGACCTGTTCGCGGTCGACGCCACGTTCCAGGACCGTCCGGTGAGCGACGTGATACCCGAACCGCGGTTCAACCTGTCCGCCCGGGAGGCGGCCGGCTTCGCCGCGCAGGCCGGCGCCCGGCGGCTGCTGCTGACCCACTTCTGGCCCGGCGCGGACCGCGACCGGGCCGCGGCCGAGGCGGCCGAGCACTTCGCCGGGCCGATCCTGGTCGCGGACGAGGACCGGGTCATCGAGCTTCCCGGCGCCGGCATGTAAGCAGCGGGCGCCGCTTTCGCTGATTACTCCAGCGTGTCATGATGGCGGCGTGACATCGACCGTACGGGCCGAGACGGCGTCCGGCCGCCGGATCGCGGCGCTGGCCCTGCCGGCGCTCGTGGTGCTCGCCGCGGAACCGCTGTACGTGCTGGTCGACACCGCCGTGGTCGGCCACCTCGGTGCGGTCCCGCTGGCCGGGCTGGCGCTGGGCGGCAACATCCTGTCCGCCGCGGCGATCCTCGGCAACTTCCTCGCCTACGGCACCACCGGCCGGGCGGCCCGCCGGTACGGCGCCGGCGACCGGACCGGCGCGGTCGTCGAGGGCGTCCAGGCGAGCTGGCTGGCGCTGGCCGGCGGGCTGGCGTTCGTGGTGGTCGCCCAGCTGCTCGCCGGGCCGGTCGCGCACGCCCTCGCCGGCGGCGGTACCGGCGGGGCCGACATCGCCGCCGGTGCCGAGCGCTGGCTGCGCATCGCCTCGTTCGGCGCGCCCGGGATCCTGCTGGCGCTGGCCGGCAACGGCTGGATGCGGGGCGTGCAGGCGACCCGCCGGCCGGTGGTGTTCGTGCTGGCCGCGAACCTGCTGTCGGCGGTGCTGGCCCCGGTACTGGTCTACCCGGCCGGGCTCGGCCTGGTCGGCTCCGCGATCGCGAACGTCGCCGCCCAGACCATCTCGGCGATCCTGTTCGTCGCCGCGCTGCTGGCCGAACGGGTCGACCTGCGGCCCCGGCCGGCGCTGCTGCGGGCCCAGCTGTCGGTCGGCCGCGACCTGGTGCTGCGCACCCTGTCGATGCAGCTGTGCTTCACCTCCGCCGCGGCGGTCGCCGCCCGCTTCGGCGCCGCCGCCCTGGGCGCGCACCAGATCGCGCTGCAACTGTGGAACTTCTGCTCGCTGCTGCTGGACTCGGTCGCGGTCGCGGCGCAGTCGCTGATCGGCGCGGACCTCGGTGCCGGCCGGCCGGTCCAGGCGCGGCTGACCGCCCGGCGGATCGGCATCGCCGGCGCGGTCTGCGGCGCCGGCCTGGCGCTGCTGGTCGGGCTGGGCGCACCGGTACTGCCGGGCGTGTTCAGCGCCGATCCGGCGGTGCACCGGCAGGCGATGCTCGCCTGGCCGTGGTTCGTCGGCCTGCTGCCCCTGGCCGGCGTCGTCTTCGCCCTGGACGGGGTGCTGATCGGCGCCGGCGACGTGGGCTTCCTGCGTAACCTGACGCTGATCTCCACGCTGGCCGGGTTCCTGCCGGCGATCTGGCTGGCGTACGCGCTGCGGCTGGGGCTGGGCGGTGTGTGGGCCGGCCTCGGCGTGTTCATCGCGCTGCGGCTGGTGCTCGCGGTGGGCCGCACCGTCCGCGGCCGCTGGGCGGTCCCGGGCTCGGGCTGAGGGCGCCATCCGGGCGCCGACCGGCGGGGGGTCATCGGGCGCCGGCCGACGGCGCCGCCTCGCTGGGGCCGTCAGCGGCAGCGGCCGTCAGCGGCAGCGGCCGTCAGCGGCAGTCGTTCGACACGGCCAAGGCGTGCTTCGGGTCGTACATCGCGGTACCGTCGCCGGCTCCGCCACCCGGCTTGGCGGACGGATCGATGTCCGGTCCCGGTTTGAGCAGGCCGTGGTCGGACGCGGCACAGTCCATCGCGTACAGGTACGCCTGGGAGTCGCGGATCCACACGCCGCGGCTCTCCGCCGCGAGGTGGTCGCCGGTGACGTACCAGAAGACCAGCTTGTCGTGGACCACCACCGGATCGCTCGCGTGCCGGAAGGCGTACGCCCAGACGACGTTGCTGGTGATGGTGAGGTATGTGGTGGTCCGCTGGTGCGTGACGGACACCGTCAACGAGCCCTTGACGCGCGGCTGTTGCCCGGTCAGTTCGGCGTCGTCGGCGACCCGGAGCCCGAACACGCCGTCGTGCACCAGCTCCTGGCCACGGCGCCGTGAGTCGCGAGCCAGGGCGGCGAGCAGGGCCGAGTCGTCGTGGTCGACGAGCATCCGGCGCTCCAGATGGCCCCGGACCAGGACCGTGCGCACCGCGGTCAGCGCCGTGCGTACCGTCGCCGCCGAGTACCCGCCGACGGCGTGTGGGGTCGGCAGCGTGATGCCGGCGGCCCCGGACGGGTAGTCGTACGCGGGAGTGCCGACGAACGGGTCGGTGACCGGTGCCGGGGCGGAGCTGTGGTCGGCGGCGAACCGGTCGGTGAGCCGGTCCGGGTGACGCCAGAGGTAGCCGCCGGCGAGTACCACGGCGACCGCGAGCAGCACCGTGACGGCGACGGTGGCGGGGGAGCGTGGCGCGAGCACGAACCGGAACGGGGCGAGCAGGGCGCGGCCGAGTCGGCGCCGCCGGTTCGCGCGTACGACCCGGCGTTCCGCTCGCTTCCACCAGTCGTTCGGTTCGGACACGGCTGCTCTCTTCGTTCCGGTGCGGGCGGCGACAGGTGATTGTCGCGATCGGGTTCACCGCACCGGATCGTCCGTCCGGCCGCTCCGCGCGAACCGAACGGAGGAGTGGCCGTCTTCGCTTCGGGCGATGAATCCGTTACAACGGATTTGCTTCAGATATGGCATTTGCGGGGAAAGTGGGCTCTAATGGGGCGGCAGTTAGCTACCCGACATGGAGGGCTCATGAAAGTTCCTGCCGTCGTCAGACGTGTTCCCCGCAGGTTCCGGGCGCTGGCCACCGCGGCCGGGCTGCTCGTCGCCGCGAGCGCGGCGCTGCTCGGCGCGGCACCCGCGCAGGCCGCGCCGGCCGGACTGCCCGGCATCGACGTGTCGCACTACCAGGGCAGCATCAACTGGAGTTCGGTGAAGGGGTCCGGCATCCGGTTCGCCTACATCAAGGCGACTGAGGGCACGTCGGTCGTCGATTCGGCGTTCTCGGCGAACTACACCGGCGCGTACAACGCCGGCGTGATCCGCGGCGCGTACCACTTCGCCCGGCCCGGCAGCTCCTCCGGCGCCGCGCAGGCCAACTACTTCGCCGCACACGGTGGTGCCTGGTCGGCCGACAACCTCACCCTGCCGGGCGCGCTGGACCTGGAGGTCTCCGGCTGCGACGGGCTGTCCGCGTCCGCCATGGTCAGCTGGATCAAGGACTTCACCAGCACCTACAAGGCGGATACCGGGCGCGACGCGGTGCTGTACACGACCGCGTCCTGGTGGTCCAGCTGCACCGGTGGCAGCACCGCGTTCGGCTCGTCCAACCCGATGTGGGTCGCGCACTGGGGCGTCAGCAGCCCGAGCGTGCCGGCCGGCTGGGGCACGTACACGTTCTGGCAGTACGCGGACAACGGCTCGGTGTCCGGCATCTCGGGTGCGGTCGACACCGACGTGTTCAACGGCTCGGCCGACCGGCTGCTCGCGCTGGCGAACAACACGCCCTGACCCGGGTGTGCCCGGCGCGGAGGGCGATGCGGTCCCGGTCGCCCTCCGCGCCGGCCCGGCAGCGGTGGGTAGCTGGGCAATTACCCGCGTTTGCCTACGTTCCCGGCTGGATATTGATTGCCTTGACGAGTGCAGCGGAAAACCCGGCCGGTGCGGCATCGGGTCCTGGGCAGCACCAGGTACGAGGAGGTCGATGACGAACATGGCCGAAGCGCAGGCTACGAAGCCGCCGGTGGACCCGGGCACGGTCCGCAAGGCGGTACTGGCGTCCGCGATGGGCAACGCCACCGAGTGGTACGACTACGGCGTCTTCACCTCCGGCATCATCGCCGCGACGATCGGTACCGTCTTCTTTCCCGGCGGTGGCGGCGGGACCGCCGTGCTCAAGTCGCTCGCGCTGGTCGCCGTGGGGTTCATCGTCCGCCCGTTCGGCGGCGCCTTCTTCGGCCCGCTGGGTGACAAGCTCGGCCGCAAGCGGGTGCTGTCGATCACGATCCTGCTGATGTCCGGCTGCACCTTCCTGGTCGGCTGCCTGCCGACTTACTCGGGCGCGTACAGCATCGGCATCGCGGCGCCGATCCTGGTCCTGCTGCTGCGGCTGATCCAGGGCTTCTCCACCGGCGGTGAGTACGGCGGGGCGGCGACGTTCATCTCCGAGTACGCGCCGACCAAACGCCGGGGCTTCTTCGGCAGCTTCCTGGAGGCCGGCACGCTGTCCGGCTACATCCTCGGCAACATCGTGGTGCTCGCCGTGACGCTGGGCTTCACCACGCCGCAGATCGAGGCCTGGGCGTGGCGGATCCCGTTCTTCATCGCGCTGCCGCTCGGCCTGGTCGGGCTGTACCTGCGGACCAAGCTGGAGGACACGCCGGAGTTCCAACGGCTGGAGCAGGCCGGGCAGAAGGCGGAGAAGGCGCCGATCCGGGAGACCCTCGCCCGCAACTGGCGGATGATCCTGAACCTGGTCGGCATCGTCATCCTGCTCAACGTCGCCGACTACATGCTGCTGACCACGATGCCCAGCTACTTCACCGACACGCTGAAGATCAGCGACACCACCTCGGTGCTGATCATCATCGTGGTCGAGGCGATCCAGATCGCGCTGATCGGTCCGCTGGGCGCGCTGTCCGACCGGATCGGCCGCAAGCCGCTGCTGCTGACCGCGGCGATCGGGTTCATCCTGCTCAGCTGGCCGAGCCTGAAGCTGATGCAGAGCGGCAGCACGGTACTGCTGTTCGTCGGCTTCCTGATCGTGGCGCTGCTGTTGCTGCTGATGCTCGCGGTCATCGGCTCGACGTTCCCGGCGATGTTCCCGACCCGGGTCCGGTACGGCTCGTTCGCCATCGGCTACAACGTCTCGACCGCCCTGTTCGGCGGTACCACCGGGGTCGTGGTCACCGCGCTGATCCACGCCACCGGCAACGACGACTGGCCGGCGTACTACCTGATGGCCGCCGCGGTGATCGCGCTGGTGCCGATCATCCGGATCCCGGAGACGGCCCGGGTACCGATGGCGGCGATCGACGAGAGCGGGGTCGGGCAGAAGCTCGAACCGCTGCCCCGCTGACGCGACGCGGCGCCCGACCGGAGGTCGGGCGCCGCGCGGTTGCCGAGGCCGGGCCGAGCGGCCCGGCGGACCGGCGCACCTGGCGCCGGCGGTGGATCAGAGCTCGTGGTCGTGCCGGCTGGCCGAGACGGTCCGGGGAGCGAAGTGGCGCCGCGACCACATCGCCAACGCACCCGCCACCAACACCGCTGCTACGGCTTCCACCAGCAATGCGGTCAACACCATGGCTTCCTCCTCGAATGCTCGGGCCGGCCCCTTCTTCGACGGGGCTCTCGGCTTTCGCGAGGCCAACGGCCTCACTTGGAGTATCGCCCGGAAAGCAGCGAATATTCCGGCGCGCGGCCCGGTCCGGCGGGTGACGTGCCGCACCGTCGAAACGGCGCGGCCGGCCGGCTTCCGCGGGGTCCGGACCGAGCCTCTAAGCTGCCTGGTCGTGGACAGGGCCGGGTTCGTGGTGGTGGACAAACCGGCGGGGATGACCTCGCACGACGTGGTGGCACGGCTGCGCCGGCTGGCCGGTACCCGGCGGGTCGGGCACGCCGGCACGCTGGACCCGATGGCGACCGGCGTGCTGGTGCTCGCGGTCGGCCGGGCCACCCGGCTGCTGACCTACCTGACCGGCGCGGACAAGGAGTACCACGCGACGATCCGGCTCGGCGTGAGCACCGTCACCGACGACGCCGAGGGCGAGCCGACCGGCGGCGCGAGCGCCGACGCGGTCACCGAGGCGCAGGTACGGGCCGGGCTCGCCGCCCAGACCGGCGCGATCCAGCAGGTGCCCAGTGCGGTGAGCGCCATCAAGATCAACGGACAGCGGGCGTACAAGCGGGTCCGCGACGGCGCCGAGGTGTCCCTGCCGCCCCGCCCGGTCACCGTGTATCGGCTGGACGTCGACGCGCTGCGCCGCGAGCCCGGCGGGCTGCTCGACGTCGACGTGCGGGTCGCCTGCTCGTCCGGGACCTACGTCCGCGCCATCGCCCGGGATCTCGGCGCCGGGCTGGGCGTCGGCGGGCACCTCACCGCGCTGCGCCGTACCCGGGTCGCCGACTTCACCCTGGCCGAGGCGGTCACCCTGGACGCGCTGCTCGACGGCGCCGACCCGGTACCGCTGTCGCCCGCCGCCGCGGCGGCCCGGATCCTGCCCGGCCGTACGGTCGACGCCGAGGCGGCGCGGGTCCTCGGCCACGGCGGCTCGCTGCCCGCCGAGGGGCGCACCGGCCCGTACGCGGTGTACGGGCCGGACGGGGCGCTGCTCGCGGTCGCCGCGGAGCGGGACGGCCGGGCCCGGCCGCAGATCGTCCTGGCCACCGCCGGGCGGTGACCCGCCGCGCGCGGGCCGCACCCGATGCGCCGCGCCCGCCGTTGAGTACGGTGAATACCGGTCGGTAACGCCGACCGTCGACGAAGGGGAGGGCGGCGTGCAGCGCTGGCGAGGGGTGGACGCGGCACCGAACGGCTGGGGTCGCTCGGTGGTCACCATCGGCGTGTTCGACGGGGTGCACCGCGGCCATCAGGCGATCATCGAGCACACCGTCGCGCTGGCCGAGAAACTCGGCGTGGCCAGCGTGGTGATCAGCTTCGACCCGCACCCGTCCGAGGTGGTCCGACCGGGCAGCCATCCGGCGGTGCTGACCGACCCGGAACGCAAGGCGGAACTGATCGAGCGGCTCGGCGCGGACGTGTTCTGCCTGCTGCCGTTCACCGTCGAGTTCAGCAAGCTGGCGCCGGAGACGTTCGTGCACGACGTGCTGGTCGAGCACCTGCACGCGCAGGCCGTCGTGGTGGGGGAGAACTTCCGGTTCGGCCACAAGGCGGCCGGCACCGTGGCACTGCTCGGTGAGCTGGGCCGCAAGTTCGGCTTCACGGTCGAGGGTGCGCCGCTGGTCGCCGAGGACGACACGGTCTTCTCCTCGACCTACATCCGGTCCTGCATCGACGCCGGCGACGTGGGCGCGGCCGCAGCGGCGCTCGGCCGCCCGCACCGGCTCGGCGGGGTGGTGGTGCGCGGCGACCGGCGCGGCCGGCTGCTCGGTTTCCCCACCGCGAACCTGCTCACCCCGGCGAAGGCCGCGGTGCCGGCGGACGGGGTGTACGCGGGTTGGCTGATGCGTGACGGGGCGACCGACCGGCTGCCGGCGGCGATCAGCATCGGTACCAACCCGCAGTTCTCCGGCAAGGACCGCCGGGTCGAGGCGTACGTGCTCGACTTCGACGGTGATCTGTACGGCGACCGGGTGGAGCTGGACTTCATCGCCCGGTTGCGGCCGATGCGCCGGTTCGACCAGGTCGAGCTGCTGGTGGCGCAGATCGAGTCGGACGTGCGGGAGTGTCGCCGGGTGCTCGGCCTGCCCCGATCGGTCTGAGCTGGCCGCGGGTGGGGCCTGCGGCGGGCCCGGGTCGCCTGACTGGTACCGTTGGGTCGCACACCGTGTCAGCGGTGGTGACCCGCATGCCTGCACGGCGCCGTGGGTGCGGGGCCGGTTTCGCGGCGCGGACGAGCGTTCGCCCCGGCCGGACACACGAAGGCGACAACGACAAGGGAGAACATGGCGCTCGACGTCGAGACCCGTCAGCAGATCATCACTGACTACGCCACCGAGGAAGGCGACACCGGCTCGCCCGAGGTGCAGGTGGCGCTGCTGACCCGGCGGATCCAGGATCTGACCGAACACCTCAAGACCCACAAGCACGACCACCACAGCCGGCGTGGTCTGCTGCAGCTGGTCGGCCGTCGCCGCAAGCTGCTGAAGTACCTGACCCGCAAGGACATCAACCGCTACCGGGCGCTCATCGAGCGGCTCGGCCTGCGGCGTTGACGTGACGGGCGGGGACGCCACCGACGCCGGTGACGTCCCCGCCCGGTTCTTGGTGCCGCCGCCGCTGCCTGCGGCCCGGCTGGCGCGAAGGACCCGATGCGGTCGGCAGAGTGCCGCCGCATCCCCGGCAGGCATCCGCCGACCGTGACCGGCGGGGAGCTTCGCACCGGTCCTCGGTAGTGGCCCTCGGCGCGTCGCCGAATCCGAAACGGCGACGACCGGGTGCTTCGATCGAAGACCGGACGCGCAGTGGCTCCGCACGTCGTCTGGTGGCAGACCGGCCTGTCGGGAAGACCGACATGCAAGGAGCATTCGCACCATGACAGAAACCACCGGGTACGAACCCGAGGTCGTCAACCTGGGCACGCACTCCGCCCAGGCCGTGATCGACAACGGTGACTTCGGCACCCGTACCATCACGTTCTCCACCGGGCGGCTCGCGCAGCAGGCGGCCGGCTCGGCGCTGGCGCAGCTGGGCGACACCGTCGTGCTGTCCGCCACCACCGCCGGCAAACACCCGAAGGAGCAGTTCGACTTCTTCCCGCTGACGGTCGACGTCGAGGAGAAGATGTACGCGGTGGGCCGGATCCCCGGCTCGTTCTTCCGCCGCGAGGGCCGGCCCAGCGAGGACGCGATCCTCACCTGCCGGCTGATCGACCGCCCGCTGCGGCCGAGCTTCGTCAAGGGCCTGCGCAACGAGGTCCAGGTCGTCGAGACGGTGCTCGCGCTGGACCCGCAGCACGCGTACGACGTGGTCGCGATCAACGCGGCCTCGATGTCCACCCAGCTGTCCGGGCTGCCGTTCTCCGGCCCGATCGGCGCGACCCGGGTCGTGCACGTGGACGGCCAGTGGGTCGCGTTCCCGACCCAGGAGGAGCGCGAGCGCGCCACCTTCGACATGGTCATCGCCGGGCGGCTGCTCGACGACGGCGACGTCGCGGTGATGATGGTCGAGGCCGAGGGCACCCCGGCGACCGTCGATCTGGTCCGCGGCGGCGCGGTCGCGCCGACCGAGGAGATCGTCGCGCAGGGCCTGGAGGCGGCGAAGCCGCACCTGGCCGAGCTGTGCCGGGCCCAGCAGCGGCTGGCCGACGCGGCCGGCAAGGCGACCGTCGAGTTCCCGGTCTTCCTCGACTACGAGCAGGACGCCTACGACGCGGTCGAGCAGGCGATCTCCGGTGAGCTGGCCGAGGCGCTCAAGATCGGTGCCAAGCAGGAGCGCGAGAGCGAGCTGGACCGGGTCAAGGAGCTCGCCTACGAGCGGGTCGGCGGCAGCTTCGAGGGCCGCGAGAAGGAGATCGGTGCCGCGGTCAAGGCGGTCACCAAGAAGCTCGTCCGGCAGCGCATCCTGCGCGACCAGGTCCGCATCGACGGCCGCGGCCCGCGCGACATCCGGCCGCTGAGCGCCGAGACGCACATCCTGCCGCGGGTGCACGGTTCGGCGCTGTTCGAGCGCGGCGAGACCCAGATCATGGGTGTCACCACGCTGAACATGCTGCGGATGGAGCAGAGCCTGGACACCCTGGCGCCGGAGAAGTCCAAGCGCTACATGCACAACTACAACTTCCCGCCGTACTCGACCGGGGAGACCGGCCGGGTCGGCTCGCCGAAGCGGCGCGAGATCGGCCACGGCCGGCTCGCCGAGCGGGCGCTGGTGCCGGTGCTGCCCAAGCGGGAGGACTTCCCGTACGCGATCCGGCAGGTCTCCGAGGCGCTCGGGTCCAACGGCTCGACCTCGATGGGCTCGGTCTGCGCCTCGACCATGAGCCTGATGTCGGCCGGTGTGCCGATCGCCGCGCCGGTCGCCGGCATCGCGATGGGCCTGGTGTCCGACACCGTCGACGGCAAGACAGAGTACCTGGCCATCACCGACATCCTCGGCGCCGAGGACGCGTTCGGCGACATGGACTTCAAGGTCGCCGGTACCAGCGAGTTCGTCACCGCGCTGCAGCTGGACACCAAGCTCGACGGGATCCCGTCGGAGGTGCTGGCGCAGGCGCTGCAGCAGGCCCGCGAGGCCCGCGCGACGATCCTGGAGGTCATGGGCGCGGCGATCGCGCAGCCGGCCGAGATGAGCGACTACGCGCCGCGGGTGACCACGGTGAAGGTCCCGGTCGACAAGATCGGCATGGTGATCGGGCCGAAGGGCCAGACCATCAACGCGATCCAGGACGAGACCGGCGCCGAGCTGTCCATCGAGGACGACGGCACCATCTACATCGGCGCCTCGGACGGCCCGTCCGCGGCCGCCGCGGTGGAGCGGGTCAACGCGATCGCGAACCCGACGCTGCCGAAGAAGGGCGACCGGTTCCTCGGTACCGTCGTCAAGACCGCCGCGTTCGGTGCGTTCATCTCGCTGGTACCGGGCCGCGACGGGCTGCTGCACATCTCCAAGCTCGGCGGCAACAAGCGCGTCGAGCGGGTCGAGGACTACCTGAACGTCGGGGACAAGGTCGAGGTCGAGATCGTCGACGTCGACAACCGCGGCAAGGTCTACCTCGACCTGGTCAAGCCGGAGGAGGAGCAGGCCGAGCAGGCGGCGGAGCCCGCCGACGAGGCGGCCCCGGCGACGGCGGAGGACGGCGAGGGCGACGGCGACGGCGAGCACAAGGCCGGCGAGTCCCGCGATGGCGGCGAGCGGCGCCGTCGGCGCAGCCGGCACCACTGATCCTCGGTTGGCACCGCGGCGAGGCGTCGGGATCCGGGTCACCGGGCCCGACGCCTCGGCGCATCCGGACGTACCGGTCGGCAACGATGCCGCCGCAGGGCGCTGCGGACTCCCGCGCGGCCGTGGCGGGACCTCGCCTCGGCCGGGGTTCACAACACGCCCTAGGAACGTGAGGAACGCGTGAGCGAACGAGCCAAGACCCGGACCCTGGTCGCCGACCCGCTGAGCGGTGCGGTGCGCCGTACCGTGCTGCCCGGTGGGTTGCGGGTGATCACCGAGGCGGTGCCGGCGATGCGCAGCGCCGCGGTCGGCGTCTGGGTCGGGGTCGGCTCCCGGGACGAGTCGCCCCGCCAGGCCGGCGCCTCGCACTTCCTGGAACACCTGCTGTTCAAGGGCACCGAGCGGCGCTCCGCGCTGGACATCTCGGCCGAGATCGAGGCGGTGGGCGGCGAGACCAACGCGTTCACCACCAAGGAGTACACCTGCTACTACGCGCGGGTGCTCGACGACGACCTGCCGCTGGCGCTGGACGTGCTGGGTGACCTGATCACCTCGTCGGTGCTGGCCGCGGCCGACGTGGAGACCGAACGTGGCGTGATCCTGGAGGAGATCGCCATGACCGACGACGAGCCGGGTGACGTGGTGCACGATCGGTTCGCCGAGGCGGTGTTCGGCGACCGGCCGCTGGGGCGGCTGGTGTCCGGCACCACCGAGTCGGTGTCGGCCATGTCCCGCCGCCAGATCCTCGACTTCTACCACCGGCGGTACGCCGCGGACCGGATCGTCGTCGCGGTCGCCGGCAACCTGGAGCACCGGTCCGTGCTCAAGTCGGTACGGGCGGCGTTCGGGCCGCTGATCGGCACCGGGCACGAGGTCGCGCAGCGTCGCACCGGGGCCACGCCGCAGCTGCGCCGGTCCCGCACCGTCGTCGACGCGCGGGACACCGAGCAGGCGCACCTGGTCCTCGGCTCCCAGGCGTACTCGCGTGGCGACCAGCGGCGGTTCGCGCTCGGCGTGTTGAACGCGGCGCTGGGCGGCGGCATGTCCAGCCGGCTGTTCCAGGAGGTGCGGGAGAAGCGCGGGCTGGCCTACTCGGTGTACTCGTTCGGCAGCCACTTCGCCGACACCGGCCTGTTCGGCGTGTACGCCGGCTGCGCGCCCGGCAAGGCCGACGAGGTGCTGTCGCTGGTCTCCGCCGAACTGTCCAGGGTCGCCGCCGACGGCCTGACCACGGAGGAGGTGTCCCGCGGCAAGGGCATGGTGAAGGGTTCGCTGGTGCTCGGCCTGGAGGACACCGGATCCCGGATGACCCGGCTGGGCAAGGGCGAGCTGCTCTACCGCGACCTGCTCAGCGTCGACGAGCTGCTCACCCGCATCGACCAGGTCACCCCGGACGAGGTCGCCGCGGTCGCGGCGGACCTGATGGCCCGGCCGATGTCGCTCGCGGTGGTCGGCCCGTTCGCCGGGCACGACTTCGACACCCCGCTCGGCTGGCGCTGACCGTCGGCGGGTACGGACAGCAGGAACGTCGACGAGGCGGCGCGCGTCGTGGCTCGGCGGCGGTGCGGCGAAGGAGGAAACGTCGGTGAGTGAGACGGGCAACGGCCGGCCGATCCCGGTCGGCGTACTGGGTGCCGCCGGTCGGATGGGCAGCGAGGTCTGCCGCGCCGTCGAGGCGGCCGACGGCCTGGACCTGGTCGCGACCGTCGGGTCCGGCGACCCGATCGGTGCGGTGGCCGACGCGGGTGCCCGGGTGGTCGTCGACTTCACCACACCGCAGGCGGTGCTGGACAACGTGCGCTGGTGCATCGACCGGGGCATCCATGCCGTGGTCGGTACCTCCGGTCTGGACGCCGGGCGGCTCGACCAGGTGCGGCAGCGGCTCGCCGGGCATCCCGAGGTCGGCGTGTTCGTCGCGCCGAACTTCGCGCTCGGCGCCGTGCTGATGATGGAGTTCGCCGAGCGCGCGGCGCGGTTCTTCGCCTCCGCGGAGGTGGTGGAGCTGCACCACCCGAACAAGCTGGACGCGCCGAGCGGGACCGCGGTGCGTACCGCCGAGCTGATCGGCGCCGCGCGCGAGCGGGCCGGCCTGGACCCGGTACCGGACGCGACCGAGACGGCGCTGCCCGGCGCCCGCGGTGCCGAGGTGGCCGGGGTACACGTGCACTCGGTGCGGTCGGCCGGCCTGGTCGCGCACCAGGAGGTGCTGTTCGGTGCGCCGGGCGAGACGCTGACCGTGCGGCACGACTCGTACGACCGGGCGTCGTTCATGCCCGGCGTGCTGATGGCGGTGCGGGCGGTGGTGCGCCGGCCGGGTCTGACCGTCGGCCTCGGTTCGTTGCTCGACGCCTGACCGGCCGCGCCACCTGGGGCGGTGGCGGGTCAGCCGGAGCCGACGGCCGAGTCGTCGGTGTCGGAGCCGGTGGCCGACTCGTCGGGTTCGGGGTCGAGGGCGACGTGCAGGCGGCGCTGCCGGACCAGGGTGCCGTCCATGTCCAGCGCCCGGACCGCGCCGTCGTCCTCCCAGCCGGCCGAACCGAGCAGCGCCCGGCTCGCGGCGTCCCGGTCGAACAGCCAGGCGACGGCGTGGTCGGCGCCGTCGCCGCGCCACAGGTCGACCGCCGCGGCGAGCAGTCTGCTGCCGTGCCCGCGCCGGCCCCAGCGCGGCTCGACCAGCAGGTCGGTGATGGCCGCGGTACCGGTGGACAGCGCGTCGGCCGGCTCGTCCGGCGCCGTGGCCGTCTCGTCTGCCGGGCCGATCGCGGCGAAGCCGACCAGGTTCGCCTCGCCGCCCTGCTCGATCGCGACGAGCACCCGGTGCCGGGCCGACGGCGGGTCGGTGATCGCGGCGAGCCAGCGGGCGGCGAGCGCCTCGTCGTCGAGCCCGTCCAGGATGCGGGCCGGGACGATGCGTGCGTACGCGGCGCGCCAGGTGGCCAGCTGCAGCCGGGCGATCTCCGCGGCCTCGGCCGCCCGAGCGGTACGAACGTAACCCAGCGCCATGGCACCACCCTAGGACCCGCCGTCCGGACGCCCCGAGGCCGGGGCGGGTTGGCGCGTCCGGCGGCTCGGGCCGGTGCCCCGGCCGTACGCTGATGCCGTCCGGGCAGACGGGTCCGGCCGGGTCGGCGTGGGCACAGCGGCCGCGACCGGCGTCGAGGGGAGGGCCGGGTGGCGCACCGGGAGAGCGGCTCCGGCAGCGGCGGCGGGCTGTCCGGACCGACCGAGCGGGCGCTCTGGCTGGCCCTCGCGATCGCGGTCTCGGTTCTCGCGGTCGGTCTGCTGTGGTTGCGCTCGCTCGGCCTGTCCGTACTGGGCGCCCGCGGCGTGATCGCGGTGTTCGTGCTGGGCGAGGTGCTCGGGGTCGGTGGTGTCGTGTTCGCGATTCGGGCGCAGGTCGAGGCGCCCGAGCGGCCGCAGGTGTCGGCGAACGCGCTGGCCACCGCGCGCCGCTGGGTGCTGTCCGGCCTGGTGTTCCTCGTCGGGATGGCGCTGATCGCGATCGGTGCCCGGTTCGCCCCGACCGCCCTCGCCTCCTGACCTGCCCGCGCCGCGTCCCGGCCTCGGCCCGCGATCGGGCCCTGGCCGCGCGCCCCGACCGGGTCCTGTCCTCGGGCCGCGATCGGGTCCCGGCCTCGGGTCCCGATCGGGTGCTGGCCGGCCGTGGTGTGCGGCCTGCCGCCGGCTCCGACGGCATCGGACCCGGGCCGGTCCGCCGGGACGGTGCTTGTCGGACCCCGCCGGTAACCTGCCGCAGGTGATCACCGCACGCGTACCGCACCTGTCGGCTGCGACCGCCCGCCGCATCGCGCTGGGCGCCCAGGGCTTCGCCGATCCGCGCCCGACCGGGGTCCCCGACGTCCGGCACCTGCGCCGGGTGCTGCGCCGGATCGGGGTGATCCAGATGGACTCGGTGAACGTGCTGCAGCGCGCGCACTACCTGCCGGCCTACTCGCGGCTCGGCCCCTACCCGACCCGGCTGCTGGACCGGGCCGCCCATGCCGCGCCGCGCGAGCTGTTCGAATACTGGGGGCACGAGGCGTCGCTGGTGCCGGTCCGGCTGCAGCCGGCGCTGCGCTGGCGGATGGCCGAGGCCGAGCAGCACGCCTGGAACGGGGTGCGCCGGCTCGCGGCGGAGCGCCCCGAGCTGGTCGCCCGGGTGCGCGACGAGGTGGCGCGGCGCGGCCCGCTGACCGCTCGGCAGATCCAGGACGACACCGTCCGCGACCGCAGCGACTGGGGCTGGAACTGGTCCGCGGTCAAGACCAGCCTGGAATGGCTGTTCTACTGCGGTGAGGTCACCTCGGCGGCCCGGCTGCCCACCTTCGAGCGGCTGTACGACCTGCCCGAGCGGGTGCTGCCGGCCGACGTGTTGGCGACCCCGACCCCCGCGCCCGCCCAGGCCTACCAGCAGCTGGTCCGCACCGCCGCGAGCGCGCTCGGCGTGGCCACCGAGCCGGACCTGCGCGACTACTTCCGGCTGCCGGCCGCGGCCAGCCGGCCGGCGGTGGCGGCGCTGGTCGCGGCCGGCGAGTTGATCGAGGTGGAGGTGGACGGCTGGCCGGCCCCGGCCTACCTCGACCCGGGCGCCCGCCGGCCGCGCCGGATCGCCGCCCGTACCCTGATCAGCCCGTTCGATCCGTTGATCTGGCTGCGATCGCGGGCCGAGCGGCTGTTCGGGTTCAGCTACCGGATCGAGATCTACGTGCCGCGGCACCGCCGGGTGCACGGCTACTACGTGCTGCCGTTCCTGCTCGACGACGCGCTGGTGGCGCGGGTCGACCTGAAGGCAGACCGGGCCGCCGGGCTGCTGCGGGTGCCGGCGGCCTGGATCGAGCCGCGGCCACCGGGCGGCATCGACCGGGTCGCCGGCGAGCTCGCCGCGGAGTTGCGCACGCTGGCGGGCTGGCTGGGCCTGACCGACGTCGCCCGGCCGGAGCAGGGTGATCTTGCCGGGCCGCTGGCGGCCGCGCTGGAGCGGTGATCGGCGTCGGCGCTGCCGCCGGCACCGGTCCGGTACGGTGGGGTGGTTCGGCGAAGGGGAGGCCATGGCGTCGGTGAGCGAGATCGGCAGCGCACAGCGAGGGTTGCCCGGGGCGGCGGCCGTGACGATCCCGGTCACCGGCATCGGGGCGGCGACCGGCGACGGTCTGCAGGCCCCGCCGCCCGACTACGGTTACCCGGTCGTCGCGACCGGCTACGCCTATCCGGGGCCGACCGGGGCCGACCAGCAGGCTCCACCGGTCAGGCCGCGGACGCCGATCGGCCGCCTGATCCAGTTCCTGTTCGTGCGGCAGACCTGGTTGGCGCCACTGGCGGTGCTGGCCTGCTTCGGCATGGCGGTCGTCTACGTCGAGCACTTCAACCCGACCACCGGTGCGGAGGGGCCCACCGGCGGCTGCGCGTTCAAGGCGCTGACCGGGCTCGACTGCCCGGGCTGTGGCGGCACCCGCGCCTTCTGGTACCTGCTGCACGGCAACCTGCCGGAGGCGGCCCGCAACCACGTGCTCGCGGTGTTCGCCGCCCCGTTCCTGGTGTACGCCTACGTCGCCTGGGCGCTGCGCCGCGTCTTCAACGTCAGACTGCCCCGGCTGCGCATCCCGTCGGTCGCGTTCGCGCTGTTCGCCGGCGCCTGGGTGGCCTTCTTCATCCTGCGCAACCTGCCCTGGGCGCCGTTCACCTTCCTGTACGTCTGAGCGTCCGACCGGGCGACCGGCCCGGTGCGGCCGAGGTTCGGGTGCCGGCCGGCGCCGGCACCCGGTCCGATGCGGCGTCGGTCAGGAGGCGGCCGGTGCCGGTACCCGGTGGATCTCGATGTCGCCGGAGGCGGTGCTGCCGCGCAGCTCCACGTCGTGACCGGCCAGCGGACGCTCGCCGCCGATGGACAGGTCGCTGGAGGTGGTGCCGGACGCGGTGTTGAGGTCCATCCACACGCCGGTCCCGGCCGGTACGCCGAAGATCAGGTCGCCGGAGGCGGTGTTGGCCCGGACCGAACCGGCGACCACCGCGTCGATGCGCACGTCGCCCGAGGCGCTGTGTATCCGGACCGTGCCGTGCGTCTCGCCGATCCGGGTGTCGCCGCTGGCGGAGTTGTGCGCCACGTCGCCGTCGACCCGGCCGGCGTCGATGTCGCCGGACGCCGAGTTGGCCTTCAGGTTGCCCCCGACGGACGAGACGCGCACGTCGCCGGAGGCGGAGTTCATCGAGACGTCGCCGGTGACCTGGTCCAGCTGGACGTCCCCGGAGGCGTTGTTGACGCTGACGGTGGCCAGGGTGCCGGTGCACACCAGGTCGGCGGAGGCGACCTTGGCCTCCAGCGAGGATCCGGTGGGCACCGCGATGGTGATCCGCAGCTTCGCGGTACGCCGGCCGAACAGCCAGCCCACGCCGCTGGTGTCCGGCGTCTTGATGGTCAGCTGCCCGCCGGACAGCTGGACGATCGTGTCGGCAGCGGCCTGGATGGCGCGGTCGTCACCGGGGTTGAGCGGTTCCACCTCGACCGTCGCGGTGTCGCGCGGCTCGGCGGTCAGGTCGCAACGGCCGGCCGCGACACGCAGGTCGATGCTGACCGGGGTGTCGGTCGCGAACTCGTACATGTCTGCTCCTGGATGTCGGCGCACGGCGTCGGCCGCGCGCTCGCCTGACGGTGTGGATGACAGGGGTGCACGCTGAGGGTGCGGTGGCCTGGCGACCGGCCGGTGCGGCCGCCGCCGGGGCGCGGGTGCGGGTCGACCGGTGCGGTCGGCTGCCGGGTGAGTGTGGGTCGACCGGGACGGACGGCCCCGTGTGGTGCGGGTCGACCGCCGTGGTCGGCGTCGTGCGGTGGGTCGGCCGGGCCGGTCAGGCGGGGCCGGTCAGGCCTGGGCGTAACCGGTGACCCGGCGGCCGAGGCGGGTCCGGGTGGTCGGCCCGGCGCTGCCGCCACGGACGGCGGCACCGATGGCCCGGACCAGCCAGGCGTTGACCGAGATGCCCTCGGTCGACGCGGCCCGTTCGACCTGCGACTTGAGCCCTTCGGGCAGCCGGAGCGTGATCCGGGCGACGTCGCCGGACTCGGCCTCGGCGGCCGGCGGCGGCTCCGGCGGGCCGGGCGGCGCGGTCTCGCTGACGACCAGGTCGGCGGCTCGACCGCGCAGCCGTACCTCGACCGAGGCGTTGTCCAGTTTCGTGGTGATCTCGGCCGCGGCGTCGGACAGCGCCTCCAGCAGGCTGAGCCGCGCCGCGGCCTCCAGCGAGCCGGCGAGCAGCCCGGCCGCCCGCCGGACGTCGTCGTCGCCCGGGGCCGCGCTGGCCTCCAGATCGCGGCGCAACGTTTCCAGGTACGGGTTCAGGTCCATGGCGCAATCCTGACAGCACGGGTGATGTCAACCAACCGGGGGCGCGCCCGTCGATGCCGAGGACGTCGCCGGGGCGTGGGTCTGCCGGCACGGTCGGCGTACCGGTCCGGGCTCGTGCCGGTGGGCTCGGGCCCGGTGCTCGCCGCCTTCCGGTACAGCCAGCCGTCCCAGCGGTGGTCGCCGGTGCGGCGGGTGGCGGGCTCGTGGTCGACGGCCGCGTCGTGGGTGTTCAGGTCTCGGCGGACCAGTTCCAGTTCCAGCACTGATGCGTTCATGACGCCATCATGACATCACTTCCGACGCCAGTCAATGCCTGATTGCCGTCTCTGGTGCCGTCTCCTGTCGTCGCGGCGCCCCGACCCGGACGGCGAAGCGGCCATCGGGCGCTCAACCGGCCGGTTCCGGCCGGGGTCGCGGGCGCCGGCGAGCCGGGGCCGGGGCTGCCGGTGCACCGGGACCGGCTGCCGGTAAATTCGAGGCGCGGCGGCGGAGGGGAGCGGCTCGTCGCGTCGCCAGACTTCGAGGGGGATGCCGTGCCCGAGATCGTTCCGCCCACCGTGCAGCCCATCGCCTGGACCCAGTTCGCGCCGCCTGCCGACGTGCCCTGGACCACCGACGCCGACGGCGGCCAGGCGCTCGCCGAGTTCGCCGGCCGGGCGTGCTACCAGTCGTGGAAGAAGCCCAACCCGGCCACCGCGACCAACGCCGGCTACCTGCGGCACATCCTCGAAGTGGGGCACCTGTCGGTGCTCGAGCACGGCAGCGTGACGTTCTACCTGACCGGCATCTCCCGCTCGCTGACCCACGAGCTGATCCGGCACCGGCACTTCTCATACTCGCAGCTGTCCCAGCGGTACGTGCCGGAGCGCAACGCGGCGATGGTCGAGCCGGACGTGATCGCCGAGGACCCGGAGCTGCACGCGAAGTTCGTCGAGGGCGCCGAGGCCGCCGTCCGGCTCTACACCGAGCTGCTGGAGGGGCTGGAGAAGAAGTTCGCCGACGTGCCCAACGCGACGTTGCGTCGCAAGCAGGCCCGGCAGGCCGCCCGGGCGGTACTGCCGAACGCGACCGAGACGCGCATCGTGGTCACCGGCAACTACCGGGCGTGGCGGCACTTCGTCGCGATGCGGGCCTCCGAGCACGCGGACGTCGAGATCCGGGCGCTGGCGATCGCCTGCCTGCGGCAGCTGCAGCAGGTGGCGCCGAACGTGTTCGGCGACTTCACCATCTCGGCGCTGGACGACGGCAGCGAGATCGCGGCCAGCCCGTTCGTCACCGAGGGCTGAGCCGGGTGGGGTCAGCCCTCCGGGGGACGGACGTCTCACCGGATGATCCGCCCGAGCCCGCCGGTCGGTCCGATAGGTTGGTGGTATGACGCACGACCCGCGCCGACCGTTCGGTCGGCTGCTGACCGCGATGGTCACCCCGTTCGCCGCCGACGGCTCGCTCGACGTCACCGGTGCGCAGAAACTGGCCGAGTACCTGGTGGACGTGCAGGGCAACGACGCGCTGGTGATCAGCGGGACCACCGGTGAGGCGCCGACCACCACGGACGGGGAGAAGGAGACGCTGCTGCGCGCCGTGGTCGAGGCGGTCGGTGACCGGGCCCGGATCGTGGCCGGCGTCGGCACGTTCGACACCGCGCACACCGTCGAACTCGCGCACGGGGCGGCCAAGGCCGGCGCGCACGGCCTGCTCGTGGTCACCCCGTACTATTCGAGGCCGCCGCAGGCCGGGCTGCTCGCGCACTTCACCAGCGTCGCCGAGGCGACCGACCTGCCGGTGATGCTGTACGACATCCCCGGCCGGACCGCGACCCCGATCGCCACCGAGACGCTGTTGCGGCTGGCCGACCATCGCAACATCGCGGCGGTCAAGGACGCCAAGGGCGACCTCGCCGCGACCTCGGCGGTCACCGGGCACGGCGGGGTGGCGGTCTACTCCGGCGAGGACAAGCTGACCCTGCCGCTGCTGTCGGTCGGCGCGGTCGGCGTGGTCGGTACCCCGACGCACGTCGCCGGGCGGGAGACCAAGCAACTGATCGAGGCGTTCGAGGCCGGCGACCATGCCGGTGCGCTCGCGCTGCACCACCGGCTGCTGCCGGTGTTCACCGGCTTCTTCCGTACCCAGGGCGTGATCCTGGTGAAGGCCGCGATGCGGCTGCGCGGGCTGCCGGCGGGCCCGGTCCGGTCGCCGCTGGTGGACGCGACCGAGGCCGAGATCCGGCAGCTGCGCGCCGACTGCGAGCGGGCCGGCATCGAACTCTGACCGTCGCGACCTGCGGTGTACTCCGCGGGTCGCGTGCGGTGTGCACGACCGGCCGCCGCCGCGCCGTGTCGCGGTCGGCGGGGCCGCGCAGCGGGCGCCGGACCGCTGGTACCAGAAGACTGTACGAAGTGAATAGGAGAGCCACGTGAGCCAGGCACATCCGGAGCTGGCCCCACCACCGCCGCTCGCCGCGCACAGCCTGCGGGTCGTCCCGCTGGGCGGCCTCGGCGCGATCGGCCGCAACATGACCGTCTACGAGTACGAGGGGCGGCTGCTCGTCGTCGACTGCGGCGTGCTGTTCCCGGATGTGGACCAACCGGGCGTCGACGTCATCCTGCCGGACTTCTCGCCGATCGCCGACCGGCTCGACGACGTCGAGGCGATCGTGCTCACGCACGGGCACGAGGACCACATCGGCGCGGTGCCCTACCTGCTGGCCCGCAAGCCGGACATCCCGCTGGTGGGCTCGCAGTTCACCCTGGCGCTGGTGGAGGCGAAGCTCGCCGAGCGGCGCATCACGCCGTACTCGCTGACCGTCCGGGAGGGCGGCGTCGAGCAGCTCGGCCCGTTCCAGTGCGAGTTCTTCGCGGTCAACCACTCGATCCCGGACGCGATGGCGGTGGCGGTCCGCACCGGCGCCGGGACGGTGCTGCACACCGGCGACTTCAAGATGGACCAGCTGCCGCTGGACGGCCGGGTCACCGACCTGGCCGGGTTCGCCCGGCTCGGCGGCGAGGGCGTCGACCTGCTGCTGTCCGACTCGACCAACGCCGAGATCCCCGGCTTCGTCACCTCCGAGCAGGAGATCCGGCCGGTCATCGACGGCATCTTCCGCCGGGCGCGGGGCCGGATCATCGTCGCCTCGTTCGCCTCGCACGTGCACCGGGTCCAGCAGGTGCTCGACTCGGCGGCCGAGCACGGCCGCAAGGTGGCGCTGATCGGCCGGTCCATGGTGCGCAACATGGGCATCGCGCGCGACCTGGGGCTGCTGCACATCGCGGCCGGGCTGGTGGTGTCGCTGGAGGAGGCGACCAACCTGCCGGCGGACGAGATCGTGTTCATGTCGACCGGCTCGCAGGGCGAGCCGATGAGCGCGCTGGGCCGGATGGCCTCCGGCGACCACCGGCACGTCAAGATCGAGCCGGGCGACACCGTCGTGCTGGCGTCGTCGCTGGTCCCGGGCAACGAGACCTCGGTGTACCGGGTGATCAACGCGCTGTCGCGGGCCGGCGCCACGGTGATCCACAAGGACGTGGCCCGGGTGCACGTCTCCGGGCACGCGCCGGCCGGCGAGCTGCTGTACCTGCTCAACGTGGTACGGCCGAGCAACTTCCTGCCGATCCACGGCGAGTGGCGGCACCT
Source organism: Actinocatenispora comari (assembly GCF_017312725.1). GTDB lineage: Bacteria > Actinomycetota > Actinomycetes > Mycobacteriales > Micromonosporaceae > Actinocatenispora > Actinocatenispora comari. Next base: position 25,899 of record NZ_BOPO01000015.1, on the reverse strand, counting down.
GCGCGCGCACGCCCGGCTGGCGACCGAGTCCGGGGTACCGGCCGAGGGCGTCGTGCTGTGCGAGGACGGCGACGTGGTCGACCTGGTCGACGGCCGGGCCCGGCTGGTCGGTCACCTGCCCAACCGGTACGTCTACGTCGACGGCCTCGCGGTCGGTGACGTGGGGGAGAGCGCGCTGACCGAGCGACGCATCCTCGGCGACGGTGGGTTCATCGCGGCGACCGTGGTGGTCGACTCGGTGACCGGCAAGGTGGTCGGTGGTCCGACCGTCTCGGCGAAGGGGTTCTCGGAGGACCCGACCGCGTTCGACCCGGTGGTCCCGTTGATCACCGAGGTGCTGGACCGGGCGGCGAAGGACGGCGTGACCGATCCGCACCAGTTGCAGCAGCTGGTGCGCCGCTCGGTCGGCCGGTGGGTGAACGACAAGTACCGGCGCCGTCCGATGATCGTGCCCAACGTCGTCGAGGTGTGATCCGGCCCGCCGCGCGGTGAGCATCGCCGGTTCCGACCCGTACCGACGGTCACGGATGCGATGCTCACAGCGATGTCTGCCGAGCGGTCCGAGGACGAACGGGAACGCGTGGGGCCGCCCGCCCTGCGCGTGGTCCCGGACGCGCTGCTGCTGGTGCTCGCCGCCGGCGCCGGCGCCACCGACGCGCTGAGCTACCTGGCGCTGGGGCACGTGTTCACCGCGGTGATGACCGGCAACCTGGCGCTGCTGGGCATCGCCGCCGGTACCGGCTCCGGCTCGGCCGCGGTGCGCTCGGTGGTGTCGCTCGCGGCGTACGTGGTCGGGGTGGCGGTGTGCACCCGGTTCCTCGGCCACACCCGGGCCACCGACCCCGACCCCTGGCCGGTACGGGTCACCCACGCGCTCGGCGTGCAGGCCGTGCTGCAACTGCTGCTGTTCGTCGGCTGGCTGGTCGCGGACGGCCGGCCGACCGGGATCGGCGCCGGCGTGCTCGTCGCGGTGTCCGCGGTCGCGATGGGCTTCCAGGCCCGCGCGGTGCAGGCGCTCGCCCTGCCCGCCGGCTCCACCACCTACCTGACCAGCACGCTGACCACGGTGGTCAGCCGGATCACCGGCGGCGCACCGGGCCGGGGGCTGCCCCGGCTGGTGTTGCTGGTGGCCGCGATGCTGGCCGGTGCGGCGGTGTCGGCGCTGCTGGTGCAAACCGCCCGGCTGGCGGCCGGGGTACTGCCGTTCGCGCTGACCGGCCTCGCCGTGCTGGCCGCGGCGGCGGTCGACCTGCGGCACCGCCACCGGCACTGACCGCGGGCCGGCGTCAGCCGCCGGACGGCGGGTCGGGGAGGCCGGTGAGCAGCGCGGTCAACCCCTGCTCGTACAGCGCGTCCGCGTCGTAGCTGGTGCCCGCGATCCGGGCGAGCCAGGCGGCGACGGTCGGGTACCGGTCGCGGTCCAGCGCGGCGCTGGTCTCGTCGCGCTGTGCCGCGGTCGGCTCGGCCGCCCCGAGCGGAGGCCGGCCGGCGATCGCCAGGCAGTGCCCGATCGTGTAGGTGACCAGGTTGTTCAGCGCGTAGTTCGCCTCGACCAGGTCGAACCCGGCGTCGTGCAGCAGCCGCAGCGCCGCCTCGTACAGCCCGAGTCCCGGTCCGGCTGTCACCTCGTGGGTGGCGACCGCGGGCAGCGCGCCGGGGTGCCGCAGCAGGGTGGCGCGCAGCGCCCGCAGCCAACTGCCCAGCACCGGCCGCCAGTCCGCCGCCGGCTCGCTGGCCGGGACGGTGACCTCCGCGAACACCCGGTCGGCGAGCCCGGCGACGATGGCCGCCTTGTCCGGCACGTGGTGGTACAGCGACATCGCCTCGACGCCGAGCTCCCGGCCGAGCCGGCGCATCGACAGCGCCTCGATGCCCTCGGTGTCGGCGATCCGGAGCGCGGCCTCGAACACCCGGTCGCGGCTCAGCCCGGCGCGCCGACGGGATGCACTACCGGCCACGCACGCTCCTTGCTCGCTTCGACACGGTCGGGGACCTTCGATCGGACGCCGGCGCAGCCGATCATGGTCCCCCGACAGTCTCTCAGGGCAGGTCGTCGACGGCGACCACCTGGTAGGCGGGGGCGGCGCCGACGCGGGCCAGCACCTGCTCGCGCGTGCCGGCCAGCTGCGCGTACCGGAGCAGCCGGCGCGGGTCGTCGACGCGCCGGGCGGTGTACACGCGGGCGCCGGCCGGGCCGGTCAGCTCCTGCCGCAGCCGCTCGACCGCCCGGTCGGGGTCGGCTCCGTCGTCCAGCACGATGGAGTCGACCACCAGGTACCGCCTGGCGTGCGGGTCGTCCGGCGCCGCCGCGGCGATCTCGTCGTCCGAGCCGATCAGCCCGAACTGCTGCAGACAGCCGAACCGGTCGGACACCCCGCCCAGTTCGGCGAGCAGCCCGTCGACGAACCGGAGTACGAACACCGCCGGCCAGCTGGCCCGCTGTCCGGTGGCCGTGCCCCGCCGGTACGCGCCGGTGTTGGTCGCCGAGATGCGCAGGCTCAGCACGGCCCGGTCGGCGTCGACGAGCAGGTCGTCGAGGTCGAGCCGGACGTCGGGGAACGACGCGACGGCCAGCTCCATTCCGGTCCGGAAGGAGTCGGCCGGCGCGTCCACCACCAGCGGTGGCGCGACGAGGTCCGGGGACAGCAGGGCATCGAGCGCGTCGAAGTCGCGGTCGTTGATCGTCTCGACGAACCGCCGGGCGAGCTGTTCGGTGCTGCTCATCGGAAGCCTCCCTGGTTGACTTACGTTGTAAGGCACAGGGTGCTGCCCATCCGGCGCGAGCGCAATACCTTACGATGTAAGTCACAGGGTGGCGCGAAAAGGCCCCGACCGACCGGCCGGGGCCCGTTTCGTACCGTCAGCGCGACGCGGCGGGCCCTCGGCCCGCGGCAACCAGCGCGCCGGCGCTCACCGCTCGGCGCAGAGCAGCTCGGCGATCTGGACGGCGTTGAGCGCCGCACCCTTGCGCAGGTTGTCGTTGGACACGAACAGCGCGAGCCCGTTGTCGACCGTCTCGTCCGCCCGGATCCGGCCCACGTAACTCGGGTCCTGCCCGGCCGCCTGCAGCGGCGTCGGGATGTCCGACAGCGCGACACCGGGCGCGTCGGCGAGCAGCTCGTGCGCCCGCCGCACGCTCAGCGGCGCCGCGAACCGGGCGTTGATCTGCAGCGAGTGCCCGGTGAACACCGGCACCCGCACGCAGGTACCGGACACCTTCAGGTCCGGGATGGACAGGATCTTGCGGCTCTCGTTGCGCAGCTTCTGTTCCTCGTCGGTCTCGCCCAGCCCGTCGTCGACCAGCGATCCCGCGTACGGCAGCACGTTGAACGCGATCGGCCGGGCGAACTTCGCCGGCTCCGGGAACTGCACCGCCGCACCGTCGAAGGCCAGCCTGGAGGCGTCGTCGGACACCTTCTTGACCTGCTCGTCGAGCTCGGCCACGCCGGCCAGCCCGGAACCGGACACCGCCTGGTACGTGGCGACGACCATGCCGACCAGCCCGGCCGCGTCGTGCAGCGGCCGCAGGACCGGCATCGCCGCCATCGTCGTGCAGTTCGGGTTGGCCACGATGCCGCGCGGCCGGTTCGCCAGCGCCTGCGGGTTCACCTCGGCCACCACCAGCGGTACGTCCGGGTCCATCCGCCAGGCCGACGAGTTGTCGACGACCACGGCGCCGGCCGCCGCGACCTTCGGCGCGAGCGTCTTCGACGTGCCCTTGCCGGCGGAGAACAGTGCGATGTCCAGCCCGCGGAAGTCCGCGGTCGCGGCGTCCTCGACCGTCACCTCGCCGTCCCGCCAGGGCAGCGTGCGCCCCGCCGACCGCGCCGAGGCGAACAGCCGCAGCTCGTCCGCCGGGAACTCGCGCTCCGCGAGGATGCGGCGCATCACGCCGCCGACCTGGCCAGTTGCTCCGACAATCCCGATACGCATGAGCCGCAGGCTACCTGGCGAACACGGCCAACCGCCGAGACGTCCCGCCCAGTGAAAACGGGCATACGCTGCGGTCATGGGCTATCGGTGGCTCGGCTGGGCACTGGTCGCCGCGCACTTCGGCTACCTCGCGTACCTGCTGCTCGGCGGCTTCGCCGCGATCCGCTGGCCGCGGACACTGCCGCCGCACCTGCTCGCCGCCGGGTGGGCGGTCGCGGTCGTCGCGGGCCACCTGCCGTGCCCGCTGACCGCCGCGCAGGACGCCGCCCGGCACGCGGCCGGGCTGCCCCCGCTGACCGGCGGCTTCCTGGCCAGCTACGTGCGCGGGGTGTGCTACCCCGGCGGCGCCGAGACGCTCGCCCAGGTGCTGCTCGGCACCGTGGTACTCGTCTCGTGGGTGCTGGTCGCGGTGCGGTGGTGGCGCCCGGCCCGGCAGCGCTGGACCGGCCGGCGCAGCCACTGACCCGGCTCAGACCAGGGAATTCTGTCACCGGCCGTGTCGGACCGGGGGTTTGCGTTCGGTTCCGGCTACCGTGGCGGTCATGGCTGGCCGTACGTCTGCCACGAGCCGTGCCCGCACCTCGGCGAAGAAGAAGACGGGTGCGGCTGGCCGTGCCACCACGCGCCGCAGCCCCGCCCGGCGACCGGCCCGCAAGCCGAAGCGGTCCGCCTCGGCGCGGGCCGCGAGCGGCGCGTTCACCGGCCTGGCCCGCGGGGTCGGGTTCCTCGCCCGGGCGGTCGGCCGGCAGGCCGCCACCGCGCGCGAGCTCGACCCGGCCCACCGGCGCGACGGCCTCGGCCTCGCCCTGCTCGCGTTCGGCATCGTGCTGGCCGTCGCGGTCTGGTTCCACGCCGCCGGCCCGGTCGGCTCCTGGGTGGCGTACGCGGTGCGCTGGGTGGTCGGCGCGGCCGCCGCGGCGCTGCCGGTGCTGCTGGCGTTCGCCGCCGTCCGGGTGTTGCGCCAGGCGCCCGATCCGGCGCACCGCGGCCGGCACCTGGTCGGCTGGAGCGCGCTGCTGCTCGCCGCGCTGGGCCTGCTGCACCTGTTCCGGGGCAGCCCCGGCACCGCGGACGGCCGGGCGTACGCCGGGGGCATCCTCGGTGACCTGGTCGGCGGGCTGCTCGCGCGCGCGGTGACCTCCTGGGTGGCGGTCCCGCTGCTGGTCCTGCTGTTGCTGTTCGGCGTGCTGGTGGTGACCGCGACCCCGCTGAACCGGCTCCCGGAGCGGTTCCGCCGGCTGCGCGACCTCGCCCTGGGCCGGGCCGCGGCGCCGGCCGAGGACGACGCGGACGAGGCGGGCGCGATCTCCGGGCCGCCGGTGCGGCTGCGGCGCCCGTCCCGGCGCCGGCAGGCCACCCAGGCCGAGGACCCCGCACCGGTGTCGCCGGCGCCGGCCGAGGAAGCCGCCGACGAGCCGGAGCTGCCGGCCCAGCGCACGCCGCGCAAGAAGCTGACCCCGCCGGAACACGGTCCGCTGCCGCCGCCGAAGGTGGAGCAGCCGGTGCTCAGCGCGGCGGAGGGCGACTACCGGCTGCCGCCACCGGAACTGCTGCGCAAGGGCGGCCCGGGCAAGACCCGCAGCCGGGCCAACGACGACACGATCGCCGCGCTGCAGGGCGTCTTCGAACAGTTCAACGTGGACGCCGCGGTGACCGGGTTCACCCGCGGCCCGACGGTCACCCGGTACGAGATCGAGCTCGGCTCGGGGGTGAAGGTCGAGCGGATCACCCAGCTGTCGCGCAACATCGCCTACGCGGTGAAGAGCCCGGACGTGCGGATCATCAGCCCGATCCCGGGCAAGTCCGCGGTCGGGGTGGAGATCCCGAACACCGACCGGGAGGACGTGATCCTCGGCGACGTGCTGCGCAGCGCCGAGGCCGCCGCCGACCCGCACCCGATGCTGGTGGCGCTGGGCAAGGACATCGAGGGCCGCAACGTGGTGGCCAACCTGACCAAGATGCCGCACATCCTGGTCGCCGGCGCCACCGGTTCCGGCAAGTCGTCCTGCATCAACTCGTTGCTGGTGTCGATCCTGGCGCGGGCCACGCCCGACCAGGTGCGGCTGCTGCTGGTCGACCCGAAGCGGGTCGAGCTGACCAGCTACGAGGGCATCCCGCACCTGGTGACGCCGATCGTGACCAACCCGAAGAAGGCGGCCGACGCGCTGGCCTGGGTGGTGCGCGAGATGGACATGCGCTACGACGACCTGGCCGCGGCCGGGGTGCGGCACGTGGACGACTTCAACCGCAAGGTGCTCAAGGGCGAGATCACCGCGCCGCCCGGCAGCGAGCGCGAGTACCGGCCCTACCCGTACCTGCTGGTGATCGTGGACGAGCTGGCCGACCTGATGATGGTGGCGCCGCGCGACGTGGAGGACGCGATCGTGCGCATCACCCAGCTCGCCCGCGCCGCCGGCATCCACCTGGTACTCGCCACCCAGCGGCCCAGCGTCGACGTGGTCACCGGCCTGATCAAGGCGAACGTGCCGTCCCGGCTGGCGTTCTCCACCTCGTCACTGGGCGACTCCCGGGTCATCCTGGACCAGCCCGGCGCGGAGAAGCTGATCGGCCGCGGTGACGGGCTGTTCCTGCCGATGGGCGCGAGCAAGCCGACCCGGCTGCAGGGTGCCTGGGTCACCGAGCCGGAGATCCACGACCTGGTCAAGTACTGCATCGAGCAGCGGCAGCCGGAGTTCCGCGACGACGTGTTGACCGTCGCGCAGGAGAGCAAGAAGAAGGTCGACGAGGACATCGGCGACGACCTCGACCTGCTGCTGCAGGCGGCCGAGCTGGTGGTGACCTCGCAGTTCGGCTCCACCTCGATGCTGCAGCGCAAGCTGCGGGTCGGCTTCGCCAAGGCCGGCCGGTTGATGGACCTGATGGAGACCCGTGGCGTGGTCGGGCCCTCCGAGGGGTCCAAGGCGCGCGACGTGCTGATCAAGCCGGACGAGCTGGAGGACATGCTGGCCAGCATCCGCGGCGAGAACGGCTGACCGGAAGGTGGTCCCGGTGTCCTAAGCTGTGCCGGATTGGGCGCGGGGAGGGACATGTCCGGTGGATGGCTGCTCGGGGTGGATCTGGGCACCTCGAACACGGTCGCGGTGCTGCGCCGGCCGGACGGCCGGGCCCGGCCGCTGCTGTTCGACGGCGCGGAGTTGCTGCCGTCCGCGGTGTTCGTCGACGCCGAGGGGGTGCCCTCGGTCGGCCGCGACGCGGTGCGGGCCGGCCGGGTCGAACCCGCGCGGTACGAGCCGAACCCCAAGCGCCGCATCGACGAACCCACGGTGCTGCTCGGTGCGCCGGTGCCGGTGACCGATCTGCTCGCGGCGGTACTGCGCCGGGTCGCGGACGAGGCGGTCCGGGTGGCCGGCGAGCTGCCGCCGGTCGTCCTGACCCATCCGGCCGACTGGGGGGCGGCGCGCCGGGACCGGCTCGCCACGGCGGCTGCGCGGGCCGGGCTCCCGGTCGCGGCGTTGCTGCCGGAGCCGGTGGCGGCGACCGCGTACTTCGGCACCGTGCACGCCTCGACCCTGCCACCGGGCGGTGTCGTCGCGGTGCTCGACGCCGGCGCGGGAACGACCGACGTGGCGCTGGTCCGTACCGGTCCGGCCGGGTACGAGGTGCTCGGCACGGCCGGCCTGTCCGACCTCGGCGGTCTGGACCTGGACGCGGCGCTGGTGGATCGGATCGGCACCAGGTTCGCCGGCGGACCAGCGACGGACGGTGCCGGCCAGCCCGGTCTGCCGCCGGCAGCCACGGGCGGGACCGGCGCCGCCGCCGCGCCCGGGGTGGCGGACGTCCCCGGCGACACCGGTGGGGCCGGCGCTGCAGACGGGACCGGCGATGCCGAGGGGCGCGGCGCCGCGGGCGGGACCGGTACCGCGGAGGGGACCGGTGCCGACCGGGCCGGGATGGCGGCGTCGGCCGACGGGGGCCCGGTGACGCCGTGGACCAGGGTGACCGCGCCGGCCACTCCCGACGAGTACCGGGACCGGTGGCTGTTCTGGGACGACGTGCGAGGTGCGAAGGAGGCGCTGTCCCGGCTGTCGTCGGCGCCGGTGCACCTGCCCGGTGCCGCGCCGCTGCACCTGACCAGGACCGAGTTCGAGGAGGTTGCCCGGCCCCGGCTCGGCCGGGCGGCCGACCTGCTGACCGATGCGATCGCCGCCGCCGGCCTGTCCGCGTCGCAGCTGACAGGCGTGTTCCTGGTCGGTGGTGGCAGCCGGGTGCCGATGCTCGCGGCGTTGCTGCACGAACGACTGGGCGTGCCGCCGGTCGTCTCGGAGCAGCCCGAGCTGGTGGTCGCCGAGGGCGCGCTGCACGTACCGCCGCCTGCCGCCGCCGCGCTGCCCCGACCGCCGGCGTGGGGTGGCGCGCCCCCGCCGCCGGTGCGGGGGCGCCGGATCGGGTACCTGGTGGCGGTGCTCGCGCTGGCGGTGCTGTTGCTGGTCGCCGGCGGTGCCACCGCGGTGCTCGGCGTCGACCGCGTGACCTCGTCACCGGCCACGGGCTGGCCGTCCGCCTCGGTGCGGGCCGCGACCGCCGCGGCGAACAAGGCGGTTCCGGTCGTCCTCAGCTACGACTACCGCTCGCTGGGCGCCGACGTGGCCGCCGCCCGGAAGTGGTGCACCGGGTCGATGCGTACCAGCTACCCGAAGACGATGGCGAAGCTGCGCAAGAACATCACCGACCAGCAGGCGGTGGTCTCGGCCACGGCGCGGGAGATCGGTGTCGTGTCCACCGGCAGCGACACCGTGACGTTGCTGGCCTACGTGGACGAGCGACGTTCCACCCGCACCGTCCCCGGGACGAGGGTCGACCGGAACCGGGTCCGCGTGGTGATGCGCCGTACCGACGAGGGTTGGTTGATCGCGAAACTGGACGCCCTGTGACGACTGGAGGCCCTGTGACGGTTGGAGGCCCCGGGACCGCTGGAGGCGCTGTGCCAGCTGGAGAGCTCGCTGCCGCGGGCGGCCCGGCGCCCTCCGGGAGCGTGCCGTCCGCCCTGCCCACCGACCGCCGGCGGCCGGTCGGCTGGCTGATCGCCATCGGTGCGCTGGCACTCGCGTTGCTCGTGACTCTCACCGTGCTGGTCGGCCTCGTCCTGACGCGACCCGACACCGGCGACCCGCCGTACGTTTCCGGGGCGTCGACCGCGGCCAGTACCGTCGTCCGGGCGTTCTGGAGCATCAGCGCGGACCATGTCGACGCCGACCTCGACCGGGTGACCGAGCTGAGCACCGGTTCGTTCCGGAGGCAGTTCCTGGCGGGCCGGGCGCAGACGCGCACTGCCGTGGTGCAGAACGACGTGCACTCGACCGGCACGGTGCTCGATGTCGCCCTGACGACGGCGAGCCGAACGAGGGCGACCGCGCTGGTCGCGGCCGACGCCACGGTGCACAACAAGACCGTGCCGGCGGGCAGGGTGGCGCACTACCGGATGCGCCTGACGCTGGTACGTCAGCACGACCGGTGGCTGCTGTCCGCGCTGAGCTTCGAGTGAACCCCGTCGAACCCGCCCCGGTTCGGCGCTCCGGCCCGGCCGCGGCGGCTGGTGTGCCTCGACCGCCGGCCGCCTGAGCGGCATCCGCGGCTCCGTCCGCCTGAGCGGCATGCGCGGCTCCGTCCGCCTGAGCGGCATGCGGTGCTCCGGCGTTTGACCGGACTGCGCGGCTGCGCCGCCCCGGGCCGAGATGGCCTTGGGCCGGGGTGGCCTTGGGCTAGACGGCTCGGGGCCGCGGGCACGGTCAGTCGGCGGAGGAGGGGGGTCGTTGCGCGCGCAGCAGGTGCGGGCGCTGCCGTCGGGCCCGGCCGAGCACCCCGAGCAGGGAGGCGAGCGCGACCAGGCACCAGACGCCCTCGAGCAGCAGGAAGCCCCATTCGCGCCCGAGCAGTGCGAGCACGGCGAGCACTCCGGAGCCGAGCGCGTTGACGATCAGGTAGGCCAGTGAGCGGGCGTCGACGGCGCCGATCTGGCTGGCGAAGAAACCGGCGAGCACCAGGATGGCGCCCACGATCTGCAGAATGTCGGTCATGGTAGGCGGCGCGTCGTCTTTGCTGGGCCGGGTACGTCGCGCTGCTCGTCCGGGACCGGTGGCAGACCCACCGTTCGTCGCCCAGGCTAGCCGGGTGCCGTCGAGACGACGATCAACGGTGGCAAACTTCACCGGCCTCCCGGCGCCGCCGGGCGGTGTCTGCGCTGGCACCCAGGATCGGTCGGTACGCTCGGTACGTGTCCGCCGCCGAATCCCCCCGCCGTGTCGCCATGCTCACCCTCGGGTGCGCCCGCAACGAGGTCGACTCCGAGGAGCTGGCCGCCCGCCTCGCCGCCGACGGCTGGCAGGTGACGGGTGACAGCGCCGACGCCGACGTCGTGCTCGTCAACACCTGCGGCTTCATCGAACAGGCCAAGCAGGACTCGATCGAGACGCTGCTGGACGCGGGGGAGAACGGCGCCAAGGTGGTGGCTGCCGGCTGCATGGCCGAGCGGTACGGGCGGCAGCTCGCCGACAGCCTGCCGGAGGCCGACGCGGTGCTCGGCTTCGACGACTATCCGGACATCTCCGACCGGCTCCGGACCGTGCTCGCCGGCGGTTCGCTGACCGCGCACGAGCCCCGGGACCGGCGCACCCTGCTGCCGATCACCCCGGTTGAGCGGCACGCGCACCCGGCGCCGGTGCCCGGCCACGGTGACCTCGACGAGCACGCGCCGGCGCACCTGAAGGTGCTGCGGTTCCGGCTCGACGACGGTCCGGTCGCCTCGCTGAAGCTCGCCTCCGGCTGCGACCGGCGCTGCGCGTTCTGCGCCATCCCGTCGTTTCGCGGCGCGTACCTGTCGCGTACCCCGGACGAGGTGCTGGCCGAGGCGGAGTGGCTGGCCGGGCAGGGTGTCCGGGAGCTGGTGCTGGTCAGCGAGAACTCCTCGTCGTACGGCAAGGACCTGGGCGACCCGCGGGCGCTGGAGAAGCTGCTACCGCGACTCGCCGCGGTGCCGGGCATCGTCCGGGTCCGGGCGAGCTACCTGCAGCCGGCCGAGATGCGTCCGGGCCTGGTCGAGGTGCTCGCCGGCACCCCGGGCGTCGCGCCGTACTTCGACCTGTCGTTCCAGCACGCGAGCGAGCCGCTGCTGCGCCGGATGCGCCGGTTCGGCTCCACCGAGCGGTTCTGGGAGCTGCTCGACTCGGCCCGCAAGATCGCGCCCGAGCTGGGCGCCCGGACCAACGTGATCGTCGGGTTCCCGGGGGAGACCGAGGCCGACGTCGCCGAGCTGGAGCGGTTCCTGACCGGCGCCGAGCTGGACGCCATCGGCGTGTTCGGCTACAGCGACGAGGAGGGCACCGAGGCGGTCGGGCTGCCCGACAAGGTGCCCACCGACGAGGTCACCGCCCGGGTCAACCGGATCTCCGCGCTGGTCGACGAGCTGGTCGCGCAGCGCGCCGAGGACCGGCTGGACAGCGTGGTCGAGGTGCTGGTCGACCGGACCGACGGCGACGACGTCGAGGGGCGGGCGGCGCACCAGGCGCCGGAGGTGGACGGCAGTACGGCGCTGGTGGCCGGCGGCTCGGTCGACCCCGCGACGCTGCGTCCCGGCGACCTCGTCCGGGCCCGGGTCACCGGCACCGTCGGGGTCGATCTGACCGCGGTCGTCGAGCAGGTACTCGACCCGGCGGCCGCCGGAGGGCAGAGTGGTGGCCGTGACTGAGGCCGCATCGAGCGCCCCCGGCCGGGCCGTACCACCAGCCCGGCGGGAGCCGCCGCCACCCACCGCGCCGCTGGTGAACCCGGCCAACGCGCTGACCGCGCTGCGGCTGGTGCTGGTGCCGGTGTTCGTCTGGATCTCGGTCGCCTCCGGCCTGGTCGCCGCCGACTGGCGGATCCTCGCCTGCGTGGTGTTCTGCGTCGCCTCGGTGACCGACTTCGCGGACGGCTGGCTGGCCCGCGCGCGCAACCTCGTCACCCCGTTCGGCAAGGTCGCCGACCCGATCGCGGACAAGGCGCTCACCGGCACCGCGCTGCTGGTGCTGTCGGTGTACGCGGGGCTGCCGTGGTGGATGACCGGGCTGATCCTGTTCCGCGAGGCGGGCGTGACCGCGCTGCGGTTCTGGGTGCTGCGGCACGGCGTGATCGCGGCCAGCCGCGGCGGCAAGCTCAAGACGGTGCTGCAGATCCTCGGCATCGCGTGGTACCTGGCCCCGTGGCCCGACCCGGTGTCGGCCGTCGGCTTCTGGATCATGCTGGCCGCGTTGCTGGTGACCGTCGGCACCGGCGTCGACTACCTGTTCCGCGCGCTGGCGCTGCGCCGCGGTACCGCCGACCGGTCGTGACCTCGCCGGCCGAGGTGGTCGCCGAGCTGGCCCGCCGAGGTGAGACGCTCGCCACGGCGGAGTCGCTGACCGCCGGCCAGCTCGCCGGTACGGTCGCCGACGTGCCGGGCGCGAGCGCGGTGCTGCGCGGCGGCCTGATCGTGTACGCGGTGGATCTGAAGGCCTCGCTCGCCGGCGTGGACGAGCGGCTGCTGGCCGAGCACGGCCCGGTGCATCCCGAGGTGGCCCGGCAGCTCGCCGGCGGCGCTCGCGAGCGCTGCGGCGCCACCTGGGGGTTGTCCACCACCGGAGTGGCCGGCCCGCAGCCACACGGCGGGCACCCGGCGGGCACCGTCTACGTCGGTCTGGCCGGCCCGGCGGTCCTGCTGGCCGAGCGGCTCGCCCTGCCGGGTGACCGGGCCGCGGTGCGTGCCGGCACGGTCGCCGCCGCGCTGGGCCTGCTGCTCCGGTCGCTGCCGGCGACCTGAGCCGGCAGGTCGCGTACCTCGTTCGGGAAGATCATCCCGCGGTACTGTGTTGCATCACGTCGTGGGGCACGGTGTCGGTGTCGGCTCGGCGCGGTACCGTGGCCAACATCCCGGTCCGGGTGCGACGCTCTCGGGCCACGGTCGGGCCGAGTGGTGTCGGTCGCCGGAGGAGGTGTGCGATGGTCCTGCTGCGCAGGGTCCTGGGTGACACGCTGCGTGAACGGCGGCTGGACCAGCGCCGCACGCTTCGGGACGTGTCGACCGAGGCCAAGGTGAGCCTGGGTTACCTGTCCGAGCTGGAGCGCGGTCAGAAGGAGGCCTCGAGCGAGCTGCTGGGCTCGATCTGCGAGGCGCTCGGGGTGCAGCTGTCCGACGTGCTGCGTGAGGTGAGCGACACGGTCGCGCTGGCCGAGGAGATGGCCGGGGTGCTCGCCCCGGTCGGTGCCGACAAGGCCGAGACGGCCGAGCCGGCGCCCGCCGAGCCGGTGCCGGCGGGCGCGGTGCCAGCCGGTGCGGTGCAGTCGGGTGCGGTGACCAACTCGGTGGCGATGCGTGGGCGGCCCACGCTGGCTCGTTCGGTCGGCCCGGCGCCGCGGCGGTCGACGCGTGAAGTGGTGTGCGCGGCCTGAGGCCCCGCTCTCAGGGGCGCCCCTGAAGTGTCCCGGGCATTGCGGATAAAGCGGCGGCGGGACTCTCACTTGCCGGCGAGTTCAGGCACACTTGATCTGGTGCGCGGGTTGGCGTGGAGTCAGGTCGGCGTGCCGCAGGGCAAGCGAGGTCCGGGCGCTTCGGCACCGGGGACATCGTGGTGTTTCGGCGGTTTCGTACCGATGATTCCGCGATCGCCCGCCGGGGGCGGCGTGACGACGGTCGCACTCGCCTGACACGATGGGACGAACGCGTCGAGGCCGGCGCTGCTAGAGCCGCAGAGAGGACCGCGAACAATGGCGAACCCGTTCGTCAAGGGCTGGCGATACCTGATGGCGCTGTTCGGTGCCAAGATCGACGAGTACGCCGATCCGAAGGTGCAGATCCAGCAGGCGATCGAAGACGCGCAGCACCAGCACCAGGCGCTCACGCAGCAGGCTGCGGCGGTCATCGGCAACCAGCGGCAGCTGGAGATGAAGCTGTCCCGGCAGATGTCGCAGGTCGAGCAGTTCCAGGGGCAGGCCAAGCAGGCGCTGGTGATGGCCGACAAGGCGCGCGCCGACGGCGACGAGACCAAGGCGCAGCAGTTCGAGCAGACGGCGCAGGTGCTCGCCACCCAGCTCGTCTCCGCCGAGCAGTCGATGGAAGACCTGAAGACGCTGCACGACCAGTCGATCGCGGCGGCCCAGCAGGCCCGCAAGGCCGTCGACGACAACGCGATGATGCTCAAGCAGAAGCTCGCCGAGCGCACCAAGCTGCTCAGCCAGCTCGAGCAGGCCAAGATGCAGGAGCAGGTGGCCAACTCGCTGCAGAGCATGTCCGACCTCGCCGCGCCGGGTAACACCCCGTCGCTGGACGAGGTGCGGGACAAGATCGAGCGCCGCTACGCCAACGCGATGGGTCGCGCCGAGCTCGCGCAGAACTCGGTCGAGGGCCGGATGCTCGAGGTGCAGAAGTCCAGCCTGGACATGGCCGGCAACGCGCGGTTGGAGCAGATCCGGGCCAGCATGGCCGGCGAGCAGCTGACCAGCGCGCCCGCGCAGAAGGCGGTCGAGTCCGGTTCGGCGCAGGCCGCCGACGCCGAGCAGACCGCCGGGGTGGCCCGGCTGGAGCAGCTGCGGGCCAACATGAACAAGAACGGCAACCAGGACGCCTCGGCGGGCTGACCGCTCGCGCAGCGACGCCCGGGCGGGTGGATCGCCCACCGGGCGTCCGGGGCGGGCTTGTCGTCCGCGGCGTCCGCCGGTCGGGGAGGGCTCCGGATGGCCGAGACGCGGGAGCAGCGGCTGCGCCGGTTGGGCAGGTTGCGGCGCGCCTTTCGGCGCTGGGTGGTGCTCGGCGCCGGGCTGACCGGCGCCGCGGCCGTCCTCACTCCGTACGCGGGGATCGGGCTGCCGGACGCCGCCTGGGCTGCCGGTGCGGGCGTCTCGGTGGCGCTCGCCGTGTTCCGGTGGCGCGACTACCACGCGCTCGCCGCGGAGCCGCTGCCGCCGGAGCGGCCGCAGGTCGGCGCCGGTGAGGCGGTCCGACAGGCGATGCGGGCGGCGCTGGCCGCCAACCCGCTGGCCCGGGCCGCGGTGGACGAGGTCGGTCGGCGGGCCGAGCGGCGCCGGTACGGCGGGACGGCCGCGGCGGCTCCCATGGCCCGGCTGGGCACCGCGGTGCGCACCCTCGACGACGTCCGTGCCGGCACCCGTAGCGAGTACGTGGACGAGGCGCTCGCCGAGGCCGCCGACGGCGAGCGGGCGCTGCGCGATCTGGCACATCGGCTGCTCACGGTGGAGAAGGCGTCCCGGTTCGCCGGCCCGGACGCGGCGCCCACGCTGGCCGCGGCCCGGCAGACGCTGTCCGGCCAGCTCGCGGACGGCGTGTCGACCTACGAACGGCTCGCCGCCGCGACGGCCGCCGCGGCCGCCAGCGGCGTCGGTATGGACGCCGGCGCGCAGTACCGGTTGACCGAGGCGGCGGACCGGATGGCCGCGTTTGCCGCCGGCCTCGCCGAGTTGCGCGAGCCCGCCAGCTGACCCGCTCGCGCCGGCTGGCCCGTGCCCGCCCGCGCTGACCCTGCTGTGCCGGCCGCCGCGCGCTGTTCCCGCTCGCGCCGTGCCCCCGACCCTTCTGTGCCGGCTCGCCGGTGCCCGGCCCGCGCGCTGGGCGGCGGGAGTGGCCGGACTCACGCGTGCTGTGTTCCGCGCTGTCCGGGTCGTGACTTGGCGAGCGTCCGGTTCTCGGCGACAGTCGGTGCGGTGGCCGGACGCACCGATCACCGCACCCCCTGGCCCCGCGTCTGCCAGGTCGGTGTGCCGCAGCCGAGGCGTACTGCACCGGGAGGTGGCAGTGCCGCAGAACCCCCCGCGCCGGACCCGGCTGGTCCGCACCGTGCGGCGCGCCCTGCCCGGGCCACGCGAGACCCCCGTCACGTTCTGCTACCTGCTGGCGCTGCTCGCCGGTGTGATCCTGCTCCGGGTGCTCGACACCGATGACACGACCCGGCTGCTGGCCGCCTCCAGTACCAACGTGGTGGAGCTGACCAGCCATCCGGTGCGGGCGCTGGTCGCGTCGGCGGTGTGGCTGCCGGGCGGCGTCTGGCTGCCGTACGCGGTGGGGTTCGCGGTGACGCTCGCCCCGCTGGAACGCCGACTCGGCGGGCTGCGGGCGCTGGCGCTGGTGGGTACCGGGCATGTGGGGGTCAGCCTGGCGACCGAGGCCGGGGTGGCCGTCGCGGTGCACGCCGGGACGTTGCCGGCGGCGGCGCTGAGCCGGCTGGACGTCGGCGCGAGCTACCTGCTGCTGACCGGCCTCGGTGCGGTGCTCGGGTTGCTGCCGCGGACGCTGCGGTGGCCGATGCTCGGCCTCTCCGCCGCCGGTGCCGGCGGCGCGCTCGCGGTGGCCGCGGACCTCACCTCGCTCGGTCACCTGCTGTGCCTGTTCGTCGGCGTCGCGTTCTGGCCGCTGCTGGCCCGTCGCGGCCTGGTCGGCACGCTCTGGCCGGGCCGGCTGCCCTGGGCGCGACCGACCGGGCGGCTCGACACCCGGCGGCTCGCCGCGGTTTCGCTGGCCGCCCGGCGGTTCGCCCCGGTGCGGCGGGACGCGGTCCGGGACCGCCGTGCGGCGGAGCGAGCCGGGAGCCCACCCGGCCGGGCCGTGCCGTGACGGCCACCGCCGGGTACCGCCGGCCGACGATCCAGGCCGGCGGGAGCCGCGCGGTGGGTCAGGCCGGCGGGAGACGAGCGGTGGGTCAGGTCGGCGCGAGCCGAGCGGTGGGTCAGGCCGGGGACAGCCGGATCACGTCGCCGGGGGCGAGCGCCAGCCGCTCCACCGCCGAGCCGCCGTTGACCGCCAGCGTCACGTGGTCGGCCGAGTCGAGGTAGAGCAGCAGCACCCCGGGCGGCACCGAGCCGAACGTGTCGCCGGTACGCACCTGGAACGCCGCGGCGCCGGCCGCGACGGCGACCGCGACCTTCGGCCCCAGCTCGGCCAGCACCTCCGGGCCGGCGGCCAGCTGTACGTTGCCGAACCGGTCGACGGTGAGCACCTCGACCTCGACGTACCCGTGGCCGGCGCGCAGCACCGGCTCGGTGAGCGTGACCAGCTCCGCCGGATCGATCGGGGTGCCGGCCTGCTCGAACGGGCGGCCGGTGGCGAGATGTGCGGCGACCGGCGCGAAGATGTCCCGCCCGTGGAAGGTGGAGCGCACCGCGGTGAGGTGCCAGTCGGGCCGGTCCAGCACGACGACCCGGTCGGCGCCGCCCAGCTCGGTCGCCGCCCAGGGCAGCAGGCCGTTGTCCGGGCCGACCAGCACGCTGCCGCCGGCCCGGATCGCCACCGCGCGCCGGGCGGTACCGACGCCGGGGTCGACGACGCCGACGTGCACGCCGGGTGGCAGGAACGGCAGCGTCTGCGCCAGCACCAGGGCGCCGCGGCGCACGTCACCGGGCGGCACG
The DNA here is from genome assembly GCF_017312725.1 of Actinocatenispora comari. GTDB lineage: Bacteria > Actinomycetota > Actinomycetes > Mycobacteriales > Micromonosporaceae > Actinocatenispora > Actinocatenispora comari. The sequence continues at coordinate 8,583 of NZ_BOPO01000015.1, read as the reverse complement.
TGGTGGGTGACGTCCAGTATCGAGACGGCCGGTGCGATGGTCGCCACGACGCCCTTGCAGGCCGCGACGAACCCGTCGACAGTGCCGTAGTCGGTGGTGAGGCTGATCCACCTGTACCCGCCCGTGTCGGTCACGACGGCCAGCCTACCGATGCCGGTCGAGTGCCGCGCTGACCTGCCCTTCCAGCCGGATCTCGTGGTGCGGTCCGATGCCGTACCAGCGGGAGGCCGCGCTGCTTCGCCTCGGCGGCGCTCACCGCACCGGCACGGTGTCGCCGTCGAAGCCGAACTCGGCCCGGCCGATCGCGATCGCGCCGAACAGGCCGAGCAGCCGTCCCACACCGCGCGGCAGGTCGCCGTCGGCGGCGATCTGCCGGGCCCTGTCGGTGGCGGTACGGATACGGTCGGTCCAGGAGGGCATGGCGATTCCCGTCGGCGCAGGGGTACGGCGCGGTCCTTGTGAACCGTGCCGCACCGCCGGGGCGGCGACGCGCGGTAGCGTCGGGCTGGTCTGCGATGCCGTACGGACGGGTGGGTCATGCAGCTTCGGGTGTTCACCGAGCCCCAGCAGGGTGCCAGCTACGACGAGCTGCTGCGGGTGGCGCAGCGGGCCGAGGAGTGCGGCTACGACGCGTTCTTCCGCTCCGACCACTACCTGAAGATGGGTGACGGGTCCGGGGAGCCGGGGCCGACCGACGCCTGGATCACGCTCGCCGGGCTGGCCCGGGAGACCACCACGATCCGGCTCGGCACGCTGATGTCGGCGGCCACGTTCCGGCTGCCGGGGCCGCTCGCGATCGCGGTGGCGCAGGTGGACCGGATGTCCGGCGGGCGGGTCGAGCTGGGCCTGGGCAGCGGCTGGTACGAGCAGGAGCACACCGCCTACGGGATCCGGTTCGGGACGCTGCGCGAGCGCTTCGACCGGTACTCCGAGCAGCTCGCGATCATCACCGGGCTGTGGGAGGCCACCGAGACGTTCTCCTACGACGGGGAGTACTACCAGCTCAGCGAGGCGCCGCCGCTGGTCCGGCCGGCGCAGTCACCGCGCCCGCCGGTGCTGATCGGCGGCTCCGGCGCGAAGCGCACGCCGCGGCTCGCGGCCCGCTACGCCGACGAGTTCAACGTGCCGTTCGCCGGCCTGGACGACACCGCCCGGCTGTTCGCGGGGGTACGGGCGGCGTGCGAGCAGGCCGGCCGCGACCCGGAGTCGATGCGGTACTCGGCGGCGCAGGTGCTGTGCTGCGGCCGGACCGAGGCGCAGCTGCGCGAGCGGGCCGCCGCGATCGGTCGCGAGCTGCCCGAGCTGCGCGCCAACGGGCTGGCCGGCACCCCGGACGAGCTGGTCGACAAGATCGGCGCCTACGCCGAGCGCGGTGCCGGCCGGATGTACCTGCAGACGCTCGACCTGTCCGACCTGGACCACCTGGACCTGGTGGCCGCCGAGGTCATGCCGCAGGTCGCCAAGCTGTAACCGGCCCGGGTGGTCGCCGCCTCGCCGGGGTGCGAGGACCGGTGCCGCCGGCCGGGTGTCACCGGCAGCGCCGGGTGTCACCAGCAGAGGCAGAACGGGTGCCCGGCCGGGTCGAGGAAGACCCGGAACGAGGTGCCGGGCTGCGTCTCGGCCAGCGTCGCGCCGAGGCCGAGCACCTTGTCCTGCGCGGCCGGCAGCTCGGTCGGCTCGATGTCCAGGTCGAGGTGGAACTGCTGCGGCCGGTCCTGGCCCGGCCAGCGCGGCGGCTGGTAGTCGTCGACCCGCTGGAAGGCCAGCCGCACTCCGGCGCCGTCGTCGGCCAGGTCGACCCACTCGTCGTCGGTCTCGGTGACCGGCCAGCCGGTGAGCTCCGCGTAGAACGCGGCGAGCGTCCGCGGGTCGGGACAGTCCAGGACGATCGTGGTGAGTCGGGCGATGCCGGTCATGGCGTGGTGCCTCCTCGGTGCGTCGTATGGTCCGTCGGGCCGGTCACCGGAACCGCAGGTCGCCGAATCCTCAGGTGATCGGGGCCGTAGGTAACCAGTGAACGAAGTATGCCGGTTGGCCGTGCGCGAGCGCAACCGGTGTAATCGTTTCGCCGGTTACTCGATCGGGTCCGGCTCAGGCGCGCAGCCGCAGCCCGCGCGGGGTGAGCCGGAAGCCCGCCTCGGTCAGCGCCGCCGACAGCGGTGTCGCGGTGACCGGCTCGCCGTCGGCGCGCTGCACCGCGAGCGCGCCGAGCGCGCCGGAGCGCACCGCGTCGGCCAGCGCCCGCGCCGCCGCCAGCAGCGTCTCCGGTGTGTCCACATAGGACAGGATGGTCCGGCCGCCGCGCTCCACGTACAGCGCGAGGTCGCCGTCGACGAGCACCACCACCGCGCCGGCCTTGCGCCCCGGCCGGTGCCCGGTGGTGGACTCGGCGACCGGCCGGGTCGGCCAGCCCAACGCCGCCCCGTACGGGTTGGCCGGGTCGGTGGCGGCCAGCACCAGCGGCGGCGACGGCGGTCCCGGCCGACGGGCCCAGCCGGCGCCGTCCACATCCGACGAACGGTCGGCGAGCGCGCGCAGCCGGTCGACCGCACCCGGCACCGCGAACTGCGCCGCACCCAGCGACTCGACGAAGTACCCGCGGCGGGCCGCGCCGCGCTCCTCCAGCGCGGCGAGCACCGGGTACACCGCGGCGAAGCCGCCCGGGACCTGCTCGGCGGCGACCGCGCCGCGGGTCAGCACGCCGTGCCGCTCCAGCAGTGCCTCCGCCCGGGCGGCGCCGCGGCGGGTCGGGTCGGCGTCGCGCTCGGGCAGCCGGTACCACCGGCCGGCGGCGCTCGGCGGCCCGCCCCGGGACGGCAGCCCACCGCGCCGCAGCGTGATGCCCGACCGGCCGCCCCGCCGGTACCGGGCGCGGGCCGGGGCGGGGCGGGACTTGTGCGCGCCGCCGCCGGACAGCAGTGCGCGCAGCGGCGCCGGCGTGTCGTTGGACAGGTACCCGGCCCAGACCAGATCCCACAGCGCCGCGGTGAGCTCCTCGTCGGCCGGTGGTGCGCCGAGCGCGGTGCCGACCCGGTCGGCCAGGTCGCGGAAGAACAGCGCCTGCCCGGCGTCGAGCGCGTCCAGCAGCGCGGCGTGCAGTTCACCGACGGCGAGGTCGGGCACCGGCGGCGGCAGCAGCAGCTCGGCGGTGTCGGCGAACGCGAGGACCAGGTAGCCGTCCGAGGACGGCAGCGCCCCGGCGCCGGCCCAGACCACCTCGCCGGACGAGCACAACTGGTCGAGGTAGGCCGGCGTGTAGTCGGCCACCCGGGCCGGCAGCACCAACCGTTCCAGCGCGCTCGCCGGGACGGCCACCCCGCCGAGCTGCTCGATCGCGGCGGCGACCGCCTCGACCCCGCGCCCACCCGTACCGACCTGCTGCCACTGCGGCAGGAACGCGGCGAGCGCCTTCGGCGGGGACGGCTCGATCTCGCGACGCAGCGCGGCGAGCGACCGGCGGCGCAGGATCCGCAGCACCTCGGCGTCGCACCATTCCACGCCGGTGCCGCCCGGGGTGAACTCGCCGGTCACCAGCCGCCCGGTCGCCGCCAGCCGGTGCAGCGCCTGCTCCACCACCGCCACCCCCAGCCCGAACCGGGCCGCGCAGCTCGCCGCGTGGAACGGCCCGTGACTTCGCGCGTACCGCGAGACGAGGTCGCCGAGCGGATCGGCGACCGGCTCGGTGAACGCCTCCGGCACGCCGACCGGCAGCGCCACGCCGAGCGCGTCCCGGACCCGGCCGGCGTCCTCGATCGCGAGCACCCGGTCGAGCCCGGCGATGCGGACCACGATGGCCCGGCGGGTGGCGACGAGCTCGTCGAGCCACGCCGGGTCGATGCCGCGCTCCGAAGCCTCCACAGTGGACAGATCGCCGATCAGGCGGAGGATCTCGGCGGCGTCCTCGACGTCGCGGGCCCGCCGGTCCGGGGTGCGCCACTGCAGCCGCCGCTCGGTCTCCGCGACCACCTCCGGATCGAGCAGCTCGCGCAGCTCGGCCGCGCCGAGCAGCTCCGCCAGCAGCACCGGGTCCAGCTCCAGCGCCGCCGCCCGCCGCTCCGCCAGCGGCGCGTCACCCTCGTAGAGGAACGCGCCGACGTAGCCGAACAGCAGCGACCGGGCGAACGGCGACGGCCGCTGCGTCTCCACCTCCACCAGTCGGACCGACCGGGACGCGATCGCGGTCGCCAGCTCACCCAGCGCCGGCAGGTCGAACACGTCGCGCAGGCACTCCCGGGCCGCCTCCAGCGTGATCGGGAAGTCGTCGTACTCCCGGGCCACGTCGAGCAGCTGGGCGGCTCGCTGCCGCTGCTGCCACAACGGCCGGCGGCGCCGCGGATCGCGTCGCGGCAACAGCAGCGCCCGTGCCGCGCACTCCCGGAACCGGGAGGCGAACAGCGCCGAGGTGCCGACGACGTCCCGGACGATCTGGGTCAGCTCGTCGGCGTCGAACGCGACCAGATCGGCGCCGGGCGGCTCGTCCGCGGTGTCCGGCAACCGCACCACGATGCCGTCATCCGCCGGCTGCGCCTGCGCGTCCAGCCCGTACCGCTCGCGCAGCCGGGCCGCGATCGCGAGCGCCCACGGCGCGTTCACCCGCTCGCCGAACACCGAGTGCACGACCAGCCGCCAGTCACCCAGCTCGTCGCGGAACCGTTCCACCAGGATGGTCCGGTCGTCCGGCACGTGCCCGGCGGTCTCCCGCTGCTCGCCGACGTAGCGCACCAGGTTGTCGGCGGCCCAGTCGTCCATCCCGGCGGCCCGCAGCGCCTCGGTGGCGGCCGCCGGGTCGGCGCCCGCCACCTGCCGTTGCAGCGCGCCGATCGCGCGGCCCAGCTCGGCCGGCCGGCCGACCGTGTCGCCCTTCCAGAACGGCATCCGGGCCGGCACGCCCGGCGCGGGGGAGACCAGCACCCGGTCCGGCGTGATGTCCTCGATCCGCCAGCTCGTCGAGCCGAGCAGGAACACGTCGCCGACCCGCGACTCGTACACCATCTCCTCGTCCAGCTCGCCGACCCGGGCCGCCTTCTCCGCGCCGGCCAGGTAGACGCCGAACAGGCCGCGGTCCGGGATGGTGCCACCGGAGATCACCGCCAACCGTTGCGCGCCGGGCCGGCCGGACAGCTGCTCGGTGGCGCGGTCCCACACCAGCCGGGGCCGCAGCTCCGCGAACGCGGTCGACGGGTACCGGCCGGAGAGCATGTCCAGCACCGCGTGCAGCGCCGAGTCGGGCAGCTCGCCGAACGGCGCCGCCCGGCGCACCAGGGCGGCGAGGTCCGGCACCGACCAGTCGTCCAGTGCCACCATCGCGACGATCTGCTGCGCCAGCACGTCCAGCGGGTTGCGCGGGTAGTGCAGCTCCTCGATCTCGCCGCCGCGCATCCGGGTGGCGACCACCGCGCACGGCGCCAGGTCGCCACGGTGCTTGGGGAACACCACACCGCGGCTCGGCGCGCCGACCTGATGGCCGGCCCGGCCGACCCGCTGCAGCCCGGACGCGACACTCGGCGGCGCCTCGACCTGGACGACCAGATCGACCGCGCCCATGTCGATCCCGAGTTCCAGGCTGGAGGTGGCGACCACGGCGGGCAGCAGCCCGGACTTGAGCTGCTCCTCGATCAGCTTGCGCTCCTCCCGGGAGACCGAACCGTGGTGGGCCCGCGCGATGACCGCGGCGGCGCCGGCCGTCACCCCCGACTCGCCCACCGCCTCGGCCGGGAACCGGGCCGCGGCGCCGCCCACCGCCGAGAGCTGCCGCTGCGGTACGGGATCGAGCTCGTGGGTCGGCGGGTGGCCGGTGGGGTCGAGCTCGTGGGTGGGCTGGGGATCGGTGGGGCCGAGCTCGTCGGGTGGCGGGGTGCCGGTGAGTCGTTCGGCGTGCAGCTCGTTGAGCCGGGCGCAGAGCCGTTCGGCGAGCCGGCGGGAGTTCGCGAACACGATGGTGGAGCGGTGCGCGAGGATCAGGTCCAGCACCCGGCTCTCCACCGCCGGCCAGATCGACGGCCGGCGCGGCGGCGGCGACGCCGGATCGTACGGGTCGTCCTCCTCGGCCGGCACCTCGTCGAGCGCGGTCATGTCGGCCACCGGTACCTGCACCGACAGCTCGACGGTCTTCCCGGACGCCGGCGCGACCACCCGGACCGGGCGGCTGCCGGCCAGGAACCGGGCGGTCTCGTCGACCGGCCGCACCGTGGCGGACAGCCCGATCCGCTGCGCCGGGGTGGGCAGCAGCGCGTCCAGCCGCTCCAGCGACAGGGCGAGATGCGCGCCGCGCTTGGTGGCGCACACCGCGTGCACCTCGTCCACGATCACCGTCTCGACGCCGCGCAGCGCCTCCCGCGCCGCCGAGGTGAGCAGCAGGAACAGCGACTCCGGGGTGGTGATCAGGATGTCCGGGGGAGTCTTCGCGAAGCTGCGCCGCTCCGCCGCCGGGGTGTCGCCGGTGCGCATGCCCACGGTGATGTCCGGCCGGTCGGTGCCGAGCCGCTGGGCGGCCTGGCCGATGCCGGCGAGCGGGGCGCGCAGGTTGCGCTCGATGTCGACCGCGAGCGCCTTCAGCGGGCTGACGTAGAGCACCCGGCACCGCCGGGCAGGCTCGGCCGGGGGCTCGGCGGCGAGCCGGTCCAGCGACCAGAGGAAGGCGGCGAGCGTCTTGCCCGACCCGGTCGGCGCCACCACCAGCGTGTTGGACCCGGACCGGATCGACGACCACGCGCCGGCCTGCGCGGCGGTCGGCGCCGCGAACGCGGCGTCGAACCACTGCCGGGTGGCTGGACCGAACCCGGCCAGCGCCTCCTCGTCTGCCATCCCTTCATCCTGCCGCGCGGGTCTGACGCTCTCGGCCACCCCGCCGGTACGGCGGTCCGGGCGGGCCGCCGTGGGTGGTTCGCGGCGAACACGCCGGTTCGCCGGGTCACGGGCCGGTCAGGCGGTTGCGCGGCGCGAGGTCGGCCGGGTTGCGCGGTGACAGGCCGGGCGGCGGCATGGCGCCAGTCGGGTGGTTGCGCGGTGCCGGTCGGGGTCAGCCGCGGGTGAGGCGCGCCCGGAGCCGCTCGCGGGCGGCCGGCCACTCGTCCGCGGTCATCGCGTAGTAGACGGTGTCCCGCACGCTGCCGTCCACCCGCTGCATGTGCGCCCGGAAGACCCCCTCGCGGGTGGCGCCGAGCCGCTCGATGGCCTGCTGCGAGCGCTCGTTGCGGATGTCGGTACGCCAGGAGACCCGGCGCGCGCCGAGCGTCTCGAACGCCCGGGTCAGCAGCAGCAGCTTGGACTCGGTGTTCAGCCCGGTCCGCCAGTACGCCGAGCCGAGCCAGGTGTAGCCGATCTCCAGCCGCCGGTGCGCCGGTACCACCTCGTAGTAGCTGGTCACGCCGACCGCCCGGCCGGTGGCGAGGTCGATCTGCGCCCACGGCACCCGGTCGCCGGCGGCCGCGGCGGTCAGCGCGCCGGTGACCTCGCGCGCCATCTCGGCCCGGTCGGTCGGCTGCGGCCCGGACAGCCAGCGCCAGACCCGTGGGTCGCGGCCGGCCTCGAACAGGTCGTCGACGTGGTCGAGCGACAGCGGCTCCAGCCGTACCCGCGTGCCGGTGACCGGCTCCGCGGTCAGCCACGGCGACCGCGCGGGCTCGGCGCCCCGCTGCCACCCCACCAGGTACGACGGCAGCACGCGGTCGTTGTCCGGCACCGGTGCGGCGGCTACGGTGCGCAGCGGCAGCACCCCCGCCCAGTACGGCAGGTCGCGGTCCTCCTCGTCGTCGCCCACGGTGGCCGGCCGGATCTTCGCCGCGGCCTCGGTCAGCGGCAGCGCCAGCATGCCGACGCTGGCCAGCTCCCGGCGATTGGGCGGCCGGGAGTCGGCGGAGCGGCCGGCGGCGAGCTTGTCGACCAGCGCGGCGGACACCGCGAGCTTGGTCTGCTCGTCGGTCACCGGGCGGGCCAGCCCGTGCGCGATGACCGACCGGTACGGCGCCGAGTGGTGTGCCTGCGCGCGGGCGAACACCAGCCCGTCCAGCAGCGTCGCGGCGACCGTGACCGGCAGCCCGCCGTCCCGGGCGGCGAGCGAGCTGCTGGCACCGGTGGAGGCGTGCAGGTAGACGGTCTCCCCGATGCGCACGTGCACGGTCGGCACGACCCGCGGCAGCCCGTCGACCACGTAACCGAGGTGGCAGTACAGCGCCTCGTCGAGGATCTGGTGCACCGTCTCGCGGTCGCGGTGCATCCGGTCCGGATACCGGCGGGGGGTGGTGCTCGTACTGGCGGGGTAGGTCATGGCGTGCCCCTCGATGTGTTCCCGGGTTTGTTCTAGTACAATCTATTGATTGTGACAGCACATTATCACGGGCGTACCTCGGCGGACATCGCCGCGAGCATCGAGAGCTCCGTCACCGGCGGCGAGCTCGCCCCCGGCGACGCGCTGCCCACCGTGCGGGCGCTCGCCGCGGAGCTGAAGGTCAGCCCGGCCACCGTCGCCGCCGCGTACCGGGAACTGCGGCAGCAGGCGGTGATCGAGACGGCCGGCCGGGCCGGCACCCGCATCCGGGCCCGCCCCGCCGTCGGCGCACCCCGGCCGGGCCGGATGGCGTACCG
>NZ_BOPO01000014.1 GCF_017312725.1 Actinocatenispora comari | reverse complement strand
CGTCCGGCCGGGGCGGGGTGCCATCCGGCCGCGGTGGCGCCGGCCCGGTCGCGGGGAGCCGGTGGCGCAGCGCGTACCGGACGACGACCTGCAGGGCGGCGGTGACCGGCAGCGCGGCGACCGCGCCGAGGATGCCGGCGGCCGACCCGCCGACCAGCGCCGCGATGAACGCGGTCAGCGGTGACAGCGCGGTGGCCTGGGCCAGGATCCGCGGCGCCAGTACGTAGTTCTCCAGCTGCTGGTAGGCCACGAAGAACGCGATGGTGCCGAGCGCCACGCCGATCGAGACGGTCAGTGCCATCGCCGCACCCAGTACCGCGCCGAGGCTGGCACCGATCTGCGGCACCAGGTCGAGGATCGCGACACCGAGCGCGATCAGCGCCGGGTAGGGCACCCCGACGATCAGGAAGAACACGTACGCGCTGGCGCCGGCGGCCACGCAGATCACCAGCTGGCCGGTGATGTACCCGCCGATCTTGCCCAGCGCCTCGTCCAGCACCGCGGCGCGCTCCGCCGTGCCGAGCAGCGCGCCCAGCATCGCCACGATCCGCGGCAGCGCGAGCATGAAGTACACGGTCAGGGCGCCGACGGTGAGCACGCTGAACACGGCGCCGAGGATCTTGCCGAGCAGTCCGAACAGCGCGCCGACGCCAGACGACAGCAGGGCGGGCAGCCGGCCCAGCGCGTCGTGGATCGCCTGCTGCACCGCCGGTTGCGACAGGTACCGGCCGAGCGGGGTGTCCTTGCTGCCGACCTGGTGCGCGATGTCCTGGACCAGGTTCGGCACGGCCTGCACGAACGCGGCGAACTGGCGGGCGGCCGGCAGGAACGCCACCAGCGACAGCCCGGCGACGACCACCACCGAGCCGAGCACCAGGATCGCCACGGCGAGGCCGCGCCGGGGCACCAGTCGCTGCAGCCGGCGCACCAGCGGGTCGAGGCCGGCGGCGAGCAGGAAGCTCAGGAAGATCAGCACCAGTACGGCGCGGGCCTGCACGACGAGCAGCGCCACCCCGACGGTGACCAGGACGACGCCGGTGATCAACGCGTAGCGCCACAGCGGTACCGGTCGGGCCGGCGGCGCCGTCATCGCCCGCGGTCAGCCGACCGGCGGGTACTGCTGCCGGTTCGGGTACTGGATCGCGGTGTGCGCGGTGCCCTGCACCAGCACGGTGATCGCGATGCCGAGGACCAGGTTGGCCGCCGCGGTGGCGCCCTTGACGTCCCAGTGCTGGGTGGTGATCAGCGGGATCAGCACCGCGATCACGGTGCACAACCCGCCGATCCAGCCGAAGTAGAAGAACGGCCGCGGGGTGCCGAGCATCAGCAGGTGCATCACCGCGGTGGCCAGCAGCGCGGCGACGCCGGCGCCGACCGCGTAGCCGGCCATGGTGGCGGACACCGCGCCGCCGTCCGGCCGCACGCCGAGCATCGGCAGGTTGAAGATGCCGTGGATCACCAGGTACGCCACGATCGCCAGACCGGCCGCGATCAGCGCGCTGACCAGGCCGCCGGTCCACAGCCGCGCCGCGTTCACCCGCGGCTTGGTGGACCGCCGGCTCGACGCCGGTGCGTAGTCGCCGGGCGCCTGCGGCATCGGCGGGCCGAAATCGTGCCCGGAGCTGCCGGCCCGCCCGCCCGATGCCGAGCCGGGCGTACCGCCGGACGCCGGCATCGGTGTGGTCGGATCCTCCGGCCGGTGTGGCTTGGCCGATCCGTACCAGGTCACGTCGCTCACCCCCGGTGTGAGGGGCACCGCGGCGGATGCACCGGCGGCGCCCGGGCAGGCACCACTTCAGCATCGTGGAGGGTTTGCGCCCGGCGCAGGCGAACGCGCCGATTCGTCGAACACGGTGCGTGGTCGGGCCAGGTCAGGTGAGCAGGAACGCCGCATAGCCGACGGAGAGCCAGAAGCCGACCCCGTGGTACGCGCGGATCGGGGTGCTGCGCAGCGCGTGCAGCCGGACCGACCCGGACCAGCCCGCGACGTACGAGACGATCAGCGGGAGCGCGACACCGAGCGTACCGGCGAGCGCGAGCAGCGCCGCGGCGGCGAGCTGTGCCGGCCAGCCCCCCGGTGTCGCGGCGAGCGCCACCGCCGCGGCCGCGAGGATCAGCAGGTGCAGCGGATCGGTGCACAGCACCCGCACCGCGAACGGCCCGGCCCGGTTGGTCGGCAGCGTACCGACCCGCCACAGCCACGTCGGCGACCGCCAGGTGCTGCGGTAACGGCACCCGACCAGCCCGTACCCGCGCACCAGGGCGACGGCGACCAGCGCCACCGCGAGCAGCATGCTGGCCAGCCGGTCGGCGTGGTCGGCCAGCCGCACCCCGGGCGTCGACAGCCGCAGCGCCAGGCCGGCGGCGAGGCTGGCCAGCAGCACCCCGCCCCACCAGTACAGGGTGAACAGCCGCGCGCGGCGGCGCCCGTCGTCGGCCATGGCCAGCATGCTCGTCGCGACCGGCGGCAGCGGCGACAGCAGCAGCCCGGGCGCGAACGGCAGTACCGCGAGGATCGCACCACCCATCGCCGCCTCCCCGGGGTGCCCGGCACCGCAGCGCGGGTGCCGTACCCGTTCGACGGTAGGCACCGCGAACCGCGCGGTCACCGGTGCAGGCACCCGATCGGTTGGCCCGCAACGAATCTCACCCGATCGAGATCCGTCGATGGGTACGCTGCGATCGGTTCCCCAACAGTCGCTGGGGCCCGGCCGCGGTGAGATGAGGTGGCCATGGCGCAGTTGACGGTGCTCTGGTTCGACCGGTACGACGATGCGCGTGCGGTGTGGCGGCGACGCCCCCGGCAGGTCGATGCGGCCCTGGTGTGGGTCGATGACGATCACCGGGTGCGGATCGACCGCGACGAGCGGGACGGCATCGACTGGGCGATGGTGGTCGGCGCGCTGTTCGTGCTGCCGGTCTCGTCCGCGCTGCACCCGGTGCCGATCCGCCGGCCACCGCAACTCGGGCTCACCGACGCGACGGTGCGCCGTACCGCCGGGAGCCTGGCGCCGGGTTCGGCCGCGATCGTCGGGCTGGCGGGACCGGGCAACCGGCTGGTCTGGCTGGCCGGGTTGCGCCACGGGCGCCGGCTGTCGGTACCGCTGACCGCAGTCGAACAGGACCGCCTCGCCCACCCGCTCCCGGCCTGACGGCTCCCCCGACCGGTCGGTTCCCGTCGGGCTCTCCGCCGGCGGCCCGACCCCCGGCGGCCACGTCGGCCGCCGACGCCGATCACCGCCGGCCGCCGGCGCCGATCACCGCCGGCCGGTCACGGCGTGGGGCGCTGCTCCGGCGGTACCTCGGTGGCCGGGCGCGGCTGGTCGGCGGCGGTGTGGCTGGTCGGCCGGGTACCGGCCGGCGGCTGGTTCACCGGCCAGGACGGTTGCTGCTGCGGCGGTTCCGGTACCGGCGTGCCGGCGCTCAACGCGGCCCGCACGTCGAAGGCGAACACGATCTCGGTGATGCCGCGCATCATCGCGCCGATCCCGACCCACGCCACCAGCAGCACCGCGGACCGGCCGGTGTAGCCGACCGCCCAGAACGCCAGCGCGATCTCCAGCGCACCGGTGATCAGCCGCAGCCACCACAGTTCGACCCGCACCGCGAGCGAGTCGATCACGTCGAAGACGCCCTTGAACAGCAGGAACCAGGCGAGGATGCGGGACAGTGCGACGAACGTCGGACCCGGCCAGACGAACGCGGCGACGGCGCCGGCCACGAACAGCACGCCGAGCACCACGTGCGCCCACCGCCAGTGCCGGTGCAGCGCGGCGATCAGGAACTCGTTCAGGCCGGCGGCGAGCAGTACCGCGCCGAACAGCACCGCGATCGCGGCGACGCTGGCCAGGCTGAACTGCAGCACGGCGAGCGCGAGCAGGGCCCAGGCGATGCCGGTGACGAGGAACAGCCACCACGGCCCGATCGCCTCCCGGCGCTGCCGGTTGCGCTGCATCGTCGTCACGGCGGCCCCCTCCCGTCGGTACGGCCGGGTGCCGTGCGGTGTCCCCACGCACCGTCCGTCTCAACTGGACGGTATCCCGCAGTCGGGGCGCACCAAGGGAAAACGGGGGAACCGATCACCCGGGCGGGACATCCGGTACCGCGGCGCGGCGCCACCGGCGCACCCGCAGCACCACCCACCCGGCGACGACGGCGAGCGCCAGCGCGCCGAGCGCCATCATGCCGCCGGTGCCGAGCAGGCCCGCCACCCGGCCGTACGAGGCGCCGGCGAGGTAGCCGACCGCGACGAAGCCGGCGCCCCACACCGCACCGGCCGGCCCGCTGAACGCGAGGAACCGCCGGTACGGCATGCCGGAGAGCCCACCGAGCCGCGGCACCAGGGTGCGCAGCCCGGTGAGGAACCGCGCCGCCACCACCGCCCACCCACCGAAGCGCAGCACGAACGACTCCGCCCGGTCCCACCGCACGGCGCCGACCAGCCGGCGCAGCCGGTCCCGCCGACGTGACCAGCGGCGGCCGGCCAGGTAGCCCAGGGAGTCGCCGACGGTCGCGCCGGCCACGCCGCACGCCATCGCCGGCACCAGCGGTACCGCGCCGGCGTGCGCGAGGAAGCCGAGCAGCAGCATCGACCCGACGCTGGGCAGGACCACGCCGACCAGCAGGGCCGGCTCGGCCAGCACCACCAGCGCCGGCACCGCGCACATCAGGTACGGCGGCAGGCTCAGCACCCAGCGGGTCAGCAGGTGCACGGCGGGGCCAGCGGCGCGGCGGAGTCGATCATGGCAGCAGCCTCACCGATCGGACACCCGAGAAGCATCCGGGCAACTCCCCCGGGCGTCCCTGAGACCGCTGGTACGGGCGTCTGCGCATGTCAGGGGCGCCAACCCGGACATCACTCAGGGCTAGCCGGGGTGATCGGACTCGGGGTAGCACCAGGCCAAGATCAGGGGAAGCCAGCATGTCGGCGCAACGCCGAAACTGAGAGCGTGTTGAGAGCCGGATGTCCGGTCCCGATGTGTCGACGCCGTCGTCGTCGACGCATCGGATCACGTCTCAACGCCTGTCTTGGAGTCCCCAGATGCCCAGCGCGGCAACGTTGCCTGCCCTGTCCCGTCCCGGTAACCGGGGCGGCGCGCGCCTCGTCCGGCTGCCGCGGCGCCGCCGGCACGCCACCCCGCCGGTACCGTGCAGCGGCGCCGACTCCGGCGCCCGGATCGCCATCGTGTCGGCCGGTATCGGCGGCGGCCACAACGCCTGCGCCGACGAGCTCGGCCGGCGGCTGCGGGCCAGCGGGTTCACGGTCGACACGTACGACTTCATGGACCAGTTCCCGGGCCGCACCGGCGCGCTGCTGCGCCGGCTGTACGCGGGCCAGCTGTCGGTGCTGCCGGCCAGCTGGGGCGTGCTGTGCACGCTGCTGCGGGCGAGGCCGGTGTGCTGGCTCGTCGCCGTGCTGTGCACGCTGCTGACCGGCCGCGCGCTGCGCCGCCGGACCGCGGGCGCGGCGGCGGTGCTGTCCACCTACCCGCTCGCCACCCTGGTACTGGGCCGGATGCGGCGCCGTGGCCGGCTGGCGCGGCGCCGCCGGCTCACCGCGCCGGTGCTGACCTACCTGACCGACGTGTCGGTCCATCCACTGTGGATGGAGCGGGGCTGCGACTGCTACCTGGCCGCGCACCGGATCACCGCCGAGCAGATCACCGCGCTCGGCGCCCGGCGGGTACGCCGGGTCGACGCGGCGGTACGCAGCCAGTTCCGGTCCGGACCGCAGCAGAGCCAGGCGGCTGCCCGGCGCCGGCTCGGGCTGCCGGTCACCGGGCGGCTGGCGCTGGTCGCCGGCGGCGCCTGGGCGGTGGGCGACGTCGCCCGCACCGCGCGGGAGATCGCGGCGACCGGCACGGCGGTACCGGTGGTGGTCTGCGCGACGAACGAGGCGCTGCGGGCCGAGCTGGCCGCCGCCGGGGTGGGCATTACCCTCGGGTGGGTGGACGAGATGGCCACGCTGATGCGGGCCTGTGACGCGGTGGTCACCAACGGCGGCGGCATCACCTCGGTGGAGGCGACCGAGCTGGGCGTGCCGGTGCTGATCCACCGGCCGCTGCCCGGCCACGGCCGCACCAACGCCGAGGCGTTCGACGCCGCCGGCCTGGCCTACTGGGTACGCGACGGGAACGAGCTGGCCGCGGCGCTGCACGAGCCGCGCCGCCCGGCGACCGAGCCGGCCAAGGCGGACCCGGCGACGGTGGTGGCGGAGCTCGCGGCGGTGGCCGCGCCCGCCCCGGCGCTGCGGCGGATCGCATGACCGGGCGAGGCGGCGGCGGCACGGCGTCCCGGTACGCGACCAGTCTGCCGGCACGACGCGGGCGAACCGGTCGGCGGGTCGCCGGTACGGCGGTGGCAGCGCTGGCCGGCGCGGCCGCGCTGCACGCGGCGCCGGCGGTGCTGGCGCTGGCCGCGCCGCGGCGACGGTTCGCGCCGACGCTCGCCGGCACCGGCCGCGCCGACCACGTCGCGCTCACCTTCGACGACGGGCCGAACCCGACCTCGACCCCGAAGATGCTGCAACTGCTCGCCGACCGCGGGGTCACCGCGACGTTCTTCCTGGTCGGCGCGAACGTCGCGCGGCATCCGCGGCTCGCCGCCGAGATCGCCGCCGCCGGCCACGAGCTCGCGGTGCACGGCCTGCACCACAAGCTGCTGCTGCGGTACTCGCCGCGCCGGGTCGCCGACCACCTGGCCCGGGCGCACGAGCTGGTGGCGACGGCCGCCGGCACGCCGCCACGGTTCTTCCGCCCGCCGTACGGGGTGCTCAGCAGCGCGGCGTGGGCCGCGGCGCACCGGCTGGGGATGCGTACCGTGCTGTGGACCACCTGGGGCCGGGACTGGACCGCGCAGGCCACCGGCTCCGCGGTGTACCGGACCGTGGCCCGGGACCTGCGCGGCGGCGGCACGATCCTGCTGCACGACACGGCGAGCGACACCGCGGCGCCGGAGTCGTGGCGAGCCACCCTCGCCGCGGTGCCGACGATCCTCGACCTGTGCCAGGACGCCGGGTGGAAGGTCGGCCCGCTGCACGACCACGGCCTGCCCGACCCGCGGTGACGCACCGCGCCGGCCGGAACACGTGAGCCCCACACGCTGTCGCTCAGACAGGAAAATGCGGTAGAAAGTGGCAAGTACCGGTGTCGGTCGCCCCGCCGACGCCGTCCCCGCGTCCTGCGAGGTGGTCGCATGCTTGCCCGCCGTTGGTCCGCTTTCCTGGCCGCTCTGGCCGTCGTCGCCGCGGTGCTGGTCGGCGCCGCGCCGGCCGCGGCGGTACCCGACCGGGCGGTCGTCGCCGGCGACGGAGCCCGGGTCGTGGCCGAGCACCAGGTGGCCGACCGGCAGCTGGACCTGACGATCTCGTCGCCGGCGCTGGGTACCACGGCGCCGGTTCGGCTGCTGACCCCGGACGGCTGGTCGGCGGCGAGCCACCGGCACTGGCCGACGCTGTGGCTGCTGCACGGCTGCTGCGGCGACTACACCAGCTGGACCGCGCTGACCGACGTGGCGAGCATCCCGGCGCTGCGGCACGTGCTGGTGGTGATGCCGGAGGCCGGCGTCACCGGCTGGTACTCGAACTGGTGGAACCACGGCGCCGGCGGCGCCCCGGCCTGGGAGACCTTCCACCTCGGTGAGGTGCGCCAGATCGTCGAGCGCGGGTACGGGGCGAGCAGCGACCGGGTGATCGCCGGCCTGTCGATGGGCGGCTTCGGCGCCCTGTCGTACACCGGCCGGCATCCGGGCATGTTCCGTGCCGCCGCGTCGTACTCCGGGGTGGTCGACCCGCTCTACTCCCCCGGCGGCCCGGAGAACGTGCTGCAGATCAGCGCCGGCCAGGGCGCCGACCCGCTGGCGCTGTGGGGCGACCCGGTCGCGCAGCGCGACATCTGGGCCGCGCACGACCCGTACTACCTGGCGAAGGTGCTGCGCCGGATCCCGGTGTTCCTGTCCTCGGGCGACGGCACCGCCGGGCCGTACGACAAGCCGGGCGCCACCAGCGCGTACGAGACGCTGTTCGACGCCGAGGGGCACCACCTGGCCGCCCGGCTCACCGCCCTGCACGCCCGGCACCTGGTCACCGACTTCTACGGCCCGGGCACCCACTCCTGGCCGTACTGGCAGCGCGAGCTGCACCGGTCGCTGCCGATGCTGCTCGGCGCCCTGCACCGTCCCGCCGTCGCCGCTTAGGACACCCATCGTGACCTGCACCCCTACCCGTAGTGTCGAGCCGAGTAAAAGACGAGCTGGGCGGCCGTCTCGGCGTGGTGCGGGTGCGCGGCGCAGCCATCGATCCGGCACGATGTGTCCGTGACGGCAGACCCGGAGGCCGTGCTTTCGGCCCTCCCGTGGCGCCTCGACCCGGAGACGCTGCGCGAGTCGATCGACGACCGGGAGTCGGTCGACGCTGCCCGTGCGGCCCTCACCAGCCAGCTCGCGCTGCCCGGCAGCGACGCGGCGCGATCCCGCCAGTACGGGCTGCGGTCGGTCGCGCACCGGCTGCTCGACGAGCTGGACGCGGCGCTGGACGACGGCAAGCGCGCGGTGGAGGCGGCCGAGCTGACCGGCAGCATGCGCCGCACCGCGATCGCCCGGACCCGGCTCGCGCACGCGTACCAGGCGGCCGGCCAGCACGCCGCCGCCGACCGGGAGTACGCGCTGGCCGCCTCCGACGACCTGCCCGACCGGCTGCGCGCCGCGATCCACCTGCAGACCGGTACCTGCTGCTTCGAGCAGGGCCGCAACATCGAGGCGTGCGAGCACTTCGAGAAGGCGCTCGCGTTGCGGCCGGACGCCGGCTCGGAGTTCGTCCAGACGGTCGAGGTCGCGCTGGAGGCGGTGCTGACGCACGCGACGCTGCGCGGGTGGGGCCCCTACCGGCGCACCCGGCCGGAGCTGCTCGGCCAGGAGCCGGTGCCGGTCTGCGTGCGGGACGCCTCCACCGGCCGGTGGAGCTACCGGGATCCGGCCGGTGAGCAGGTGATCGGGCCGCTGTTCGACGAGGCGAAGCCGTTCCACGAGGGGAAGGCGTGGGTGCGGCGGGCCGGCGCGCTCGGCTGGGAGGTGATCGACCAGCGCGGCGAGTCGCTGTCCCGGCCGCGCCGGCTGCGCGAGGCGGCGCCGTTCAGCGAGGGGCTGGCCTGGGTCCAGCCGACCGACGAGCCGGACAGCTGGCAGGCCATCACGGTGGACGGCGAGGTCGCGGTGCCGGCCGACGGGTACCTGGATCCGCGGCCGTTCCGGTTCGGCATGTCGGTGCTGCGCCGCGGCGACGGCGTGTTCGGCGCCATCGACCGGTACGGCGAGGTCGCGATCCCGTTCGACTACGACCAGGTGCTGACCGCGACCGCGGACGGCCGGCACATCCTCGGGTTCACCGCCGAGCGGCTCGCGGTCGTCGACCGGATCGGCCGGCGCGGCGTGCTCGACACCGCGGGCCGGCTGGTGGTCCCGGCCAGCTACGCCGAGGTCAACATCCACCCGGTCGGGTTCCTGATCAAGCTGGACGACTCGGTGTACCCGCACCCCTCGGACGCCGACAAGGTGCCCGGTGAGCCCGGCAGCTGGGGCGCGCTGAAGCGCGACGGCAGCCTGCTGATCGAGCCGCACCACGAGACCCGCGAGGGGATCCTGCGCGACATCGACAGCCGGCTGCGCGACTCCCGCGCCGTCCTCTGACCGATCCGCCGGTCCCACCGGCCGGTTGATCATGGTGCCGCACCGGCAGCCGGGCAGGGCGACGCGGCACGTTCGACCCGGGCCGGCGTCAGAGGGGGTAGGACCGGCGTTGCCCGGAGGGGCGCGGTGGGGCGGGGTCGATGGTGGCGGTGGGCTCGCCGGCCGCGGCGAGGCGGGCGAGCAGCCGCTCCCGGAGCCGGTCGGCGAGGTCGCGGTGGGACGCCAGGCCGGCCAGGTTCGCCAGCTGGTGCGGGTCGGACACGTTGTCGTACAACAGCTCCTCGACGTAGCGGGAGGCGGCCGGGTCGTGCCACCCGTCGGCGTCCGGCGCGGTCACCGCGTACGTGTAGCGCCGGGTCCGGATCGCCCGCCCCACCTGCGACTCGGAGATCTGCACATACACCTCCTGCGGCCAGTCGGTGGCGCCGCGCACCGCGTCGGCGACCGACCGGCCGGGCAGGTCGTCGTGCGGCAACCCGGCCGCGTCCAGCAGGGTGGGCGCCACGTCCAGCAGGCTGACCAGCTCCGGTCGCCGGCCGCCGGCGACGAAGCCGGGCCCGTTGAACGCCAACGGGATCCGGATCGACGCGTCGTGCGCGGACCGCTTGTACTCGCCGTTGCGGGTCTTGAAGTGGCAGCCGTGGTCGGTGGTGTAGCAGACCACCGTGTCGTCGAGCAGGCGCAGGCTGCGCAGCGCGTCCAGCAGCCGGCCGAACCCCTCGTCGACCCGCTTGACCATGCCCCAGTAGCCGCCCAGGTGCTGCTGGGTCGACCCGCCGAGCGCGGCGAGATCCGAGGGCACCCACCGGTTCTCGTACCGCTCGCGGTAGCCGTCGGGCGCCGGGTAGGCGTCCCGGCTGTTCTGGTGGTGCGGCTCGATCACCGACACGAACAGCAGGAACGGCCGGTCGTGCGGGCGGGACAGCCAGCGGATCGCGGCGTCCACGAACGCGTCCGACCGGTACCCGGGCAGCTCGTGCAGCACCCCGTCACCGTCGTACAGCTTGGCGTCGTAGGCGTCCGACATCAGCTCGACCGCGTCGGCGGCGAACCAGTGCTCGTACCCGCCGCGCAGCTCGGGCGGCACCGGCGCGTCGTCCATCTCCGCCAGGTGCCACTTGCCCACGTACGCCGTCTCGTACCCGCCGGCGGCGAACCGGCGGGCGATCGTGTCGGCGTCGGTGGGTAGCGGGATCTCGTTGCGGTACACGCCGGTCTGGGTCGGCCACCGGCCGGTCTGCAGGCACGCCCGGGTCGGCGCGCACACCGGCTGGTTGGTGAAGGCGTACTCGCAGAAGGTGCCGCCGGCCGCGAACCGGTCGAGGTTGGGCGTCAGCTCCAGCGGGTTGCCGTGCAGGCCCATCGTGTCCCACCGCTGCTGGTCGGTCAGGAACACCACGACGTTGGTCATCGACCCTCATTTCAGTCCGGTCAGGGCGACACCGCGGACCAGGTATCGCTGGGTGAAGAAGAACAGCACCGCGGTCGGGACGAACAGCACCACGGCGCCGGCCGCGGTCAGGTTCCACTGGGTGAAGTACTCCTGGTTGAACATGGTCAGCCCGACCGGCATCGTGCGCATGTCGGTGGTGGAGGTGGCGAGCAGCGGCCAGAGGAAGTTGTTCCACTGGAACACGAAGGTGAACAGCGCCAGCACCGCGAGCGCCGGTTTCGCCTGCGGCAGAATGATTCTGGCGAAGATGCGCAGCTCGCCGGCGCCGTCGGCCCGGCCGGCGTCGATCAGCTCGTCCGGCAGCGCGGCGAGGAACTGCCGCATCAGGAAGATGCCGTACGCGTCACACAGGAACGGCACCACCAGCCCCTGGTAGGTGTTCAGCCAACCGAGCTGCGAGAACAGCACGTACACCGGGATCATCCGGACGAAGAACGGCACCATCAGCGTCGCCAGCACCGCGATGAACAGCGTCCGCTTGAACGGGAACGAGAACTTGGCGAACGCGTACCCGGCGAGCGGGTCCAGGATCAGGTGCGCGATCGTGATCGTGCCGGCCATCACGGTGCTGTTGACGAAGAACCGCGCGTACGGCACCTCGCCGAACAGCCGCTGGTAGTTGTCGAAGTGCAGGTGCGCCGGCCACAGCACCGGGTTGCCGGCCAGGATCTCGCCGTCGGACTGCAACGACAGCGAGATCATGTACGCCAGCGGGATCACCGTCAGCAGGCAGACCACCAGCACCACGGCGTACCCGACGCCGCGGGCGCCGGGGAACAGCCGGTCGGTGCGGTTGCGTTCAGGACTCGCCACGTTGACCCACCTTGAGCTGAACGAGCGACAACACCAGGATCACGATCAGCAGCAGGTAGGACAGCGCCGAGGCGTACCCGAAGTCGCGGAAACCGAACGCGGTCTTCCACACCTGGTACACGTACAGGTCGCTGGCGTTGTCCGGGCCGCCCTGGGTGACCAGGTAGGGCAGCGCGAACTCCTGCATCGCCGAGATGACGCCGATCACCGACACGAACAGCGTCGTCGGCGCCAGCAGCGGCAGCGTCACGTGCCGGAACCGGCGCCACACCGAGGCACCGTCCACCTCCGCCGCCTCGTAGTACAGCTCCGGGATGCCCTGCAGGCCGGCCAGGAACAGCACCGTGGTGTAGCCGACCTGCTGCCAGATCGCGACCGCCACCAGCGTCGCGAGCGGGTGCTCGGCCAGCAGGTTCTGGGTCGGCAGGCCGACGCTGTGCAGCACCCGGTTGAGGATCCCGGTGTCCGGGTCGAGGATGTTGCGCCACAGCAGACCCACGATGGCGATCGAGGTCAGGTACGGCACCAGCAGGATGCCGCGAAACACCGACCGGCCGCGCATCCGCTGGTTCAGGATCACCGCGAGTACCAGCCCGAGCACGATCGCGCCGACCACCACGCCCAGCCCGTACTGGACGGTCACCCAGAACGCGTGCCGGGCCACCGGGTCGTCGAAAGCCTTGGTGTAGTTGCCCAGGCCGGCGTACACGTCGGCCCGCGGCCCGGTGAACACGCTGGTGTACAGCTCCCGCAGCAGCGGGTAGAAGAACAGCAGCGCGAAGAACAGCAGCGCCGGGGCGAGGAACGCGAGCGCGGTGCGCGCCTGCCGGCGCCGCATCGGGGCCCGCCGCCGTACCGGTGCCACGGCGGCGGCGCGCTCGACGGTGGCGACCACGGCTCAGCCCCCGACCAGTTTCGTTGCCGCGGAACGGAAGTTGCGCACCGCCGCGGCCGGGTCGCCGTTCTTGACGATCGTCGACTGGTACGCCGAGCGCAGCGTGTCGTCCAGCTGCGGCGCCTTGCCGGTGGCGTCGATCCCGTTCGGCCAGCTCGTCCCGTACGCCAGCGCCCGCGCCACCGCACCGACCTGCTTGTCGTCCTGCACCCAGGACTGCTTGGCCCAGGTCTTGCGCGGCATGGTCACGCCGGTCTCCCGGGTGACCGCGTTCTCCACGTCCAGCGCGGTGAGCCGCTTGATCAGGTCCCAGGCGAGGTCCTTGTGCTTCGCCTTGGCCGGGATGAACACGCCGCTGCCGGCGAAGTTGGTGGCCCGCACGCTCCGCTCGAGCGGCAGGGCGAGCCCGTAGTCGAGATCCGGCGCGGTCTTCTTGATCGGCGCGAAGTCCCACGGCCCGCTGAGCATCATCGCGGCCCGCTTGGCCACGAACAGCTTCTCCGGGCCCTCGTAGTCGGCGGTCGCCGACGGTGCCGGCGACACCTTGTACCGGTAGATCAGGTCGTGCTGGAACCGCATCGCCTCGATCGCCTGCGGTACCGGCGTCATGACCTTCTTCGTG
Organism: Actinocatenispora comari; assembly: GCF_017312725.1. Classification (GTDB taxonomy): domain Bacteria; phylum Actinomycetota; class Actinomycetes; order Mycobacteriales; family Micromonosporaceae; genus Actinocatenispora; species Actinocatenispora comari. The sequence continues at coordinate 3,954 of NZ_BOPO01000014.1, read as the reverse complement.
GCGGGATCCCAGTACCGCACGCCGTTCTGCAGCATCCACGGGGACAGGTAGCCGGGGTCGGAGTTGAGCGCCACGCCGTACTGGTCGCCCCTGGTCAGCTTGCGGGCGGTGGCGAGGAACTCGTCCCAGTCCGACGGCGGCTGCTTGATTCCGGCCGCGGCGAACATGGTCTTGTTGTAGAACAGCAGGTTGCAGGTCAGGTGCAGCGGGATCCCGTACGTCTTGCCCTGGTACCGGCTGTTGCGCAACGCGTTGGCCTGCCAGTCGTTCGGGTACCCGATCTTCTCGCCGTCCTTCGCGATGAACTCGTCCAGCGGGTACGCGTCGCCGGTCGCCGCGTAGGACAGCGGCCAGCCGCTGCCGTCGTCCTCGACCAGGTCCGCCACCTGGCCCGACTGCATGTCCGCGGCCAGCTTGGTCTGCAGGTCCGGCCACTGGAACTTCTGCCAGTTGACCGTGATCCCGTGGTCCGACTCGAACTTCTTGATCAGCTTCGTGTAGGCGGCGTAGCCGTGCCCGGCGTTCCAGTACAGCGTGAACGTCTTGTCCCCGCTGCCGCCGCCCTCGCTCGGCGCGTTGCCGCCGCACGCCGCCAGCGCGCCGACGCCCAGCGCCGCCGCGGAGCCGAACACGCCACGCCGGGTCCATCCGGCGCGCGGGGTCGGATCCGGTTTCCGACTGTCTCGCTCGACCATGGTGACTCCTCTGCTGATGGGCCGATCGGCGATCGCCCGGCGGTGTCGCGAGGTCCCGACGGGACGGGCCGCTCAGGTCGATTCGCGCACGATCAGCTGCCACGGTTGGGGTATCCGGTCGCCCGGCAGCTCGCCCGGCGCCGTGATGCGCTCGAACAGCCGGGTCACCGGGACGGTGAAGTCGAGCCTCGGCAGCCCGACGGTGGTCAGTGCGGGCCGGATCGCCGACCCCTCGGTACCGTTGCCGATGCCGGCGATCGCGAGATCGCCCGGCACCGACGCGCCCAGGTCGCGGGCGGCCCAGATGGCGTCGATCGCCCCCCGGTCGGAGGACGAGATCAGTGCGGTCGGTGGGTTCTCGATGCGCAGCAGCCGCTGCGTCTCGACGTACGCGCGTTCCCGCACGTCCGCACCGGGCACCACCAGGCGGGGGTCCAGCGGCGCGCCGGCCGCGGCGAGCGCCGCCGCGACCGTCCGGTACTTCAGCGACTGCACCTCGTCGTCCGGCGCGGCGAGCTCCACGTCGTGAGCCAGGTACCCGATCCGGGTGTGGCCGCGGTCGAGCAGGTGACCGACCAGGTCGGTCAGCGCGGACCGCTGCACCAGGTCGACGACGTCGAACCCGGCCGGCGCCAGCGCGTCGTGGAACACCACCAGCGACAGGCCGCCGGCGGCGAGCCGGCGCAGCTCGGCCGGCTCGATCAGGGTGCCGTTCGCGACGATCGCCCCGTCCACGTACCGCTCCCGCAGCACGCGCAGCGGCGAGGGGCGCGGTACCGGCTCGGCCGGCGGGCGCGACGGCAGCGGGAGGGCGATCATCGAGTAGCCGGACCGCGCGCCGATCGTCTGCACCTGTTCGGCCAGCCGCTCGACCCACGGGTTGTCCGGCATCCGGTACACCACGCAGACCAGCTCGGTGCGCCGGCGGCGCAGCGACCGGCCGGAGTGGTCGAGCCGGTAGCCGAGCTGCTCCACCGCGCGCAGCACCCGCTCCCGGGTCTCCGGGGTCACCGGCGTGACCCGGTCGCGCCGGCCACTGAGGATGTACGACACCGTCGCGGTCGAAACACCGGCCGCGGCGGCGACGTCGCGCTGAGTGGGCGCACGGCCCGCCTTCTCCGGCATCGCACCCCCTCGGGCGGTTGGTCCGCGATGGCTGGTTACACGATTACCCACTCATGCCCGCGAGTCAATACCCTACTGGCTCTGTAGGAAATCCGAGCGGAAGGTCGCGCGGGTCGAGGTGCGAAGCGGTGCCGGCATCATACGACGAGAGTCGAACCAAGCGGGGTGCGGCGGCGCGCGGGATGGGACCGGTCACGACCACCCGAGCCGGCGCCCGTACGGCGATAGGGTCGGGTTCATGGAGTTCCGACACCTTGGCCGATCCGGCCTGATCGTTTCCGAGATCTCGTACGGCAACTGGCTCACGCACGGCTCCCAGGTCGAGGAGGACGCCGCCCTCGCCTGCGTGCGGGCCGCGCTCGACGAGGGCATCACCACGTTCGACACCGCCGACGTGTACGCCGGTACCCGGGCCGAGACGGTGCTCGGCAAGGCGCTCGCCGGTGAGCGGCGGGAAGGGCTGGAGATCTTCACCAAGGTCTACTGGCCGACCGGGCCCGGCAAGAACGACCGCGGCCTGTCCCGCAAGCACATCCTGGAGTCGATCGACGGCTCGCTGCGCCGGCTCGGCACCGACCACGTCGACCTCTACCAGGCGCACCGGTACGACTACGACACGCCGCTGGAAGAGACCATGACGGCCTTCGCCGACGTGGTGCGGTCCGGCAAGGCGCTCTACATCGGCGTCTCGGAGTGGCGGGCCGAGGAGATCCGCGCCGCCGCGAAGCTCGCCGCCGAGCTGCGCGTCCCGCTGGTGTCCAACCAGCCGCAGTACAACGCGATCTGGCGGGTGATCGAGTCCGAGGTGGTGCCCACCTGCGAAGACCTCGGCCTGAGCCAGATCGTCTTCTCCCCGATCGCGCAGGGCGTGCTGACCGGCAAGTACAAGGTGGGTCAGCAGCCGCCGGCCGGCTCCCGGGCGACCGACGAGAAGGGCGGGAAGGACATGATCTCCCGCTGGATGCGCGACGAGGTGCTGTCCCGGGTCGCGCAGCTCGAGCCGCTCGCGGCCGAGGCCGGGCTCAGCCTGGCCCAGCTCGCCGTCGCCTGGGTGCTGCAGAACCCGAACGTGGCCAGCGCGATCGTCGGCGCCTCGCGGCCCGAGCAGGTGCGCGACAACGTCAAGGCGGCCGGCGTCACGCTGGACAAGGGGCTGCTCGCCAAGATCGACGAGATCCTCGATCCGGTGATCGAGCGCGACCCGGCCCGCACCCAGAGCCCGGCGTCTCGCCCCTGAGCCGTACCACCGCCTGCGCCGCCGTGCCCTCGGGTACGGCGGCGCAGCCGTCTCGCCCTCGGTCGGGTGGCGCAGGCGTCGACCCGCCGGTCAGCTGGCCGGGGTGGGACGCAGGCTCATCTCGTACTCCTGGCGGTCGTCCTCGACCAGCCGGACGGTGGTGACACCCTTCTCGGACAGCTCACGCCAGCACTGGCCGAGCCACGACTCGGCGTCCGACTGGCTGCCGAAGACCTCGGTCGGGCCCTCGACGGGCTCACCGGCCTGATCCAGGTACCGCCACATCCATGCCATCGGCCACGCTCCTCGTCACTGGACTGCCGCTGGGCCCGCGACTCCGCCGAGTTGCCGCCGGAATCTTCCGTAAGAGTACGGTCCCGCGGCGACGACGGCAGCGGGCCGGCGCGCGGCGGCAGCCATTCATGGGTCAAGATGTCTCCCGTGACCACCGAGCAGCGGGTACTGGTACTGGGCGGGATCAGCTCCGGCAAGTCGAGCCTGGCCGAACGGATGCTTGCGGACGCACCCGGCGAGCGGCGCTACCTGGCCACCGGCCGGGAGAATCCCGACGACCCGGACTGGCAGCGCCGGATCGCCGCGCACCGCGAGCGCCGCGGCGACGCCTGGCAGACCGTCGACTGCTCGACCGGGCCGGACGCGCTGATCGAGGCGCTCGCCGACGCGCCGGCGGGTGCCGCGGTGCTGGTCGACGACCTCGGCGGCTGGGCCGGGCTGCTGCTGGAGGCGGCCGGCGTCGTCGACGACGAGCCGGCGGCGAAGCCGAAGCGCGCCACCAAGCGCACCTCGGCGGCGACCCGCAAGCGCAGTACCGCCACCGCCCGCGCCGCCGCCGATACCGCACCGGCGACCGGTACCGCCGACGACGCGGCGGCCGCG
>NZ_BOPO01000013.1 GCF_017312725.1 Actinocatenispora comari | reverse complement strand
GGCGGGCACTGGCCGCCCGGCTCGATGCCCCCGCCCGGTGCGGTGCCGCCCGGTGCGGTGCCACCCGGGAACTGGGCGGCGACGCCACCGCCCCGGCCGCCGCGGCGCTGGCGGCGGGGCGCGGCGGCCGGGGTCGCGGCGCTGGTCCTGGTCGTCGGCGGCGGCGTGGGCGGCGCGTACACGGTGCGGGCGCTCACCGGGCCCGGGCACGCGTCGAGCAGCATCGCCGCGAGTACCGCAGCCAGCCGGACCTCGGCGGCCGACCTCGTCTCGAACGTGCAGCGCACCGTGGTGGACATCCAGGTCAGCGGCGCCGACGGCAGCGGCAGCGAGGGCTCCGGTGTGGTGATCCGCTCGGACGGGATGATCCTCACCAACGCGCACGTGCTGGGGCAGAACGCCGGCACGGTGACCGTGACGTTCTCCGACGGCAGCCGGCACCGCGCCACCGTGATCGGCACCGACACCGCGCACGACCTCGCCGTCGTCCAGGTGTCCAGCGACTCGCCGCTGCCCGTCGCCACCTTCGCGAGCTCGTCCACCGTGTGGGTCGGCGACACCGTGTACGCGCTGGGCAGCCCGCTGGGCCTGACCGGCACGGTGACCGAGGGCATCGTGAGCGCGCTGCACCGGTCCATCTCGGCCGGTGAGAGCGACGGCAGCCAGACCACGCGGTACACGGACATGATCCAGACCGACGCCGCCCTCAACTCCGGCAACTCGGGCGGCCCGCTGGTCAACACGGCCGGTCAGGTCGTCGGGATCAACACCGCCAACGAGGGAAGCTCCGGCAGCATCGGGCTGGGTTTCGCCATCCCGTCCAGTACCGCCCATTCGGTCGCCGACCAGCTGATCGCGGCGCACTGAGCCCTTCCGCACGGCACCGGCCCCTCCCGCGACCGGTGCCGTGCGCCACATCGCACCCCGGTCCGGCGCAGGATTGAACCATCGACCGCCACGCATCCGTGCCTGTCGGGCGGGAGGTGGTGACGATGGTCGACCGGACCGGGTGGCAGGACGCGAGGCGCACCGTCGGGGCGGCGGTGCTGCGTGCCGTGACCGCGGCGGCGGTGCTGCTGTCCGCCGACATCCACCTGGAGATGTGGGCCACCGGGTTTCGCAACATCCCGGTGATCGGCCCGCTGTTCCTGCTCAACACGGCGGGCGGCCTGGTGCTGGGCGTCGCGCTGCTCGTCGGCCGGTACCGGCTGGTCGCGCTCGCCGCCGCCGGCTTCGGCGCGCTGACCCTGGCCGCGTTCGCCGTGTCGGCCACGGTCGGGCTGTTCGGCGTCCAGGAGAGCCTGTCCGGCGTGCCGGAGCGGCTGTCGGTGCTCGCCGAGTCGGTCGCGGTCGTCGGCGGCGTCGTCCTGGCGGTACTGCCGGCCCGCACCGGCCAGGGCGGGCCGCCGGCCGGCGCGGGCACCGACACGTCCCACGCGCACCCGGGCGGGCGCCGGGCGGCCGCCGACAGCGGGCCGGCCCCGACGCCGGCCGACGTCGGTACGGCCGAAGGCGACGCCGCGCGGTCCGGCGCGGCGGCGCGGGACGGTGCCCGGTCGACCCATGGGTGGAGGCACGGTGCCCGCCTCGGCCGATGACGAACTGCTGCGCTCGCTCTACGAGGAGCACGCCGGCCCGCTGTACGGGTACGTGCTGAGCCTCACCGGTGACCGGGGCTGGGCCCAGGACATCGTGCAGGAGGTCCTGCTGCGGGCCTGGCAGCACCCGCTCGCCGCGGACGGCCGGCCGGTCCGCGGCTGGCTGCACACCGTCGCCCGGCACCTGGTGATCGACCAGTGGCGGGCCCGCAAGGTACGCCCGGAGGTGTCGTTCGCCGAGCCGCCGGAGCGCGGCGTGGCCGACGGTACCGACGAGGCGATGCAGTCCTGGCTGGTCGCCGAGGCGCTGCAGCGGCTGTCGGCGGCGCACCGGGAGGTGCTGGTGGAGTGCTACTACCAGGGACGATCGGTACCGGAGGCGGCGCAACGCATCGGGGTCCCGGCCGGCACGGTCAAGTCCCGGCTGCACTACGCGCTGCGCGCGCTGCGGCTGGCGTTGCAGGAGATGGGGGTGGTGTGAGATGACAACGCCGTTCGACAGCGGGCCGTTCGGGAACGAGCCGTTCGGCGACGGGCGGTTCGACGCCGGTCCCCGCCACGGCGACGCGGACGCCGACATCCACCGCGACGACGCCGCGTACGTGCTGGGCGCCCTCTCCCCCGCCGACCGCCACCGGTACGAGGAGCATCTCGCCGGCTGCGCCCGGTGCCAGGAGTCGGTGCAGGCGTTCGCCGGGCTGCCGGGCCTGCTGTCCCGGGTACCGGTCGAGCAGGTCACCGCCGAGCCGGTGGCGCCGCCGCCGGAGTTGGCCGGCAACCTGTTCGCCGCGGCCCGCCGGGTGCGCCGGCGGCGCCGGCTCGTCGTGGTCGCCGGCGGCGCGGTGGCCGCGGTGGTCTGCCTGGTCCTCGCGCTGCTGCTGGCGTTCGGCCCCGGCCAGGGACCCACGGGTACCCAGCCGCCGCCGGCCCGGGCGATGACCGCGGTGGTGCCCGCCCCGGTCACCGCGACCGCGGCACTCGCCGCCCGGCCCTGGGGTACCGACGTGACGGTGCGCTGCCGCTACCACGGCTCGGTGAGCTACCCGGTGGGCTACACGCTGGTGGTGGTCGACGCCGGTGGCCACAGCGAGCAGATCTCCAGCTGGTCGGCGGTGCCGGGCAAGACGATGGTGCTGACCGGTACCACCGCGAGCCGGCCGGAGCAGATCCGCTCGATCCAGGTACGCACCAGCGACGGCACCCCGGTGCTGTCGCTCACCCCGTGAACGATCCGGTGCCGGCGGCCGTGTCCGACAACGAGACACCCGACCAACAGGGGGTAGCCACGATGTCCTGGCTTTCGTTGTCCCAGCACCGATCCCGCCGGCTGTGGTGGCTGGCGCCGGCGGCCGCCGCGCCGTTGATCGCGGCCGGCTGCGGCGGCATGTCGTCCAGCTCGACCGGTTCGTCCGGGGGGTCGGCGAACCACTCGACCGGCTCGTCCGCGCCGGTCAGCGCGCGCAGCACCGGGCAGGGCACGGTACTGGTCGACTCGGCCGGCCGCGCGCTGTACAGCCCGGCGGGCGAGACCACGATGCATCTGATGTGCAACTCGGCGGCGTGCACGGCGATCTGGCCGGTGGCCACCGCGTCCGGCTCGGTGCCCAGCTCGGTGCCGGGCGCGAGCGGCAAGCTCGGCACCCTGCACCGGCCCGACGGCAAGACCCAGCTGACCTACGACGGGCATCCGCTGTACCGGTTCTCGTCCGACCCGGGCGCCGGCAAGGTCACCGGGGACGGCACCCAGGACAGCTTCGGTGGCACGAAGCTGACCTGGCACGTGATCCGGCTGTCCGGCAAGCCGGCGAGCAGCCCGTCGTCGCCCAGCAGCGGCGGCAACGGCTACAACTACTGAGCTGACGGCCAGAGGGTGACCGCGTCGGGCGCGATCGCCAGCCGCACCGGAGTGCCCGGCTTCGGGGCCGGGCCGGTACGGGTGGCGGTCAGCCGGTCGCCGGTGGGCAGCTCGACCACCGTCTCGGTGAACGCGGCGAGCCGGACCACGTCGACCACCCGGCCGGCCAGCCCATCACTCTTGTCCACAGTGGACAGTACGATCTGGTCCGGTCGCACGCACCAGGTCACGTCGGTGCCGGCGGGCAGGTCGGTGTCGCACACCGCCGCCGCGCCGCAGCGCAGCACTCCGCCGGCGCCGACCGTACCGGCGGTCAGGTTGCGGATGCCCAGCAGCCGGGCCGCCCGCGGGTCACGCGGGTGCGCGTACACCTGCTCCTGCCGGCCCTGCTGGCGCACCGTACCGGCGGACAGCAGCAGCACCTCGTCGGCCAGCAGCGCCGCCTCGTCCGGGTCGTGCGTGACCAGTACGGTGGCCATCCCGGTGTCGCGCTGCAGCGCCCGCAGCTCGTGTCGCAGCTCGTCGCGTACCGGCGTGTCGAGGCCGGCGAACGGCTCGTCGAGCAGCAGCAGCCGGGGCCGGCGGGCGAGCGCCCGGGCCAGCGCGACCCGGCGACGCTGACCACCGGACAGCTGGTCCGGCCGCCGGTCGGCGAGTTCGGTCAACCCGAGCCGGTCCAGCCAGTACGCCGCCACGGCCGGATCGGCGCCGACCCCGAACAGCACCTGGCGCCACACCGTCAGCTGCGGCAGCAGCGCCGGATCCTGCGGCAGGTACCCGATCCCGCGGTGTTCCGGGGCGAGGCCGGCGAGCCGCTCCCGGCCGCCGTCGCCGGTCAGCGTCACGTCACCGCGCGCCGGCAGCAGCCCGGCCAGCGCCCGCAGCGTCATCGACTTGCCGGCCCCGGACGGGCCGAGGATCGCGATGGTCCGGGCGCCGGGCGGGTGCGCCACCGACAGCACGAACCCGCCGACCCTCGCCGCCAGGTCGAAGCCGACCAGCGGACCGGGCCGACCGTTGGGCCGTACCGGCCCGGGCAGCACGGCCCGGCCGCGGCGCCGGGGCAGCCGCGGGTGATCGGCGGCCCCCAGGATCAGCAGCGCGGCGAGCAGCGCCACCGCGACCGGCAGTACGGTCGCCGGCAACCCGGTCGAGCCGAACTGGACGTAGGTGAACACCGGCAGCGTGTACGGGTGGTAGGCGAGGATCACGGTGGCCCCGAACTCGCCGAACGCGCGCAGCCAGGACAGCAGCAGCCCGGCCCGGATCCCGCCGCCGGCCGCCGGCAGCGCCACCCGGACGAACCGGGAGAGCCGGCCGTGCCCGAGGGTCGCCGCCACGTCGAGCAGCGCCGGGTCCACCGCCGCGAACGCCGAACGCGCCGCCACCACCAGGAACGGCGCGGCGACGAACACCTGCGCGAGCACGATGCCGATCCGGGTGTCGGTGAGTTGGCCCCCGGTCAGCTCGCCCAGCGGCGCGTACGGCCCGACCAGGTAGACCAGCAGCACGCCGGAGATCAGCGGCGGCAACGCCAGCGGCAGCTGCACCAGTACGCCCAGCGCCGCGGCGACGCGACCTCGCCGCCGCGCGAGCAGGTAGCCCAGCGGGATGCCGAGCACCCCGATCACCGCGGTCGAGATGGTGGCGGTGACCAGCGAGGTGGCCAGCGCCGCCCCGACGCCCGGCGCCGCCGGGGCACCGCCGGCGCCGGCCAGCCGTACCGCGAACGCGACGATCGGCACCAGCAGGTAGGCCAGCAGCAGGCCGGCCAGCACCGGCAGCACGGGTACCCGGTTCATCGGTCACCGCCCGCGGCGCTACGAACCGCCCACCGCCGAGCGCAGCGCGGCCGGCACCGCGGACCTGTCCCCGGTCAGCGTCACCGTCGCGGCCGGGTGCAGGCCGTGCTTGCGCATCAGCGCGACGCCCTTCGGACCGAGCAGGTACGTCACGAACGCCGCCGCGGCGGCCGGCTGCGGCGCCCGGTTGAGCACGGTCACGGTGTACGTCGCGCCGAGCTCCACCGGCGCCAGCGAGATCGTCGGTACCTTCGCCTCGGTCGCCTCGGAGGTGTAGAAGAAGCCGGCGTCGAGCTGGCCGGCCTGCAGCCGGCCGAGCAGCGTCTCCTCCGGGAACACGCCCGCGTCGGTGTCGGCGAACTTGCCCAGCCCCACCTTGGTCAGCGCCTGCGCGCTCAGCCGGCCCTTCGGGTCGAGCTTCGGGTCGGTGCGGCCGAGCCGGAACCCGGGCTCGACGACCACCTGCTGCCACGGCTTGCTCTTCAGCTGCGCGGCGAACTTGCTCTTCGGGTTGTAGCCGAGCACCAGCGGCGCGGTGGCGAACGTGGCGTACCAGGACTCCCAGTCGCCGTTGCCGCCGCCCCGCAGCTTGCCGTTGCTGGCGGTACTCGCGGACACGAACACGTCCGCCCTGGTCACCTTGCCCTTGATCTCGTTGACCAGCGCGTCGGATCCCTTGCCCTCGCCCCGGAACGTGTCCCCGCTGGCCGCCTCGAACCCCGGCTTGACGTCGTGTTCCATCAGGTTGACCAGCGATCCCGCGTACAGCACGCTGACCGTGGCGCCGCCGGGGTCCTTCCCCCCGCCCGACGAGCCGCCCGTACCCGAACCGGACGACCCGCAGCCGGCCAGCAACGCGACGATCGCCAGCGCCGAGGCCGCCAGCACCGCCCCGGCCCGTACCCGAGGTGTCATCCCCCGCACTCCCGTCGTCGTCATGCCGTGGTCCGGGCCGGCACCGGCAGCTCCACCACGACCTGCGTCGACTTGACCGAGGCGGTGGCGACCGCGCCCACCACCAGCCCCAGCTCGTCGACCGAGTCGCGGGTCATCAGCGACACCACCCGGTGCGGCCCGGCCTGGATCTCCACCTGCGCCATCACCTCGTCGACCCGGATCGAGGTGACGATGCCGGTGAACCGGTTGCGGGCCGACGACCAGGTGCCGCCGGGCTCGTCGGTGGCCAGCGACCGGGCGAAACGGGCGAGCTCGGCGCCCGCCACCACGCGGTGACCCTGCTGGTCCCGCCCGGCCGGCAGCCGGCCGGCGTCGACCCACCGGCGCAGCGTGTCGGCGCTGACGCCGAGCAGCTGCGCGGCGCGCCCCATCCGATAGTTCGCCACCAGACCCACCATACGGGCCGCACGAGCAAGCGCAACCCACTCATCACACTGGCAAATGCGCCTCGTGATCGTAGGTTGCCGCGCAGCTGCGGTTGCCGGCCCGGTGCCGAGGCGCGCCTCATAGGGTGGAGCCACCTGCGCACACCCTGGAGGTGCTCGATGTCCCAGCCGGCCGGCCGGATCCTCGCCCTGGATCTCGGGTCCAGTTCGGTACGAGCGGTCGTCCTCGACGGCGACGGTGACCGGTTGACCCCGCTGCCCGGCGCGGCGGTGCGCGAGCAGGCCCGCATCAACCAGAGCGCCGACGGGGCGGCCGAACTCGACCTGGCCGCCTACCTCGGCGCCACCGTGTCGTGCCTGGACGAGCTGTCCGCCGACGGGCACCTGCGCGGCGTGCACACCGTCGGCATCTCCACCCAGTGGCACTCGCTGCTCGGACTGGACGAACACGACGAACCGGCCGGACCGTGCCTGTCCTGGATGGACCTGCGACCGAGCCTGCCGGAGCAGCGGGCACCGGCCGACGCCGCCGCGTTCCACGCCCGTACCGGCGCGTGGTGGCACCCGTTCTACTGGCCGGCCCGGATCGGCTGGCTGCGCTCGACGGTCGGGCCGGCGCGACGCTACGTCGGCCTGCCCGAGTACCTGGGCCTGGTGCTGTGGGGCGAGCCGACCGCGTCGGTGTCCTCGGCGTCGGGCACCGGTGCGCTGGACACCCGTACCTGCCGGTGGGACGACGAGGCGCTGTCGCTCGCCGGCGTGACCGCCGAGGCGGTACCGCCGCTCGCCGACGACGACTGGCGCGGCCGGTTCACCGACGAGTACCGCAAGCGGTGGCCGGACCTCGCCGACGCCGAGATCGCGCCGCCGCTGGGCGACGGGGCGGCGAGCGCCCTCGGCTCCGGCTGCTTCGACGCCGGCCACCTGTCCGTCACCGTCGGCACCTCCGCCGCGGTACGGCTGGTCACCCCCGACGCCGCGGACCCGGCGCCGGCGGTCTGGCGGTACCGGGTGGACCACCGCCGCGCCGTCTTCGGCGTCGCGTACTCCGGCGGCGGGGTGCTCGACGAGTGGGTCACCGGGCTGCTCGACATCGACCCGGCGGCGCAGGGCCCGGCGCTCGCCGGCCTCGCCCCCGGCGCGCACCGACTGGTCTGCCTGCCCTACCACGCCGGCCACCGGCCACCGGCCGCCGACCCGGCCGGCGCCGGCGGCACCCTGCACGGGCTGCGGCTGACCACCACCGGTACCCACGTGCTCGCCGCGACGCTGGAGGGTCTCTGCCACGAGATCACCGACGGCGCGCGGGCGGTCGACCCGGCCGGTACCGCGATGCCGATGCTCGGCGGTGGCGCGATCGCCGCCTCGGAATGGCTGACCGGGCGGTTGACCGCGGCGCTCGGCGGCCGGGCGCAGCGGGTCACCGACCCGGAGGTGGGCGCGCTCGGCGCCGCCGCCGGCGCGCTGGGCATCGACGTGGCGCCGGCCACCGAACCGGTCACCGCGAGCGAGTCGGACGTCGCGGCGATGGCCGCCGCCGCCGACCGCCACCGCGCCCTGCGCGACCGGCTGTCCTGACCGGCCGCCGCCGCGCGCCGGCCGCCGCCGGGCGCGCTGCCGGCGTGGGGCGGCGGGTCAGGACAGGTCGTAGAGCGTCACACCGGCCACGGTGCGCGCGGGGTAGTGCTGCTGCACCCAGTGCTGGATGCGTTGCGGCGACTGGCTTCCGCTGCCGGAGCCGGTCAGCGCACCGGCGATGAACCAGTGGATGCGCCCGGCCGCCACCAGCTTCTCGAACGCGGCCAGGCTCGGGTAGGCGTCGGTGCCGTTGAACCCACCCACCGCCATCACCGGGTACCGCGACGCGAGCTGGTAGCTCGCCGCGTTGTTCGAGCCGATCGTCGCCGCCACCCAGGTGTACCGGGAATGGTGGGCGCGCAGCAGCCTCGTCACCGCCGCGTCCGGCGTACCGGCATCGAGCAGGCCGCCCATCGACCCGCCCATCCGGCCGCCACCCGTCGGTGCCTGCCCGCCGCGCCGGACGAAACCCTGACCGCCGGGACCGTTGACGTTGCCGCCGCCGGAGCCCCGGGCGTTGGGGTTGCGGGCGTTCCCGTTGGCGTGGGGATTCTGGGCGTTGGAGTGGGAGCCGGCGGGGTTCTGGCCGGGCCTGCCGCCGGCACCGGCCCCGCCGTTCCCGAAGCCGCCACGCCCGCCACCGGGACCCGTGCCGAGGCCGAAGCCGGCCGGGCCGGCGGACGGCAGCGCGCCGGTGTGCGGGGTCGCGGCGGTGGCCAGCGAGAAGGCGAACGGGCCGGCGAGGCCGCTGGCCAGCGCCACCATGGCGACCAGCTCCACCAGCCGTTTCGACAGCCGGTCCGCTGCGGCGAGCAGCAGTGCGGCGACCAGCCCGACCCCGACGATGCTCCAGCGCAACCAGGGCTGCCAGCCCGACACCCGGTCGAGCAGCACGTACGCCCAGACCGCGGTCACCGCGACGGTGGCGGCGAGGACCACCCGGGCCCGGCGGGCGCAGACCACGGTGCCGATGGCCACCAGCGCCGCGATCGCCGGCGCCAGCGCGACCGTGTAGTACGGGTGGATGATGCCCGACGACAGGCTGAACACCGCGCCGGTGAGCACCAGAGCGCCGCCCCACAGCAGTACCATCGCGCGGGTCCGGTCGGTGCGCGGGGCCCGGCCGGCCAGCCACACCACCGCCACCAGCAGGATCAGCGCGGCCGGCAGCAGCCAGCCGATCTGGCCGCCCATCTCGCTGCCGAACAGCCGCCACGGACCGGCGTCGGCGTTGGTGTTGCCCAGCCCGCCGGTCTCGTCGCCGGTCAGCCGCCCGAACCCGTTGTAGCCGAAGGTCAGCTCCAGGACGGAGTTGTGCTGGGTGCCGCCGACGTACGGCCGGTGCGCCGCCGGCACCAGCTCGACGACCGCCACCCACCAGCCGCCGGCGACCAGCAACGCCAGGCCGCCGAGCAGCAGGTCCCGGATCCGGCGCCACGGCCGGCCGGCGCCGGCGAGTAGGTGGACCGCGACGACGACCGGGACCAGGATCAGCGCCTGCAGCATCTTCGTCAGGAAACCGAACCCGAGCAGCGCGCCGGCCAGCGCGAGCCACCGGCCACCGTTGCCCTCCAGCGCCCGCAGGCTCGCGTAGCCGGCGCCGGTGAGCAGCAGGACCAGCAGCGCGTCCGGGTTGTCGAACCGGAACATCAGCGTCGCGACCGGGGTCAGCGCGAGCACCACGCCGGCGAGCAGCCCGGCCGCTACCCCGAACCAGCGGCGCACCGCCGCGTACAGCACCGCGACCGAGGCCACGCCCGCCAACGCCTGCGGTACCAGCAGGCTCCAGGTGTCGAGCCCGAACAGCCGCACGGACAGGCTCATCACCCACAGGAACGCGGGCGTCTTGTCCACCGTGATCGCGTTCGCGGCGTCCGACGAGCCGTAGAGGAACGCCTCCCAGCTGCTCGCGCCGGCCTGCGCGCTGGCCGCGTAGTACGCGTTCGCCCAGCCGGAGGCGCCCAGCCCGACGAGGTAGAGCGCCGCGGTGCCGGCCAGCAGCGCGGCGAGGCCGACCCGCCCCGGCGTGACCCGCCGGTACCGGCGGTGCGCGGGCAGGGCGGCGGTCTCGGCGGCGATCGCGGTCATCGGTCGATCGTGGCCACGGCCGCTGTGCCGGGCGGAAGGCGCACCTGTGCGTGCGCTGTTCGTCCGCGCGGCACCGCGGTCACCCGGTCGCGCGCTCCCGGTCCGCCGCCGGTTCCAAGCCCGCCGCCGGTTCCAGGTAGTTGGCGAAGACGGTCGCGGTGCGGCGCACCGACATGCCGACCTTGAGGTACACGTCGAGCGCGCCGGTGTCCGAGTGCGTCCACAGGGTGACGCCGCGCCGGCCGAGCCGGTGGAACCGGTCGAACGCGGTCGCGAGCAGCAGCCGGGCGACACCCCGGCCGCGCTGGTCGGCGCGGACCGCGACGCGCTCGACGTACCCCTCGTCCCGGCCCGGCTCGTCGGTGGAGATGACCACCCCGACCAGGTCGTCGCCGGCGAACGCCAGCGGCGAGCAGCCCGGCGCGAACGAGGCGCGCGCCACCGTCGTCCGGGACCACTCGTCGTAGTCGCGCCGGCGTTCCTGCCACTCGTCGAAGGCGTCCTCGCTGACCCGGTGCGCGTCCCGCTCGTCCCCGGCCGCGAAGGTACGCACGGTGATCCCGGCCGGTGGCTCGGCGGGCGGTGCCGCCGGCAGCTCGATCCCGAGCAGCCAGGAACTCACCATCGGCTCGTACCCGCGGGAGCGCAGCAGCGCCACCGCCGCCTCGTCCGACTCCTCGACGGTCTGCACGACCCGGTCGGTACCCACCTCGGCGGCCCGGGCGCCGACCCAGTCCAGCAAGGCCGCGCCCAGGCCGCGGCCGCGGTGCCCGGGATGCACGTCGACCACCGACCGGCGGTCCACCCAGGCCCAGGCGGCGAGGTCACCGGCGGGGTCGTACACCAGAGTGGTGTCGGTCGCCGGGTCCAGCCGGGGCCGGGCCAGGTCCGCGGCGATGGTGTCCCGGTCGGTCTCGACCGCGCCGTACAGCGCGCGTTCGCTCGCCGCCACCAGCCGCTGGATCTGCGCCACGTCGGCCGGCGTCGCCGGCCGCATCCGGTAGCCTTCCGGCAGTTTCGTCCGCATGTCGTTCCTCCACCGTTCGCTCGCGTCGCACCGCCCGACCGGCGGTCGCCCTGGCCGCGACGCGGCCGACCACCCTACCCCCCGCTCGGCCCGGCCGGATCGGTCGGCCCGGTCGGCCCGCTCGACCCGGTCGGCCCGCTCGACCCGGTCGGCCCGCTCGGATCGGTCGGATCGGTGGCGAAGGCGGCGATCTGCGCCAGGCCCGGGTGGTACCCGTCGGTGGTGTCCACGTCCAGCGTCGGCACCGGCATCGACACCGGGACGAACCAGCCGAACGGGTCGGGGCCGGCGAGCCGCTCCAGCGCTCCCGGTACGGTGTGCGCCCGGCGGGTGGCGCTGGTCCGCGCGCGCCGCCGGATCCGTTCCGCGGCAACCTGTCCGTCCAGTACGCAGCGCACGATGCGCAGCCGGGTGTGCGCGGCGAGCGGCGCCAGGTTGGGCCGCCAGCGGCGGTCCTGGAAGGCCGCCTCGGCGACCAGGCTGACCCCGTTGCGGCTCAACAGGTCCAGCGTGGCGAAGAAGACCTCGAAGGTGCGCCGGGTGTACGGGTCGCCCTCGGCGGCGGTGTAGTCCGGCAGGCCGAGGACCATGCCCTCCTTGATCTCGTCCCGGCAGATCGCCGGGCAGCCGAGCCGCGCGGCGAGCCGGTGCGCGAGCGTGGTCTTGCCGCTGCCCGGATGCCCGCTGACCACCAGCAACAGGGGGAATGCCATGCCCCTTCCTACCAACCGGCGCGCCAGCGGCCAGCGCCTCCCACCGCGCGGTGCGGCATCCCCGCACCGGCATACTGGGTGGAGCGAGGCGGACCGGTGCCGGTGCACTCAGCCGGCGGCGAGGATCTCCTCGACCACCTCGACCGTGGTCGGCGCCCGGTCGGCGCCGAGCGCCCGCACCACCGGCCCGGCGATCGCGTCCAGCTCCAACGCCCGGCCGGACCGCCGGTCCTTGAGCATCGACGACTGCATGCTGGCCGGCAGCGTCGCCAGTCGCGAGCCGACCAGCTCCGGGTCGATCCGTACGCCGGCGGCGCCGGCCGCCGCGGCGGTCTCGGCCACCAGCGCCCGCAGCCGCTCCGGGGCCCCGTCGCGGGCCGCGCCGATCGGTGCGTCGGCGGCGGTGGTGGCCAGGGCGAGCGGGGCGAGGAAGCCGAGCTTGCGCCACAGCACGGTGGCCTCGTCGGGCTGGGTGGTGACGGCCAGGCCGGCCGCGCGGAACAGGTCGGCCGCGGCGATGCCGGCCGGGGTGTCGTCGGGGAGCACCAGATCGGCCATCGAGGTCAGCTGCTCGACCACGCCCGGCCGGTGCCGGGTCGCCTCGATCGAGATGCTCGCCGGCACCACCGTCGCCGCCGGGTACGCGGCGCGCAGCAGCGCCGGGTGGTCGATCCCGTTGAGGAACGGGACGATCGTCGCGGCGCCGAGCAGCGCCGCCGGCACCCGGACCAGCGCGGGCAGCAGGTCGGTCGCCTTCACCGCGACGATCAGCAGGTCCACCGGCTCCGTCAGCCAGGGCCGGGCCACCGGTGCGGTGACGGTCTCGCCGTCCGGCGCGGTGAGCCGCAGCCCGCGCACGGTGATGGCGGCGGCGGTGCGCTCGGTGGCGAGCACGCTCACCTGGTGGCCCGCGGCGCCCAGCCGGGCCGCCAGCACGCCACCGACCCCGCCCGGTCCGAGCACGCCGATCCTGGTCATCGCCACTCCTCGTCAGTTGCTTCCACTGTGGAAGTGACAGTAGTCTGGTTGCTTCCATGGTGGAAGCGGCGGAGGGCGAGTCGTGCGACACAAGAGCTTCGAGGGCATGGACTGCCCGATCGCGCTGACCCTGGACGCGGTGGGCGAATGGTGGAGCCTGCTGATCGTGCGGGACGCGCTGCACGGGCTGACCCGGTTCGACGAGTTCCAGCGCAGCCTCGGCATCTCGTCGAACTCGCTGACCCGGCGCCTCGCCGCGCTGTGCGACGCGGGCCTGCTCGCCCGGCACCGCTACCAGCAGCGACCGCCCCGCGACGAGTACCTGCTGACGGCACGCGGGCGTGACCTGCAGCCGGTGATCGAGGCGCTCGGCGGCTGGGGTCGCCGGCACGTCACCCGGGGCCGCGGCGGAGTACGGCTGGTGGACGTCGAGACGGGCGCCGCCGCCGAGCCGGTGCTGGTCGACCGCGAGACCGGGAAACCGGTCAACACCACCGACTTCCGGTACGTGGCACAGCGCAACGCGCCGGCGGTCAAGCGAGCCAGGCTGCCGACGTCCTGACCGGTGCACAGCCGCGTCGGCGGCGCCGGCACTCGCCGGCCGACCGTCGCACTCGACCGTCCACGACGGCCGGGCGGGCGGCGGTCAGGTCGGCAGCAGGTCGCCGGTTTCGTTGTCGTACAGCAGGACCCGGCCGGGGCGGGGCACCGCCCAGCCGGTACTGCCGGCGGCCGGCTCCGCCTCCTCCGGCACGACCACGCCGATCGGTCCGCCGTCCGTCTCCAGCGTGACCAGCGACGAGGTACCGAGATGCTCCACGATGCCGACCGTGCCGGACAGCGCGTCCGGCACCGCGGTGGCGGAGAAGTCCAGGTACTCCGGCCGGATCCCGACGGTGACCTCGCGCCGCGCGCCGAGCCCGGACGGCGCCGGAAGCGAACCGGCGGCGAGCAGCAGCCGGTGGTCGGTCACGGTGGCGGGCAGCAGGTTCATCGGGGTGGACCCGATGAAGTTCGCGACGAACGTGTTGGCCGGGCGGCCGAACACCTCCCGCGGAGTACCGACCTGGCGGATCCGGCCGGCCTCCATCACCGCGATCCGGTCCGCCATCGCGAGCGCCTCGGCCTGGTCGTGCGTGACGAAGATGGTGGTGACGCCGAGTTCGCGCTGCAGCCGCTTGAGGAAGGTACGGGCGGACAGCCGCAGCCGGGCGTCCAGGTTGGACAGCGGCTCGTCGAACAGGAACGCCGACGGGTGCGCGACCACCGCCCGGGCCAGCGCCACCCGCTGCTGCTGGCCGCCGGACAGCTCGGCCGGCCGGCGCGCCATCAGCTCCGCCAGCTCCAGCCCGTCGCCGGTCTGCCGGGCCTTCTCGTGCCGGGCGGCGCGCGCCACCCGCTTGATCCGCAGCGGGTAGGCGATGTTGTCCAGCACCGTCATGTGCGGGAACAGCGCGTAGTCCTGGAACACCATCGCCACGTCGCGCTGCCCCGGGGCGAGCCGGGTGACCTCGCGCTCGCCGATCGACAGCGACCCACCGGTCGCCTCCTCCAGCCCCGCGATCGTACGCAGCAGCGTCGTCTTGCCGCACCCGGACGGGCCGAGCAGGGCGAAGAACTCACCGTCGCCGATGGTCAGCGACAGCCCGTCCACCGCGCGTACCCCGCCCGGGTAGGTCTTCTCCAGCGCAGCCAGCTCGATCGTGGCCATCAGCCCTTGATCCCTCCCTGGAACCGGAACCCGTACCGCCGGTTGACGATCAGGTAGGCCACCACCACCGGCACCGAGTACAGCAACGAGAACGTGGAGATCAGCGCGAAGTTCGGCGTCCCACCCTCGTCGTAGAAGGTGTACATGATCACCGCGGCCGGCTGCTTGTTCTGGTCGTGCAGCAGGATGTACGGCAGCAGGAAGTTGCCCCACACCTGCACGATCGCCCACACCGCGATGGTCGCGAGGCCCGGCCGCACCACCGGCGCGACCACGTGCCGCAGGATCTGCAGCGGGCTCGCGCCGAACACCCGCGCCGACTCCTCGTAGCTCTTGGGTACCGAGTCCATGAAGTCCTTGAGGATGAACATCGCCGAGGGCAGCAGCCCACCGGTGAGCACCAGGACCAGCGCCAGCCGGTTGTCGATCATGTTGAGCTGAAACAGCATCAGGAAGATCGGCACCATCGCCGCGGTGCCGGTCACGATCGAGGACAGCAGCAGGATCGCGTACAGCAGGGCGTCGCGGCCGGGCAGCCGCACCCGGCTCAGCGCGTACGCGGCGGTGCCGGCGAACACGACCGCGAGCACCGCGGTGCCGCCGGCGAGGATCAGCGAGTTGCCGATCGAGCGCAGCGCGAACGGGTTGTCCAGCAGCACCCGGAAGTTGTGCAGGGTGAAGCTCGGCGCGGTGATCTGGTAGGCCGGCGTACGGGAGAACGGCGTCAGCACCAGCCACAGCAACGGCAGCGCGAAGAACACCAGCATCACGCCGGCGAACACGTAGAGCCCGATGCGCGACAGCGCGTGCCGCACCACCGCGTCGCCGAGGATCCGCCGGACGGCGCGATTTCCCGGATCCACTCGCTGAGGCTCGCTCATGTCAGCCTCCCCGGCGGCGCAGCAGGCGCAGGTAGAACAGCGCGATGACCAGGTTGATCACCAGCATGATCAGCGAGATCGCCGAGCCGAAGCCGAGCTGGCCGCCCTCGATGGACATCCGGTACACGTACACCGGCAGCGTCTCGGACCGGTGCTCCGGCCCGCCGCCGGTGAGCATGTACGGGGTGAAGTCGTTGAACGTCCACAGCGTGATCAGCAGCGTGTTGGTGAGGATGTGGCCGCGGATGCGCGGCAGCACCACGTCGCGGAAGGTGCGCAGCGGCCCCGATCCGTACAGCCGGGCGGTCTCCAGGTGCGAGGTCGGCACCGCGTCCAGCGCGGCGGAGTAGAGCAGCATCGAGAACGCGGTGCCGCGCCAGATGTTGAACACCACGATGGTGGCGAGCGGGTGGTCCAGCGTCCAGGCCGCGCCGGGGGTGTCCAGCAGCGCGTTGAGCGTGCCGCCGTTGCGGTCCAGCAGCGCCTGCCACAGGAACACCACCACCGTGCCGGGCAGGATCCAGGACAGCAGCACCAGCCCGTTGACCAGCATCCGTACCCAGCCGACGGCCCGGCGCAGCGTCGCGGCGAGCAGGAAGCCCAGCCCGTTCTGCCCGAGCACCGCGGACAGGCCCACGAACGCCAGCGTCAGCAGGACCGAGTTGGCGAACCGCGGGTCGGTCAGCGCGTCGGTGTAGTTGCCCAGCCCGACGAACTGCGGCGCCGCCGCGTTGCTGCCCGCCAGGTCGTACTTGAGCACGCCGAGATACAGCGTCCACAGCGCCGGGAACACCAGGAACGCGGCGATCAGCGCCAGCGCCGGGACGACGAACAGCACCGCCCGGCCGGTACCGAGCCCGGCCACGTCGCTCGCCGCGGCGCGACCGGCACGGCGCGGCCGGGAGTTGTCGGCCGCGCCGCTGCCGTCAGTCCGAGGCGACGTGGTCTGCGCCGACAAGCTTCACCACACCCTGCTGGTACTCCTTGGCGATCTGGTCGATCGGTTTGCCCGCGGCGGCCTGCCCGCTCGCCTCCTCCAGCAGCGCACCGACCGAGGAGTAGTGCTCCTCCGACGGGCGGAACCGGGTGATCGGCAGCACCTTCTCGGCGATGAACGACAGTGCCGGGTCCTTCTTCAGGATCTCGCTGTTGACCTGCTTGTTCGCCGTGATCTGCACGGTGTCGCCGAGCTGCGCCTTGATCTGGGTCGGCGAGCGCATGAAGGTCAGCAGATCCCACGCCTGCTGCGGGTACTTGGTGTTCGGGTTGATGGTGTAGCCACCGCCGCCGGACATCGACACGAAGTCCTGCCCGTCCACCCCGGCGCCGGGCTTCTCGGCCGGGATCAGCGCGTACCCGACGGTGGAGTTGCGGTCGGCCATCGCGGTGGCGTTGCAGATCGACTTGTCCGGGCACACGATCGAGCGCCACAGGTAGTCGCTCTCGCCGATGATGCCGAGCTTGCCCTTGGAGAACTCGCTGAACGACTCGTCCCGCCCGTTCGGGTCCTGCTGCAGCTTCGGGTCACCGAGCTTGCCGGTGACGTACAGGCTGCGGTAGAAGCTCAGCACGTCCCGGATCGCCTTGGTGTCGCCCTGGTACTTGCCGGTCTTCGGGTCGTAGATCTGTTGACCGGCACCGGCCAGCAGCGGCAGGAAGCCCTGCATCGTGGTCGCCTCGCCCATCGGGGTGCCGGCGTCGAGCTGGATCGGCGTCACCCCGGACAGCGTCTTCAGCTTCCGGCCGGCGGCGAGGATGTCCGCCCAGCTGGTCGGCTGCCAGTTCGCCGGCAGCCCAGCACGGGCGAACAGCTTCTTGTTGTAGAACAGCACCCGGCCGTCCACGCCGTTCGGCACGCCGTAGTACTTGCCGTCCATCGACACGTTCTGCTGCACCGACTTGTCGACCTGCTGCCAGCCCGACCAGCTGTCGACCTTGCTGCCGACGACCTTCTCCAGCGGCTCGACGTACCCGGCCTTGGCGTACCGGCTGATCGAGTCGCCGCCGATGATGTAGATGTCCGGACCGCCACCGGCCTTGAGCGACAGCTCCAGCTTCTCGCCGTACTTGGCGTCGTCGATGCCGTTCTGCTGGTACTTGACGGTGACGTCGCGGCCCTTGGCCTTCTCCGCCTTCTCGAACGCCGGGATCAGCGTCTCGGAGATCCAGGTGGCCTCCTGCGCGTTCTTGCCTCCGACGATGGCGTTGGTGGAGATGGTCAGCGTCGCGTGCTTGGCGTTGGCGTTGCGCTGCGGGTCGCCGCCGCCGCTGTGGTGCTTGGCGCTGACGCAGCCGGTGGCGGTCAGGCCGACGGTGACCAGCACGGCCACCACCGCCGCCGACCGGGCCGCGATTGGTCCAGAACGCATGCTGTGTCGCCCCTTCCACGGACTGACGACGAGTCGTCCCCCACGTCCGACGTGGTGATCACGACAGGCACACGATGCCATGATTGTTGCGAAGGCGACAGATCCACCGGCAGAACTTTTCAACAAGCCCGGGCGATCCGGCCATGCCGCACGAGTGGCGGGCAGCGGGCACGCTCCGGCATCATTGCCGCGTGACCCGATGGGAATACGCGCGGCTCGAGTACTCCTCGACCGGCACGTTCGGCAACGACCGGTTCATGGACTGGTCGGCGAGCTTCTACTACTTCGGTGGGGTGTCCCGGTGGGGCACCGACGAACGCTTCGACGACCTGCGCCACCTCAACCGGGCCGGCAACGCCGGCTGGCAGGCGTACGACCGGGACCCGGTCTACGTGGGCACGCCACGCCGGTTGCACTCGGTGACCTACTCGCTGCGCCGCATCGGGCCCGAGGAGCCACCCGCCCAGTAGGCCGCGCGCCCCGTCCCGGGTCGTAGCCGGCACGACCGGCGTGCCGCGGTCTCGGCAGCGCGCGGGTTGACTTCGATCTCGGTTGAAGTTCGATGATCACGCGGTGACGACGACGGTATCCCGGCGGCGCAGCGCGCTGTTCGCCACCGACCGGCGCGGCCCGACCATCGGGATCGTGGCGCTCGTGACCTTCGCCACCTTCGAGGATCTGGGCGTCAACACCGCCATGCCGCAGATCGCGGCCGACCTGCACGGCGGCGCCGACTACTCGTGGCCGTTCCTCGCGTTTCTCGCCGCCAGCGTGGTGGCGAGCGTCTTCGCCGGCCGGCTGTGCGACAGGTACGGCCCGGCGCCGGCGATGCTCGTCGGCCCGGCCGTGTTCGTGATCGGGCTGATGGTGTCGGGCACGGCGGGTTCGATGTCGGCGCTGCTCGCCGGTCGCACCCTGCAGGGCCTCGGCGCCGGTACCCAGATCGTCGGCGTCACCGTACTCATCGCCGCGGTGTACCCGGCCACCGACCGGCCGGCCGCCTACGCCGCGCTGTCCGCCGCCTGCGTGTTGCCGGCGCTGCTCGGGCCGATGGCGTCCGGGCTGGTGGTGCAGTACGCCGGCTGGCGATACGTGTTTCTCGGCCTGGTTCCGCTGGTGCTGGCCGGCATCGCGGTGCTGGTGCCCGCGTTACGGCGGCTGCCGAAGCACCTGCCGGACGACCCGGTGCCGGTACGGCGCTGGCTTCCGCTCGCCGCGCTCGGCACCGCGGCCGGCCTCGCCGTACTGGAGTTCGCCGCGCAGCATCCGTCGCCACTCACCGTGGCCGCCGGCCTTGCCGCGCTGGCGTTCCTGGCGCCGTCGGTGCGCCGGCTGCTGCCCACCGGTACGCTCACCGCCCGTGCCGGCCTGCCCACCGCGGTGCTGTCCCGCGGCCTGCTGTCCGGCGCCTACTTCGCCGTCAGCGCGTACGTTCCGCTGACCCTCACCGCGGTGCACGGGTACTCACCGGCCGCCGCCGGGCTCCCGCTGACCGTTGGCGCGCTCGGCTGGTGTGCCGCCGCGGCCTGGCAGGGGCGGCGCCGCGAGGCATCCCGGCGGGTGCTGCTGCGCGTCGGCTTCGTGCTGGTCACCGCGGGCCTCGCCGGCACCGCGCTGGCGGCACCCGGTTGGGGACCGCCCTGGCTCGTCTTCGGCACCCTGGCGGTGGCCGGCGCCGGCCTGGGGCTCGGCGCCTCGGCCGCGAGCGTACTGACGCTTGGCTACTCCAGCATCACCGACCGCGGCTTCAACTCCGCCGCGATGCAGATCAGCGACCTGCTCGGGCAGGTCGTGATGATCGGTGTCGGCGGCGCGCTGATCACCGCGCTGGCCTCGGCGGCGCACCCGAGCGCCGCGGTGGCGACGCTGGATCTGATCATGGCCGCGATCGCGCTGCTCGGTGCGCTCGCCACCGGTCGCCGCAACGACCCCGGCTGAGCCCCGGTACCGCACGACCCGCCCCGCCAGCGCGACCGGGGCCGACTCCGCCCGGGCCGACCGGGTCGGGGCGACCGAGCCGGGGAGACCGAGCCGGGGAGACCGAGCCGGGGCGGCCGTAGCGGCGGGTGCCGACGCTGGCCAGGGGTCGCGGGGGGCCGGCGCTCGGCGAGGCGGCGCACGGTCGCCCGAGAGGTCGGCCGTACTGTCACAGCCGGCGCCTACGGTGCCGGTATGGATCTTCGACTGGCCGGGCGACCGGCACTGGTGACCGCGTCCAGCAGTGGCCTGGGCGCGGCGATCGCGTTGCGACTGGCCGCCGAGGGCTGCCCGGTGCTGGTGCATGGCCGGGACCGGGCCAGGGCGGAGGCGGCCGCCGACGAGCTGCGGTCCGCCGGCGGGGTGGCCGAGACGGTCCTCGGTGACGTCACCGACCGCGACGACCTGGATCGGATCGCCGCGGCGGCCTCCGCGTTCGGGGTGTCGATCCTGGTCAACAACGCCGGGCCGGTCGCCCAGCACGACTGGGGCGGCGCCGACGAGCGGGTGTGGCGGGACAGCTGGGCGGGCAACGTGCTGTCCGCGGTGGCGCTGATCCGCGCGCTGACGCCGGCGATGCGCTCGGCCGGCTGGGGTCGGGTGATCAACTTGGGCAGCCGCACCGCCACCAGCCCGGTGCCGAACCTGGTCGACTACGGCGCGGCGAAGGCGGCGGTGGTCAACCTGACCACCGCGCTGGCCAAGGACCTCGCCGGCACCGGCGTGACGGCGAACTCGGTCAGCCCGGGTGTGATCGTCACCGAGGCGATGCGGGCGATGTTCCTCGCCGACGACCCGCAGGGCCGCGACTGGGCCGAGCTCGAACCCGAGCTGGCCCGACGGTACGCGCCGAATCCGGCCGGCCGTCTCGGCACCCCGGACGACGTCGCGGCGACCGTCACGTTCCTGGCCAGCCCGCTCGCCGGCTACCTCAACGGCATCGACGTGCGGGTGGACGGCGGCCTCGTCGGCACCCCGTGACGACCGACCAGCACAGCGGCACCCCGTGCCGGCCGGCGGCGTCGGCGGCCGTCGGTCAGTCGGCGGGGGTCAGGGCGGTGTCGAAGCTGACCGCGACGTCGTCGGCGAGCTTCAGCGCACCGAGGAAGGCGGAGTAGGGCTTCACTCCCCACCTGGTCTGCTTAACCGTGGCAGTGCCGCGGACCCGGTCGTCGGTGCCGACCGCGCCGGCCACGGTGACCGTCTCGGTGCTGCCGGCGATCGTCAGTTCGCCGGTCAGCTCGAACCCCTCGGCGCCGCCGCTGAACTCCGTCGAGGTGAAGGTGATCGTCGGGTGCCGCCCGGCGTCGAGCAACTTGCTGCTGCGCAGCTGGTGCACGATGTCCTCGCGGTCGTGGTCGGTGAGCGGTTTGATCCCGCCGCTGCCCTCCCGTACCACCAGGGAGGCGACCTCGATCTGCACGGTGACCGCGCCCGCGGGCAGCTGGTCCGAGTCTCCGATCGTCGCGGTGCCCGACCAGCGGGTCGCCTCCAACAGCAGGTCGTGCCCGGCGCGGCGGCCCAACCCGGTGCGTTCGGTGCGCAGCCGGAGCCAGCCCTCGTCGTTGCCGAACCGGTACTTTCCGGTCGATACGGCCATGACGGCCTCCCTTCCCGGCGTCCTGCCCTTCCAGGTACCCGGTGGGCGCCGGTTCAAAGCTGGAACGCGGCTCGCCGCTTCGCCGGGACCAGGTCGACGTAGTCGGGATGGCGGGCGATCCAGCCGCGGATGAACGGGCAGTACGGCAGCACCGCGAGCCCCTGCTCGCGGGCGGCGTCGAGCACCCGGCGGGCCAGCACGCTGCCCAGCCCCTTGCCCTCGTACGCGGGGTCGATCTCGGTGTGCAGGAGCGCGATCTCGCCCGGCGCTCGCCGGTAGGTGACGAAGCCGGCGACGCCGTCGCCGTCGACGTGCAGTTCGTACCGGTCGACGTCGGGTCGCTCCACCACGCTGGTGGTCATCGGGTCCTCCCCCGTGGCTTCAGCGGCACCGCGGGCAGCGCCGGTGCGATCAGCCGATCGCCCTGGTAACCGTGTACGACGCCGAACCGGTCGCCGGTGTTCCACTCCTCGCGGTAGGCCACGATCTCGTCACCGCTGCGGCCGACGAAGTTCCACCACATCACGATCTGCTCGTCGAACGGTTCGCCGCCGAGCAGCAACAGCCGGGCGCCGGCGTCGGTGCGCAGCCGCACCTCGCCGCGGTCGGTACCCAGGTACATCAGGGCGCCGGGTGCCAGCGCGGTGGCGTCGATCTCGGCGGACCCGGACGCGGACAGCACCGCGTACTCGAAGTCCGGTTCCAGCGGCAGCCGCACGTCGGCGCCGGCGTCGAGGGTGAGGTCCGCGCCGACCAGCGGCGAGTAGGTGGTGCCCGGCGAGGTGGCCCCGGCCAGCGTGCCGAGCAGTACGGTCGCGGCCAGGCCGCGGTCGGTGACCACCGGCAGGTCCGGGTGATGGTCGAACGCCGGCGCGACCTCCCGGTACCGCTCGGGCAGCGCCACCCACAGCTGCGCGCCGTGCAGCAGCGCCGGGTGCGACACCGGGGACTGCTCGGAGTGGGCGATGCCGTGCCCGGCGGTCATCAGGCCGAGCTCGCCGGGGGCGAGCACCTGCTCGTTGCCCAGGCTGTCCCGGTGCGCGACGGTGCCGGCCAGCAGCCAGCTGACGGTCTGCAGCCCGGTGTGCGGGTGTGGCGCGACCTGCATGCCGGGCCGGTCGGCGATGTCGTCCGGGCCGTAGTGGTCCAGGAAGCACCAGGCGCCGACCAGCCGCCGGCCCAGCGTCGGCAGCAGCCGCCGCACCATCGTGCTCTCGCCCAGCGGCACCATCCTGCCGGGCAGCACCTCGTGCGCCGGCTCGGCCGGCACGTCCCGGCGGCCGCCGCAGACCACCACGTCCGGCCGCGTGTCCAGGTTGCTCACGAACGCTCCTCCCCCACCGCGACGCGCCCGAGGCACCGGCTCGCACGACCTCATGCCGCGCCTGCCCGGTCCTGCGCGGACCGTGCGGCGGGCGTCGGCGCACGGTGCCGGTGACTCGCTCGCTCCTGCACCGATGCTAGGCCGGTGCCGGGCGCGATCGGCCGGTTCGGGTGGTACCGGCGGTCCAGCCTCGCCGGGGCGACGCCGGCCGGGGGAACCCGGCCGCAGGACGTCCCGCTGCCGCCCCGGGTCGGCCGCGGAGCCGCGGCCCGGAAGCGTCCGGGGTGCGCCCGAGGCGGGCGGTGTTCCGGCACGGTCGGGCAGCAAACGGGCCGGTTCGATGCCCGAACGGGCAGCAGTTGCGGGCCAATTACGCCCGAATGATGCGGTCCGCGGCGCCCGATCGGGCCGCTCGATCGGGCACAATCGGGCACAGATCGTGGAGGCCGAGCGGTGTCCGGCAGATGCCGGCGATGTTAGACATACGTCACAACGCCGTTGCCGACACGCAGAGGGAGGCGGGAGCCGATGCAGGCCGACGAACGACAGCACCGGATCCTGTCGCTGGCACGCAACAACGGCGGGGTCGAGGTCACCCGGCTGGCCGAGGAGCTCGCGGTCGCGCCGGAGACGGTCCGCCGGGACCTCAAACTGCTGGAACAGCACGGGCTGATCCGCCGTACCCACGGCGGCGCGTACCCGGTCGAGACGGCGACGTTCGAGACCACTCTCGCGATGCGCACCACCCGGCGGGTACCGGAGAAGCGGCGGATCGCCGCGGCGGCGGTCGAGCAGCTCGGCGACGCGGCCACCGTGTTCGTCGACGAGGGGTTCACCCCGCAACTGGTCGCCGAGGCGCTGCCCACCGACCGGGAGCTGACCGTACTGACCGCCTCGCTGTCCACCGCCGCCGCGGTCGCCGAGGCCGGCGCGGCGAACGTGCTGATGCTCGGCGGGCGGGTCCGCGGCCGGACGCTGGCCACCGTGGACCACTGGGTGACGAACATGCTGTCCGGGTTCGTCATCGACCTGGCGTTCATCGGCGCCAACGGCATCTCCCGGCAGCACGGCCTGACCACGCCGGATCCCGCGGTCGCGGCGGTCAAGTCGTGCGCGGTACGGGCGGCGCGCCGGCGGATCTTCGTCGGCATCCACAGCAAGTTCGGCGTCTCCAGCTTCTGCCGGTTCGCCGACATCGGCCAGTTCGAGGCGCTGATCACCGACACCGGGCTGCCGGCCACCGAGGCGCGGCGGCTGTCCATGCTCGGGCCGCAGGTGATGCGGGTCTGAGCCGCTAACACGGTTCCGTTGTCCGACAGAGCATCCGGGACAACCTCCGGATGCCGACACAGCGTCCGGGGGCGACCCCGGAGGCGCGGGCGAGGCTGCCCGCAGACGAGGTGGAGGAGTCACACCATGTCCAGGTTTCTGCCGCGCCGTACCCGCCTGCTGGGTGCCGCGCTGGCGTTGGGGGTCACCGCGGCCGCACTGACCGCGTGTGGTGGTGCCGGCGGCGGCACCTCCGCCTCCGGCCACAGCATCAACGTGCTGATGGTCAACAACCCGCAGATGGTCGATCTGCAGAAGCTGACCGCGGCGAACTTCACCAAGCAGACCGGGATCAAGGTCAACTTCACCGTGCTGCCGGAGAACGACGCCCGGGACAAGTTCACCCAGGACTTCTCCAGCCAGGCCGGCCGGTACGACGTCGCCACGATCAGCAACTACGAGGTGCCGTTCTACGCGAAGAACAACTGGATCGCCCCGCTGGACTCGTACGCGGCGAAGGACACCGCGTTCGACCAGTCGGACATCCTCAAGCCGATCCAGTCGTCGCTGTCGTCCGGCGGCAAGGTGTACGCCGAGCCGTTCTACGGCGAGTCGTCGTTCCTGATGTACCGCAAGGACGTGTTCGCGGCCAAGCACCTGACGATGCCCGCGCACCCGACCTGGCAGCAGGTCGCCGATCTCGCCGCGAAGGCGGACGGCGCCAAGCCCGGCCTCAAGGGCATCTGCCTGCGCGGCCAGCCCGGCTGGGGCGAGGTGATCGCGCCGCTGACCACCGTGGTCAACACCATGGGCGGTACCTGGTTCACCAAGGACTGGAAGGCGCAGGTCGACACCGGTGGGTTCAAGAAGGCGACGCAGTTCTACGTCGACCTGGTACGCAAGCACGGTGAGGCGGGGGCCGCGCAGGCCGGCTTCACCGAGTGCCTGAACGACTTCGAGCAGGGCAAGGTCGCCATGTGGTACGACGCCACGTCGGCGGCGGGCAGTCTGGAGGGCAGCGACTCCAAGGTCGCCGGCAAGGTCGGCTACGTGCCGGCGCCGGTGGACAAGACCAGCTCGTCCGGCTGGCTGTACTCGTGGGCGTTCGCGATCCAGAAGGCGTCGAAGCACACCGACGACGCGTGGAAGTTCATCTCCTGGGCCTCCGGCAAGGACTACCTGAAGCTCGTCGGCAACAAGCTCGGCTGGGCGCAGGTGCCGCCCGGTACGCGCACCTCCACGTTCGCCAACCCGGAGTACCAGAAGGCGGCGAAGGCGTTCTACCCGGCGATGCAGACCGCGATCGACACCGCGAAGCCGACCGACCCCGGGGTGCAGCCGCGGCCGACGGTGGGCATCCAGTTCGTCGACATCCCGGAGTTCACCGACCTGGGTACCCAGGTGTCGCAACAGGTCTCGTCCGCGATCGCCGGCAAGACGTCGGTGTCGGCGGCGCTGTCCCGCAGCCAGCAGCTGGCGACCGCGGTGGCCAAGAAGTACCAGTAGCCCGCCCGGTGCCGCCCGGCGGGTCCGGGCGGCACCGCACCGAGGAGGATCCCGCATGACGACCGTGTCGCTGCCGGCCCCCGCCGGTGTACGACCGCGCCGAGCGGCAGGTCGGTGGGCCCGTCGCGGGCCGCTGCTGCCGGCGCTGCTGTTCACGATCGTGGTCACCCAGCTGCCCTTCCTGGCCACGCTGGTCATCTCGTTCACCGACTGGAACGCGCTCTACCCGGACCGGCGGGGCTTCGCCGCGTTCGGCAACTACACCGCGGTGCTGGGCGACCCGCAGCTGCGCTCGTCGATCCTGACCACCGTCGTCCTCACCGTCTCGGTGGTACTGGTCAGCCTGGTACTGGGGCTCGCGATCGCGCTGCTGCTGGACCGGAGGTTCCACGGCCGGGCGATCGTGCGCACCATGCTGATCGCACCGTTCCTGGTGGTACCGGTGGCCGCGGCGCTGCTGTGGAAGCACGCCCTCTACAACCCCGAGTACGGGCTGTTCAACGGGATCCTGACCGGCGTCTTCGGCCAGGGCGCCGCGCAGCCGGACTGGATCTCCGACGCGCCGATGTTCTCGGTGGTGTCCAGCCTGGTCTGGCAGTGGACCCCGTTCATGATGCTGATCCTGCTGGCCGGGCTGCAGTCCCGCTCGCCGGAGGTGCTGGAGGCGGCGCGGGTCGACGGCGCCGGCGCGTTCGCGGTGTTCCGGCACATCACGCTGCCGCACCTGCGGCAGTACCTGGAGCTCGGCGCGCTGCTGGGCTGCATCTACATCGTGCAGAACTTCGACGCGGTGTTCACCATCACCGCGGGCGGGCTGGGCACCGCGAACCTGCCGTACACCATCTACCAGACCTTCTACCAGGCACACGACTACGGACGCGCGTCGGCGGCCGGGGTGATCGTGGTGATCGGTTCGATGATCGTCGCCACCTTCGCGCTGCGGGTCGTGTCGTCGCTGTTGAAGCAGGAGGCGGACCGATGACGCAGACGCTTTCGGCCCCGGCCGGCACCACCGCGCCGCCGCCGGCCCGGCCCCGAAAGGTACGACGGGGTCGGGGTGGCGCGATCCTGGGCGTGGTGGCCTGGATCGTCGGGATCGCGTTCTTCTTCCCGGTGGCCTGGATGGTGTTCACCTCGCTGCACTCCGAGCAGGCCGCCGCCACCAACCCGCCGGACCTGACCGCGCCGCTGACCACCGACGGCTACCGCGAGTTCTTCGCCACCAACCCGTGGCCGTACCTGATCAACTCGGCCACCGCGTCCATC
Organism: Actinocatenispora comari; assembly: GCF_017312725.1. Taxonomy (GTDB): domain Bacteria; phylum Actinomycetota; class Actinomycetes; order Mycobacteriales; family Micromonosporaceae; genus Actinocatenispora; species Actinocatenispora comari. The sequence continues at coordinate 14,535 of NZ_BOPO01000013.1, read as the reverse complement.
GTGTCCACCGCGCTGGTGGTGGTGCTCGCCCTCTTCGCCGGCTACGCCCTCGCGATCCGGCCGGTACGCAAGTGGTCCGACGTGCTGTTCTTCTTCCTGACCACGAAGATGCTGCCGGCCGTCGCCGGGCTGCTGCCGGTGTACCTGATCGCGCAGCACATCGGGCTGCTGGACAACATCTGGCTGATGGTCATCCTGTACACGGCGATGAACCTGCCGATCGCGGTGTGGATGATGCACTCGTTCCTGGCCGAGGTGCCGGTCGCGATCCTGGAGGCCGCCGCGCTGGACGGCGCCCGGCTGCCGACGGTGATGCGGCGGGTGATCCTGCCGATCGCCTCCCCCGGCATCGCCGCGACCGCGCTGATCTGCTTCATCTTCGCCTGGAACGAGATGTTGTTCGCCCGGGTGCTCACCGGGGTGGTGGCCGGTACCGCGCCGGTGTTCCTGACCAGCTTCGTCACCACCCAGGGGCTGTTCCTGGCGAAGGTGTGCGCGGCCGCCACCGCGATCTCGATCCCGGTCCTGGTCGCCGGGTTCGCCGCGCAGAACAAGCTGGTCCAGGGGTTGTCGCTGGGCGCGGTCAAGTGAGCGGACGTTACGGCGGGGCCGGCCGGCGGCTGTCGGCCTCCCGGGTGTCGGGGTGCGGGGCGGCGAGGGGTGCCCCGCACCGGGCCGGCGGCTCGCGCCGGCACACCGGTCAGCGCTGCCAGCGGGGTCGGGCCGCGTCCTGGTTGGCCAGGTAGCGGCGGTAGCCGGCCTCGTAGTACGGCACGGCGGCCGGGTCCGGGTCGATGATCCGGTCCGGCCGGGTCCACGCCGCCTGGTCGACCGGCTCGCCGAGCGCGGCGAGGCCGGCGAGCACCGCGCCGCGGGCGCCGACCTCGGGGCTGCGGGCCAGCTCCAGCGGCCGGCCCAGGACCGAGGCGAAGATCGAAAGCCACGGCAGCGACCTGGTCCCGCCGCCGCACACCACCAGCCGGCCGGACAGCCCGGCCGCCTCCAGGCACTGCCGCGCCGCGTACCCGAGCCCCTCGCACAGCGCGCGCACCAGCTGCGCGCCCGTGGTGGTCAGCTCGATGCCGGTGAACTGGCCGCGGGCGGCCGGATCGACGAACGGCGCCCGCTCCCCCGACGGTGCCAGGTAGGGCAGCACCTCCACCCCGCCGGCGCCGGGTGCGGTCTCCCGCAGCATGTCGTCGAGCTGGTCGTGCCGGCGGCCGAGCAGGGCGAGCAGCCAGTCCAGCGAGGCGGTACCGACCATCGCCGGCATCGCCCGCAGCCACCGCCCCGGGGTCCCGGTGGCCAGGTGCATCCCGGCCCGGGTACCCGATCTGTCCACAGTGGACACCAATACCTGGCAGGCCAGCGTGGTACCGAGGGTGAGCAGCCCGGCGCCGAACTCGGTGACGCCGCCACCGGCTGCGCAGGCGGGCAGGTCGTACGGTCCGCCGGTCACCGGCACGCCCGCCGGCAGCCCGGTCGCCGCCGCGGCACCGCCGGTCACCGTACCGGTCGGCAGCGGCGCCACGACCGGCGCGAGCAACCCGGCCCGGTGCGCCAGCCCGCAGGCGTCGAGCACATCGTCGTCGTACCCGCTGCCGGTCGCGTCGCCGAACGGCATCGAGGCGTCCGAGGCGTCCGTGGCGCGCACCCCGGTCAACCGGCCGAACACCATGTCCTTGCAGTACCCCGCGGTGGCGGCGCGGGCCAGCCGGTCCGGCTGGTGCTTGTCCAGCCAGGCCAGCAGCGGCGCCTGGGCGCCGGGAAACAGCGAGTTGCCGGTGCGCCGGTAGATCGCCTCGGTCACCCCGGCCCGGTCCCAGTCGGCCAGCACGTCCGCGGCCCGCGCGTCCAGCCAGGACAGCGCCGGGCCGACCGGCCGCGCGTCGTCGTCGGTCAACCAGCAGCCGTCGCCCTGCCCGGTCACCGCGACCAGCCGCGGCGCGTCGGCAGGCGTCGGGCAGACCTCCCGAGCCAGCTCGCCGGCCGCCGCGAACACCGCCGCGGCGTCCTGCTCCACCTGGCCGGGCGCCGGATGCCGCAGCGGCACGGTGCGCCCGGCGGTGCGCAGCACCGTGCCGTCCTCGTCGAACAACGCCAGCTTCGCCACCGACGTACCGATGTCGACGCCCAGAAAGCGCGCCGGGCCCGCACCGTCCACTGCTCACCCACTCGGTTTGACACATCACGTGGTACACGATTGTCCGGGACGCACGGCCGGCCACGCAATGCCGTCGCCCCGCCTGCAACCGCCCGCCGACGTGCCGGTACGCCGGTCAGCCGGTGAAGTCCGCGCGGTGTGCTTCCACCCAGTCCCGGTACGAGTGGGCCGGCCGCCCGGTCAGCGCGGCGACGGTGCCGAGCACCGGCTCGGGGTTGTCCAGCTGCGCGCCCTGGCCGGCGAGCACGCTGTCGGCGAAGTGCTCGGGCAGCCCGGCGGCGACCAGGTCGCGCCGCGCCTGTGCCCGGTCGATCTCGACGAACCGCAGCGGCCGGCCGAGCACCTCGCCGATCGTGGCGACCTGCTCGACCTGGCTCAGCGCCGCCGGACCGGTGAGCGGGTGCCGGGCCCCGTCGTGGCCGCCGGTGGTGAGCGCCTCGACCGCGACCGCGGCGATGTCCCGCTCGTCGATCAGCGGCCGGACCAGGCCCGGGTACGGGGCCCGTACTTCGTCGCCGCGGCGGATCTGCGCGGCCCAGCCGAGCGTGTTCACCGCGAAACCGGAGGGCCGCAGCAGCGTCCAGGCCGGCCCGGCCGACTCCACCAGCTGCTCCAGCCGGCCGTGCATGCCGACGATGCCGTCGCCGGTTGCCGCGCCGAGCGTGGACAGGTACACGATCCGCTCGGCCCGTTCGGCGATCGCGGCGACGGCGGCCTCGGCGCCGCCCGGGTGCCCGAACGGCCAGATCAGGAACACCGCGCCCACCCCGTCCAGCGCGGCGGTCAGGCTCGCCGGGTCGGCCAGGTCGCCGGCCACCGTCTCGACCGGCGCCGGCAGCGCCGCGGTCGCGGGGCTGCGGGTCATCGCCCGGACCGGGTGTCCGGCGGCCACCAACTGTTCGACCACCTGCCGACCGACGTGCCCGGTGGCGCCGGTGACCAGGATCTGTTCCATCGTCGTCCCCCTCTTCGTGCGAGTACGCCGACGACGGTAAAAGTTGAAGGGCAGTTGAAGTCAACCCCGTACCCCGGCTTGCACCATCCGCACCGCCCACGGCACGATCGGTACCACCAGGTCGAAGCTAAGGGGCGGTGCGGTGATCTCCACGGCGGGTGCGATCGTCGGGGTGCTGATTCTCGTCGGCGCGATCGGCCTGATCCTGTTCCGCGGCGAGAAGCAGGCGAAGATCCGCCGTCAGCTGTGGAAGCTGATCGGCATCTCGGTGCTGGTGCTGCTGATCATCGGCTACCTGCGGGCCCACGCGCCGAAGTGACCCGATCCGCCGGCGAGGACCCGCGTGCCGCGGAGACCAGCCCGGCGAACCGCACCACGAGCACCGCCTGGCCCAGCAGGTAGGTGAGCATCACCGCGAGATCGTGCGCCGGCAGCCGCAACCCGCCGGTGTTCAGCGCGATCATCGTGTCGGACACCGCGAACAGCAGCCCGCCGACGCCGATCACCGCGTCCAGGCAGGCCGCGCCGGACGCCATCGCGTACAGCACGATGCCGTAGATGCAGAGGGCGACCAGCAGCGGCACCGACACCCGGTCGTGCATCACGACCAGCAGCGCCAGCCAACCCAGCGCGTACAGCACCGGGACCCAGGCGCGGCGGCGCAGCCCGGCGAGCGCGCCGGAGCGCAGGAACGCCACCAGGTAGCACACGTGGGTCACCGCGAACAGCCCCATGCCCAGCGCGAAGAACGCCATGCCGGACACCAGCAGCGCGATGTCGCCGCCGCAGGCGAACGCGAGGCCGACCACCACCGGCAGCACCCGGCCCCGGGCGCCGACCCGGACCAGCAGGTACGCCGCGAGCAGCGGCATCAGCAACGGTTTGCTCGCCCGGTCGACGAGCGTCCACTGCTGCGCCACCGCGGTCAGCTCGACCACGCTTCCCACCACGTACGCCGCGAGCAGCACCCACGCCGCCGCCCCGGACCCACCCGACCGCGTCATGGCTCGCACCCTAACCACGCGACACCACCCGTACCGGTCGATCGGACGGGTCTGCTCAGCCCGGCGCGCCGAACCGGGCGAGCGGCTGCCAGACCCGCGGGTCGTACCTGCCGGTGGCGGCCGCGGCGGCGAGCACCGCGGGATCGAGCGCGCCGTCGACCCGCGAGCGCGGCGCCCGGCTCGACGATCTCGGCACCTCGGTAGTCGGGGTGCCGGCGCGGTTCCTCGACGCCGAGCCGGAAACCGGGATGCCACCCGACCGGGCAGGGCGGCGTCGCGGCCAACCGGACCAGCGCGGTGTCCCGGCAGCAGCGGTCGTCGAACAGCCGGCTCTGCCAGTCCCCGCGCGCACCACCCCGGTACGCGGTCAGCCCGCCGTTGCCGACCCCGGTGACGAACTGCGAGAGATACGGGCCAGCACGGTCGAGCCGCCGACGCGCCGGCCGCGGTGCAAGTGCACCGTCACCGCCACGCCGGCGGCCGGCGGCGGGCCGACCGGCCGCGCCGCCACCTGCCGCAACGCCCTGCGCGCGACGTCGAGCGCCACGTCCGGGATCACCTCAGGCGACGCCTTCGGGGCTCGCTCCGATGAACTGGACGGCCCCCGCGGTGATCTCGTCGATCCGCGCCAGCTCGTCCGCGGACAGGGTCAGCTCGGCGGCGGCCAGGCTGTCGGCGATGTTGCGGGGCCGGCGGGCACCCACGATCGCCACGTCCACCCCGGGCCGGGCGAGCGTCCAGGCGATCGACAGCTGCGCGACCGAGACGCCCTTGTCCGCGGCGAACCGCTTCAGCTCGTCGACGATCGCGAGGTTGCCCCGCAGCGCGTCGCCGTGGAACGCGGTGGCCTTGGACCGCCAGTCGGTGTCGTCGAAGCTCACCTCGGCCGTCCAGGTGCCGGTGAGCAGCCCGGAGGCGAGCGGGCTGTAGACCAGCACACCGATGTCGTGCGCCTGGCAGTACGGCAGGACCTCGGCCTCGATGCCGCGCTGGAACAGGTGGTACGGCGGTTGCAGCGTCTCGGCCGGCCGCACCGCGTCGAACGCCGCCAGCTGCGTCACGTCGTAGTTGGACACGCCGACGTGCCGGATCTTGCCCTCGTCGACCATCTCCTGCAACTCGCCGGCGGTCTCCTCGGCCGGCGTCGCGTCGTCCGGCCAGTGCACCTGGTACAGGTCGATGTACTCGACGCCCAGCGCGCGCAGGCTCGACTCGACGCCGGCGCGCAGGTACTCGCGGCTGGCGTTGCGGGGCCGCGGGCCGCCCGGGTCGATGCCGCCCTTGGTGGCGATGACAACGCTGTCGCGGTCGCCGGTCAGCTCCGGTCGCAGCCCGCGGGCGAGCAGCTCCTCCGAGGCGCCGAAGCCGTAACCCTGCGCGGTGTCGAAGAACGTCACGCCGAGCTCCCGGGCGCGCCGGATCGCCGCGACCGCGTCGTCGGCATCGAACGTGCCCCACTCCCCGCCGAGTTGCCAGGTGCCGAACGCGATCCGGGAAACCTCCAGCCCGGTCCGGCCCAGGGTCGTGTACCGCATGACGCTCCCTCCACGATCATCGATCTTTTCCGGAACTTTATCGGTACTTGTCGGCGACGGCGCGCGACTCGGTGGCGATCCGCTCGCGCAGCGACGCCGGCGCGAGCACCTCGATCCCGGCGCCGAGACCGAGCAGCGCGGTGGCCGCCCAGGCCAGGCCCTCGAACGGCACCTCCAGCCGGACCTGTTCGGTGGCGGCCACGTCGACCAGGTGTTGCCCGGCCACCGCGACCACCCGGCGCAGGCCCGGCAGTACCGCCGGGTCGGCGAGCAGCGTGACGGTGACCAGCTCGTGCCGGGACTCCAGCTGGCTGCGCGCGTCGGCCCAGTCGGTGGCGAGGTCGTACCCGACCGGGCGGTCGACCGGCTCGTCCAGCGGCTGCGCGGACAGCACCCGCGAGATCCGGTACGTGCGACGTGCGCCGTCCCGGCGGGCCACGAGGTACCAGTCGCCGGCGGCGAGCACCAGCCCGAGCGGATCGACGACGCGGTCGGCGACCTTGCCGCCGCGCGCCGCGTACCGCAGCCGCAGCCGGCGGTCCAGCCACACCGTCTCGGCGACCGCGGCCAGCGCGGGCGTCGGCTCGGCGCTGCCGTACCAGCGGACCGGGTCGAGGTGGAAGCGCTGCGCGGAGCGGTCGGCGTGCTCCCGGGCGTCGCCGGACAGCGCCGCCCACAGCTTGTGCTGCGCCGTGTCCAGCTGGTCTGCGAGCCCCAGCGCCTCGGCCGCACCGGACAGCCCGAGGAACGCGAGCGCCTGCGCCTCGGCCGCACCCAGCCCGGTCAGCCGGGTGCGGTAGCCGCCCGGCAGCGAGTAGCCGCCGGCCGGGCCGCGCACCGACCGGATCGGGATCCCGGCCGCGGTGAGGGCCTCCACGTCGCGCTGCACGGTGCGCTCGCTGACCGCGAGCCGCGCGGCCAGCTCCGGACCGGTGACCTGACCCCGGACCTGGAGGTGGAGCAGCAGCGACAGCAGTCGGGAGGCGCGCACGACCAACTTTCTCACGTACCCGACACGAACTGACGGGTACTGCCGGCATCATGGTCGGCATGACAACGAACACCCAGCTCAACGACACTTCGTCGGACGCCGTGGCCAACCTGATCATGGTCAACCTGGACTGCGCCGACCCCGCCCGACTCGCCGAGTTCTACCACGGCGTGCTCGGCTGGGAGATCACGTTCAACGAGGGCGACTACGCGATGATCTCGGACGGGCACAGCTCGATCGGTTTCGGCCGGGTGCCGGACTACCAGCCGCCGGCCTGGCCGGACACCACCGGCACCAAGCGCTTCCACCTGGACCTGTCCGTACCGGACGTGTCCGCCGCCGAGCGCGCCTGCGTGCAGCTCGGCGCGACGGTACCGGAGTTCCAGCCGGGCAGCACCTGGCAGGTGCTGCTGGACCCGGCCGGTCACCCGTTCTGCCTCTGCAAGGCGTCCTGACCGGGCGCACCGTCAGGTCGGGGGGTCAGGCCGCCGCCGGCTCCTCGACCTGTTCGGTGGCGTCGGCGCGAGTGCTCCAGCGTTGCGCGAGCCAGGCACACACCATGAGCTGGATCTGGTGGAACAGCATCAGCGGCAGCACGGCGAGGCCGACCGCGCCGGCCGGGAACAGCACGCCGGCCATCGGCAGGCCGGACGCGAGACTCTTCTTCGAACCGCAGAAGATGATGGTGATCCGGTCCGGCCAGCTGAACCCGAGCCGCTTCGAGCCGACCGCGGTGATCGCGAGCGCGAGCGCGAGCAGGACGCAGTCGACGACCAGCAGCACCCCCAGCCGGGGCAGCGACAGCCGGTGCCAGATCCCGGCGACGACGCCCTCGGAGAACGCGGTGTAGACCACCAGCAGGATCGAGCCGCGGTCGACCAGCTTGAGCACGGTGGCGTGGCGTTCCACGAAGCCACCGATCCAGCGGCGCAGCAGCTGCCCCGCGGCGAAGGGCACCAGCAGCTCCAGCACGATCTCGCTGATCGAGTGCAGCGACAGACCGGTACCGTGCCCGGACAGCAGCACCGCCACCAGCAGCGGCGTGATCACGATGCCGACCAGGTTGGAGAACGAGGCGGAGCAGATCGCTGCGGCCACGTTCCCCTTGGCGATCGAGGTGAACGCGATCGACGACTGCACCGTCGAGGGCAGGCAGCACAGGAACAGCACCCCGACGTACAGGTCGGGCGAGAGCACGGTGGGCACGAGCAGCCGGGCGGCGATGCCGAGCAACGGGAACAGCACGTACGTGGCGCAGAAGACGACCAGGTGCAGCCGCCAGTGCCGGGCGCCGGCGAGCGCGGTCTGCGGCGACAGGCGCGCCCCGTACAGGAAGAACAGCAGGCCGATGGCGATGTCGGTGGCGTAGCCGAACCCGGTGGCGCCGACCCCGCGGGCCGGCAGCAGCGCGGCCAGCCCGACCATCGCCAGGATGGCCAGGATGTACGGGTCGATGCGCAGTCGAGACAGCACGGGGATGCGGGCCATGGCCGCCTTTCGTCGTTGATCCGTCCTGATTCTCCGTCCCCGACGGGTCATTGTGAACTACGTTCACCGCTATTACTGTGATCGGCTAACGTGATGGCCATGTTCGACCCGACGCTGCTGCGCACGTTCCTCGCCGTGGTGCAGACCCGCAACTTCACCCAGGCGGCGCGGCGGCTCGGGCTGCGCCAGTCCACCGTCAGCCAGCAGATCCGGCGGCTGGAGGCGACCACCGGCCGGCAGCTGTTCAGCCGCGACACGCACACCGTGGCGCTCACCGGCGACGGCGAGGCGCTGGTGCCGCTGGCCGACTCGATCCTCGCCGCGCACGCCCGGGCGGACAGCTACTTCGCCGGCGCCCAGGTGCGCGGCCGGGTCCGGTTCGGCGCCTCGGAGGACTTCGTGCTGTCCCGGCTGCCGGAGATCCTGCGCAACTTCCGCGCCAGCCACCCGCTCGTCGACCTGGAGCTCACCGTCGGCCTGTCGGCGATCCTGTACGACGCGTTCGACCGGCGCGAGCTGGACCTGGTGTTCGCCAAGCGGCGCACCGGCCAGCACCGCGGCCAGACCGTGTGGCGCGAACGGCTCGCCTGGATCGGCGGCGAGACGAGCCGGCCGGAGCCGAGCACCCCGGTACCGCTGATCGTCTACCCGCCGCCGTCGATCACCCGGGACCGGGCCATCGAGGCACTGGAGCGGCACGACCGCTCCTGGCGCATCGTGTGTACCAGCGGGAGCCTGTCCGGGCTGCGCGCGGCGGCGATGGCCGGCCTCGGCGTCACCGCGCACGCGCACAGCCTGATCCCGCCCGGCCTGTCGGAGATCCGCGGCCGGCACCGGCTGCCGGACCTGGGCGAGGTGGAGTTCGTGCTGCTCGGCGCCGAGGACGAGGCGGCCGACAGCCCGGTCGCCGCGCTGTCCGCGGCGATCCTCGCCGCCGGTGACCGGCTGCACCGCCCGCTCTGAGCCCGGCCCGCGGCACGGGCGCCGCCGCGACCCGGCCCGCGGCATGGCGTTCGCGGGCCGGTCCGGTCCGTACGCCGCTCCGCCGGATCGGGCGAGTCGCCTGGTCCGCGGCCTTTCCGGCCGACTGCGCGATACGTTCCGCGCCGACGCCCCGGGCGCCGTGAATCGTTGCCGAGTGTGACGGTCATTGCTTCCTGCGCTGCCGGCCTGTTCACCCGATCGGCCCGGGCGGATCATGAACGGGTGACGATCGGAGTCATTCCGCGCGTCGGTCAGACCGTCTACCTCGGTGCCGAGGCCTCGCCCCAGTTCCGAGCCAGACCAATCCAGCTGCTGATCACCTCACCACCGCAGCCGTCGACGATCGACGCCGCCGAGCACCGCGCCGCAGCCGAGGCGCGGTGGTTGCTGCTGACCGGGTGGGAGCTGGACCCGCGCGGCCAGCGGGTGCTGCACCGCACCGTCTCCGCCCGTGCCGCAGGCATCAGCATCCTTCCCGACCGCACCTAGGCTTTCGCCCCTGCGACCGGTCGTCGTTACACGGCCGACGAGACGTCACACCGCACCGCTCGTGCTACTCGCGCCCCAGCTCGTCGGCGTCCTCGGCGAGCAGCCGGGACGCCCGCGCCCCCGAGTCCGGCGGTGCCGCGCCGTCGGTCCGGGCCAGCTCGTGTGCCAGCTCCTCCAGCTCGGCGCCGCCGGCCATCAGCCGGGTCAGCTCCGCCTGGTCGATCTCGTCCTTGCCGAAGTCGCCCATGCTGCGGCCCCGGTTGAGCAGCAGGAACCGGTCGCCGATCGGGTACGCGTGGTGCGGGTTGTGGGTGATGAACACGACCGCGAGGCCGCGGTCGCGGGCCGCGGCGATGTAGCGCAGCACCACACCGGCCTGTTTGACGCCGAGCGCCGAGGTCGGCTCGTCCAGGATCAGCACCCGGGCACCGAAGTACACCGCGCGGGCGATCGCCACCGCCTGCCGCTCACCCCCGGACAGGGTGCCGACCGGCTGGTCGGTGTCACGCACGTCGATGCCCATCGCGGCCAGCTGCTCGCGGGTGATCCGCCGCGCCGCCGCCACGTCGAACAGGCTGACCGGGCCGAACCGCCGGCGCGGCTCGGCGCCGAGGAAGAAGTTGCGCCACACCGACATCAGCGGGACCACGGCGAGGTCCTGGTACACCGTGGCGATGCCGGCGTCCAGCGCCTCCCGCGGGCTGCCGAACTCGACCCGCGTGCCATCCAGCCAGATCCCGCCGCGGTCCGGCCGGTGCACCCCGGCGAGCATCTTGATGAAGGTCGACTTGCCGGCACCGTTGTCACCCAGCACGCAGGTGACCTCGCCGGCGCGGGCGCTCGTCGACACCTCCGACAGCGCGATCACGCTGCCGAAGTACTTGCTCACCGACTCCACCGCGAGCAGCGGCGCACCGCCGCCGGACACCCCTGGCGTCGCCTGCACGGGCACCTCCGGTACGTCGCTTCGCTCCGGGCCACCGTCGTGATCGGACATGTCAGCCTCGCCGCCGTTCCGCGTACCGCCGGACCAGCCGGTTGGCGAACACCGCGAGCAGCAGCATCGCGCCGAGGAACAGCTTGTACCAGTCGGCGTCCCAGCCGGCGTAGACGATGCCGACCGAGGTCATCCCGAAGATCAGCGCGCCGAAGGTGGCGCCGATGGCCGAGCCGAACCCGCCGGTCAGCAGGCAGCCGCCGATCACCGCCGCGACGATGAACGTCAGCTCGTCGCCGACGCCGGCGTCCGCCTGGGCCGAGGTGTTGCGCAGCGCGGTGATGGTGCCGACCAGCCAGGCCGCGGTCGCGGTGGTCAGGAACAGCAGCACCTTGGTCCGGGCCGCCGGTACGCCGACGTTGCGGGCGGCGACCTGGTCGCCGCCGACCGCGAAGACCCAGTTGCCGAACCGGGTGCGCAGCAGCACCACGGTGGCCAGCGCGGTGAGCACCAGCCACCACACGATCGACACCTTGAAGTACGTGCCGCCCAGCACCACCGAGGACGAGAACACCAGGTGCGCCGAGGAGAACCCGTGCCGGCCGACCAGCCCGCCGACCAGCACGTTGCCGGTCAGCACCTTCGTCACGCCGAGGTTCAACCCCTGCAGCACCAGGTAGCTGCCGAGGGTCACGATGAAGCTCGGCAGCCCGGTGCGCACCACCAGCAGGCCGTTGAACAGCCCCACGACCAGCGCGAGTACCAGCGAGATCGCCACCGCGAGCCACACGTTCAGGCCGAACCGGGTGGCGATGATCGTCACCGCGAGACCGGTGGTACCGGTCAGCACGCCGGCGGACAGGTCGAACTCGCCGCCGATCATCAGCAGCGCCACCGCGACCGCCATGATGCCCAGCGTCGACGCCGGATCCAGCCAGTTCGCGATGCCGGCGGGCGACCGGAAGGTCGGCGACAGTACGGCGAAGAACACGAAGACCACGACCGCGCCGATCAGCGCACCCAGCTCGGGCCGGACCAGCAACCGGCGCAGCACCGAGCTGCTCGCCAACCGCTCGTCCGCGACCCCCTCGGCGGTACTCATGCCGCCCCCGCTGCGGCGACCACCCCGGCGGTACCCGTACCGCCTGCCTCGACGGAGTTCATCGCGTGCCCTCCTTGGCCAGCTGTGCGACCTTCGCGGCGTTGTCCTTGGTGACGAAGCCCGGCCCGGTCAGGACCGGCTTGCCGCCGCCGAGCGTGTTGTCGTTGTCGTGGTACAGCTTGATCAACTGCACCGGCAGGTAGCCCTGCAGGTACGGCTGCTGGTCGACGGCGAACAGCACCCGGCCCTGCTCGATCGCCGAGGTCACGTCGCCGGACAGGTCGAACGTCGCGATCTTCGCCTTCGACCCGGTGCCCGACTCGGCCGCCACCGCCGCCATCGCCACCGCCGGGTTCAACGCGAGCACCCCGTCGACGGAGTGGTCGGCGGTCAGCTTCGCCTTGATCGTCGCCTGGACCTGGGCCAGGTTGTTGATGTTGACCTGCAGGGTGTCGAGCTTGCCGTGCAAGCCCTTCGCCGCGCCCTGGCAGCGCTGGGTCAGGCCGATGTTGCCGGCCTCGTGGACCACGCACAGCACGTGGTGCGCGCCGGAGGACGCCAGCCGCGCCCCGGCCGCCTCCCCCGCGACCGACTCGTCCTGCCCGACGTGCGTGATGGCGCCGAACGCGGCGGACTGCGCCTCGCCGGAGTTGATCGTGATGACCGGGATGCCCTGGCCGACCGCCCGCTGGATCGACGCCTTCAGCGCGTCCGGGTTGGCCATCGAGACCACCAGCCCGTCGACGTGCTGGTTGACCGCCGCGTCGATGTACTGCGCCTGCGTCTGCGGCACCCCCGAACCCTGGTAGCCGACCCGCACGTGCAGGTCCTTGCCGGCCTGCACGGCGCCGTTCTTCACCACCGCCCAGAACGGATCGCCCGGCGCGCCGTGGGTGACCACCGCCACCCGCAGGGTGTGGTTGCCGCCCCGCGCGGCCGGCGCGGCGGTCGGGGCCGCGGTCGTCCCGGCGTCCACCCGGTTGGAGCAGCCCGCCACCGCGGTCAGCGCCAGGGCGAGCAGCACCACGCCGGCGAACCGGCGCCTCGCGTGCAGCATCCGACCTCCCTCACCAGGGCTCGTCGCCGGCCGCCGGTGCGGCGGCCGACCGTGTCGCCGTCAGCATGCCCGGTTGACGGCCATTGGTCCAGAACATCGCTCCTGCGCGCGGCCGTCCGATCCGACCCGCCGCCACCGTGTCCGGCGCCACCCGGCCGGGCCGGTCCCCGCCGCAACCGAGCCCGGATTCCGGTACCGGCCAACGGATTCCGCCGGCGCCTCGGGCAGACGTACGACCCTGTCGGGGCGAGGCGATCCAGATCACGGCGGCTGGAATATCCGCGCCCGCGGATGCGTCCCTAGACTTGACCATGCACGCTCCGACGAGCCGTGCCGCACACCCTCATCCCGCCTTTCCGCACGGTCCTTCCGCGACCGGCGCAAGGTGCTGCCCACCACCCCTGCCACCCCGCAAAGGTTCGCCATGCCACAGACCCTTGAGCGCTTCGACGTCCGGCAGCTGCGTCGTGCCCGCACCGTGTGGGAGCGGATGCGCGAGCGCGCCATCGCCGGTACCCCGGCCACGCCGGAGGAGCCGGACGAGGCGGCGAACGCGGAGACCTACCGCGCGATGGATCTGGCGCTGCGGGTGGGCGAGCTGCTGCTCGCCTCCGGTGAGGCGACCGAGAACGTCAGCGAGGCGATGCGCAGCCTGTCCGTCGCGTACGGGCTGCCCCGCAGCGAGGCCGCGGTCACGTTCACCGCGATCTCGCTGTCCTGCGTGCCGACCGACGGCGCGCCGCCGGTCACCGGCGAGCGCACCGTGCGCCGCCGGCTGCCCGACTACGACCGGCTCGCCGCCACCCACCGGCTGGTGCAGGACGCGGCGATCGGCCTGGTCGACCTGGACGCCGCGTTCGACCGGCTGCGTGAGATCAAGCGGGCCCGCCCGCCGTACCCGGCGCTGCTGATCACGCTGTCGCTGCCGCTGATCTCCGCCTCCGCGTCGGTACTGGCCGGCGGTGGCGTGCTGGTCGCCGTGGTGGCGTTCCTCGCCACCCTGCTCGCCGACCGCACCGGGGCCTACCTGGCCCGCCGCGGCATCGCCGAGTTCTTCCAGCTGGCCGTCGGCGCGGCCATCGGGTCGCTGCTCGCGGTGCTGGTGATCGCGGCCGGGCTGCCGGTGGTGGCCAGTGCCGTGGTGACCGGTTCGATCATGGCGTTGCTGCCCGGGCGACCGCTGGTGGCCGCCGTCCAGGACGGCATCTCCGGTGCGTACGTGTCGTCCGCGGCGCGGCTGCTGGAGGTGTTCTTCATCGTCGCGGCGCTGGTCAGCGGCGTCGGTCTCACCGTGTACGGCGCGGTCCACCTGGGCCTGCCGCTGCGGGTGGAGGACCTGCCGACCTCGCTCGCCTCGTTCGGCCCGGTGCAGGTGCTCGCCGCGGTGGCGATCTCGGTCGCGTTCGCGATCTCGCTCGCCGCGCCGCTCAAGGCGCTGCCGACGGCGGCGATCGGCGGCGGCGCGATCTGGATCGTCTACTCCGCCCTGCGCGAGATCGACGTGATGCCGATCCTCGCCGCCGGCGTCGCGGCCGCCCTGGTCGGCTTCGCCGCGCACCTGATGGCGGGTCGGCACCGCGCCCCGGCCATGGCGTACACGGTGCCGCTGATCGCGCCGCTGCTGCCCGGCACCCCGCTGTACCGGGGGCTGCTGCAGATCAGCCACAACGCCCTGAACACCGGCCTGGTCAGCCTGTTCACCGCGCTGGCGACCGCGTTCGCGCTGGCCGCCGGGATCGCGCTGGGCGGCGAGGTGGTGCGGGCCCGCAGCCGCGGCGGCATGGTGGGCACCAGCCCGCGCCGCCGCCCGGCGGCGCGCCGCACCCGCG